>JAXMOL010000029.1:0-90009 GCA_034669905.1 Candidatus Hydrogenedentota bacterium
CGGTCCCGAAGGTCCGATGGGCCCTGCGGGTACAGATGGTGAAACAGGCCCAGCGGGTGAAACCGGTCCTGCCGGTCCCCAGGGTGATCCGGGTCCTGAAGGTCCTGTTGGTCCGGTAGGTCCTGCGGGCGAGACCGGTCCTGCGGGTCCCCAAGGTATTCCGGGTCCCGAAGGTCCGATGGGCCCTGCGGGTACAGATGGTGAAACAGGCCCAGCGGGTGAAACCGGTCCTGCGGGTCCCCAAGGTGATCCTGGTCCTGTAGGTCCCATGGGCCCTGCGGGTGCGGATGGCGCCGATGGTGCCACGGGCCCAGCGGGTGAAACCGGTCCTGCCGGTCCCCAGGGTGAACCTGGGCCGGAAGGTCCTGTAGGCCCGGTTGGTCCAGCAGGTGAAACCGGTCCTGCCGGTCCCCAGGGTGATCCGGGTCCTGAAGGTCCTGTTGGTCCGGTAGGTCCAGCGGGTGAAACCGGTCCCGCCGGTCCCCAAGGTATTCCGGGTGTAGATGGTGCCGATGGCGCGCCAGGTCCTGAAGGTCCGGTTGGTCCTGCGGGTGCCGACGGTGCTACGGGTCCTGCGGGTCCCCAAGGCGATCCTGGTCCTGTAGGTCCCATGGGCCCTGCGGGTGCCGACGGTGCCACGGGTCCAGCGGGTGAAACCGGTCCCGCCGGACCGCAAGGCATTCCGGGTGTAGATGGTGCGGATGGTGCGCCAGGCCCCGAAGGTCCAGTAGGCCCGGTTGGTCCTACCGGTCCCCAAGGCGATCCCGGTCCTCAAGGTACACCGGGTGTAGATGGTGCGGATGGTGCGCCAGGCCCCGAAGGTCCAGTAGGCCCGGTTGGTCCTGCCGGTCCCCAAGGCGATCCCGGTCCTCAAGGTACACCGGGTGTAGATGGTGCGGATGGTGCGCCAGGCCCCGAAGGTCCTGTTGGCCCTGCGGGTGCCGACGGTGCTATGGGTCCGATGGGTCCTGAAGGTCCGCAAGGCCCTGCTGGCCCTGCGGGTCCGAACACGACGGATGCCAACAGCCTGTTTGTGGGATCGGATAATGATGGTAATGAAGGCGGCTCGAGCCTTACGCTGGGCACCGATGGTGCGGCCCATGTGACGATCCTGGAATCGGGATCGGTGGGTATTGGTATGTCGCCTTCCTTTGAGTTGGATGTAAACGGAACGACCCGCACGAAGGTGCTGAAAATAACGGGTGGTGCGGATTTGGCGGAAGGCTTTGATGTGGCTTCGTCGGATTCGCCGGTGACGCCGGGTATGGTGGTGTCGATTGATCCGAAGAACCCGGGCAAGCTGGCGGTGAGCGTGGAAGCCTACGATCGCCGTGTGGCGGGTATTGTGAGTGGTGCGGGTGATGTGATGCCCGGCATGATCATGTCGCAGGTCGGTACCGTGGCTGATGGCGAACATCCCATTGCGCTCACGGGCCGGGTCTATTGCCTGGTCGACGCGCGCTTTGGTGCGATTGAACCGGGTGATTTGCTGACGACCTCGGCGACACCGGGTCACGCGGCGAAAGTGGACGATCATGCGAAGGCGACGGGTGCGGTCATCGGTAAAGCGATGTCGGGCTTGTCGGAAGGTCGTGGTCTGGTGCTTGTGTTGGTCAGTCTCCAGTAATCGGATCCGTCAGTCATGTTGCGATTGATTCGAACGCCGAGGCCCCTCCCCCACGGGGAGTGTATCGCGCCGGGTTCCCTGGGAACCCGGCAGGAGGAAGATAGAACCATGCCAGGCACACTGCAGGAAAGAACGGACAGGGCGTCTCATGTTGGTGCCCTTAAGACAAGACGTGGGATATGGAGCGTGTGTGCGCTGCTCCTGTTCGCGGCGCTGGCCTTCCCCCGGGTGGGGGTGGCGGTGCAGGCGAGCCCCGAGCCTTTTGTAGAGAAGCAACCCGATGGCAGCACGGTTACGCTGCGCATTCATGGCGACGAGCATTTTCACTGGCTGGAAGACTTGGACGGTTTCACCGTCGTTCAGTCGGCGCAGAAAGAGTTCGTCTATGGCGAGCGCAATGCAACCGGGCGGGTCGTCCCGACGGCACTCCGTGTGGGGCGGGACAATCCGGCCCGTGCGGGGTTGACCCGACGTATTCTGCCGAGTCGTGAGATTCGGGCTCAGTCGCACCTTCATGCGAATGATGGTGCGGAAGCATCGGAGTCGGAAGACGGTCCGCTGTTGATGGATCCGATTACCGGGGTAAAGCGGAACCTTGTGGTGCTGATGCGGTTCTCGGACCATGCGACGCGCACGCTTCCGACGCCGGCGAACTACGACACCCTGTTTAACAGCGTTGGTGGCGATCCTACCTATGCGCCGACGGGCAGTGTGCGGGATTACTACACGGAAGCGTCGTATGGTCAGATGACCTTGCTCTCCACGGTGGTGGCCTGGGTGGACTTGCCGCAGACGGAAGCGTACTACGCCAATGGGGTATCGGGTCTGGGTGGCAGCAAGGTTCAGGAGGCGTTGTTGTATGCGTTGAACGCCATCGACTCCACGGTGAACTTTAACGATTTCGATACGGTCAGTGATGGGGTTATTGACGCCATCGCCTTCGTGCACTCCGGGTATGGTGCGGAGTTCGGTGGTACGGATGCGGACGGTGCCCCGAGTACCAGTCGTATCTGGTCGCACAAGTATGCCATATTTCCGGGGTGGAGCTCCGCCGAGGGGGTGACGGTCAGTAACTATCACATCAATCCCGGGTTGTGGAGCACGTCGGGATCGGCTATCGGACGTATCGGCGTAATCTGTCACGAGACGGGGCACTTTTTTGGCCTGCCGGATCTGTACGACACCGACGCCGGGGCGGGTGACGGTATCGGCTCCTGGGGGCTCATGGCAAACTCCTGGGGTTTCGATGGCAGCCAGTTGTATCCGCCCCAGTTTTGCTCCTGGAGCAAGATGCAGCTGGGTTGGTTGACGCCCATAGATCTGGATACGCCCGGCAATTATGCCCTGCCCACCTATCATGGGACGCCGACGGCGCTGAAGATCAGCGCCAACTTTCCGGACGGGGAATATCTGCTCCTGGAAAACCGGCAGCCCCTTGGCTTTGAGGCGGACATGCCCCAGGGTGGTCTTGCGATCTTTCACATTGATGAAAACGCAGGCTATAACACCCAGGGCTTTCCGGGGCAGACCGGTTGGCCGGAGAATGGTAATCACTACCGGGTCGCTCTGCTTCAGGCCGATGGCAACTACGATCTCGAGAAAGGCAACAACCGGGGTGATGCGGGTGATGTGTATCAGGAATTTGGTGCTACGGTGATTGGCCCCGAGACGGTTCCGAGCACGGATACCTATCAAGGGGGTGTCGTTTTTTCGACGGGCAACACCCTCTTCAATATCCGTCAGACGGGTGGGAACATGTCCTTTACCTACTCTCAGACGGCGGTGAATGTGTTGGCCGATATTGACGTGTCTCAAACATCCATGAGCTTTTCCATGCCGACTGGCGGAACGGCCAACCAGACCTTGGACGTGTTGAACACGGCCGATGCCGGTGGTCAGGATCTGGATGTCTTAATCGATGCGTCAGTCGAAGGGTTGTCCACCGATTTCGTGGGGAGTGATGCGCTCATCTTCAATCCCGTATCGAACATCTACGTGGGCAATGTGTTTCAGGCCACGAGCAACACGCTGTTGCAACAGATAGAGACGGCATTGAGCTTCGAGGGGATGGCCAATCTGACCTTCATAATTTATGAGATGGATGGCGTCGGTAGCGGATTTGCCAAGACGGAAGTGCTGAGCCTGACCGGTGCAGTGGATGGCATCGGTGCGGCCTTTTACGGCTCTGGCGAGATTAATTTTCCGCTCACGGCCGGAAAGTACTACGCCATCGCGACGGGTTGGACCAGCGAAGCGATTCAGCTCTTAGGTGATTTCAGCGCCGTCGCGCCGACCAGTTTCGGAAGTGTCATCATGGGCTTTGGTTACACGAACCCGTTGCCCCAGGTGTTTACGGGTGCGTTAGTGGATTCGGGCTATAACTTTTACCAGCGCCTCACGGTCGGGACGCCTGCGTGGTTGAGTGTCGCCCCCTCATTTGCGACTATCGCCGGTCAGGGTCTCCAGCAGGTAACGGTCAGTGTGGATGCCACCGGATTTGACCCGGGTACGTACAATGGACAATTGACCATCTTCTCCAATGATGCCGACGAGAACCCGCTCACGATTGGCGTGGGCCTGTTCATTGGGGTATCGGGTCAGGTCTACGTGGACTTTGGCTATACCGGATCGGAAGCAGGGACGGAGACGAATCCCTTCAACACGCTGGCCGAGGGGTTGGCTGCGGTTCCGGCCGATGGTACGTTGACCATCTTGAACGGTGGCTTCTCACCCGAAGTGCTGGACATTAACCAATCGGTAAACATCGAGGTCATGGGTGGTGAAGCAACCATCGGCGACGTCGGTGGGGTCGCTACGCCGGGTACGTTTACGCTTCCGGGTGACGAGACCAAATCGACGGTCATGCCCTTGCGCCGGGTGGCGATAGAGGTGGGCGCTGCTGCGCCGGTCTCCGGTTTGTCGCTCCGTGGTCGCGCCATGATGCGTCGTCGCGCGCTACGCCTTCGGGAGCCGACAGCAGTCGACATGAGTGCTGTTGGAAGAAGTGAAAGTGGCCTGGGCCGCTAAGTAGACACAATGATACGGACCCGCGTCTGGACGATAGGTCTGGGCGCGGGTTCTTTTTTGGGTTTGGGGGAAGGGGGGCGACGACGTTGGCGACTTTGTCTTGGGTCGGTAAGTGCTACGCGCTGGCCAGCTCCGCGTGGTTTCGTGTGCAGGGAGCAACGTCGCCGCGGTACGGCATCGGATAGTTTGCTTCGGGGGTCCTTCAGTTCTCTCCGGAAATCAGACGCCCTCCTTGAGGTGTTTTTCAGGGGGGGCTATCTTGCTCCATGCGCACGAAACCTCGTTTTACTCGGCATCGCCCTCCTTCGGCGCGTCTACGATGTGGCACGAAGGGGGGGCTCGTCGGACCTACCATCATTGTGGGAAGGCGGCTCGGGACGCGCAGGGAGCTATGGCGTGGTGAGGGTGCTTCGGATGTCGGCGTGGAGGCGGGTGTAACATTCGGCCAGGGCGTGTTGGATACTGGCGTCTACGGCGGCCTGGTAGCGTTTGCCCGGTTCTGTCCGCAGGAAGTCCTGATACCGATTCAGGCGCTCATCGGACAGGGAGTGATAACGGAAGAGGGCGAAGTCCAGGCTGTGCCGCGTGATTTCGTCCCGGGCCACTTCCAGGCGGGTGCGGGCCTCTTTCTCGAGTTGGGCCGGCGTGGTGGTCGCCGTGGGCTCATGGAGCAATAGGGCCGCGTAGTCCAGGGAGCCCACGAGTTTGGTCTGAAAGGCCAGCTCGGTAGCGACACTTCCCAGGAGTTCCTGCAGTTCGGCGACTTGCTTTACCCGGGGCGTGGGCACCGTGGCAAGCTGTTTGCGGTAGCTCGCATATTCCTGGCGTGCTTTGTCGTCCAGGCTGGCGATTTCTGCGGCGGTGACGGCCTTGCCATGGGCGTCGTTCAGCCAAATCAAGGCAAATTGTACATCGGATTCGTCGAGATTGGCTTCGAGTTGGGCGCGCAGTGCAGGGAGAAAAACGCCGTCATCAAAGCGCTTTCGGAAGGCAGCGGTGAGCCGGGCGCTTCGTGGCTGGTCCATGCCCATGGCCTGGAGTTGGGTCTGAAACTGGCCTGCGATGAGGTCGGCATAGCGGCCGAACTGGGCGTTCAGTCCCGAGGCTTCCATGAGTGTGGCGTAGGGAGCGGGGGGGGAGTCGGTTGCCCGGACGCGTGTGCTGTGGGCCGTCAGGGCGAAGGCCGTGTAGAGGAATGTCCGACGTTTCATGGTGTGGCCTCCCGGGTTATGCGTCCACGCCTCCGTCGCCAATTGCTCGCCCGGAACGTGGGGCGGAATCGGTCCGCGGTATTCGCGGGCTCCGAGAATTCCTGCCTTCGCGGGAATGATGTGAAGACGACCGTTGGCTTGCAATGTAGATTGGGGATAACGACTAGTTATAACCCCGTTTACTGTGGGCGCCCAGCCGTGCGAGGGCGCGGGCGAGGGCCCGTTCGGCCCGTTCCCAATCCAGATCTTCCGGGGGCTTGCGGAGCCGTGTCTGGGCCCGCTCCTGGGCTTCTGTGGCCCGTTCCGGATCAATGTCATCCCCGGGCTCGTAAAAGCTGGCCAGCACAACCACGCGGTCGGGCATGACTTCGGCGAAGCCACCATGAACCGCGAAGTGATGCGCGTTGCCTTCTGCATCCGAGGCGATGAGCACGCCGGGCGTCAGGGTAGAAAGCAGGGGGGTGTGTTCCGGGTGCACGGCGAAAACGCCCGCGGCACCGGGGACGACCACCTCGGTCACCTCGAGGATGAATTGGGGCTTTTCCGGCGCACAGATTTCCAGGTGGAGTGTTGGCTGGGCCACGACTAGTTGCCTTCCATTGCGCCGGCTTTTTCGACGACTTCTTCAATGGAACCGCAGTAGAGAAAGGCGTTTTCCGGGAGGTGATCATATTCACCTTCGAGGATTGCCTTGAAGCTGCGGATCGTGTCTTCCACGGGCACAAACTTGCCCTCCATGCCGGTGAACTGCTCGGCAACGAAGAAGGGCTGGGAAAGGAAACGCTGGATGCGTCGTGCCCGGGCCACGGTCTTCTTGTCTTCTTCCGAGAGCTCGTCCATACCGAGGATGGCGATGATGTCCTGGAGGTCTTTGTAACGCTGGAGGATTTCCTGAACGCTACGGGCTACATTGTAGTGCTCTTCACCGACGATGCGGGGATCGAGGATGCGGCTGGTGGAGTCCAGGGGGTCGACCGCCGGGTAGATGCCCAATTCGGAAATCTGACGGGATAACACCGTGGTGGCATCCAGGTGGGCAAAGGTGGTGGCTGGTGCGGGGTCGGTCAAGTCATCGGCAGGCACGTATACGGCCTGCACCGAGGTGATGGAGCCTTTTTTCGTGGTGGTGATTCGTTCCTGAAGCTCACCCATTTCGGAGGCGAGGGTGGGCTGGTAGCCCACGGCGCTGGGCATGCGACCGAGGAGGGCCGATACTTCCGAGCCTGCCTGGGTGAAGCGGAAGATGTTGTCGATGAAGAGGAGTACGTCCTGTCCCTCCTCGTCACGAAAGTACTCGGCACAGGTGAGGCCAGTAAGGGCGACGCGGGCACGGGCCCCGGGAGGTTCGGTCATCTGACCATAGATGAGGGCGGCCTTGTCAATAACACCGGACTCCTTCATTTCGAGCCAGAGGTCATTGCCCTCGCGGGTACGTTCACCGACACCGGCAAAGACGGAGTAGCCACCGTGCTGCTTTGCCACGTTGTTGATGAGTTCCATGATGAGCACGGTCTTGCCCACACCGGCACCCCCAAAGAGGCCGGTCTTACCGCCCTTGGAGTAGGGGGCGAGGAGGTCAATGACCTTGATGCCGGTCTCAAACATTTCCGTCGAGGTGACGAGCTCTTCAAACTCGGGCGCCGGGCGGTGGATGGGCCAGTGCTGTTCGGCGTTGACCGGCTCTCCGCCGTCGACGGGTTCGCCGATGACATTAAGGATACGTCCCAGGACTTCCTTGCCGACGGGGGTACGGATGAAGTGACCGGAGTCTTTCACATCCATGCCGCGGACGAGTCCGTCGGTGCTTTCCATGGCCACGGTGCGGACCGTGTTTTCGCCCAGGTGCTGGGCGACTTCGCAGATCAGCGTGCGCCCGTCGGCGCGCTCGATCTCGAGGGCCTGATATATGGGCGGTAGCTGACCGGGTTCAAAACGGACGTCTACCACGGGACCAATCACCTGTGAAATGCGGCCTGTGCTCATCGTATCCTCCGAAATTTCTTTGTCGCGGCGGCGTCTCCCTCACCCGAGCGGGGAGGGGGCCGGAATCATCGCGCAGTGTTTGTTTAAAGGGCTTCCGCGCCGCTGATCACCTCGATTAGCTCAGTGGTGATGGCATTCTGGCGCGCACGGTTATATTGCAGGGTGAGTTTATCAATTACTTCGCCCGCGTTGCGGGTCGCTGAATCCATGGCGGTCATCCGGGCGCCCAATTCACTGGCGCTGGATTCCAGGAGGATACGGTGCATCTGGGTTTCGAGATTGCGCAGCAGCAGGGCGTCGAATACTTCTTCCTGGTTGGGCTCGTAGAGATAGTCCAGGCGCGCTTCCGCGTCGTCTCCCTCTTCGGGGAGGAAGGGGAGGAGGCGTTCGACGGTGATATTCTGCTGGACGGCCGACCGGAATTCGTTGTAGACGCAGTAGACGGCGCCCGTCTTGCCCTGGGCATACTCTTCCGCGATGTCATCAATGATGCTCCGGGAGAGGGGCAGGGGTTGGTCGGTCATCCCCGTGAAGTTTTGGCGAATGGTCACGGGGTGGCGTTTCAACGCCTCGAGTCCTTTGCGGCCGATGACGGTGAGCTGGACTTCCTTGTCATGGAAATCTTCGCGAATGGCCTGCATGGTGCGGTTGACGATACCCGCGTTAAAGCCGCCACAGAGGCCCTTGTCAGAATTGACGACAATGATGCCGATCTGCTGGGCGTTTCCGTGGGTCAGCAGCGGGTGGGCATCCAAATCGGCGCAGCGGGTAATGTGTCCGACCAGATCACGCATATGGAAGGCGTAGGGCCGGGCCTGCTGGATGGCCGCCTGGGCACGGCGGAGCTTGGAGGCGGCGACCATCTTCATGGCCTTCGTGATTTTCTGCGTGCTCTTGACGCTGCCAATGCGGCGTTTTATGTCGCGAAGATTGGCCATGGACTATTTCTCTTCCGCGTTTCCGCGGTGGCGGACTTCAAACTGTTCCGTGTAGTGCTTGAGGGCTTTGTCCAACTGGGGCTTCAACTCTTTGCTGAGCTCCCCGGCGTTGCGGAGGGCGTCAAACACGTCTTTCGCTTCGGTTTCAAAGTGGTGGTAGAGCTCTTCCTCATAGCGGCGTACGGCGCCGACGGGCACGTTGTTGAGGTAGCCGGAGGTGGCCGCATAAATGATGAGGACCTGCTTCTCGACGGAGAGCGGGGCGTATTGGGGCTGTTTGAGAATTTCTACGAGGCGCTGTCCCAGGTTCAACTGGAGCTGGGTCGCGCGGTCGAGGTCACTGCCAAACTGGGCGAAGGCTTCCAACTCACGGAACTGGGCCAAATCCAGGCGGAGCGTGCCGGAGACCTTTTTCATGGCCTTAATCTGGGCGTTGCCGCCTACACGGGAAACCGAGATGCCCGGGTTGATAGCGGGGCGTACGCCAGAGTAGAAAAGGTCATTCTCCAGGAAGATCTGTCCGTCGGTGATGGAAATAACGTTGGTCGGGATATAGGCGGAAACGTCGCCTGCCTGGGTTTCAATAATGGGCAGGGCGGTGAGGCTGCCGCCGCCTTGGGCGTCGCTCAACTTTGCGGCGCGCTCCAGCAGCCGGGAGTGGAGGTAGAACACATCGCCGGGATAGGCTTCGCGGCCCGGAGGACGGCGAAGGAGCAGGGAAAGCTGACGATAGGCCACGGCGTGTTTGGAAAGATCGTCATAGATGGCGAGGACGTGTTTGCCCTTGTCGCGGAAGTATTCGCCCATGGCGGCGCCGGAATAGGGGGCCAGGTACTGGAGGGGGGCGGGTACCGAGGCGGAGGCGGCGACGACGATGGTGTAGTCCATGGCGCCGTGCTCTTTCAGCTCGTTGACCACCTGGGCGACCGTCGAGCGCTTCTGTCCAATGGCGACATAAATGCAGATGACGTCTTCGTTTTTCTGGTTGAGGATGGTGTCGATGGCGATGGCCGTCTTACCGGTCTGGCGGTCACCGATAATGAGTTCGCGCTGGCCCCGACCGATGGGGGTCATGGCGTCGATGGCCTTGACGCCGGTCTGAAGGGGCTCGGTAACGGGCTGACGATCCACGATGCCGGGGGCGATGCGCTCCACGGGGTTCGTTTCCGTCGATTCGATCGGGCCACGGCCGTCGATAGGGTCGCCGAGGGCGTTGACGACGCGACCGATGAGGGCATCCCCTACGGGCACGGATGTGATAGTGCCCGTGCGTCGGACGGTATCCCCTTCGGAGATCTTTTCGTACTCGCCGAACAGCACGGCACCGACGTTGTCCTCTTCGAGGTTGAGGGCCATGCCCTTTACCCCATGGGGAAAGTCGAGGGTCTCGCCGGCCATGACATTGGCCAATCCAAAGACACGGGCGATACCGTCACCCGCCTGGATAACCGTTCCGACTTCGGAAACATCGACCGTATCGTGAAAATCGGTGATCTGCTGTTTAATGATTTCGGTGATTTCAGTAGCCTGGATTTTCATCCGCCTAGATTCTCCTCTGGCAGCAGGGATTGCTTGAGTCGCTCGATGCGAGCGCGGACGCTGCCGTCGATAATCGTTCCACCAATCTGGGCGATAACACCGCCCAGCAGGTCTGGATCAACAGCGTGGTCAATGCGTACATGCATCCCGGAGAATTTTTCCAGGGACGCGATAATTTCGTTTCGTTGGGTGTCGGTAAGCGCGATGGCCGAGGTGACCTGGGCACTGACGCGGTTGAGCCGGGCATCGGTCTGGGTCGCGAAGAGGCTCGTGACGTCGGGCAAGATGCGGGCCCTTCGCCGCTGCACCAGTGCGGCCACCAATCTCTTGAGTCGGGGGTCTGCGCCGAGCTTGTCCAGGATGGCATCGAGAATAGCGACCTGTGTCCTGGTTGGCACGGCCGGATTCCCGATGATTCCCTGAAGGGCGTCGCTTTCCAGCAGGGTCTCGGAGAAGGAGCTCAGGATTTCGAGGGTAGGCTCGAGGGCCTGATCATCTTCGATCGATTCACTCAGGCTGCGGGCATAGCGATAGGCAACCAGGTAATTCTTCATGCCTGTGCCTCCACGTCGTGGGTAAACTGTTGGATCAAGGCGTCGTGACGTTCCTGACTGTCATTGGCTTTTGCCTGGGCCGTGAGGGCCTCTATCGCCTGGTGCACCAGTTCCCGTTTCAACGCCAGTTCGGCGGCGTGTACTTCGGCTTTCTTGCGTTCGGTCAGTTCGCGCTCATGGAGTCCCACGCTATAGTGGTTGGCCTCGGCCAGTTCGGCGAGTTCACGCTCCAGGCGTCGTTCGGTCTGTTCGCTGACCTTCAGTTCCTCTTCATGCACATGGGCGAGTTTATCTTCCACGCTCGCCCGGCGCCCCAGGGCCGACTTGCGCGAGCGGGCGGCCTGGTTAATCTTGTCGCGAAGCTCTTCGATTTGTTCGTCCAGAAAGCGCAGCAAAGGGGCTTTGGCGAGACGGAGGACCAATACGACCACGAGGGTGGCATTGAAGATCTCGAAGAAGAGGGTGTAGAGGTGGATCCGGTGTTGCTCTGCCTGGAAGTCCTCGGTGGCTTCGTATTCCGCAACGAGGGCAACCCGACGGCCGAGCTCGGGATTGGCTTCCAGATCGAAGAGATGGGGGCGTTGCACGTAGTGCTTATAGTCGTCGCTCTTGATGGCTTCCAGATAGCGCTCATGGGCGGCACGGTGGGTGCTGCGATAGGCCTCGGAGAGCCCCGGGGGTCCGAGGAGCCAGTTCACGCCTATCCACCCGAGCAGCGCAACGCTGACCAACAGGATGAGGAATTGCTTTGTATTGCGATTCACAGGCTACTCCAACTCCAGTTTTTTGGCCATGGCATGGTGGATATCACCGGAAAGGGCATCAAACTGATCACGCTGGCCGTCAATCTCTTTCGCGAGTGCCTGTGCCAGGGTGGCAATCTCTTGCTCGGCTTTTGCCTTAAAGGCCGCCACGTGGGCGTGGTGCTCTTCCTGGGCCTGGCGGTGGGCGCGCCCGAGGCGCACGCTGGCTTCCCGGTGGATTCGGGCGATCTTCGCACCGTACTCGTCCTCCAGGGCGGTGGCTTCTTCGCCGGCTTTGATGGCCGTTTGTTTGTCGTCCGCGATCTGATCATTCCGCCGATCCATCAGGGCGAGGAGGGGCGTAAAGATAAGGCGGTGCATGGCCCCGAGAAAGGCGAGGAACATGACCAGCAGGACCACTATGGTGAAGTTTACCGATACCATGAGACGAGAAGTGCCTTGCTTAGCCGATTACGAAGAGCATGAGAAGGGCGATAACCAGCGAGTAGATACCCGTGGATTCGGAAACGGCCTGACCAATCAGCATGGTGCGCGTCAGCAGGCCGGCTTCCTGGGGGGTGCGGCCGATGGCTTCACAGGCCTTACCGGCGGCGAAGCCTTCACCGATTCCCGGTCCGATGGCGCCGAAGCCCATGCAGATGCCGGCGCCGATGAGGGCACCCGCTTTGATGAGGTCAGCGCCAGCGATGCCGGCTTCGACGGCGGCTTCGGGGGCTTGCGCGACAGCCGTGTTCATAAGAGTCAGAAGAGTGGTCGGGTCCATCATGGAGGGATTCCTCTAATTGGGCCTAAGGGCCTTGGTCAATCAATGTTGCTTGGTTAAAACGCCGTGTTGGCGAAGGACTACGTAATCAACCCACCACGTAAAGGAGGGCGAGGGCAATAATCAGGGCATAAATCGCGGTGGACTGGGAAACGGCCTGTCCGATGAGCATGGTGCGCAGAATCAGCGCGTCTTTGTCGGGGCGCAATGCGGTGGCGGCACAACCTTTCGCGGCGGTGAGGCCACTACCGATTCCCGGGCCAACGCCCCCGAAGCCGACCGCGATGGCCGCGCCGAATACCTGGGCGAAGCCGAGCAGTCCGGGGTTCAAATCCCCCAGGGCAAACATCATGATAAAGGCGACGAGCATGCCGAAAATCGCGGGCGTTTCACATACGGCCTGACCAATCAGCATGGTGCGCAGGGTGACACCATAGGCCAGGGGCCAGCGTCCAATACCATCCACGGCGCCACCGGCGGTCTGTCCCGAGCCGATGCCCGAGCCCAGCGCGCTTACGCCCATGGCGAGTCCGGCACTGATGTAGATGCCCATGGTGGGCAGGTCGGTGCCGTTCTGGGCGGTGAGAATGAGGATGAGGGAAACGACCAGGGCGAAAATACTGGGGGACTGGGCGACGGCCTGACCGATAATCATGGACTGGGTGAGCTTGGGGCTCCGTGCGGGGTTTCGGGCGAATCCGGCGCAGGCATTGCCTGCGGGCCAGCCGCAACCGAGGCCACTGCCGAAGGTGCCGAAGCCAATCGAGAGTCCAGCACCGAGGAGCGCGGCGAAGTAGTTGCCACCAATGAGGTCGAGGTTGGCGGGGGAGACCACGATGATGAAGAGGCCAATGACCAGGGCGAATACGGCGGCACCCTCGCCCACGGCCTGTCCGATGAGCATGGTGCGGAGCATTTCGCGCTGCACTTTGGGCTGGCGCATGATGGCGTGGTTGGCCATGCCGGCGGCATTACCCATGCCGATGGCGGCACCGATGCCGCCGAAGCCGAGGGCGACACCCGCGCCAGCGAGTTTGCCGAGAATTAGCCATGTGTGTGGTTCGAGGTCCACGATACTTCCTTACGCGTGCGCCAGGCGGGCCGTAGTTTGGCAATCGACGGGCGGCAGGCTGCTATTTGATGGCCACCGCGATGTAGGTCAGGGTGAGCATGGTAAATACGAAAGCCTGCACGGTGCCGACGAAGAAAATGAAAAAGAGATCGAGGCCTACCGCGAGAATGCTGAAGTGGTAGACCAGATTGGAAACAACAATAATGATAATGCTGCCGCCCACAATGTTTCCGAAGAGTCGGAAGGAAATGGAGACGACTTTGGCGAGTTCACCAATAATATTGAGGGGGAAGAAAAAGATGGCCGAGAGTTTGCCGGCGATTTTGGCGCCGCCGGTGGCCTCGGGCTGGTCCCACATGGGCCCGAGCAATTCTTCGACGTAACCGCCCATGCCCTTGGTCTTGATGGCACACCACGTGGCGATAAACATACCCAGGAGTCCGAGGCCGAGGGTACAGTTAATGTCGGCCGTGGGCTCTTCGAAGTAGTGGGTGGGCACGAAGCCGATGAAGTTGCTGAGGATCAGGTAGAGGAAGAGGGTGCCGATGAGGGGAAAGAAACGGCGGTTTTTTTCGCGCGTTTCCAGTTCCAGGGAGCTGGTCACCAGGTTGTCAAAGATACCGGTGAAGAGCTCGACGGCTAGTTGACCCCGCGCCGGGACCATGGCAAACTTGCGCACGGCGAGGCGGGCGAGCACCAGAAGGACCAGCATCACGATGGTCGCGTTGAACACGGTGAGGATATTGACCCCGCCCAGGGGGATCGGGATATCTGTGAATGGCACGTAGTACCAAGTGAGTCTTTCGCCGATGGATTCCATGCGACTACACATCTCTCCGCGTGTTGCCCAGCCTCGTAAACGCCAAGGTGATCATGACGATTTGAACAAAGAAAATCCCGATCACCGCTGCGATAAGGCCATGATAGAGTTCCCGGTCTAACGTGTAGGCCTTGTAGATCGCAAGCGCATAGAAGAATAAGCGGACGAACGTCCACTTAACCGCTGAGGATTGTAGCTGGGTGGCATCGGAGGTTGCAAGTTTCTCAACGTTTCTGCCGGTAATCCAGAAGCCGAGGGCGCCGGCCAGGCCCCCCATGAGGACGCTCTTGGCCACGACGGGAGACCAATAAAAGGTGGCCGCGCAGGTGACCAGCGAGAGGGTCATGGTGTAGCGCACGACGGCCAGGCGAAATGCTTTCAGGGTGTCCACGTTATACTCCTGTTCGGCCGGGAAGTCGGGTCATGCTATCGGGGAGGGCTTGCGCGCAACAACAACCAGACTGCCATGGCCAGTCCGAGCACCAGGCCCGTGAGAATTCCTGCGGCGGTTAGCAGTCCATTCGTCTGAAAATGCTTGTCGAGGTTGATTCCGGCCCATGTGCCTGTCAATATATTACCTGTGATGACTAAGCCCACCAGGGCGACGAGTCGCATGGCATTTCGGATGTCGGATCCGTCGCGATTGTGGGGTGGAGTCATGGTGGGTCTCGACTGAGGCTATCGGCGTACTCTATCACCCACCACCAATTTATCTCAAGATGCGGCGCATTAAGAGTCGGCTGATGCGCCTGCATCGGGGCCCCAACAGGAGTTTGCAGTGAAACGGGTTAAGGTACTTTTTGTTTGTTTGGGAAATATCTGTCGTTCACCCACGGCGGAAGGGGTGTTTCGGGCGTTGGTCGAAAAAAAAGGGCTGGGAGACCGCATCGAAATTGACTCGGCGGGCACGAGCGGATGGCATCAGGGCGAGGCACCCGACCCGCGTTCGCAAGAAGAGGCCCTCCAGCATGGGGTCGATTTAAGCGATCAGCGCTCCCGGGTGGTCGTTTCGCGGGATTTTACCCATTTTGACTATATCTGCGCGATGGACAGTTCGAACTTGCGGGAACTGAAGCGGAGCTGCCCTATCGGATATGGGGGACGGCTCTATCGCTTCACCGATTTTGCCCCCGATCTGGATATTCAGGATGTACCCGACCCCTATTATGGGGGGGACGATGGTTTCTTGAAGGTGTATCAGATTATTGAGGCCAGCGCGGTGGGCTTGCTCACCCATATTCGGGAACACGATCTGGAATGTTTGGCAGGTCAGGAATCACAGTAAACGATATCGACCAGGGAAGGTACCGTGTGCGATAAACTGCAGGAAGTGGTGACCCAGGCCCTGGGCCAGCATATTACCCATCGCAGCCCCCTGAGTGGGGGCTGCATTGGGGAGGTTTTTCGACTGCGTCTGGAAGACGGGCGCGATGTGGTCGCCAAACTGGATCGCAGTAGTGCGCCCCGGCTGGATATCGAGGGCTACATGCTGCAGTACCTCACGGCTCACAGCAGGTTGCCCGTGCCCCCCGTGATCCTGTCCACGCCGGAAGTGCTGCTGATGGACTTCGTTCCCGGGGATAGCCACTTCGTAGCGTCGAGCCAACGTCATGCGGCCCAGTTACTTGCGGCGATGCACGGGGTTCGGGGCGAGGCCCATGGCCTGGCGCGGGATACCCTGATAGGTTCGCTCCATCAACCCAATCCGTGGACGGCGTCGTGGGTCGAATTTTTCCGCACGCACCGGCTCCTTCATATGTCGGAGATGGCGCGTCAGGAAGGGGTTATGGGGGCCCAATTGCTCCGCCGTATGGAGCGATTTGCCGGCGATTTGGATGATTTTCTGGAGGAGCCGGCCTATCCTTCGCTGCTGCACGGCGATGTGTGGACCACCAATGTGCTGGCTTCCAAGGGGCAGATCACGGCCTTTATTGACCCGGCGGTCTACTATGGGCACCCGGAGATTGAGTTGGCGTTTATTACTCTTTTTTCCACCTTCGGGCCGGCCTTTTTCGATGCCTACAACGCCCTGCGTCCCCTGCGCCCCGGATTTTTCGAGACCCGGCGGGATATCTACAATCTCTATCCCCTGTTGGTCCATGCGCGGTTGTTTGGGGCGAGTTACCTGAACAGCGTGGAAGGGACCCTGTCGCGGCTGGGGTACTGAGGGGGGAATTGCCTACGAATTGCTTCCTGCCAAATCGGAATGCAACCCTTGCAAGGTCTCGAACAACCCTTCGATTACGTTGTCGTGACCGGCAAACAGTTCATCGGGCCCGCCCGCATGCAATCCGCTGAAGGGTGGCTCATACAGCGCCGACGCCTCCATCACGCCTCGGGCCGTGAGTTGCTCGATGACCATCTCTACAAATCGAATCTGCGCCGGGCTCAGGCTGCGGTCGTTCAGGAATTGTGAAAATGCCGCCTGTGCCGCGGCCCGATCCATCCCCACCAGACTTCGAACAAACCAGGCCAGGGAAGGGGCACCGCTACGCTCCAACAAATGCCCCAGCAGTGTGTTGCCATTTTCTTCACCGATCTCCGCCAGGGTTTGCTCCAGCCCGGTCAGATCGGTTTCCGTAAGGGGTTGGTTGGTGCGCAGCCGCTGGATGACCAAGTGGTCGAGATGGCTCCGCAGGTAGTCTTGGACTTTCTTTTCATACTGTATTCCAGTCATTTTCGGCATGAGCACCGCCTGCTCCTCGCGCACGCCCAAGACCTCATCGTTGAAATCGGTTACGACAATCTTTCGTTTCTTCCGGTCCAGAAAGGGCATAAGCCCGCGCAAGCGTAGCCGCATCTCTTCCAGGGCCGCTAAGTCTACGCCTTCCCAAAACAGGGTCTCCTGAATCGCCGCCAGGTAGGCGAGCTGCTCCTTTACGGCCGGAATCGCCGATTTCTCCTCCAGCATCATGGCGATTTCTATCACCCGCTGCCGATAGCGCTCCAACACGCTGTAGTCATTCTGGGCCACCGCCAACTGCATTTGCAGCGCCATCAGGTCAAATTGGCGCGACTCAATATCCTCCACCGGCAGGGCGCTCGGCAAGCCCGCCACCTCCTGTTGCAGGGTCTCCCGGTCCGACTCGGACAAGGATTCCCAGGCGTCGGGCTGCTGGAAGCGTTCCACCGTCTCCAGGTGCATGCGCACGATGAAGTTATCCCGGTTCATGGCGAGCAATTCCCCATGGAGCGTTTTGGCGAGGGCGTTCCCCAGGGAACCCTTGGGGTCCAGCGCCGTGTCGCCCTGGACATGGCCGATCAACTGCACCCGCGCGCGGAAGAGTCGTTTCCCGAGCGACACTCCGCCGCTGCCCTCCAACCCCTGGGGGTTCTCCCGGAAAAAATCGAAGTTAAAGCAGAAGTCGAAAATGCGAAAATCCGTCTTGTCATCGCCGGGGCCGAAGAGGTCGGGACAGAGGCGCGTACCGCGACCAATCATCTGCCAGAACTTTATCTTGGAGTAGACCGGTTTGAAAAAGACCAGGTTGGCCACCTCGGGCACGTCGATGCCCGTGTCCAGCATGTCCACCGAAATGGCGATGTGGGGGGGCTTGTCCTTCTGCGAAAAATCGTCGAGGATGCTCTGGGGATACTTCGCGCGGTTGTCGATTACCCGGGCGAAATGGCCCTTGTAGTGGGGGTAATGGTGATTGAAGCGCTCCTCGATGAACACCGCGTGATCATGATTGCGTGCAAAGATAATCGTTTTGGCCAGTCGGTCGCCCCCGTCCACCGTGTGGCCATTTTCCATCAGGTGCTGGAGCACCTTGTCCACCGTGTCGCGATTAAAAAGCCAGCTATTAACAGCCGCCGCATTTACTGTCGTCGGCATGGCCGGTTCGTTGCTCTCGTCGCCCCAGTCGAGCCCTTCCCACTGTGCTTGTTCCTCCGGGCTGAGCGAATCGTAATCAATCCCGTCCCGGGGGAATTTCAGGTTCACCTGCTGCGCTCGGGGCGGCACAAGGAAGCCATCGTCCACGGCCGTCTGCAATTCGTAGGCATCGGTGGGCACCCCTGGTTCCAGGTCGAATAGATCGTAGGTATTCCGGTCTACTTCCTCCCGGGGCGTCGCCGTCAGGCCCACCAGGAGCGAGTCAAAGTAGTCAAAGATGGCGCCATACTTCTGATAAACCGAGCGGTGGGCTTCGTCGATGATCACCAGGTCAAAATGGCCTACGCCAAAACGCGCCGTGCCCTCGTCCACCTGATCGATGAGGTTCAGTATGGTGGGGTAGGTGCACACGTACACCCGGCCATCCGTGTTCTTTTCCGTCACCAGGTTTACCGGGCTCGATTCGGGCAGGTGGGTCTTGAAGGCGTTACAGGCCTGGTTCACCAGCGACACCCGGTCCGCCAGGAAGAGGGCCCGCTTCACCCAGCCCGCCCGCTGCAACACATCGACCAGCGCGATGGCCGTCCGCGTCTTGCCCGTGCCCGTGGCCATGACCAGCAGGGCCTTCCGGCGTTTATCGGTGAACTGGGCGAAGATGCTGCCAATCACCCGCTTTTGGTAGTAACGCTCGACAATCGCGTCTTTCACAGCGCTCACCGCTGGCGGCACTTGCTGCGAGCGCCGTACCATGAGCCGCTGTAGCTCGTCCTTCTTGTAGAAGCCTGCCACCTTCCGGTGTGGATAGTCGGAGTCGTCCCACAGCCAGGTCTCGTAGCCGTTGGTGTAGAAGATGAAGGGACGTTGCCCGTGCATCGTTTCCAGGCAATCGGCATAGAGCTTGGCCTGCTGCCGTCCCACTTCAGGGTCAACCGTGCTCTTTTTCGCCTCCACCACGGCCAGGGGCTTGCCGTCGTCGCCCCAGAGTACATAATCCACATAGCCCACGCCCTTGTTGTTGGGCATACCCGTGACTTTGTATTCCTGGTCGTTGGTGCCGTCCAGTGGCCAACCCGCACGGCGGAGCTCCACGTCGATGAGGTAGCGGCGTGTTTCGGCCTCGGAATAATCGTGGGTGTCTTGCGTCGCCTCCGATTCCGCGCGGATCGCCGCCAGTTGGGCGCGCACGGCCTGCAATTCGGCGTCGAGGGCGATTTTTTCCTGCTGCTCCTTCAAGGTCGCTTCGTTCTGTGCCGCCAGCTCCGCCTCCAGTTTCTCCAGCTTTGCCCGAGGCACCACGGCCGCCGGGTGTAGGGGCTTGGGCACGCGCTCATCCTGCCAGGCCGCCCCATCGCGCGGCGCGTCCGGCGCATAGGTCCGCGTGAGCCAGTAACACAGATGGTGGAGTTCCTTCACCACCTGAAGGGCATCATACTGGCGGACAGGCTTGGTATGGTGGACCGCCTGGTTGCCCATCTTCAAGATGACCCGGGCCTTTTGGAATACGGACCCAGGCAGCAAGTTCTGAAAAGTGGGCTCATGGATCAGGGCCCCGAGTTTTTCGTCGTAGGGCATTTTCAGGCTGGGGTCGTGGGCATAAAGCCAATGGACCACCGCCTCCAGGGTGAAGCGCGCGTGGAAGCAGGCCGCCCGGGGGTCGCCATGGATATGACCCTCTGCCTTGCCCGCCGACTCGGCGATGGGGCGGAACAGTTTTGGAAGGAATGTGAAGTTACTCATGCAATGCCCCTTGCAACTAGTTGGGCGTGTCAAGGTGGTTTCCTATTGCCAACACTACGTATCAGAGCGTACTATAGCATATGAGTTCACTGCCAATCGGCGTTGAATCTATCGAGGTTTCGGCCGCTGAGCCAGCGTAGCAAATCAGCGGTCTCTTGCTCATCCTGCGATTTCGCGGGGCGGGGCTTCGGAGGGGCTTTCGAAGGACGGGGGAGTACAACAATCTGTGGGATGCTCTTCGTGCCGCGCGATCTCTTGAGGGGGCGGCGGGAAGCGCCCTCGGGAGTTCGTGCGTAGGTCTAGCCACGGTCTCCGGGCGGTTAGCCATGGGCTCAGGTGTGAGGAAGACGCACGAACGCGTTTCGGCGCGACGGCGTCGCGGCCGAAGCGCGATCGCGCGGCACGGGGGAAGGAGAAAGAGACGCCGCGCCAACACGCTCTTTCCATTCACTATTCTAAATTCACCATTCACAATTCCCCACTCCCCTTGGTTGGTGTTGGGTCGCGACGTACAGCCGGTACAGTCCCACCTTCGTCTGGCACGAAGGAGATGACAGTCCCTTACGGAAGACGCACGAACGCGTTTCGGCGCGACGGCGTCGCTTCCGAAGCGCGATCGCGCGGCACGGGGGGAGCCCATTCATAATTCACTATTCTAAATTCTAAATTCATAATTCGCCGTTGAACGCGCGGGACTGCAATGAGGCGAACAGGGTGTCCAATTCCGGCAGGTGGGGCCCCATTCGGGTCTTTTGGGTGCTTTATGCGTCGCGGTAATAATCCCAAGTTGCGAAGGTGCGCCAAAGTGGGTTGGCCTTCCAGGCTGACACAACGTGTCCTCGACTTACCGGAATAACGCTCGTAACTAAAATGGTGGCCCAGCAATCCAGGGTGCTTCCTATGGCCTGTCGCCCCATAGGCTGTTTCGGGCGGTCGACATGACAGGCTGGAAGCCTATCCCACTTTGATCGTCGGGGGAAAGGCCTGGCCGCTTTCGATAGGGGCCGCGACGGCGTCGCTTCCGAAGCGCGATCGCGCGGCACGGGGGTGAGCCCATTCATAATTCACTATTCTAAATTCACTATTCATAATTCGCCGTTGAAGGCGCGGGACTGCAATGAGGCAAACAACGCGTCCAGCTCCGCCAGGTGGGCACGCATCCGCGCCTTTTGCGCCTCCACCGATTCCACGATGGCCGCGAATTCGCGCTGGAGCGCGAGGGGTGGAACGATGAACTCAAACTTCCGAATTCCAGCAGTACTAAGATTGTAATTACCAGCAGTTGTCCTCGCTTCGCGGCGGACTCTGTGCCGGTAGCTCGGAAACTCTATATGGTGCTTCAAAAATTCGCTCGTCAGACCTATGGACAACTTAACTCGACCTCGAATTAGGTAGGAAGCATAATAGCTTGGGCGAGTTCCGTCGAACCTTGCGCACCGACCGATATGGTCTGGATTTCCGTTGGAGCGAACGAAGAGTATATCGTCTAGCTGCAACTGAAGCTTTGTTGCCTCAGTACCATCGAGTTCAACGAATTTCAAATCTTCCCAATCAATTTGTCCACCAATTACGTTGGGAATTCTCAGAACTGGGAGTGCTTTTCCAGTTGGCGTATTAATAGACTTCCTGGATGTACCATACGTCAAGTCTTCGAAAGCTTCTGTGCCTCGTACAACTTCCCACCCCATCGGATTGGTGACGGGATCGCCAAACATCTCCAGGAAGGTGGATTGGAGGAGGGTGTCGAGCTCGGCGAGGGAGGCGCGGCGACGGGCCCGCAACCCGTCCGCCTCATCCAGGATCGCCGCGATTCGACGCTGCTCCGACAGCGGCGGCAGGGGAATATCCATGGTCTTGATTTGCCCCAGGCTTAGATTTGTAATCGTTCCCGTAACACCCCTTGACGCCATTTGGCGGTGCGCGTCGGACGTCTTTAGCCAATTGAGGACATATCTCTGACTTGCCTTACCGTTAAGCCTTAGAATTGCCACTGCCTGGTTACAATTCATAGGCAAATCACATTCGACAACTGCAGCGCGTCCGATCGTTCCCGCTATAGAAACGAGCAAGTCCCCTTGCTGAATCTGGGACCGTTCCAGTGCAGAATGTGTAGCATTATCTATGAACAAAGGCTCTTTCGTTACATCGACCCTACCATCTATGAGATTCTGAACCCTGACAAAAGGAATGCCATAGTCAACGAACGAATAACCGATAGACGTCGGCGTAGTTCCTTTTGTGATCAGAGTCGACAATTCATTCATCTTGACTCGCGGCCACGTCACTTCAACAACCCCTCCAATTCCTTCCGCCCCGCCGCAATCTCCTTTTCCAACGCCGCCAGGCGCTCCAAAATCACCTTCGGCGGGTCATGCTCCACCGCCTCATACTCCACCTCCTTATAGCGATTAATCGACAGGTCGTAGTCGTTCCCCTGAATCTCGGCCACGGGCACGACGAAGGACTGGTCCGTCCGGGCGCGCTTCCATTCCGGACTCTTCGGGCCCTTGTCCCGCAGGGACTGCCAGCGCAGTTGGATATCCGGCAGGTTGTTCACGGCGTGGATTTCTTCCGGCACGGCCTTGCCCTTGGCGAGGCATTGGGCAATCTTTTCCCTGGCGTCCCCGTTCCCCAACGGCGTGCGTTTGTCGTCGAGGGAGAAGCCATCGGCGCGCATGTCGTAGAACCAGACGCCGTCGGTGCCGCCGGAGTTGGTCTTGGTGAAGAAGAGGATGGCGGTGCTGACGCCGGCGTAGGGCTTGAAGACGCCGGAGGGCATGGAGACGATGGCGTCGAGCTTTTGCTCGTCCACGAGGATCTGGCGGAGGGCCTTGTGGGCCTTGCTGGAGCCGAAAAGGACGCCGTCGGGCACGATGACGGCGGCCCGCCCGCCGGTCTGCATGAGCCGGAGGAAGAGGGCGAGGAAAAGGAGCTCGGTCTTTTTTGTCTTGACGATCTGCTGGAGATCCTTCGCGGTGGATTCATAGTCCAGGCTCCCGGCGAAGGGCGGATTGGCGAGGATGAGGGAGTAGTTTTCTTCGTCGTCGTGGACGCCCTCGGAGAGGGAATCGCGGTAGCGGATATCGGGGTTTTCCACGCCGTGGAGGAGCATGTTCATGCTGCCGATGCGGAGCATGGTGTTGTCGAAGTCGTAGCCGTGGAAGGTGCCCGCGTTGAAGCGGCGGCGGGCCGATTCGCTGCGGTAGATATCATCGCCGTGGTGTTGGAGGAGGTATTCCGACGCGGCCACGAGGAAGCCCGCGGTGCCGCAGGCGGGGTCGCAGATTTTGTCTTTCGGCGTGGGGGCGCACAGGGCCACCATGAGCTGGATGATGTGGCGGGGCGTGCGAAACTGGCCGTTTTGCCCGGCGCTGGCGATTTTGCTGAGCATGTATTCATAGAGATCGCCCTTGGTGTCGGCATCGTCCATCTGGATCTGGTCGAGTTGGTCGACCACATTGGCGAGGACCCGGGCGGTGGGCATCATGAAGAGGGCGTCCTTCATGTGGTGGGTGTAGGTGGAGTCTTGGCCGTCGCCATCGCCACTGCGCCCGAGGGTCTTCATGAAGGGGAAGACTTCGTCGCGCACGATTTCGAACATTTTCTCGGGTGCCAACTCCTTGAAGCGGGACCAGCGGAGGTGGTCTTGCTGGGGCGTGAAGACGGGGTTTTCGATGGGTTTCTTCGTCCGGGCTGCCTTTCGCTCGGCGAGGGTATGGAGCTCATCGAGCCGCTTGATGAAGAGGAGGTAGGTGAGCTGTTCGATGACGGAGAGGGGGTTGGAGATGCCGCCGGACCACATGGTGTCCCAGATGCGGTCTATCCTGGATTTAAAATCGCCTGTGACCATGGGGGTTCCTTGGAAAATGGTGTTACCGCCATCGCCGGGCGGGATTGGCCCGGTGTGGCACGGAATGTTATGTGTCCGCCGCCAAACGGAGGGTCTGACGGCCTGAACGCCGTGGATGGAGGATGGCACCCTATTGGGCGGCACCGCTCGACCTGGTGGTTTTTCCACGGGAGGGGAAGTATTGCGGTTGTTGTTGGCAGGTGTCAATAGGGCTGCACGGTGGGCTATCTTCGCCGTCGGCGGGTGCATTAAGCGGCGCGGTGAATTTTCCATGGGAACGGCGGGGAAGGGTCTGTTATACTGAATTCTTTCCCTTTTATAGTAAACATTACCACCCGAAATGGACGTCATGAGCGCTTTACCCCCCTGCCCGAAGTGTCATTCTGAATTTACCTATGAAGACGTCAGTCTCCTGGTATGCCCCGAGTGTGCCCACGAGTGGTCTGCCGAGGCCCCCGCAGAAGAGGCGGGAGCCGGCGAGAAAGTCTATCGGGATTCGGCGGGCAATGTCTTGCAGGATGGCGATACGGTGACGGTGATCAAGGACCTGAAGCTGAAAGGATCGGGGGGCGTGGTGAAAATCGGGACGAAGGTTAAGAACATTCGCCTGGTGGACAGCGATCACGATATCGACTGTAAGATTGATGGCTTTGGGGCCATGAGTCTGAAATCGGAGTTCGTGAAGAAGGGTTGACCGGGCATCGGGCAACTTGTAAAACCCCCGGACAGTGCTTATAATACGTGTGATCAAGAAGCGTTGATTGCGGTATCCCCACTATACAGCTCCCATGCGCCCAGTTGGCGCCTGCCGGACGGAATCTGGTGTCCGGCTGCAGGGCATAGGCATGTGCACCACGCAGGCGAAGGGGACCTCAA
The DNA here is from genome assembly GCA_034669905.1 of Candidatus Hydrogenedentota bacterium. Classification (GTDB taxonomy): domain Bacteria; phylum Hydrogenedentota; class Hydrogenedentia; order Hydrogenedentales; family JAEUWI01; genus JAEUWI01. Next base: position 24,597 of record JAXMOL010000029.1, read on the forward strand.
CGCGAGCAGTTAATCCGAACGCGGATTGCATTACCTTAATGTGTATAAGGAGCGAGCCATGTGGACACCAGGAATTGGTGAGTTGGCGATTATCATGATCATCGTGGTGCTGGTTTTCGGTACCGGAAAACTCAGTGGCGTGGGGAAATCCCTCGGCACCGCCATTCATGATTTTAAGGCTTCGGTGAAGCCGGAAGAAAAAGAAGACGCACCGGCCTCCGATGCGCCTTCCGACGCGGAAAAGTCTGAGTAGACACTGCGTTTTGAGGGCATATCGTATGCCTTTCCCGGGTGCGGAGGTCTGGTGTTGCCAGGCCTCCGGGCACACCCCGCTGGGGGATTCGGCGGTGGGAATGGGCGCGATGTGGGCCCGCCAATCAGGTAAATGGCCGTATTTCGGAGGTTTCATGAAGCTATCAACGGTAATTATCGGCGCCATGCTGGCCATGGCCAGCGTGGGCATTCAGGGCTGCGTTCATGCGCCCCGTGACACGACCGGTTTTGCTCAAAACCACAGCCTTTCTGTGAGCGCCAACTTTAACGACACGTGGCAGGCCGTTAAAGATACCCTCCGCGATAAAGAGCTTGAGATTTATACCCGCGACAAGCGGGGTGCCTTTGTGGCCTATACGCCCATGAAGCGCCGCTATCTGCAACCCAATCGATACCAGTACACCTTCGACATTGAAGCCATCTCGGAGGATGAAACCCGTATCGCCCTTGACACCCGTAAGCAATCCTACGGCGTGACCCTGCTGACCTACCCCGGTTGGCACGATCGCAAGACGGGGGATACGCCCCAGTCGCAGGAATTGCTTGACGCCATCCAGGCCAAACTGGATGGTGCCGCTGCCGCCCCCTGAGGCGGAATCCGTACCGACCTCGAGCGAATGCTTTCCCGCTGCACGTTCTCAAAACGGGAAGAACTCACTTGACAAAACAATTAAAACTAGTTTAGCACTATTTTTTGCCGTTTTCCGTCGGGGAATATGATATAATCAGCGTGTACGAAGCCATCGGAGAATGATGCCTATGTTGTCCCTCATCGAGGTCACCTGCCCCCACTGCTCCGCACAGGGCCAAATCATGTTACCCCCTCTCGGCGCGATCATCGTCGGCCCCTGCCCGGAATGCCAGGGCATGGTCGCCGTATTCTGCGGCCGCGTCTTGCCCCTGGACAAAGAGATTATGTCGTCCAGCGATCCCGACGTCAAGCGGGCCCATCTGAATGAGATTCTGGGTAACTTCCTTCACGACCGGGTGGATCGTCTTTTTGGTACGGAAGATCCGGAAGAAGAGATTTCCTACGAAGAGCTCGACGGCTCGGAAGACGAAGGCGCTGCGGCACACACCGTCCTGGGGAAGATAGATCCCTATGGCAATGAGCACGATGCGCCTATTTCGCCGGAGGAGCTGGAATCCTTCAAGAATGTGGACCTGCGATTAATCGACAACCCGGACTATTTTAAAGCGATTTTCGACGAATCCTGAGAAATCGGGTATTCGAGCGAGATTTTGACGTGTGCGGCTTGAAACAGGACCCCCTTTTTTGCTACTATAGGTCTTGTCAACAACTGACGCGGGGTGGAGCAGTCTGGTAGCTCGTTGGGCTCATAACCCAAAGGTCGTCGGTTCGAATCCGGCCCCCGCTACCAATTATAAATCAAGGACTTACGACGATGTCGTAGGTCCTTTTTTTGTGTCTGGGTGGCCCGAGCGCGCAGGTCCGCATCCGGGGGCTGCGGTCCCACCTTGCCCCGGGGTATGGGCCCCTGCCGTTCCACCGGATGGCCGGGCGGCTCCGTCGGTAATGGGACACCGCCCGACTCCCCATCCATCCAATCACGCCGCCTCACGATAGCCACTTCGAACGATACCACCCCGCTGGTACGCGCGTATGTTGGCGTTCCTTCGGGGGATGGGAAATATAGACGTATCAAAAGGTCAGCGGTTTGGGCCGGAGATTTCCCACCATCCCAATGCCGTCGCTTCGAAGTTGGCCCCGGTCGTCTTTACTTCGCGAGTTTGATTTGTACCTGCTGGAGCACCGGATAGCGATCCCCGTTGTCTGAGCGGAAGGTGGCCCGGTATTGCATACACCGGTCATCGGGCGATAGGGTGCCGTGTTTCTCTTTCACCGGACGCCATGTCTGTTCTTTCAGCAGATCCGGATCGCTCGCGGTGCGTATTTCGAGGGTCAGGCCAGCGCCTTTTGGCTCCTCTGCCTGGTAACTGATGTGGACTGAACGGGCGGCTGCGTCCCATTCGAATAGGGATGATTCGTAGCGCTGTTGGTAACTTCGGTCGTAGATGTGTCCCGGGTCCTGGGTCCACAAGGTGTGTGCCCCCAATGTGGGCAACCGGAGTACCTCCGGGTTCGTGAATCGCTTGCCGTCGTTATAGAAGACTTTCGAGTCCACCTGATGATTCCCGAAGCTATTGTGGCATGCGACGGCAAGGTCAAGCAGGCCGTCTCCGTTGAAGTCCCCGGCCTGCGCGTCACTCGCAGAGTCGCAGAGGAGTACGGCCCGGTTCTTGAGGTTGAAGCCATCGGGTCCTCCCCAATACAGGAATGACGGCAAATCGCCGCGGTGAACTTCCCCGTGGTAATTGGGTACGAACAAATCCAGGTACCCATCCTGGTCAAAGTCCGCGATGGCCTGATACAAGGTGCAATAGCCGGGCAGCCATTGGGAGTCCCACTGGCGAAAGCCCTGCTCGCCGCCCCATAAGATGACATTGCCCAAGTCTCTGAAGTCATTAACCCGGTCGCGGTACCCCGAGCAAACCAGATCGAGCCAGCCGTCCCCGTTGAGGTCTGCTACTTCCGTGCCCATCGCCATTGGAAGGATAACCACGTGCTGGCGTTCCTCATCAAAGCCCTTCTCGCTGCCCCAGAAGATCCGAAGTCGGCAGGTTTCGCGGCTTGTTACGGTAATATCGAGCCAGCCGTCTTTGTTGAAGTCCGCGATGATGGGGCCATTACTCCTCCCCTCCGAGCGGAGAATGATCTTATCCGCCATTTCAAATCCGTTTGCCGAACCGTAGTACACGGCCACCTGGGCGGCCGTATCTGCTGCGTCGGAATACCATTGCTCCCAACCGCCGAGGACAATATCGAGATAGCCATCCTGATTGAGGTCGGCCGTGGCGCTTGTGTCCATATAGGGCTCAGGCAGAATGGTTCGAGGGCCGTCCAAATCGAATCCTTTAGAACTGCCCCACAGGATGTTCGTTCCGATGATGGGGTTTTTCAACGCTCCGGGTCCACCATGGGCGGTAAAGGTGAGCAAAAGATCCACGAAGCCGTCGGTATTGAAATCCGCCGCGGTGGCATCGTGGCCGCTTTGCCCGGGAATCACCCAGCGATTGGACGGCTCAAAGCCTGCGGGTGCGCCCCAATACACATAATTGGGAACCCGTTCATAGAGCGTTCCCCCCAGACGGTTCGCGAAAACGGAGCGGCCGGGTAAGCCGCCCTCCGGTGGCACGATGCAGGCATCGGTGGCGCCGGATGTACTCGCTTCTTTTGCCGCCCTCACGAAACTTCGTTTGCCCTGTCCGAAGTAGATGAGGGACTTGGAATCAAATCGTTTGTCTTCCAGCCCCTGGTACACCGCTATCGCGATGTCCTTCTGTCCGTCGCCATCCACGTCGCCCACGGCGGTTGCGGTACCAAACCACGCTTCAATGGTGGTCGTCTCATCCAGTGAAAACCCCTGGGCGCTACCCCACATCACCCGCACCGGACTGAGCCGGGACGTATCCACATCGCCGACCTCACCGCCCGCGGTCGCATAGCGTCCCGTAACGGAAACGTTGGTGAAGAGGAGTTCGTCGTAGCCATCCCCATCCACATCACCGGCTGAGAGCTGGGAGCTGGGGAAGAACTGCCGCGACGTGACCTTATTCCCATCTCGCCCCGTGCCGCCTTCGACCAGGTAAAGGGTGTCGGTGCCCGTACCGATGGCCAGTGATTGCGGGCCATTCTCCGTGGCGTTTACGATCGCCATACACGTTCCGCCACCATTCGGCAACGACACGTCCGTCTGCTCAAATTGCACTTCGTAGTTCTCGCCTCCGGACCTCTCAGGCACTTTTCCATCGCGCAACTTATGAATCTGCTCCACATCGGTACGAGAACCCCAAAAAATCCGGACCCGATCGGCCGCGAGCACCATCAAATCAGCTACACCATCTTTGTCCAGGTCCGCCGCCTCCAGTGCGATGGCGTCAGCGAGTCCGAGATCCTGGTATTGATAGAGCAAGAATCCCGTGTCACTCCCCCAGTAGATGCGAATGTTCCTTTCCGCAGTGAACGGGCCGCTCGGGCTGTTCAGCACGGTAATATCTGGCCAGCCATCGCCGTTCAAGTCATCGACCTCAACGCTCAGTGGGCCATTGGTGGGAAGTACCCCCAGGCGGGCTACGGTCCAGCCATCCTCTCCACCATAGAGGATTCGCAGGAACTCCCGTTGGGTCTGCAGTCCCGACCGTTCAAGGGTGAAGACCAGATCCGTCCAACCATCGCGGTTCAGGTCCCCCGACTTAACGCGATTTGCACCGATTACCGGCAGGCTGGATGAACTCAGCAACCGATCCTCCGACACGCTGGCCAGTGTGGGTGGAACCTTGTGAATCAAATCGTGTGTATTGCCGAAGAAGAGGTCGAGGTAGCCGTCCTCATTCAGGTCATACCGCTGGATAACCTGTATTTTTCCGTCCTGGCTGACGTAAATGTTCTGGCCGGAGGCATCTAGGGTCCCGTCGACGAAGTCCTCGAAAGTATCTTCTGTCCAAACGAGCGTGTTCTCTTGGGCGAGCGCACCACCTCCGCTGAAAAGCAGGGCAAGGCATGACCAGTGAACCAGGAGGTTGAGGGGCTTCATACACGTTTACCTTTCGGGTGTCGCCGACGTGAGGGTGTGGGACTATGGATGTCGACGCGGTGTGGTGATGTGGGGTGGTATTACATTGATTTAAGCAGAAGGCCGTGGGTGAGTCAAGGACATTGCCTGGAGCGAGGCATGACGTAGCTGATGAATGGGCGCATGTGGGCTGCAGCATTCAGCGGGGTACCATTCGCCTGAGGGGCTGTCAACGTGAGGCTGCGTGTCTGCCTAAACGAAGCCCGCGTCTATGCGTGCATAGCCATGGGCCATGACGAGATGGCGTTCGCCCGAACCTTCACAAACCCGAGACCAACTGTCGACAATGAGTTGGGGCGATTCGCCCGCCCGACGCAGTTCAATGCGAAATCCCCCATACATGCCAGGAATGGGAAACCAGATCATGGGGGACTCCCGCTCCAATAGGAGGCAGAGCGGTGGAAATTCGATTTGATTTTGCTCGACGAGGTCGTCCGTACGGCCAAGAACTACGTTCCGGAGTTGGGCTTCCAGTTTGGCGATTTGTACTTCACTAACCTGGTGTACAGGTGCTGGTTGGAGGACTTCCAGCAGGTGTCTAGAGGTTGCCCGCCTTGCCGTTTCCAGCGGCGTTTCGTCACGCGCGTTGCGAACCATACGAGAGGCACCGAGACGTATGAGTTGTTCAGCGACTTCGACGGAAGCGCCGTTTCTCGCGGCCTGATGGAGGGGGGTATACCGTGCTTTCCCTTGGATTCCAGGCTGATTTATCTGGCCTGGTTTTTCGCGGAAGATTCGAAGGAGTTTGTCCCATTGCCCTGCTTTCGCGGCATCTGCAATCGCATTGTTTTCTTCAAGAAACCAGCCCGCGAGTGACTCTGTATTGCGGGAACCATACCACTCGGCGCCTTGCTCACCATCAATCGAGATCCGGTCTGGCTCAAACCACTCCGAAACGTAACGTGATTGCTCCTGTGTTTCGGGGGAATTGGGTCTCTTGGAAGACTTCGGGCAAGACGCCCAAAGCTTCTTGAGTGTCTCTAATGGCGGGCTGAAACCGGAATGTCTGCTAAGCCAACAACCGACCACCGTCCCTGTACGGCCGACTCCTCCCCAACAATGCACATAAACGTTTCGGTCCGCGCACAACGCTTCATCGATGTGGTCAAGAATCGCGACCATGTCTTGACGGGACCTGGGTATTGAGACATCACGAATGGGATGGGAAAAACGCTGCGCCTTACCGTTGCTGACCTCGCCGAGGATTGATTCATAGGATTCCAGTCCATCCCGGAGTTCGGTGAGATCGATGAAGCTGGAGATGCCGGAATCGACCATGTCAGTCAGCCGTCGTCGCGAAGAATCTTCGTCGAGCGTGCGCGGATACTCTCCCGCAAGAAAGCGCTGCGGGACAACCCAATAGCTATTCAGGAGTGGCTTTCGGATATTATCATCCATTCTTGCCGACGCGGAAAGATAGCCGAACTTTTCACTGCATGATTGACAGTCTGGTATGGGAGTACGGTAGCCGGTCGTGGCAGGAAGAGTCAATTGTGGAACGCGGTGCCCAAAAAACTGCGTGCCTTCGGCCCGAGGCAGGCGGGCCGCCAGCGCTCCCAAATGTCAAAGACTTCTTTAATCAATAAGGGCCAAATCGAGCGGAGCCTATCTCTCCGGCACGAATAAGCCTTCCCGATAGTGCGCGTATTCTGGGTACGAGACGGCGACAACCAATTGCCCACCGTCGTCTTTTCGAATCCGGCCCCGCTAGAGACACCCCCGTCGTGGAGATGACGGCGTTAGTCCCACTCGAGTTCAAGGACTAGCGTGTCGGGTGTTTCGAAAGGGTGGGTGAAGGTGGCGGTGTTTTCTGCGAGGCGTTCTCCCGTCAGGGCGTTGGTTACGCGCCGGGCGGGTCGGGGCAGGGTGATCTGCTTGGGGCCACCGGTCTTGCTGTGGACTACCACCAAGCGGTCGTTGGCGTAGACCGGGGTGGTCTCGTCGACGTAGTGGTGTACCCCTGCCGCTTGCTGAATACCGCGCAAGGCCTCGGGGCTCATGGTGCCGTATTCCCAGGAATAGATGGAGGTCCAGCCGTCCATAGCGACGGTGGTAGGGCCCTTGATACCGTAGTCGGTACCGGTCCATGCCTTCACCCGGTTTGTGTCAAGGGAGTGGCCATCGGAGATGCCGGGGGCGTAGTTCCAGATGATGGTGCGGTTGTTGTTGAGCACCTTCTCCCGGAGCAGGGCGGCCCGTTCGGGGGTGATGAGGAGCGTGGCGGGCAGGCAGAGGACCTTGTAGGGGGAAAGGTCGATGACGGCGAGGTCGTTGAAGGAATAGAGGTCGAAAGGCGCGCCGGTCTTGCTGAGGCGCTCGCGGAATTTGCGCGTCATGGCCGCGGCGTGGGGCGCTTTGTCGTTCACGTAGACCGCGCTCTGGGGGTCGGCCACCAGGAGGGTCTCGGCCACACTGGTAGACGGCCTATCGATGTGGCGGAGGGCGAAGGCGTGCAAGCGGCGGATGAGATCCCGGGTGGGCTCGGCCTCATACCAGCCCCCCAGCATGTCGAACCACCAATAGGAGGCGTCGTTGACCACCGCGAAGGCGGCCTCCCGCGTCAGGCCCGCTTCGTCTTCCTGCTGGGTCTTCCACTGGTTGCCCTGGGGGAGCACGTGGGTGCGGTGATCGATTTCGTGAAGGTAGCGCTTACCGTAGCGCTGCACCGTGCCCCGGACCAGTTGGGGTCCACTGCCGCCGCCCGTTGCCCGGTCATTGTAGGTGCCGGGACTGATGAAGAAATCGATGTCGGGGCTGGCAAAAACCCGCTCGTAATCCAGGTGGCCGAAGGAGACCAGCTTCTGGTCGCTCACGAGGTAGTAGCCGTAGAAAACGCCCACTTCCTTGCGGTCATCGAGCGTGGCCCGTGCCGTTTTTGCGAAATGGAGAATGGCCTCGGCGACGATGTGGTTGTGGAAGCGCCAATACTGGATCTTGTCCATCTCGGTGGCCGGGTCGTAAATGACATTGTCGTGGGCGGCCTCGCGCAGGGTGCTCTCGCCGGGCACATCCGGCCCGAGGTCCAAGCCTTCCGCCGCGCTCCATGCCCGCCAGGCCGTGCTCTTCACCCGGCTGCTACGGCCCCGGTCATACTCATACCATTCCGACGTGCCGCCACCGGACAGGATGTAGGCGTCGATGCGGTCACCGTAGTGTTCTTCTGAGTAGGCGATGAAGTCCTTCAGCCACGTGGTCGTGTACTCCAGCCACTTCGGGTCCGACGCGGCATGGGAAATGGCGTCGAAACTATCCACCGCGAGTTTACGGGACAGCCAGGGGGGCGTATTCAGATCGATCATGCAGAGGAAGCGCGCGTTGGGATTCGCCGTGACGAGGTCCTTTACCTGCTGGTCATAGGCGTCAAAGTCGTAGCGTCCGATGCCCAGCCAGATGGGCGGATACTTGCAGTATTCGAAGCCCATCGAATTGATCGTGTTTGCGGCGAAGAAGCATCGGGTGTTGATACCCATTTCCCCAAAGGTGCCCGTCATTTCCAGTTCGGGCCAGAACGAACGATAGGCGATGTAGGAGTTCGGTGCGGCCTCGGGCGGTGCCCCGTCGGGCGCTGCCGCTCCGCCAACCGAACATGGACCCAACACAGCGAGGGCCAGAAGTCCCCAAGATAACCACTTCAACATAAACTACCTTTCCCCATGGGACTCCATTCGGCCCCCTCAAGTTGAACTGTTCATGATACCGGCTGCCTGGCGGAGCATCAAGCTATCGCGAGCAGGGTAATCGCATTAAAACTCAGTCACTCCCAAACAATAGAGGCCTGGTCGTGCGCGTGGGGCCTACCGGAGAGTAAACATCTGTCAGCGACCTGCACGAGCGTCCGACCTTCTCGCCAAGGGGGACGACTACCCACGCCACTCCTGCGCACGAACTTCACCATACTCGTTTAGACTCGTAGGTTGAAGATCGCGCGGCACGACCGAGGGAATCTTTTTTGAGACCGGTGACTTTTCATGCGATTGCCCTGCTATCGCAAGAAATCGGCCTGGCGGCGCTGTCCGCCCCGGAATGGCCTCAGGTCAGTGGATAGCCACAGGCCTGCAGAAGGCACTCTTGAACCAGTAACTCGTGTTCCAAGGGGTAGGGGTTTTCGATTTCGCCGCGGATGATTTGGGCCAGCTCCAACAGTTGGAGATCGTAGCGGGCGGGGACGTCGGGGAAGCTTACTTCCTGGTAACCGGCCTTGTAGGCACCGCGGGCCTTGGCGAGGGCCATCTGAAGGGAAAGTGGGCGGGATGTCTTGAATTGGTAGGTCTCCAGGGGGCGGATGTCGATGGTCCCTTCGTCGCCGACCACGACGAGTTGGCGCCGCCGGAACCCTTCGACTTCGAGGGAGGTGGTGCGGATGGTGGCGGTGGTTTTGGGATACTCGAAGACGACGAGTCCGTTATCGCACATCCCCCCGGCGTCGGAGCGCGTCTGGCGCATGAAGGGGACAATCCGGTCGGGCTTGCCCAGGAGGCCGACCACGAGATCGATGAGGTGGCAGGAATAGATAAACATCGTGCCGCCCTTAAACTGGGAGAGGTACTTTCGGTAGCGGGTGTCGGAGAACTTGCTCATGACGGCGTGGACTTCGAAGACCTGTCCGAGCCAGCCCTCCTGGACGGCCTGGCGGCAGAACTGGACCGCCAGGTTATTTCGGTACATGTAGCCCACTTGTACCGTCAGATTGCGCCGGCCGGCCTCGTCTAAGACGGCTTTGAATTTGGGGAAGGACTCCCCCCCTGGCTTATCGAGGTGGATGTGCATGCCAGCGTTGATGCAGCGCCCGGCGATGTTCATTACGTGCGGGTCGTCCGAATCCACCTCCACGGCCACGGCCTGCAGGCCCTTGGTGTTGAGCAATTGCTCCTCGGTCATCCAGGGCAGACCTTTGTAGATGGCGCTGTTTTCGTATTTCTTCCGTAGTGCGGGGTCGGGCTCGACGATGCCGACGACCTCGTAGTGCTCGCTGAGTTTCCGAAAGGTCTTCATTTTTTCCGAGGCGTGCTCGTGCCCCGTGCCAATCTGTCCGATCTTAATCCGCGGGGTGGGCGGCGTGGCGGCGAAGAGGTTGGGCGCCAGGCCCTGGGCGGCGACCACGGCGGCTCCTGCGCGGGCGGCGGTGGTTAAGAGTGTGCGACGGCCAATTTGAGTCATGGGGGGCTCCCTGTTTTTTTTCAAATTCGTGAATCGTATTCTCAACAACGGTCATCTCCACGAAGGCGAAGATCCCGTAACGCAAGTACCGAAACCGGTGCTACCCGCTGGATTCCCGCCTGCGCGGGAATGACGTGCTAACATCACTTGCTTGTGGCCAAAGGCTGCGCCAAACCACTATCCACCATTGTCCTTTTTTTAAACAGGACAACTCTCGTACGAGCGCGTATCCCAATCTCATTCTCTCGGTTAGAATCGCGGATCCTGGTTGGAGAAATTTCTAATTTTGACCACGGATAAATCGGAAGCCACGGATGAAACAAAACAAAATACAAATAAGATTGCCAATCAGGATCTCGTCGGCACGAATAATTCAAGGGGCAATGTTCGATAGTTTCGCGTTCCCTGTCATCCGGGTCATCCGATTTATCCGTAATCAATAATTTGTTTGGGGCCGATACTTTTCGTGTAAATTGGTGTTCATTCGTGGTTCAACGTTTCTCACTGCGGCATGCTCACTGCCCGCTGTAATTTTTCTCTGCTACACCTGTTCCGGAACGACGAAGGGTGCACGGTATTCCCGACGGCGCAGGGCATTGGCCTCGGGGCTGTTGGTGAATTCCTCGGCCTCGGCGTCATAGGACAAGGCACGCCCCAGCTGGCACGGGGTGTTGGTCACGTCGACCTTGGCCGTATCGCTCAGGTGCCGTTTGATATCGTCAAAGGATTCGCTCATCACCGCGTGGTCACTGATGGCCTTCGTCGCTTCCCCAAAGGAGACCTGCTTGCCCAGGCGGTAGGACGTGTTGCCCAGGTGGACGAGGGAGGTGGTGCGGTGTCCTTCGATGATCTCTGCGGTGAGGTCTTCCCGTTTCCGGCTGCGGACGCAGTCAATGAAGTTCCGCATGTGGGTGGGGCCCTGTTCGGGGGCATTGAGCAGGGGCGGGTTGTCGATGGGCACGCCGTCGCCCTTGCCGTCGGCGAAGAATTTGCCATCGCGGACCACCCCTTCGTCGGTGTGGTATTCGACGGTGATTTTCCAATCTTCCTTTTTGACCAGTCCGCGGGCCTGGTGGACCAACTGGACCTCGCCACAATCGAAGACGGTCAAATGGGTGTTGGGTGTCTGACCCTGATCCTCATAGCCAAAGCGGCCCCCGAGGCTGAGCACGCTTTTCGGCGCGGCTTCTTCGGGCATGGCCAGGCGGCAGACATCCAAATCGTGGGAGCCGAGATTCCCGATCTCGCCGTTGCCAAAATCCCAGCGCCAATGCCAGCGGTAATGGACAAGATTGGAGCGGTAGTCCTGCTCGGGCGCCGGGCCCAGGTAGAGGTTGAAGTCCAGCTCGGCTGGCGGCGCTTCGGGCTGTTTCACGCCGTTGCTCGGTCTGGGTCGGCAATCGTAGGCGTAGGCGGTCTGTAGTTTTCCGTATTTGCCGTTGCGGACATCGTTGGTCAGCTGGATCCATTTCGGGTCCGAGCGCCGTTGCGTGCCGTGTTGCACGAGGCGGTCATACTTCCGGGCTGCAGCGACGAGTTGGCGTCCTTCAAAGAGGTTGTGGCTGCACGGCTTTTCGACGTAGACATCCTTGCCGGCCTGGCAGCCCCAGATGGCCATGAGGGCGTGCCAGTGGTTAGGCGTCACAATGGCGATGGCGTCGAGGTCCTTGTCCTCCAGCGCCCGGCGCACATCCTGGACGCAGGTCGGTGTGTAATCCGACTTGCTGGAGACGTATTCACTGCGCGAGGCGAACAGGCGGCTATCGGGATCGACGAGGTAGGCGATCTCCACATCCTTCATGCCGCGGAATCCTGACAGAAAGCTGCGGCCCCGGCCATGGATTCCCGCCACGGCAACGCGCACGCGGTCATTGGCACCGATGACACGGCCCGAGGCTTTCGTGCCGGAAACGGTGAAGGCGGTGGTGAGGCCGGTCGTAGTGGCGGCCCGTTTTAAAAAGGTCCGACGGCTTTGGGTGGACATAGCTTCCCCTTTGCTTTGATTTTGATACGCGGTGAATGTTTCATGGTAGGTAGTCTAATAGCAATCACGCAAGTTTTGCCTGGGCGTTTGTGTTGGTGGTGTGGCCGGGGATGGAAAACCCAGGGGCGGCCTCCTGTTCTTGGTGGTAACTCAAGGCGCGAAGTGGCGCTTTGGTGACTGCATTTCCAAGTGGCGCTTGGCAACGAGGGTGGCAGGGACGTTCTGCCGCCGCAAGGTGATGGGGTGGGATGTTTGCCGGCAGCCTTTTTGTAGGAGCTGGTGTCGCCGGAGTGTCCTTCGGGCGGCTGCACGTCCCGGTGGGGCGTTGCAGAGGTGGCGGCTTTTCGGGATGGGGCTTGTGAGGGAGTCGTGGGGCGTCGAGCCTACGGCCACCGGGACAGGAACGCGCGTTAGCGTGGTGGCGGTGATGCAATGGGTGCGGGTTGGCGCGACGCGACCGCGACTCCGCAGGGCTCTTGGGCGCGATACCGTCCCTTTGGTGCGCTTTCGGGTGGGAAGGGGTCGCCCCTATGGAGCGCCGACGGCCTGTCGGCATGGGTGCCAATGGCACCTCATCGGAGTCCGCTCTTGGAGCCGTTGGGACCCCTTCGACCTTTTTGACATTGCTAATAAGTCATAGGGATACTATAGAAGTAATTCGGTCATGGGCAGGGTTGAGTGATATAGCGGCGAGCGACAAAGGCCTGGTTAAAACGGCAGGAGCGATACCATGTGGGGTACGAATATCTGGGGTGCTTGGACTGATGGCTGTAATCCATATAGAAGAAGAGGGATAAGGGTGACGGTCTCTGGTTGTTTCAACTTCCTCGACCAGTTGGACGGGCTGTCGGACCGTGTGCTACGCCCTAAAAAGCCGGGCCGCCCCAAGAAGCGTGCGGGGGAAAGGGTAGAATTACGTAGTCTGTCCCTTGGTTCTTTGAATTATCAACATACAGATTCCAGCCGAGTGGTCGTGTCGGTGGCGGGCGGCGATGCGCCCCTGGAATTGAACCGGGGGACGAGTTCGCCCACCAGACGCTATATTACGGTGCGGGGAGGGACGGCCTTGTCGCTGACGGCCGAGTCGAACAATCCAAGTGGTACCGGCTTGCGGGTCTATGGCGAGTATTCGCAAGCGTCGACCAACGCCCTGTCGAGTTCTTCCGTGATGACCATTGCGGCACCTTATGTGGCGATCAGTGGTGGCGCGGCACCCTACGGCACGGGCACGGTAATGGGTACGATGGCGAACGGCCAGGCGGTGGTGGCCATGGGGGATTTGGAAATTCCCATTACGATGGACCGCCTCGTCTACCCGCTGCCGAACCCGACCACGGCGCCCTGGACGAAATGGACCGAATTCCAGTGGCTTCCTGACCCGGGGTTCTACGTCTATTCGGTAACCAGTCCCGATGCCACCGACCAAAACCCCAATCCGACCGGCAGCGCCGAAACGCGGCCCATGAAAATCCTGACCTTGAATGACGCGGAGTGTCTGGATGATTGTGATCTGAACGAACACGGAAACGCCAAGCTCATCAACGCCAAGCGCTACTACATGGGGCCCCGAGCGAATAACCCCAATGGGGAGTTGGTGGGCTTACGCCCGGTGACACACCCGGGCCATGTCTTCAAGGGCTTTGACATCTCCGGTACGGACAATGTCTGGCTCGCCGAAGATGAGGAGGTGGACGATTTCTACAGTCTGTCCGATATAACTGGTCCGGCCACAAAGAACGGGGATGGACTGTACATGTGCGAGGAAACGGAGCCCCTGTATATTGAGATGTCTGAGAGTGTTAGTGTGACGCCGGTGTTTGAGGGGCCACCAGAGCTTTACTGGTTTTGCAGGGCGCTGTGTTTGCCACAGAAACGAACTACCATTGGAATTGGTGAAGAAGTTTCCGTTCATGCACTCGGCAGCGATGGTCAGATCTACGGACAGTCTGTACGGTGGGATATTGAGGGCATCGGTGCCAAGTCGATCTCGCCGTCTTACGGTAAGAATGCAATTTTTACGGCGGCAAAAGTTGTCGGTCCAGCATCGGCAACCGTTTTCGCCTATGATGGTGATTGCGTTGTTGCTGAATTGCATTTTACGGTGCTCAGCCCGACAGGAGAAGCAACCGTACATGATTCCGATGACAGCCCATGGCAGAGTGGGAGTGAGGCTCTCAGTGCGAGGACCATATTCGAAGTGACGGTTCTTCCCAATACGGTATGTTTCGGGAATATCCAAATTGATGAAGAAGATGATGAGGTCTCTAGTCCTTGGCCCAATGAAGGCATGGGTGATTGGTCTACGTCGTCTGGCTCAACGTTTGATGTAGAGTGCGACAACACGTTCTTGGACTATTTCACAGAAGACTTGGCGCTCAAGTGGAATTTCTTTATAGATGATACTGACAGTTATGTGGATTTCAATGCCCTATTCAGTTTTCGCAATAGATTTCCAACTGATTCCGGTACTTGGGTCTACTACGCGGACGTCGAAACTTGGGTAGAATATAAACCTAGTTTTTACTTCATGACCCGACACAAACGAAACGGTGTTTCAGGAGATTGGGTGGGGCCATGGCGTTATTGGTGATAGGATCTAATAATGAAAACCAAGGGGCGCGCGCAAGTGACAAGCCGCGAAGAAAGGTGTTGCTGTGAAATATAATTCGATGCTCCTCGTTAGAGTGTTCATTTTGGTTGGGGTGATGCCAAGCTTGGCGTTTGCTGATGCACTCCAAGATGAGCTGGATGCGTTGCATACAGAGATCGTTCAGCACGAGGGAGCCGTCGGCGAAGGGGAGCTGAAATATCTTGAGTTGGTAAAGGAATACAATAAGCCGGAACAAGTCGGTCGTATATACGCCGGGTTGGCAGATATGTTTTTCGATTTAGGGTCGGCCGATACGGATTCCGTAAAAAAATACGCTCGATTGGCTTTGACTTATCCGTTGGATCCATTAATATCAATGAAAATGTATTTAATTCTTGGCGAAGTGTTGGGTCGTCACGATGAAGGCCGGAATATGCCTGCGGGTGCGTTGACCAATAGTACTATTGCCTACATGAAGGGGCTCAGGGTCGGGATAGACCAAAAACTGCCCGATGACCTTCGCGAACCTTTAAAGACCTTCGCACTCCGCGGGAGCGGGCCTGACTACGAGCGGCTACAACGGGAAAACGAGGAGCGGCGAGAGGCTCGAAGAGAATGGTCCCGAATCAAGGAGTTATTGGATATGCGGGACACGTTAGAGAGGCGACTATTTTTTTCTTATTGTGAAACTGAGCGATCGGAGAGGGAGTTGAAGGAGTTGGCGATTCAGTATCTGGCGGACGAATTTGCAACAACAAGACTTCTTGCCCGATTCAAGAAAGCAAAGGATGAACTTGCCGGCATAGCGATTGAGGGCCCGTCTGTGCTGTATCCGCACGCGCCTGCCGATTTTCGTGAGAGAATGGGCCTGGGCCCCGTCTTGGAGTCGACCAAGAGCGAGGTAGTCCGCCAGAAAGAGTGACGGTAAACCCAGGAACACCCAGGGACGGACTACTATTTTGACAGCGATTGAGTGTGCGAGTCGGTAGGCGATGTTCATTACTGGCATGACCTTGTGGTAAAGGCCTCATTTCCGGTGGGTACGGAGGTGCATGTGAAGGCGACGGATGAGGACTGGTTTTTGAGTTGGATGGCGAAGGGTTCGCTGCTCCATGGGAGTCCCGTTGCCGAGGATAGTTTCATGCTGACGCAGGATACCACGGTGATTGGCCTGGCGAAGGGTGCTCAGAGCTTGAATTATCAACATACGGATTCCAATCGGGTGGTCGTGTCGGTGGCGGGCGGCGATGCGCCCCTGGAGTTGAACCGGGGGACGAGTTCGCCCACCAGACGCTATATTACGGTGCGGGGAGGGACGGCCTTGTCGCTGACGGCCGAGTCGAACAATCCAGAAAACTTAGAGAAAACTTAGGGACGGACTACCGTTTCTTGGCAGCGACTGAGGGTGTGAGGCCTCGAGCCTACGGCCACCGGGACAGGAACGCGCGTCGGCGTGGCGGAGGTGATGCGACGGGTGCGGGTTGGCGCGACGCGACCGCGACTACCCAGGGCATTTGGGCGCGATACCGTCCCTTGGGTGCGCTTTCGGGTGGGTAGGAGTCACCCCTATGGAGCGCCGACGGCCCGTCGGCATGGGTGCCAATGGCACCTCATCGGAGTCCGCTCTTGGAGCCGTTGGGACCCCTTCGACCTTTTTGACATGGGTAATAAGTCATAGGGATACTATAGAAGTAATTCACGGGCGACGGCGCTCGTGTTGCATTGCGGCAAGCGACAGAGGCTTTGGGGAAACGGCAGGAGCAAATCCATGTGGGCTTCGAGTGCCAGGGGTGCCTGGACTGATGGCGCTACTCCATGCAGGAAAGAGGGGTTTTGGTGACTGTCTCTAGTCGGTTCCTGAGTATCGAGAGAGGAAATCAACATGAAAAGAGTGCCTATCACAAGACTTCTTATTCTCTTGGTGTTTACCACTCCGGCATTTGGAGTTGCCGACTCTGTCGGCACGGAAGAGGAGCACGTCTATGTGGTTTCCGCCCAAGATTATAATGGTCCACTCTATCGTCTAAAGATGGCCCTCGATGCAAAATTGGAACCTGTGGGTCACTTTCCACCGCTTCAGTATTCTCGGTCCTCAATAGCCTTCAGGCCTGGTCACGACGAGGTGTACGAATTCAAAGGCAATCGAATCGGTGTACTCAATTTGAATTCGGGGCGTACGCGGGAAGTCGTTGTTGACGCTGTTAAATACTTCGGAAGAGCTACCGTTTTTTCTGAAGAGGGCGACTACCTTTACACCAATGCAATCGAGCCTGACGGGAAGGGGTATGTCGGTGTAGTCATCGACCCAGAGAAGGGTACGGTACTAAAGCGGATTCAAGAAACTAGAAATTTCTTTGATACGGCTTGTTTTCTTGTTGGCGAACAATCGCTTCTCTACGGAAGCCGTCGCGGTTTGGTAAATGTGCCTATCACAGGTGACCGTGGTGAGTCGGTTATTTCTTACTTCACCACCACCAGCAATTTCATACCCTCGGATATTTCTATTCGCGGCGGTACTGTCTACGTTCTTGCTCACGGGCAGAAGGAGAATGCAGGGTATACCGAGCTGTTGAGAAGAACTGAAAACGAACTGGAGTTCTTGGGTAAGATGCGTGGCGAACCCTTCGGAAACAACGGTGTGAAGGGGGATTGGTATTCCTTCGAATGGGAAACCGATACGGTGAACTGTCTCGGGGACGTGAAACCTTCTTACAGAGCCTCGTTGATGGAGCAATTGGGGAAAGAGCGGTTCAAGAAGTATACAGGCGATGAGAAGACTGGGTACAAGTATGTACTTGACGATCAGTACGTGTACTTGGATGATATCCATTTTACGGATGCCCATCTCGCACCAAGTGGTAATTTCAGTGTTTTCGTTCACGATGGCGGAGAACGGCGCCCAAGCTTTGTCGTTCTGAGAGACAACAAGAACGGGAAGTGGGGCAGAATCCAATGTCTTTCAAAGATTGGTCCAGGAATGACGAACATCGTTTTCGATTAGGGGGAAGGGAAGGAAAAGGCGGCGATGCGCCCCTGGAGCTGAACCGGGGATAGGTTCGTTGACCAGACGCTATATCACGGAAAACCCAGGGGCGGACTGCTGTTTCTTGGCAGCGACTGAATCCGCGAGGTGGCGTATTGCAATGGGCTACGATATCTACGCTTCCCAAACGATCTCCCAGAGGGCCTATGGAGCTCGGACGCCCGACGCGATACTGTCCCTTGGGTGTTGAAGCAGCTGCACGTGTGCCTTTCTTTGATGGCGCTCAAGGCGGCGCGTTTTCCAAAGCGGCATGGCGGGGGGGAGGTAGGCCTGCGCGGAACATTGCCGTTCGCGCGCTTCGAGGCCCGCAAGTTCACCTCCTCAACGGCTGTGAGTTTTGCCGTTGTGATGCTGCTCGTAGTGCTGCCGCAGTAAGTCCTTGCCGTAGTCATTGCCATTGGGCGTTCGGACCACGGCGTGGATGTGGTCTCGGGATGGTTCGCGGGAGCGGAAGGGGGCCACGCGATTCTGGTGGTCGAATTCGATGAGGATGACCGGGCTATGAATGCGATAGTAAAAGACGCTGTCTTCCCGGGTACTTCCAACCCACGCGAAATAGGTGCGATCGAGGTGCTGCTTCACTTCCTCCATTTTAATGGCGGCGTGCCCCTCCTTCATGTTGCCGACATATAGGGCGATGACGTCGAGCAGGCGTTGCGTTTGCGCTTCGTCGAGATTGGCGCATTCCAGGCCGGTGTAGTCGAGATCCAGGTTGTCCTCGTAGGCCTGGGCGAGTGCGTTGTTGCCTGCTTTCACTTCCGAAATGGTCGCCTGTTTCTGTTGGTCTTCGTTGAGGGACTGCATAAACTGCAAGCCCTTGTTCTGTTCATCTTGCAGGATAATCGTGCCCTTGAATTTCCCCGACGTGGCATGGACCGGTTCGCTGCCGACGAAGACGGGCGACATGACGACCTGATCGCCCAGCACGAAGTAGTTGATGACAAGGTGATGGCCGTCGAGCTGCCAGCCCCAGGGTTCGGTGGGTGATGGTTCCCCCATGATCGTGATCCAATACAACCATTCGCCATACTCATCGTATTTCTCGGTCAGTTCGGCCAGGGTGCCGTTGAGTTTCATGATGTCCTGCGTGAGCTTGAGCCCTTTTGCGCTCAGGCTGGCACGGAGCAGCCCAAAGGCGCGTCCCCGTTGTTGTTCATCCATTTCGTCAAACCCAACGCCCTGGCGTTTGGGGCGGTGACGATTGTCCCACTTCCTCCACTCGGAATCATCCACCGGAAAGATGGTCTGCTCCCGCTGGGATTCCTTCAATCCCGCAAGAAAATCCTCGGCCGCGCTGACCACGGGCGCGGTAGTCACCCCCGTGGATTTGATTCTAAACAAGCCGGTTTCGATTTTTCCGTCGGCCGCCACGCCACGGAACGGTTGTTGCAGGGAATCATCGCCCCCGCCACGGGGTCCCCGTTGGGGTGGTTGGGAAACGGCGGTGATGCCAATCAACAAAACAGCGGCCAATCCCGCACAAAGGGCTACATGTTTTCTTTTCATTGGAAAATCCGTTCTCCGGTGTTTTTCTTGGTAAGTAGGGTTTTCGCCGTCATAACATGGGGCCTGAAAGCGGCGTATGGAGGCGCAACAGAAAACCATTTCTATGTGCTCTTTGCGTTCTTTGAGGTTACAAACAAGGAGCTTTTCAACCACAAAGAACGCAAAGAACACAAAGATGGGCTGCCGTGTGGTCTTAAAAAGCGGGTCTGCAAAATAGAGACCGCCCACAATTCTATTCCTCGGTGGGCACCTTGGATGCCAGTTGTCGGTGTACCTCGTTCACGATTTTTTCTTCCAGTCCCGGTGCCCAGTGTGCGGGACGTCCCTGGTAGACCATGGCTTTGCCGCCTTCGTAGCCCCCTTCGGCGAGGACCCGTTCGGAAGGGATGTAGGCACAGAGGTCGTTGGCGTAGGTGGCGACCCAGGTGTTTTCTTTGCCGAGTTCTTTCTTGAATCGCAGGGAATAGTCGACCACGGCTTCGCCGCCGAGGAAGATGGCGTTCAGTGAATCGCCAATCTGGAGTGTTTGAATCGGCACGGGGTAGTTCGGCGCAATCGGGATGCCCTTGTCCAGCTGCTCCAGCAGGATTTTGGCGCGCCGCTGATGGTATACGTCATCCCCTTTCAAATCCGCCTGCAGGGTTTCGCGCGTGGGAAGGGTGTCGAAGTCCAGGCTAATCCGTTCTAACTGGGGGTTGATGGGGCCGGAGAGAGGGCGCATGGGGGTCTTCAGGACGTCCTCCACGGCGTCGGCCAGGCGCTTGCCATACTCACGGGCCAATCGAAGTTCACGCCGCGGCAGGGGGTTGATATCACCTCCGCACCCGGTGACGAAGAGCGCGGTGGCGTCGGGATGCATCGCTTCGAGTTCCGCTTGCGCAAAACCCGGATAGTCACCGGACCACTGGTATAACTCCACGGTGGTGGCATGACAGGCGTACCCGAAGGCCACGGCCGTCAGCTTGCCATCGGGGTCGGTCACCCGCAAGACCGGCACATCGTGATCCACCGGACCCTGGGCCACAAAACCCGGCTTCCCGACCTCGGACTCTTTGTTGTTTCGCCGGTTCACCCCAAAGCCCGCGGTGCCGTTACCGAAGGCCAGATGGGCCGGTTGGAGGTCTTCCATCAATTCTGCGGTCAGGGAGAGAATCTTCCCTTCCAGCACCTCGCTATACCGCTTCAGCGCCGCCACCTGAGTGTCATCAATGGGATAAATGATCCTGTCTTCGATGGCGTGTAACGGCGGTCCACAATGGGTGTGGGTACATATCAGGGTGATCTGTTCTCGCGTCAGTCCGTGGGCTTCGCTGATACGCTTCGTGACCGATTCGACAAAGGGTGCCGGCAAGGTGATTACCTCGAGGGATATCAGCAGGAATCGCCGGTCCTGATCGTCTTCCAGCAGCAAGCCTTTGGCATGGAGGTCGTGTACTTTCTCGGAGACGGGTTTCGTGCGGGACGCATAGCCCCCCGCCCACAACGGTCCTTCCGGCGTGATGACGACCGCGCCCGATGCAGCCCGGTATTCGGCCCCCTGAACCAGTGATGTGACCGCGAAGGCCAGGGCGACGCAGAGGCGTAGTGTCCATGTGTAATGCATACGTTACTATCCTTCCCTGCGTCCGCAGGGAGTTGTAGAAGTTGTCCCGACTTACGCGCTGCGCATCCGCATGACCATTCAAGTTTTACCGGCCATAGACACGAGCGCAGCGTTCAAGAAGCGAAAAATCATTATGCGTGCAGAGGGTACTTAAATCAATGGTCAGGGGTACAAACGTATAGGAGGTGTCCATCGCGAACGTTGGGGGCGAAGTCCCGCCGCTTCCATTGCGATTGGTGTGTGGTCTTGCTATTCTCAGCTACTCCCATCGACGCATTTTTTCGGGCCGTTGCTGGGTTGCCGTTTTTTACACCCGATTGAAGAGGAGTATTCATGAAGACTTCCCCGAACGCACGCGTCCACCTGTTGCTGGCGAGCACCTTGCTGCTGTCCTTATCCGCATTCGCCCAGGAATCCACTCCCACGCCGGATGGGAAGGGGACCGCATCACAGACCGGTAGCCGCCATGACCTGACGGTCCGCGCCAGCGCGATTAACCCGCAGGCGAAAGAATACCCGGCAATCGACTACGTCTTCGCGGACGAAAAGGGCAATCCCAAGGACCAGCAGCACGCGGTGGTCGACCCCGAGGTGCCGTCCCGGGGCGAGTTGGTCATCTGGTTGATGGGCCATAATCAGCGCTTCTTCGAACACCTGGCCAGTTACGGACTGCACGCGATTCAGCCCCACTATGCGAACCGTTGGTTCTCCAAAATTGATGGGAAGAAACGGGATGACGGCACCAGCTTGGGCAAGGTGCGTCTCGAAGCGGCGACGGGTGAAGATCACAGCCCCCTGATACACCTTGCGAAACCCGATGGCCTCGCGCAGCGCTCAATTCAGATGGTGAAATGGCTGGCGGAAAGCCATCCGGAAGGCAAGTGGGGGCAGTTTCTAACGGACGATGGTTCCGACCTGCGCTGGGACAAGGTGATCCTGTCCGGCATCTCCCACGGTTCGACGACGTCCGCGCGCTTTGCCAAACATCAGAAGGTGGCGCGGGTGGTCATGTTTTCGGGGCCCCGCGACCAGTTTGAAACCTGGCACGGCTTTCCTTCCGCCACACCGACGAATCGTTACTTCGGTTTTACCCACGTCCTCGACGCGGGTTGGGTCGGCGACCACTATTGCCGCTCCTGGCAAATGCTGGGGCTGGCCGAGTTTGGGCCCCTGGTCAACGTGGACGGGGCAAGCGCCCCCTACGGGAATTCGCGTCGGCTGATTACCAACAGCGACGTGGACAACGACAGTGGCCGCGCCCACGGCGTGGTGATTTCGGGTGCCGCCTGGCCGGGAGTATGGCGTTACCTGTTCACCCATCCGGTGGAAGAAACCGGGGACCCGGTGCCCTTCGATGAGGACTGCAGGATGGACCTGCGCGCCAAGTGAGCACATGCACCACACGGACTGGCTGGTTGAAGTTTCGGGCCAATTGAGTCCGGGTTCGGTTCGTGGCCGTGGGCACGACAAAAATCAAGGAGCTATGATGGTACGCGCGAATTCAGTAGATAGAGCAAAGGGCGTTGCGCCCACGGGGTTACTCCTTTTATGGCTGACGCTATTGGCTACGAGTGTCACCAGCTTCGGGGCGGACATTTCTGCCCCGGCGCACGCTGCAGGCGAAGCAAATTCAGATAACGGGGACGCCCCGATCTGTTTGGGTGCCAATGACCTGTCTATTGCAACGGGCACCCCTTCGCTCGTAACCATGTCGAGCGGCTCGACCCACATCCCCGTGTGGTCCCTCTCCGGCGGCACGGAAGGACAGTCCGTCGCCGGTGTGGTGGGCGGGTTGCCCGCCGGGTGCGCCGCGGTCAAGGTGGAGATTGTGGTCACCACGGAGGATGGGGCAACGAGCGCCGACTTTGAAGATGTCTACCGGGTCCATCTGTCCCAGTTGGTGGAGGATGGCGCTTTCACGGACGGCTATCTCTTGGGTACGCCGGTACGGACCGCCCTTCCGCCTGCGCCATTTCATACGCGCACGATTGTCCTTGAGTCTTACTACCCCGTGGACCCGAAAGCCCCCCTGTGGGTTCGTATTCAACGGGAGCCCGGCGACCCTGCCGACACCTTCACGCGACCCACGGGGCTGGCGATGGTTAAGGTGACGCCCCTGGAGGCGCCCGCGAAGGCGCACGTTGTTCAGGATGTGCCCGGCTACAATTCGTGGCCCATGATTCAGGCCATTGGTGAAAGGCTGGTTTGCGTGTATAGCCGCGGCACGAAGCACACCATTAATGAAGATGCCCGGGTGGTGTATTCGCGTACCTTGTCGGACCACGGAAAGACGTGGACGAAGGAAACCGTCGTCGCCAACACGCCGGAGTATGGCGAGGTCGCCGTGGGGAAAGGGTTGGATTCAACGGGCGCGATGTTTCTCTGGGTGCGGCGTGTCGGGAAGGTGTGGCACCATGATCTCTATCGCACGACGGATGGGGTGACCTTCTCGCTCATCGCGACGCCGGAACTCGCGGTGACACCGGTGCAGATCACCGACGTATTTGCGGTACCCGAAGTGGGACTCATGGCGCTGTGGTTCGCCGGGAGCTACGGTGAGGGCACGAACAATTCGTGGGGCACGTTGACCAGCGACGACGATGGTGCAACGTGGACCCAGACCCCCGTCGAGACCGGGCTGAGCAAAGGCGCATGGCCCACGGAGCCGTCCGCCGTCTATCTGGGGGACGGCCGGATTCTCGCCATCGGGCGAACAGAGCAGGGGGGACCGACCACGGCGCGGTCCCAGTTCCAGTTGGTCTCCACCGACTACGGTGCGACCTGGACGCGCCATCAAACAAATATCGGCGAAGTTACTATCTCTACACCCAGTCTGATCCTTGATACCGAAACCGATCTGCTTAGCAACTACTATTACGAACGTGGACGGGGAATCCTCCGGCGTCGCGTCGTCGATCCCGATTATATATTTGATAATCCCCTCCACTGGCCCGACTCCGAGGCAGTGGCTGTCGGCAGCCGGGTCGGGGTTGATTCGGGCAACGTGAACGCCACCGCAATCGGGAGTACGCACTATCTCTCGTTCTACTCGGGCAAGGCTCCCGACACGGCGGTCCTGGTATCTGCCGTACCGGCGCCCACCACCGGGCCATAACAGCCCACCGTGCCCGCGGCATGATGTTCATGCGTGCGGTATTCTGCTTGGGACTTTACTGCGTTGGTAGCGGATAACTCCGCCCCCGTCTTTGTCATAACCAACACGTGGGATAGAAACGGGCTCGTGGTTAGTTCGTGCTGGCGGACTCCGCTATCGATTTTATGCGTTGCTTCAACATCCCATCTAACTCACGAATCGCGGCTTGAATTTCCAGTCGGGAATCGTTGATGAGGTTTTGTGATTCGTCCGGGTCGTTTTTCAGGTCGAAGAATTCATCACGCCCCTCATTGTGGATGTCACGAATCAGCTTGTACTTCGGGGTGCGGATACAGCGCATGTCGGCGGTGACGTAATTGATCATATGGTATTCCGCATAGAACGTCTCGGGCCAGTCTTCGGGATTTTCTCCCCCCAGTAACGGCACCAGGCTCCGTCCGCGCAGGGGCAGCTTCGGGGGTAATTCGGCACCGGCTATCTCGACGATGGTGGGGAAGAAGTCCAGCGCACTGGTGGTTTCGTCAATGACCGTGCCTGGCTTGACGCGGCCCGGCCATCGGATGACGGTGGGGACTTTCAGTGAATTGTCGTACATGTTGGGCCGGTACTTGTCGGAAATAACACGGGTGCCCTGGTGTGTGGGACCGGGCGGCTTGGTCACCGTGGCCCATATGCCATTGCCTTTGTGCCATATGCCATTGTGCCCCATGTTATAGCCATGATCGGAGGAGTAGATGACGATGGTGTCTTCGGTTAATCCGAGTTGGTCGAGGCGGTCGAGCAGGCGGCCCAGATTTCGGTCGACGCCCGTGGCGCTTGCCAGGTATTCGCGCATCCTGCTTTTCGTTTTCTTCACGTCGAGGCCCGGGTACGCGGGGATGGCGGGATCCATGTCTTCGTAGGGGGCCCAATCCTCCGGGGCGACGGGCAGCCACGCCCCGTGGGGTGCGCGGGTATTGAGGCAGAGCAAAAAGGGCTCTTCTTGGTGTTTTTCGATGAACGCGAGGGCGCGGTCGGTGAGAATGTCGGTGGTCAGCCCCTCGAAAGTCCGCATCTCACCGTCCTCTTCCAATTCGGGGTCCTTGGTGGGACAGCCCCCGTGGGCCAGGCCCATGAAATAGTCGAAGCCGTGATTGGTTGGGTGCCGTCGTGGATCGCCCGTTGCCGTCCAGTCGCCGAGATGCCACTTTCCCACGAGCCCCGTCGCATAGCCATGATCCTGTAAGACTTCCGCAAAGGTGACACTCTGGTCGGGGTCGAGTGCGACCTGCTGCCCGGGGTCATATAGTTTGTGGCCGGGATGGGGGATAAAATCGAGGATGCCAAACTCGCTCGCGTAGCGTCCGGTCATAAGGGCCGCGCGTGCGGGACTGCACACGGGCGTCGCACAGAAGGAATTGGTGAGAAAGGCCCCTTCCCGGGCGAGGCGATCGAGATTCGGCGTGCTGGCGACCGGTACATCCCGATAGAAGCCCTGTTCGACTGCTGCGCCCATCGTCCAGGGTGCCTGGTCGTCGGTGTAGATAAAGAGGATGTTGGGTCGTGGGTTGGGTGCCGCGTGGGCCTGGGAAAGCAGGCCTGTTCCCAGGAGTGCGCACAGAGACATCATCAACAGGGTGAGCTTGCTTCGGGTCATTTCTTGTTGTTCTCCATCGTGGGCAACGGGACCTTTACCATTTTCGGGGGCGACTGTTTCGTAAGGTGGCGGCGGCTTCCTCCAAGGCGCGTCGGGCGCTATCGGCGGCGGGGCTGCTGCCCACTTCAACGGGATGCTTTTCGAGGAAATCCTGCGACAGGTCGTAGAGCGTGCCGTTGCTATACCGTTTCCACCGTTCATTGCGGACCACATCCAGCAGGGCGTCGGGGTGGCTGGCAGGAGCCTTATACTTGCTCGAATTGTTTTCGAAGTTTCCCCAGGTGTAGACGAAGGGCTTGCCCCCATCCGGTTCTCCGAATAATAAGGGGGCAATGTTTCGACCGTCCAGGGGGTAATTTGCTGGCACATCGACGTCGGCCAAAGCGCACAGGGTCGGCAGGATATCGGTAAAGTCCATAAGGCCCTCCTGTGTGTGACCGGCCGGAATGCGCTTGGGCCATCGTGCGATGAACGGCACATTGGCACCGAGTTCGGTAGGGAAGTACTTGCCGCCGCGAACTGTTTCCCCCATGAACTGGCTGCGGATCGTCTTGGCGTCGCTGACGTTGTCGGTGCCGTTGTCTGCGGTGACGATCACGAGCGTGTCGTCGGCGAGTTCGAGTTCATCCAGCACCGCAAGCACTTTCGCAATCGTGCGATCCGCGTAGCGCAGCATGGGGGCGAAGTTATCCGGGTGGCCCTTGTTGGTCAACCAGGCGTCGGGTGGTGCCTCACCTTGCCTGGGTGCTCCCTCGGAGTCGGGGGTGGGCTGGAAGGGGCGATGCATGAGGGTCATCGCGTAGTACACGAAAAAGGGTTCGTTGCGGTGGCGGCGTATGAAGTCCGTCAGAAAGTCGCTATAGACGTCGGGCCCGTAACGATCGAGCTTTTTCTTGGTGCCATTGACTACGATGTTCCCGCCCCAATAGCGGTTTCCCTGACCGCGTTTGGCCTGTTCGCCCATGGCCCGGCTGTCGTAGGAGCAGAATTCATCGAAGCCCGCCAGACGCGGCGGCAGGGGAGCCTTGTCCCAGTGGCCAAAGGGATGCCATTTCCCTGCCATGGCCGTTGCATAGCCTCCGTCTTTGAGAAGTTGGGCAACGGTTTTCTGGGAGGTGTCGAATTCTTCCCAGGCGGTGTAGTTTCGAAAGCTGTAGCGGCCGGTCAGCAGTTCGACGCGGCTGGGGGCGCACATGGGCGTTGCATAGCAGGTGTTGAATTGCATGCCTTGTTGTGCGAAGCGATCAAGGGTGGGGGTTTCATAGCTTTCGCCGCCATAGCTTGAGAGGAGTTCCCGTCCGAGGTCATCTGCCAGAATGACCACAACATTGGGCCGACGGGACTCATCCGCAACAGTCGTCTCGCCGCCCAGAAGGAGGGCGCCGATAGTGACGGCAATCGCAGGGCGCGACAGGCTTCGCATGGTCATCTCCGGGCCGATGTGATTTTGGTGCCTGCACCGGGTGGGCAGGTTTTCGCTAATTGCAGGGCCAATGTATGGATGGTTTTGGTGTGCTCTGCGCGGTTTGCCAGGTTGACGTTTTCGCCAGCGTCGCTTTGGTGGTCGTAGAGTTCCCGTGCGATTACTTCGCCATCAGAGAAATTGCGCCATTCGGTGTATCGGTAGCGGTCGGTGCGCATGGAATAGCCCATGGCGTCTGGGTCACTCCCACGAGGCGGATAGGCGGGACGGGGATGCCAGTTGAAGGCCGCTTCTTTGACGATGGCCGAGGGGTCCTCCAGGAGGGGGCGAAGACTTACGCCTTCCAGGTCTGTGGGTACGGAGAAACCGCTGAGGTCGAGGAGGGTCGGGTAGAGATCCACCAGCTCCACCAGGGCCCGGGTGCGTTGGCCACCGGGATGATCCGGCGTGGCGATGATCATGGGCACATGGGCGTCCAGTTCGAAATTACTGGTCTTTGCCCACAGGCGATGCTCGCCGAGATGGAATCCGTGGTCTGACCAGAACACGATGAGGGTATTGTCGGCCAATCCGGATTGGTCGAGTGCGTCGATGACCTTGCCAATTTGCGCGTCGGCGTAGCTGATTGACGCGTAGTAGCCGTGTCGAAGTTCCCGGGTCTGTTCCGGGCTGGGGTGTTTCATATCCAACGCGCGCAGCAGTTCACGGGAGTTGTGCAGGGCGATTTCGGGCACGTCCCGGGGCGGTTCCGGATTGTCGGGCATGGGGATTTCCGCGCGGTCGTACAGGTCCCAATATTTCTTGGGCGGGTTGAAGTCGAGATGGGGTTTCCAAAGGCCAACGCCCAGAAACCAGGGCCCATCCGATTGTTTCAACTCGGTGAGCGCCTCCACCGCCAGTTGGGCAATGCGCCCATCAAAATAGGCCTCATCGGGCACGTCCCGTTGTTCACATCGGGGCGTCATCGCCAGGTCCGGGGGGAGCTCGCCTTCCACTTCGGGGGTGTCGGCGCCGTGGGTGTTGTAGTGGAGCACCGACGGTACGGACCAGGAGGGTGCGTCGCCCTGATGGTCGGCCTGGTGCCAGTTGTGAAACATTTTTCCGATATTCTTGGTGAAGTAGCCCTGTTGCTTGAAGTACTGCGGCAGGGTGACCACATCGGGCATGGTGTCGCGGAAGTGGGTTCTCAGGTCAAAGACGCCCAGCGTCCAGGGACGTCGCCCGGTCATGAGCGAAGCGCGCGAGGGGTTGCATACCGCCTGCTGACAGTAGGCGCGTTCGAAGAGGGTGCCCCGTTCCGCCAGTCGGTCCAGGTGGGGTGTTTTGGCGAGGGTGTCGCCATAGCATCCCAGCTCTACCCGCATATCATCGACTGCGATGAATAACACGTTGGGCCGGGCAGTTTTGGATTGAGTGGCCGCGGGGTCACCTGATAGGGCCGAGAGGGGTTCGACGGACTCGGCGCTGGCTGGGGAGGTCGGTCCTTCGGGCCGAAAGGGGTTGGCCATATAGTAGAGAAAGCCATCCTCGGCACCGACGATAATGTCTCGCCAGCCATCCCCGTCAAAATCCACGGTGGTGGGACTGGTGGTGTGTCCGGCAAGGATGCGGTCACCGAGGGTGCGTTTGCTGTCAAAGCGCCACGGGGGGCCTTCTCCTGCGGTGATGTTACGAAGGAGGTCAACATTTGGTTTGCTGTTGACGAGGAGGTCTCGCTTGCCGTCGTTGTCGATATCCACGATAGCAAGCTTACGGCGGCCGCTCTTGCCTGCGGAATCCATATTCAAGCGCAGTGACCCATCCCCTTCTACCTCCGTGCCCCTGCGGTCGTACGCACCACCATCAAACACCCGTTGGCCTGGTTTGAGCACCAGTTTGCCGTCCTGGCGCGCCCGTGGGAACCACGTGAGGTAGCCCTCGTGATCGAGGGTGACCAGGTCATTCAGGCCGTCCTCATCCCAGTCGACCACGACGGGGGTAGTCCGCCATTGCGTGACCAGTTCCTTGTCGTTCGGATTCCACCAGTTCCAGGCAGGCTTGGGAGGCGTTGCGTCCCATTCAACCACGATGGGCGCGGCGGCGGCCAATTCGGGTTTCTGACGGGTGCCCGTGTTTCGGTACCACAGCACCTTGCCCCAGATAGAATTGACCACCAGATCGGGCAGGCCGTCGTGGTCCCAATCTGCGACGCTGAGCGTGGTGTAGCCCCATTTGGCTTCGGCGGGGCCTTGAATGGAACCATTGGGCCCGGCCAGAATGCGCAGGGTCTCGCCACCTGCTTCCAGGCGTTTCGGCTTGTCCCAACGGGGTGTGGCGTGTCCGGGCGCAGTGCCCAGGTTTTCGATAAATCCGACATAGCCCGCCGTGTTGCCTGCGATGAGGTCTTCATCCCCGTCGCCGTCCCAGTCGAAGCCCACGGGCGTCACCAGGGCACCGAACTTCACGTCGTCGGCTTCCTGTTGAAAGTACTGGGGCTGCACGAAGACGGGCATGCCCCCGGCAGTACGCCCCGTATGTTCAATCAGTGCTACCCGGCCGTCTTCATCGCCGCAGACCAGATCGACATCGCCATCCTTATCCCAATCGATTGCGGTCGGCGTAATCATCTGGAGGTCCATCACCACCGGGTGCCCCGCCGTGTCCACCAGGCGCTGCCCTGCGGCATAGCGGGGTTGGGTGCGACTTCCCTCGTTTTCAAACCAGGTGAATCCGTCGAGGAACTCGCCACAGATCAGGTCGAGATCACCGTCGCCGTCAAAGTCTGCAAACTGGGGGCTGGGCATGCCGAACACGTCAACCGGCTTTCCGTCGGCCAGGACCTGACGGGGCTCCTCATACTGCGGCGCGGCGTTGGTGCCCCCGTTGTGGAGGAGGAAGACGTGGCCATGCAAGGGGCCGCGGGTCCACGCGCCCGTTTCGTTGAAGGCATTGTCCCAGCCGTAGTCTCCCCAGAAACCGTGACCGACCACGAGGTCCAGCACGTCGTCGCCGTCGTAGTCGACATAGGTCCACTGGTTGGCTCGAACGCGGCCCTCTTCCATGAACTTGGTCGTGGGATAAAGTTTTTTCCGGGCTTCGAAATCGCCCTGGCCAATCTGGGTCAGTTCAACCCCCGGGACGAGTATCCGGGGTTTTCCGCCTGGATAGGAGATGCTGATATTTCTGTGGCCTGCCGCAATGCGTCGGGCGGGTTTGAATACGGGAAACTTCGCATTGTCCGGCCCCGGATTCTCAAAGAGATAAATCCCGTTGTAGGGTACGTCGGAGCAGGATACGACCAGGTCGAGATCGCCATCGCCGTCGTAGTCCATGGGCAAGGGCCAGGCCCACAGGCCCACGCCCAAATCGACGACGAGGTCTGGATTGTTGTAGGGCAAGCGCTGTAGCACATCGGGCTGGGCCTCCAGGGCAAACACGGTCAACAGGGCGAAGATGCCCAAAGATAGGCGTCGCATTATTGGCTTCTCCTGAGTTGCAAGGTCATTGGGCCACCGCTCGGTACGGAGTTTCCGCAACGGAAGCATAAGGAGACCTGGTTTCGATGTCTCTCCAAGCTGGGGTGTATGACGGCGGTAGCTATGGCGGTGCCGGATTGGCGCGTAATGCCGGGATAGCGCCGCATAATCTGGTGAACTCACATTTTCCCACGTTGACCCCAGCCTGCTGACCACGACAAAAGCTCTGGAAAGCCTAACAAACCGCAAGGGGGAATGCCATCTTGCCAACGGCGCTCACGATGGATGTTTTCGGGCTGACTAAGGCCGTGAGTTTTTCGTGCTGCACCCGTGTCGTGTTCGATTGTGAACTTTTCGTAATCTCTTTGGCCCCTTCCTGTTTATCTTCGGCGGGTATCATCGCAAGAGCGATAGAACAGGGCCCGGGAGATGAACTCCTGCTTCCCCTACTGGAGGACGACGAAATGGAGCGCACGAATTGGAAGAGCGGGTCGTGGTGTTTGGCTGCGATCGCGATGCTCTTTTGGAATACCAGTTGCTCTCGGGAAACCGGGACAGATACTACCCCTGCGGATGGCACGTCTTCCCCACGTGCCTGGACGGTGGAGAGGGACGGTGATTCGGCGGTATTGACGATGGGTGTCACCACCGACGAAGGCACGGGGGACGCAACGGGCTGGACGCGCTATCGGGGCCCCAATGGGTCGGGTAGGGCGGCGGCTTCCCCGGTGTCACCGCCTACGCGGTGGAGCGAAACGGAAAACATGAAGTGGATGACCACCCTTCCGGGGCCGGGCTCCTCGAGTCCCATCGTCTCGGGCGACAGCGTGTTCGTCACCTGCTATTCCGGCTATGGTGTTGATAAGCAAGACACCGGCGAATACAGCGCGCTCAGACGTCATCTCCTCCGGATCAACCGTGAGGACGGTTCGGTTGTCTGGGATAAGACCGTCGCGGCAGCGTCGCAGGAAGACGGGTACCGTGGTTTCCTGACCGAGCACGGATATGCCAGCCATACTCCGGTGACAGATGGAGAGCGGGTTTATGCGTTCTTCGGTAAATCCGGTGTGGTGGCCTATGACCTGGATGGCAATGCGATCTGGCGAAAGAACGTGGGCAATCTTTCCAGTCGAAAACACTGGGGATCGGCGGCGAGCCCGATTCTGTATAAGAATCTGCTGATTGTGAATGCGTCGGACGAAAGCCGGACGCTGTTCGCCTTTGACAAGATGACGGGTGAGGAAATCTGGAAGGTTGAGAGCGACAAGCTCGAGTATTCTTACGCCACGCCTGCGCTGGCTGTCCTGCCCGACGGGCGCCAGGAACTAATCGTTGCCGTGCCTTATGAGGTGTGGGGCTTTGACCCGGGCACCGGCGTGTGTCACTGGTGGTCCGTAAACGAATTGGGCAACAACGTGGCGCCAAGTGTGTTGGTGGAGGGTGATGTGGCCTATCTGAATGGCGGCTATCCGCGGATTGGCAGCATCGCTGTGCGCGCCGGGGGGAGCGAGGACACGACGGACACCCACCTGCTCTGGGAGGGCGAGCTTGGTTCTTATATTCCCACGCCGGTGGCATTTGAAGGCCACCTGTATGGCGTGACCGAACGAGGGCTTGCCTATGGGGTAGACGCCCAGACCGGCCAGGCCATTTTTGAGGAAGAACTTCCGGTTCGCGGTGCCAAGGCGTTCTACGCCAGCGTTGTTCTGGTCGACAAAAAGATTCTGGCGGTCAGTCGCCAGGCGGGGACCTTCGTCTTTGAGGCCGCGCCAGGTTTCAGGCAATTGCAGCTGAATGTCATCGCGGGCGATGAATCCGACTTTAATGCCACACCCGCGGTCGCGGGCGGCGCGATCTATCTTCGTTCAAACAAAGTACTTTATTGCATAGCCGGGGTGGAGGGATGAGCAAGGTGCCCAATCGGCCAGCCATCCGGTCAACCGACCGGCGCTAACATTCGTTTCCCATGATGTACGGGATAACGATGTACGGAGTAGCAGTTATGAAAACGGTACGAACGACTGATATTTCTGAGTTGGTGACAAGTGTAAACAATGTTCCGCGATGCACAACGGCGATTGGTTCTCGTTATCGAACACGATACTCCCTGCCGGGCCTTCTCTTGTGCATGATGGGCGTCACCCTTTCTGTCGCGGAGGCCCAATCCCGACCGGTTGTGCGAGACCATGCCGGCCGCGTCATCAGCCCAAACGATGTTCCACGTCGCGTGGAAGACGCGGTGCCGGACAACACGGAAAAAGCACCCACTCCGGCAGCGAGTGACGCCGGCCAGGTGGCCGATACAGCGAGCTCACCAGAGGACCCACCTTTCCTGCAGTTCGATGAATTCCGAAGTATCGACGGCTACAACAACAACATCGAGAATCCCGAATGGGGTCAGGCGGGATTGCCCTTTATGCGGCTGAGCACGCCGGCCTATGCCGACGGTGCGAGTACGCCTTCTGGCGAAGCGCGCCCGAATGTGCGGGAAATCAGCAATATCGTGGTTGATCAGTCCACATCCATTCTGAGCGCGGATTCTATTTCCGACTTCGTGTGGCAATGGGGCCAGTTTATCGATCACGATATCGACTTGACGCCCACTTCCGAGCCGACCGATCCATTCGATATTGCCGTTCCCCCGGGCGATCCCTACTTTGATCCCGATTCCACCGGTACGCAGACGATTCCCCTGAACCGATCGCTGCCGCTGTTTGTGAACGGTGTGCGGGAACAGATCAATCTCCTGACGTCGTACATTGATGCATCGAACGTATATGGTTCGGACGAAGCGCACGCGCTGCGCCTGCGAACGCTGGACGGCACGGGGCGTCTTAAGTCGAGCGATGGGGATTTATTGCCGCTGAATCTCGAAGGCGACCCGAACGTGCCCGAGGAAGGATTCGCCCAGTTTTACGCGGGAGACGAACGTGCGAATGAGCAGGTCGGACTTACTGTGATGCACACGCTGTTCATGCGTGAGCATAACTATTGGGCCGATCGTATTCGCGAGGCCGTACCGGAACTGTATGGTGAGGGCATTTACCAGCGGGCGCGCGCCATGGTGGCTGCGGAAATCCAGTGCATCACGTACAACGAGTTTCTCCCGATACTCTTGGGCGAAGACGCCTTCGAGGCGTATGAAGGCTACCAGCCCGAATTGAATGCGACGATCAGCAACGAGTTTGCTGTGGCGGCCTACCGGATCGGGCACACGATGCTGTCTCCCCAGTTGATCCGCCTGGATGCCGAACTGAGCCCCATCGACGCCGGCCCCTTGCCGCTCCGAAACGCGTTCTTCAACCCCGCCGAGGTGATTGACTACGGTATTGAGCCATACCTCCGGGGACTGGCCAGTCAGACCGCCCAGGAGATCGACAATTACGTCGTCGACGATGTGCGGAATTTCTTGTTCGGCGCGCCGGGTGAGGGGGGCTTTGACCTTCCTTCCCTCAATCTTCAGCGCGGACGAGATCACGGCTTGCCGAGTTACAACGACGTGCGTGCGGTCTACGGGTTGCCGGCCATCTCGGATTTTGACGACGTGTCTTCGGACCCGGATGTCCAGGCGCGGTTGCAAGCGGCGTATGGCACCGTGGACGACATGGACCTTTGGGTCGTTGGTCTGAGCGAAGAGCATGTGCCAGGCGCGCTCGTGGGGGAGACGGTCTGGACGATTCTTCAGGATCAATTCAGTGCCTTGCGCGACGGCGATCGGTTCTGGTACCAGCGTTACTTGCCGAGTGCGTTACAGCGTGAAGTAGAGCGCCGCGACCTGTTGACTATTATTCGGCAGAACACGGACATTGGGGCCGAGATCTCAGGGAATATTTTTCTCGTCGACGAGGCAAAAGGCAGCGGTACACTGAGCGTGCGACTCGTCCCTTCCGCGGCCGTGAACGGTGGTGCGATGTGGCGTGTAGATGGGGGTGCCTGGAATGAATCGGGCGCCGAATTGAACGACCTGGACGCCGGTGTGTACACCGTGGAATTTTCGGATGTTGCAGGTTTCGTTACGCCGTCGAATGAAACAGTCACCATCGGCGTCGGTGAGAAATCTACCATGACAAAAACGTACCTGCCGTTACAGCCGCCCGCGGGATGCAATGGCGGTACGATTAACAGTGCTTCGATGATGCCGCTGGCGGAGTTTCTGATGCTGTTTGCCGTCGTGGCGCTATTCGTGCTTACCGGTGAGCTGAGCAGGAAACGGGACCTTGCGGAGGAAGGCCATCGATGATGACTTCCCGGTCTTGACCACGAGACCCAAGTGGTGCAGGATACAGGAAGCCCGCAGTGATATCGGAGTGTGTATCGGGTGAGTGTCGTCGTAGAGATATGCGACGCTCACCCGCTTTCGTACGCCAAACGGTGGCATCCTATCCCATTGGACTGTTCTCCGCCGAGAATTCCCCAGCGAGAAGCCGCAGAATCCGTAACCTGTTAAAGGGAACGAATCAATGAAGGATACGAAAATGCCAAGATGCTTTGCCGCGATAGCCGTTGCGGGGCTCGCGCTGTTCAATCTGTCGTGCTTTGTGGACGAGGCGACCAAGCGGGCGGCGGAGGAGGCCAGGAGTCATGTCGTGCCTGTGGACCCGTCGCATTTTGTGCCCGAGGCGCTGCTCGGCGAGATCGTGAAAGAGGAACGCAGCCTGTCGAATGGCACGAACGCCTTGTGCTATGTGATCCGCAGCTACTCCGAACCCCATGAACACGAGATGGGCCCCTGGTCACCCAAGACGATCACCGACGACGCCGGTGCGGGGGGTATCTGGTTCCGCGACGGTCAGGTGTATGACGTCGATGGTCCGTTCGTCAAGAACCTGGCCGAGTTCTATGATGATCCGGCGTGGAAACTCTATCGCGACGACGGGACGGTGCGGGTTACCGATACGAAGGAAGCTTTCGAAGCGGCGGCCCGGCCCGATGTCGATCCGCGGTACCACAATCATGTGGTGGAGGGTCGGCCGGAATGGGTCGGTCGCCGTGAAAATGTTTACGTGATACCGGTGGAGCCGGTGTATCAATTGCGGCCGACGCGCCTGGGTCATGGCGGGGCGGCTGTCGCATTTAACGGGGTGAAATACGATCCCCCCGCGCCGCTCCATGCTATCCTCAAAGCCCATACCATCGCCCCTTTTGATGATGCCGGCGGTCACCTGAATCCCTTTGAAGGGTACCACTACCATGCGGCGACCGGCCAGACCAAAGAGGTTGCCCAGTCGGACGGCCATGCACCGATGATCGGGTATGCCCTGGACGGGTTTGGCCTGTATGCCCATCTGGACGAGGCAGGCCAGGCGTCCACGGATTTGGATGAGTGTGGTGGTCATTTTGACGGGGTGCGGGGGTATCACTACCACGCGGGCGCGCCTGGCAGCAACCAGGTCATCGGTGCGTTTCGTGGTACCCCCGGAACAATGACGGTCGCCCATTGATCCGGACTTTGTAAGCATCGCAGCGGGGGGCTCGTGCGGCGGAAGGACGTCCCCCGCGGGCCGTGGCATGAACCGATTCTGGCCCGCGGGGGCTCTGACAAGGGGCTAGTTGTTCAAGTAGCTTTCCGCGGCAGCCGAACGGCTGCTCGCATGGACGTTGAGTTCTGTGAGGGCCGCATAGAACGCTGCGCTGCTGTCCAGGAAGGTGTAGCCGGTTCTTTCCGCGACGGCGTAGGGGGCGATCAAGGTGGCGTAGTACGCGTAAACCTGCTGGATATAGTTCGCCTCAAAGGGGCCTTCTACGGTCTCTTGTACATACGAATCGTATTTTGCCCGATAAACCGCATCGCTATACAGATACTCAATAAGGGGCCAGGCGCCGCTTTCTATATTGGAGAAGTCCAAGGCCAGGGCTCCGCCCAGTTTTCCCTCCTGGAGTGCCTCATTGTTATCCCAGGGAATCCAGGTAAGCCGTCCGCTGTCCGGGTCGTTGTACAGGTAGTAATTCTGAGTCATTTTCCCATAGGAGTCCCAATTCTGGATGACGGTATTCACCGCCAGCCACTTGAGAAACACGTCGGTATCCAGCGCGTCCTCCAGCGCTGCACGCCAGGTCTCTGAGGCTGTCGTTCTCGCTTCACTATGTAACGCGGTGAAGAGGGTCTGAATATCGGACCAATCCGCCTCATCTTCATTGGTCTTCTTTTCGAAGTCGATCTCATTGAAGGTGCCGTCTACGAAACTCGCGCCGGCATCTTCGGGCTTGTACAAGTTGCCACTATCATCGGAGAACTGGGTATCGATGACCGTGTCATCCACCTCTTCGACGAGGGTATACAGTCCGAAATATTCGGGTCCGCTGCCATGGTCCACATAGACTTCGTAGAAGGCGGTATGGGAAACCGCCAGGCCCGCTTCCGCCAGGATATCCGATGCCACTTTCTCTCTCAAGAAGGATTGGTCATCGTAGTTGTTTTTCAGGCTGAGCTTCTTGAACCCATAGAATCGCTGGTTGTCGATTTGCGGGTAGTCGTCTTCAAACTCATCAAAATCCAGCTTGAAGGGTAGTTTCAGTATCCCACGTTCCCAACTGCTTTGGAGACTGGAGTTTCCCTTGAAACGGACGCCCACCCGATACCATTCGATGCCGTTGTAGAAAACTTCTGCGGGCACGAAAACGGGATCGTCCGTATCGAGCAACACTCCACCAGGCCCCGAAGGGGCACCAAAAGCGCCATAGAGATTCGTCATGTCGTCCAGCATGCTCTGCCAGCGCTCAGACGAGATAACGAGGTCAAGTCGCTTGACCTGCGTGTCGTCGAAAACCTCCTCGAAATTGGGCTCCCCATCCTTACTATGGGTTTCTTCGGTCCAATCGGTCGTCTCAAAGTCCGTGTCGTCAAGGGAGATTGTAATTTCGGTGGCGATAGGACAGCCGGTGGCCAGGGCAAGCACCGCTATCAGGGCCAGCCACGTTTTCGTGTTACGCAACGCGTTACTCCTCATGGTATATCCCTCCAGCGCCATGTTCGGCGCGCATTGGTTTGCCGTGTGTTTTCCGCGGCGACAGTGATGTGCAGACCGGATTCGTGCAGGCCGGTCACCTGCATTGCCGACGTGTGCGCGGCAGCCGGTGCACGCCGTTGCTTAACTACTGCCAGGCCTGTTGTGCACCTGGAGGGGGGCCCTGGCCGCGGGGGGGACGTTGACCCTGTGGGCCCCCTTCTCCCTGTGGGCCACCGTGTCCGCCCGGCCGACGCTGGCCCCGGGGTGGGCCTTGTCCACCGGGTGGTCCATCGGGAATCTCGCTCTCGGTGAGATAGCCGTCCCCGTCTGTATCGAATTGGGAAAAGTGTTCTGCCGGGCCGTCAAACTCACTTTCGGAGATCTTCCCGTCGCCATCCTGGTCGAGTCGCGTCAGCAGGTCGGTCGCGGAGGGCGGTGGGTTCATGCCAGGTCCATTCTGAACATTTCCTTCCGGGGGAGGCGGTGGTTGGTCGCCGGCGGGTTCAATTTCGATACCCACCGGTGGCAGAGAAGGGGGCTGGCCCCGTTCGGGTCGGTCTTCCATACCACGTGTGACGGGCGGGGGAGCGTGCTGTGGACTTTGATCGGGGGACGCCTTAAGGCCCGGCGAAGCGTTCTCGTTCACTGCGGGTCCACACCCCAGGCCAACGAGGGCCAGCATTCCAGGGGCCACGACATAGGTCCAGAGACCTCGTTTCGGGTTCGCGCTTTCCGTCATGATTGTTACCTCCTTTAGGGCCTTCGGCCGGTCTGTTCAGTCAGGGGTTTTCCCAGTGCCCTGACCCAATCGTAGCAACCGCGCATGAAGGGAAACGGTCCAGAATGATTACAATGTTGTAACCCTGCCCATCGGGTTCCCCGCTGGGCGTGTGCTATACTCACGGGCCTATGAACGTGCTTGTTGTGGAAGATGAAAAACAGGTGGCCGGACTGGTCCGCAAAGGGCTGGAAGAGCAAGGCTATCAGGTCGAGGTCTGTCATGACGGAACCGAAGCCTATGCCCTGGCCACGTCGCGGCAGTACGACGCCATCGTGCTGGATATCATGCTTCCGGGCCGGGATGGTTTGAGCATTCTCAGAAACCTGAGAAAGCAGAAGAACACGGTCCCGGTGATGCTGCTTACGGCGCGTAGCGAGCTGGATGAACGGGTGGAGGGCTTGGATCTCGGGGCGGATGACTATCTGACCAAGCCGTTCTACGTGGAAGAGTTGGTGTCTCGGGTCCACGCCCTTTTGCGCCGTACGGCGGGCGAGCAGTTGACCATCCTGCAGGTGGCCGATTTGACGGTGAACCTCATCACACGGGAGGTCAAGAGGGGCGATCTGGAAATCCGGCTGACGGCGCGCGAGTTCGGATTGCTGGAATATCTCATGCGTTCGCCGGGCCGCGTATACACCCGTACGCAAATCATTGAGCATGTGTGGGGGTATCACTTCGATCCCAGCACTAAGCTTATCGATGTCTACATTCAACGCCTGCGCAAAAAACTACGCAACGAATCCGGTGACGACCTCATCGAAACAGAGCGGGGTGTGGGCTACAAGTTTGCGAAGCCATGAGACTCAGGGGATTGACACGGTTCCGGTCCTTCGGGCTACGTATCGCGGTCCTTTCCTGCTTTGTCTCCGGCGTGGCGCTGGCGTTTTTCGGAGGGCTCACCTTTGCGGCCATGCAGCGCCTCAGCCTGCGTCGCATGGATCAGCAGATCAAGGAGTTCGCTCACCGCCCCCTCGTGGAACACCAGGACTCCCTGGAGTGGGAGCGGGTTGGAAGTGCGCTCCGCTTCTTTCTGGAAGGGGACGACGAAAACACATTCATCCTCCTGGTTAAGGGCCCCGAGGGCACGATTCAATTCCAGTCCCCGAATTGGCCATCAGACCTGCCTGCCACCGCAATTCCTGCACCCGACGCATGGGGGGAATATCCGCCCGGCATGCCTCCCGGTACCCCGTCAATTTTTCCGCCGGACGAAAACGTTGTGAGTCAGCGCGCGGGTGGCCCCGGCCCTCCCTCGGGGCGGCAGGTGCCACCGGTCCGACTGAAGACACCCGAGTTTTCCACGCGCGGCGCTGGGGGTGCGGCGTGGCGCATCGGTTTGATGGGGACGTCGGACGTGACGGTGGCCCTGGGGCTGAACATGGAGCGGTTGAACGCAGAAATGGTTCCGATCCGGCGCGTTTGGTTGACCGTACTCCCCATCGCCCTGTTGCTTGTGGCGCTGGGTGCGTGGTGGCTCTCGCAGCGGGCATTGAAGCCGATACAGGCCGTCACCGACACCATACAACGGGTCAAGGCCCGTGGACTTAACCAGCGTATTTCCGTTCAGGAGGGAGACCGGGAATTTTTTGAGCTTATCACCGTCTTCAACGAAATGATGGACTGGCTGGAGAAGAGTTTCCACCAGGCGACGCGATTCAGCGCGGATGCGTCCCATGAACTCAGGACCCCGTTGACGGTGCTTCAGGCGCAGTTGGAGCAGGCCGTACAGGAGGCCGCGCCCGACTCCGATGAACGGCGTCGTTATGTAGCCTTTGGGAAAGAGCTTCAGCGCCTCAAGAGCATTACCCAAAAACTCCTGCTCCTGGCGCGGATCGACGCCGGAGAGCTGAGGCTGAATCTGCGTCCGCTGGACCTGAGTGAATTGGTGGAAGGGGCCGTCGAGGACACCGAGACGCTGGCCCCCCAACTCCGCGTGGAACATAACGTAACCCCCGACCTGTCCGTCATGGGGGATGATGTACTTATGAAGCAGGTTATCCAGAATCTCGCTTCCAATGCCGTCAAGTTTAACCGCGAGGGCGGATTTATACGATTCGATCTGGAAGGCGACGGCGGGAACGTCCGGCTGGTGGTGACCAATTCCGGCCCGGGAATACCACCAGAGAGTTACGAGGACGTATTTACCCGATTTTATCGCGGCGACAAGGCCCACAGCCGACGCATTGGCGGGGCAGGGCTCGGTCTGAGTCTCGCCCGCGAAATCGTCCGGGCGCACAACGGCGCGCTGCTGCTGGAAGAGAGCTCGGGCGACACCACGGCCTTCTCGGTGCAACTTCCCGGGGCAAGGGCCTAGTCGGGCCGTCTCCGCTACGGCGGACCCACCCATTCAAACCTGCGCCATCCTTTTGCGGCTTTGCGACCCCACCAACGTTAGTGCAGCCTGCTGGTCCGCCCTGCCCGGCCGA
The DNA here is from genome assembly GCA_034669905.1 of Candidatus Hydrogenedentota bacterium. GTDB lineage: Bacteria > Hydrogenedentota > Hydrogenedentia > Hydrogenedentales > JAEUWI01 > JAEUWI01. The sequence continues at coordinate 65,191 of JAXMOL010000029.1, forward strand.
TGCCCGTGATTTCGCACCCCGCCCCCATGTCGTCCGGGAGCCCTGCAGGCCTTCGTAACAGAACTGTAATCATTCCTTCCCCCTTCCAGTTATTTTCTCCTGCTACGCTTCCTGTGTCATCAAGAGTGGGAGACCGCGCGACGAAACGGGGTGGTCTCCACGAAGGAGGAATGCGCCATGAACGCACAACCGATAGTGGAATTTGGAGCGGGTACGAAAGACGTGCTTGCAACGGTGACCATGGAAAATATTGCCGAGGACAACGCCATTCGCGCGTTTCAGCGGGCACTTGGCGACTACGTGGTGACCCATCCGGGGACCACCCTTCACCTGGATCTATCCCATGTGCATTTGTTCTCGTGTGCCGTGTTGACCGACTTGATTGGGATTCAAAAGGAACTTAATCAACGTAAAGGCGCACTGCGGCTCCGGGGGGTTCACGGTAATGTTCGGGATATCATGAAGCTGACAGGGATGGATAAGGAATTCACCCTGGAGCACCGGCATGCGCGCTAGCTACGACGTGAATTCCGCGGTCTCGCTGTCCCGGCGTTGGGCCCTCATACTCCTCTTGATGGGGAGCTTCGCGGGTTGTGCGACCTACGAAGCCCAGTGGACTCCGGAAAACACCCAGCCACCTCCATCTCTTCCGGAAGCGCTGGTGGACCCGACGTCCTTTGTGCCGCCGCCGGTGGCGGAAGTCGACGATGAAGTCTATGGGGACTTAAGTCTGGACCACGCCCTGCGCACGGCCTTCGAACGAAACCGTAGCCTCGCGGTCCGGCAGTATTCACCTGACATTACGCGTCAGGCGATTGCGGAGGCCCAGGCGAGTTTCGATCCCAACATCACCGCGACAGTGGAATACCACGAGCAGGCCCGTCCTGGCACGTCATCCAGCGCTGTGGCTACCCAAGTGGGCACGACGGGCGATGAATCACTGGATGAAGCCATTGCGGCCATCAGTGGGCTGGCGGAAACTACCCGAACGATCCGGGCGCTGGTCTCGGGGGTCGAGACGACGGTGACAACGTCGGATGGACTTGGTGCCTCGGTAACGACGAGCCAGACGGCGTCGACGGGCACGACGTTTGCCCTGACCGGTGACTACCTTCGCAGCGGTGGCGATGATCTTGACAGCGAATACACGGGCACGTGGGATCTCCGTGTCACGCAGTCGCTGCTCCGGGGGTTTGGGCCGGATGTAAATCTGGTGTCCGTGCGCCAGGCACGAAATGATGCGGCCATCAGCGAGCAGGCCTTCCGCGACTATGCGCTCACACTCGCGGAATCGGTAGAACTTGCCTATTGGGAGCTGGCGCTGGCCCAGGAAACGTTGCGCATCCGTGAGTTTTCACAAGCGCTGGCCGCCGAACAGCTCAAGCTCAACGAAGCGCTCATCGCTGTGGGCAAACTGTCCGGCAGTGACCGGGTCTCCGCCGAGGCCGAGCTTGCCGCCCAGGAAGCGGCCCTGGTGAATGCAAAGGCGGACCTTCAGGAGCGGGCCATCGAACTGTGGCAATGGATGAATCCCGAAAGCCAGACGCCCTCGGAAATCCGAATGAGCCCGGTGCCGTTGCCGGACATCCCTGAAATTCCCTTTGCCGTGGAAGGTTCCCTGGCGCTCGGGATGCAATTTCGGCCCGACCTTGCCCAGGCCCATCTCGATGTGGAGAACGGAACCCTGTCGGTGGTCGCCACGAGGAACGGTCTCCTGCCCCGGCTGGATGCGTTCGTATCCTATGGCACCTACAGCAGCGGGAGTACGTCGGGTGCGTGGAACGACGGGTTGAGCGATTCGACCTACGACCAGTTCTCCGCAGGACTGACCTTCAGCATGGCGCTGGGAAATCGCGCGGAGAAGGCACGCTACCGCCGGGCGTTGTTCCAGGCGGATCAGGCGCGTGCGGCGGTGCACAACCTGGAGCAGCAAGTGGAAACGGATATACGAAAAGCGGTCGTTGAGTTGGAGCGGCAGCAGGCCCAAATCACGGCATCCCAGCAGGAGCTGGCCATGCGCGAAAAGGAACTGGAAGTGGAGACAGAACAATTTCGGCTGGGACGGTCGACCAACCTGGATGTGATGCAGGTGCGCCGTGAGCTGGTACAGGCAAAGGTGAGCGAAGCGACGGCGCGGGTGCGCTATTTGCAGGGCGTGGCCACGCTCTATGCCACGGAAGGTACCCTGTTGACCCGGCGCGGTATCACGGTGGAAAGCGGCGAGGAATGGAACACATGAAAAAGTGGATAGCAATCGCAATCGTGATACTCGTGGCGGGTGGTGCCTTCGCCCTCGTCGTCCGAATGCGCGCGAATGGTGGGCCGGGCCCGAATGGCACGGCGGACGCCTATCGTTATGCCGTGGTGACACGGGGTTCCATCAGCGAAAAAGTCTCCTGCTCCGGCTACGTGGAATCCAACCTGGACGTGGAGATTAAGTGCAAGGCAAGTGGCACCATCTCGGAACTGCCCTTCGACATCAGCGATCCCGTCGAGAAAGGGGCGCTGTTACTCCAGCTGGACCCGGTGGATGAAAACCGGAATGTGCAGCAGGCGGAGGTCGCCCTGGCCGGCACCGAAGCGAAGCTCGCGAAGGCTCGGCAGGACCTCGTGGTGGCGGAAATGGATATTAAGAATAGTCGTGCCGATGCCCGGGCCACCCTCGAATCGGCCCTGGCGTCTGCAAAGGACCTCCGGGCAAAGGCCAAACGGATGGCGGCCCTGCGCGAAAAGGACTATGCCAGCGCCGAGGATGTAGACAGCGCCGAAGCCACGGCCGTCATGGCGGAGAGCGACGCCCAGAAGGCCCGGGTGGGTTTGGTGAAGATCAGTGCGGACGAGGCCCGGCTTGAACTCCTCCGTCAGGAAATCAAGCTGGCCGAGTCCGATATGGAACAGGCCGGCATCACCCTCGACCAGGCCCGCCAGCGCCTGAGTGAAACCCATGTATATGCCCCTATTTCGGGTGTCATTTCCAGTCGGCTCGTGCAGATTGGACAGATCATCGCCTCCTCTACGTCGAACGTGAGCGGTGGTACGTCTCTCATGGAACTCTCCGACCTGTCGCGCATCTTTGTGACCGCCTCGGTGGATGAAAGTGATGTGGGCCAGGTGCGCCCCGGCCAGACGGGGACCGTGACGGTGGATGCGTTTCCCGACGAGCAATTCCGTGGTGAGGTGGTGCGGGTGGCGACGCGGGGCGAGAACGTATCCAACGTGGTCACCTTCGATGTGAAGATTGAGATACTGGACGAAAGCAAATCCAAGCTTCGGCCCGAGATGACGGCGGACGTGGAGATTCTTGTGGCGGAGAAGATGGACGCGCTCCTGGTTCCCGCCGAAGCCGTGCGCGGCAATGGTCCTCAGAAGACGGTACTGACTCCTGCCTCGGCCCCGGGCGGCGACCCGGAACCGGTGGTGGTCGTGACCGGGCTTTCCGACGACACGAATACGGAAATCGTCTCAGGTCTCGAAGCCAACGCGGATATCGTCATTGCCCCGGACACCGGCAGCTCGTCGTGGCAGCGGGGCACAGATTCCGGCGGCCCGCCGCCCATGATGGGTTTTGGCGGGCCACCCCGGTGAGGAAGCTGAGGATGACCGGAGATATGATCGACACGGATACTGCAGCGCCGGGTGAAGTGCCTTACGATGGCGAAGCGCACACGGCGGTGGCCCCCGTTATCGAGGCCAGTAACTTGGTGAAGTCCTATGTGCTCGGGGATACGGAAGTGCGGGCCCTGGATGGCGTCTCGCTGGCAATCGGGCGTGGTGAGAAGGTTTCCATCACGGGCCCGTCTGGCAGCGGCAAATCGACCCTCATGAATATCCTGGGGTGCCTGGGCCCGCCGGACTCGGGTTCGTACATTCTGGCGGGGGAGGCGGTGGCCCATCTCTCCGGTAACCGCCTGGCTGAGATCCGCAACCGCTACATCGGCTTTGTATTTCAGACCTTTAATCTGTTGCCCCGAATGAGCGCCCTGGAAAACGTGGAATTGCCGTTGCTCTATGGCGGTGCGCGCGATGCCCGTGCACGGGCGGCTGAGGCCCTCAAGGCGGTCGGCCTGGCGGACCGGATGAATCATGAGTCCAACCAGCTCTCGGGGGGGCAGCGCCAGCGCGTAGCCATTGCGCGGGCCATCGCCACCGATCCCTCCGTGCTGTTGGCAGACGAGCCGACGGGTAACCTCGACACACGCACCGGCGAGGAGATTATGGAATTCTTCGATTCGCTCCATGCCCAGGGGCGGACCATCATCATGGTTACCCATGACCCGGAGGTGGCGCGGCAATGTGACCGGCAAATTCACATACGCGACGGACAGATCGTTCCGGGCGAATCCTATGCCCCGGAAGGAGGCTGAACATGCTTTTCTGGACGACGCTCAAGGTTTCGTTGCGCAGCCTTCTGGCTAATAAGCTTCGCACCATCCTCTCCATGCTTGGCATTATTATCGGCGTGGGCGCCGTGATTGCCATGCTCGCGGTGGGCGCGGGCGCGCAGAAAATGGTGCTTTCTCAGGTAACGGCGCTGGGCTCCAATCTCATCATGATCATGCCGGGCCAGTTCAGGCACGGCGGTGTGCGAAGCGACCCTGTGCAGACCCTGATACTGGACGACGCTCGCGCTATTATGGCGGGCGTACCCGAGGTTGTATTGGCCTCTCCGATGGTGCGGGGCTCGGTGCAATTCAAGTACTACGGCGAAAACAAGCAAGCTACCGTTATGGGCGTGGCTTCGACCTACTTGAAGATTCGTAATTTCGAGCTGGCGGACGGACGCATGTTCACCGAGGGTGAAATAGCACGTCGCGGAAAGGTGGCTGTGCTGGGTGCGGACCTCGCCACCGATCTCTATGGCGAGGACAACTCCCCCGTGAATACGGAGGTGCGGATGAATGGCGTGGTTTTTACCGTTGTGGGCGTACTTGAACAAAAAGGTACCCAAGGCCCCTTCAGTTTCGATGACCAGGCACTGGTGCCCTATACCACCGCGATGAATCGGATTCTGGGAAAGGACTACCTCGACGAAATCGATTTGAAGATAGATGAGAATGCTGATCAGGAAGCGGTTCAAGATCACATTGAGACCCTTCTGCGGCGCCGCCACGCACTACGGACCGACCAGGAAAATGACTACCGGGTGGCCAATATGGCGGAGATGGTTTCGGCCGCCTCCTCCGTAACGAGTACCTTCACGCTGCTCTTGAGTGCGGTTGCCGGGATTTCCCTGCTGGTGGGGGGCATCGGGATCATGAATATCATGCTCGTTACCGTGACTGAACGGACGCGGGAGATCGGCATCCGGAAGGCCATCGGCGCGAAGGACCGGGACATCCTCGTGCAGTTCCTGCTGGAAGCCATCGTATTGAGCACGTTGGGTGGACTGGTCGGTATCGGCGCAGGTGTTGGGGTTGCCAAGGCGGCCACCCTGGTGAGTGGCTTTCCCACCATCATTAACACGGCCTACATGATCGTGGCCCTGTCCTTTTCTGTGGGCGTGGGCGTATTTTTCGGATTCTACCCCGCCCGCCGTGCGGCGGCACTCGACCCCATCGAGGCCCTGAGCTATGAATAAAAGGGGGCGGTGGCGAACAAGGGCGCCCTGGCGTAATTCCGCTGACGAAACCTGAAACACACGGACCCTGACGTAGGTCACGTGCGCGTCTTGCTTGTCGTCGCGGGGGGGCACTAAACAGGCGAAGATTCATCTCGGACATTTTCCAAGTCATTCGGTTGCCATCTTAAAGATTTGGGTCTTGGGAGCGCAGGCGGCTCGCCTGCATTACGTCGAAGATGTAAAAACTACGTGCCTTCGGCCCGTGGCAGGCGGGCCGTCTGCGCTCCCAAATGTCAAAGACTTCTTTTAATCAATAGTGGCCAAGCCGAACGTCCGTTGGCCTCTTGCAGGCGCTTGCCTACGCTGTCATAACGAACGAGTTGGATTTGATCGAGGTCTCCCTTCGCTTATCTAGACCTCCCAACTGCGCTCGGGGCGGGTGCGCAGGCTGTTGGCTTCGTCATCGTTAAGGAAGGTTTCGGTTTTCGGATCGAGTTTCAGGGGGCGGTTCAAGAGCCAGGCCAGGGCAGCGGCGTGGCAGGCGATGTGAGAGTGGCGCATGACCTTGGGGTTGGTCACGGTGGGTTGGCGGGATTTGACGCAGTCGATGAAGTTTCGGGCATGGGCGACCACGTCGAGGCCGGGCTGGTCATTGACCTGATCGGCGGTCCGGGGTTGGGGCAGTTCGGGGAGGGCGCTTTGGAGGGTTTCGGGACCGGCTACAATGCCCCCCGTGTCGCCGGTCTCCACCCAACCTGCCTCACCGACAAAGCGCACGGGGCAGGTGCCGAGTTCTTGAACCCAGCCCGGCCGTTCGGCGAAGGGTGTGTCGAGGAAATCCAGGATGAGCTCGACGCCATTTTCGTAGCGCGCCGTGATATTTTTCTCACCGGGAACGTATTCCACCGGCATGGTGTCGTCGGCGTTGATGGCCCATTGGCACAAGTCGACGGTGTGGGCGCCCCAGTCCAGGAGGCGTGCACCCGAGTCTAATTCATAGTGTCCACGCCAGCCGCCCCGCGCGTATTTGCTGTTGTAGATGCGCCACGGCGCGGGTCCCAGCCACAGGTTCCAGTCCACGTCATCTTTCGCGGGCGTGGGCTCGGCGGGCAGCCACTCGGTTACGTAGCTTGGCCGATAGATGGATGCGTAGAGGGACTTTATTTTACCGAGTTTCCCCGATTGGGCGAACTCCACCGCCTGGCGGAAGTTGGGCACACTGCGTCGTTGGGTACCCGCCTGGAAGATCCGGCCGGTACGCTCGAAGGTGTCGGACAAACGTTGGCAGAGGTCGATGGTGATGGCGCAGGGTTTTTCGCAGTAGACATCTTTTCCCGCTTCGGCGGCTATCATGGCGGCATGGGCGTGCCAGCGGTCGCCCGTGGCGATGAGGACGGCATCGATATCGTCGCGGGCGAGGAGTTCGCGGAAGTCGCTATAGACCACGCAATCGGTATTGCCATTGAGCTCATCAATAAGCGCTTTGCCCGCATCGCGACGGCTGCGTTGCACGTCGGCCACGGCGACGCACTGCACATCGGGCAATTTAAGCATGCCACCGAGGACGTAGCGGCAGCGGGGGCCGCAGCCGATGACGCCCAGGGTAATCTTCTCGCTGGGCGCTACGGGGGCATTCTGCCCCAATGCGTGGGTAGGCACCATCAACGGAATGGAGAGGCCCGTCGTGGAGGCCAGGGTGCTTTGCATAAATTGTCGGCGCGTGGGCTGGTGGGTACGTTTCATGACCGTTGGGGCTCCTTGGGATTGATGCCGCGGAATAGGGTGACAGCGAGGCCTTCCCCCCTGCCTGGGAGGCGTCCATCCTGTTGATTTAAGCAGACGGGCCCGAGGGAGTCAAGGACCGGGTTTGTGCCGAGCGGTCTTGGGAGGATAGGATTGGGGTGGGCATGCTGGAGTTGCAGTCGAAGCAGGCCGGGTGTTTTATCTCCTTGATGGGCATCTGGCGTGAACAGTCTCCCCTGTAGAACACAGGAAGCAAAAGGAACGCCCCATGCCTCATCGCCCTCTATCTATCTTAATCGCCATTTTCCTGGCCCCCGCCGCGCTCGCGACATCGGAAGGCGCCGCGGAACTGCCATTGGAGGTAGGCCCCTATGGGCAGCCGGTCCACGTGCCCTATGACAACGGGAATGGCCTTCCCGCCGAAGGCGTCGCTCGAGTGGCGGTGGACAGGGACGGGGCGGTATATGCCACGACAGCTTCGGAGGCACGCTATCGGCTGAGCGACGGCACCTGGTCGCGTGGGGCAGCGGATGGGACAGCCGACGGACTCTTTCCGTCGTTACCGACCTATGATAGCCTGAATTCCGTGGGAGTGACTTCGGATGCGGTGCGGGACGTCGCGATGCATGAAGGAGAGATTGCCATCGCAGCGGCGTCGGGGCTGTATCTGGGGGATGGCGAGCGCTGGTCTCTTGGTCTTCCGGTGTCGGGTACCGAGCGTTGGGCACCGGTCGATGTGCGTGCCGTGGCCTATGACAACCAGGGGCGACTGTGGTTTGCCGCGCCCCAGGGTGTGGGCTATCGTGAGTCCGCAACGGCGTGGAAACTGTTCACCGGTGACGAGGGGCTTCCCTTCAACGACTTTACCTGTATGGCCGCCGGTCCGGAGAGTGTCTGGTTTGGCACGACGAATGGGGCCATCCAGTATCGGGACGGGCAATGGCATTTTCGCCAGGGGCGGCGGTGGTTGTTGGACAACCATGTGCTGGATATCGCCGTCGACAGAGAGGGCACGGCATGGATCGCGACCTCGGGTGGGGTGTCTGCCATCCAGAACACGCCGATGACCCTGGCGGAGAAAGCGAAGTTTTTCGAAGAAGAAGTCGAAAGGTACCACCGTCGCACAACGTTTGGCTATGTGAATCCGGCGACCCTGGCGGTGCCGGGGGATAAATCGACGGCGAAAGCCCGCTTTTCGGACAATGACGGTTTTAATACGGGGCTTTATCTTGGCGCCATGAGCTTCGCCTGGGCCACGACGGGAGAGGAAAAGTATCGGGGCTATGCCCATGACGCCTTTCGCGCCCTGGCCTTCTTGAGCGAAGTCACGCAGGGGGGACCCTATGGCGGTCCCGAGGGACTCATTGCCCGCAACGTGGTGCCCACGACGGAACCGGATCCAGGGGCGGTTTATGACAAGGACTATGATGTTCGCCGCAACGAACGGGACTCCCTCTGGAAGATTATGGAGCGGCGGGTGCCGGTGGATAAGACAGGGGATTGGTATTGGAAGACCGATGCGAGTTCCGATGAACTCGATGGCCACTTCTTTGGCGCGGCGATTTACTTCGATCGGGTGTGCGCCACGGAAGCGGAGCGGGACCGGGTGCGCGTGGTGGTGCGGCGGATCATGGACCACCTGATCACCCACAACTACAACCTGGTGGACTACGATGGCAAGCCCACGCGCTGGGGGCGTTTCTCGCCGGACGATTTGAATCGGGACCCCGCGTGGCATGCGGAGCGGGGTCTGAACTGCTACAGCATTCTGACCTATCTCTCCATCGCACACCATGTGCTGGGTGATGAGAAGTATCGTGAGGAATACCTGAAGCTCGCCTATGAGGAGGCCTATGGAATGAATGGCATGTCGCAGCCGAAAGATGTGTCCGGTCCCCATGACCCCGGCCATCAGCCGGATGACAACATGGCCTTTATGAACTACTACCACCTGATTCGCTACGAGACCGACCCGAAATTGCTCAGCATGTATCAGTTTGCGATTCGGGAGCACTGGGAATATGAGCGACTCGACCGCAACTCCTTTTCCAACTTTGTGTATGGGGCCTGCGCCCGGGGCAAGAGCCGAACGGACCAATGGCGCACGACGGAGCTTTCACCGCCGGCGTCGTGCTATGAAGATGCGGTGGACACGTTGAAACGATATCCGCTGGATTTGGTCGAGTGGTCCATGTCGAATGCCCATCGCATTGATATGACGCCGGTAGCCCACCATGGCGATGGGCCGACCACCATGGGGGGGGATGCACAGGGCTATGCCTATCCCATTGATGAGCGGTTGGAATCGTATTGGGACTGGAACTACTGGAAGCTTTCCTACAAGGGGGACGGCACGACCCTCCGTCCGCCCCATCACTATCTGCTGGCCTACTACCTGGGCCGCTATCACGGATTTATTGCGGACTGAAAGTTCGACACGGAGTAACAAGAAAAAACGGGAGCGCCGTCGTGGCGCTCCCGTTCTGTTTTCCAGTGGGTTGGCGATGGCTACTTAGGGCAGCATGATGTAGGAGACGTGGGTCGTGCCGCTGTTGTCTCCGTTCTTGAACGCGACCGTCTTGTTGAAGATGTCGACGTTCGAGCCACGGGTGCCGTAGTTGTCATCGATGCAGGTCACACACGGAACGTGGGTGAAGACGCCCCCTGCGCTTACCTGCAGGTATTCGCCGGAGCCGACGGTGTCGTAGCCCGAAAGGAAAATCAGGCTGCCATCGTCGGTAATCGCGGCATACTGACCCCAACCGAAGACACCGTTGTTGGTCGTGCTGCCGTCGATGAAGTTATTGCCTGCAGCGTCCCCTGCGGCCAGGAAGGTTGCCAGGTCGGCCTCGGTGGCAATGCTGCCGATGGCCGAGCGCTGATCACCCCCGTTGCTGTCGTTGGCATCCCGATCAAGGAAGAAGAGGAACTTGCCGCCGTTGAGGGCGACCAATCCCGTGGCTTCTTCACCGGCGAGGAACATGCCGTCCGTGTAGTTGAGGGCAGTGACATTGTGCTCTGAGGTGTCATCGAGGAAGAGCACCAGATTGCCGTGAATCTTAAACAGGCTATCGAGGTCAATGCCGTCTGCGTGGGTGAAGACCGTCGGCTCGGTTTCGGGGTTGTCGATATCCCAGATGAGGAAGGCGTCCATGCCACCGACCGATGCGGCACCGACGACGACACGGGCTTCGGCATCGACCACGGCGTGGTCGACGCGGTTGATTTCATTGTCACCCGTGGGGCTGGCGAGTCCAATTACAACGGGGGTTTCTCCACTGACATCGATGACAGCGATGTGGTTGCCGGTGTCGCCGTCTTCATTGCGGACGACAACGAGGTTGCCATCGGATTGAAGGGTGCCTGGGGAATCCTGGCCCGATGGCGAGTTAATGGGGCGGACATCTGTTTCGGGGATTTCCGTCAGCGTGTTGTTTTCGGTGTCGTAGATTGAAACGACCAGGTTGTTGACGAGGGCAATTTTCTTACCCGCGACAGCAAAGTTACCGGCCTGGAAGCCCGAAAGGGCATCGATTCCGAGGCCCGTGTCACCGGCCGTGAATTCGGACGGGATGATGTAGCCCACCCCACTGAAACCACCATAGCCGTAGACCACGAGGTCATCACCGGCACGGATCATACCCTGCTGGTGCATTTCGATTTTGGTGCTGACGGCCGTGAGATTGATCTCACCTTCTCCCTCGCCTTCACCCTCGCCTTCTCCTTCTCCTTCTCCTTCACCTTCGCCTTCACCCTCACCACCCGCAGGTGCGACCGCTTCCAATTCTGCCAGCGTCAAAAATCCGTCGGCATTGGCGTCGATACTGTTGAAGTTGGCTTCTGTCAGGTTGGAGTTGGCCGCCTGGGCCTCGGCCAACGTCAGCTGACCGTCACTGTCGCCGTCTGCGGTGTCAAAGTTGTCTCTCAGGTCTGCCGCAATCGTCGCGACGGTTGGTGGCTGGCATCCGCTGAACACAGCGGCGACCAACGCAATCATTAATACGGGTGTCAGTTGTCGAAATGGTGTCATCACAGCTCTTCCTTTTTTTGAATGGGTCCCATACCCCTCTCCGAAATGGCATTAGAGGTTCGGTAATAACCGTATCGCACTTTTCCAGTTTAGTCAAGAATCTACCCAAAAAACCGGTAAATGGCGGGTTTTTTTAGAGAGAATAGCCGGGCCTGGACATCGTTCTGAAGCGCACGGGGCAGGATAGGAGAAGGGGTGGGAAGTATGCTACCGATAACATTTTCCCCTGTTCTGGTGTTTCCATGGGACGCCACAACGCAGGAAACGGCCCATGGGACTTTACCCATGGGCCGTGCGGTGGTGGGGGGAGGGCGGTGACCTATTCAGGCAGGTAGATGACCAGGTTTTCCAGGAACGCGAGGAGCGCGGCCTGTTCCTCGGGCGTGCTGCGCTCAAAGGCGTTTCGGGATTCCAGGCCCTCGCCATAGTGCCAGAGGATGGCCTCGGTGAGGGTGGAGGCGCGGCCATCGTGGAGGTAGGGCGGGGTGACGCCGACGCCCCAGAGGTTTTCGGTCAGGAAGACGGAGGCGCCGGTGTCTGCTTCATCGATAGATTCGGCGAGTTCATCGCCCATATCGTGGCGTTTCATGTCGCCGTAGGCCCGCACGATGGCACCGCCAGCGCCATTGCTTTCCAGGGCCCCGATGTGGCGGAGGAAATTTCCGGCCGTGTCGTAGACCTTGTTGTCTGGTTGATCGGCGGTGAGGTCGAAGGTGAGTGGGGCCTCGGGATCGAGCCCGAGTGCCACGGGATCCTGGCCACCGGGCAGGATCGCGTCGCGATAATGCTCGTTGGTGCTGGGTTCACTGAAGATGGGGATGTCGATGGTGAGCTCGGGCACGTGGCATACCGCGCAGCCGATGGCATGGAAGACTGCTTCGCCGGCGTTGATGCGCGCGATTTCCTCGTCGCTAACCACGGGGCCGCGGGCATTTTCGCCGAGTTCGATCCGGGTGGTCGGACGGGGCTGGGCTGCCATGTAGAGGGTCAGGGCGGTCATGTCACCGATGGTGGCCTCGGTGTGCACACCGTCTCCATCGCCGTCGAGGCCATCGGCCAGGATCTCCCGTGGCTGGACGCCAAGCTCGTTGTGCATGGCATCGAGATTGAAGGAGCGCACGGTGGGGAAGGTGCCTTTCCACTGGAATGGCTTCACGACGAGGTCTTCGTCGATGCCTTCCAGGTTGCGGTAGTCGATTTCGACATCGCTTCGGGCCGGGCTTCCGTGGTCATGATTTCCCATGGGGCGGGACATTCTTCCATAACTCTTGCCACGGCTTTTCTGGGTGTGTTTACGTCGGTTTCCCGACGTGGCCTGGATGGTGATCTCACCGAAAGAGATGCCCTTGGCCTCGAGGGCTACGGTGATCGGGCCAGCACGCCGTTGGCCTTTCGCCAGGTCGATTGCTTCGTCGCGCTGGGTGTGGAGGGCTTCCGTCATCTCCTCGGCGAGGCGCTGGATGGCGCCCATGCCATGGAGATGGGGGGTATTGCGATGAATCATCTGGGCGATGTTGCCCGTGTGGAAGGGGTCCCGGTGCACGTCTGCGGCGGTGGCACCGGCACCATCGGCCACGGGCAGACTGTGGCAGGAAGCACAGCTGGAGGCGTTGGGTCCCGTTGCGCGTGCGGGGAAATGGTTGGCCCACTCTCCCCTGCCGTCGAGGTCGGCCCGGGGTATGCGCGTCGTGCGCTCTCCATTGCCGACGTTGGCGCCGCCGCCGTCAACGCTGGTGAAGTCCACCTCGAAAAACTCATCCCCCAGGTCAAAGGCAAAGAGAAAAGCGTCTAGCGGGTCGGTTGCGAACCGGGCGTTTAACGCGTCCTGGGTAATGTGTTCCACATGGGAGGGGTGGTTTTGTTCGATGATATCCAGGTCGTCTGAGCGTGCGGCGGGGTTCCACAGCAACAGGGCCAGGGCTGATGCATACACGAATATTCGAGGGTTCATGGGGGCATTCTGCAACAGAGCGTGTTTCATATCGTTCTCCTTAGGGGTGTTTTGCCGGCGGTTGTACGTACGAAACGTGCCACCTGAAGATGAAGAGAACTACCTTAAATAGATGACAGAATCGTCATGTGGCGGGAAGCCCTTGGATTGGACCAGGTGTTTTGGCGAGATGTCGCGCAGGGAAGTCGCAGTGAGATGACGAAATTGTCATCACGCTACGGCGGGAATCGTCATGTTGTCGTGTTTCAATGAGCGTATGACTGAAACGGTCCAAGCGCTTCGCGCGGCGACCAACGACTGAAAGCGAGGTAGGTAGATGAACCCTATTCAATCTGTGCCGGGGAATACACCCCCATCGAGACCTGCTGTAAACACACCCCTGACCGAAGGGCAGATCACGCAGGCGGTGTCTATTCTGTCCCAATACGATCCGAATTCCTTGTCGGAAGAAGACACGGCGACCATCCGCCAGGCCTTTCGCAATGCCGATATTACACCCAGTAAGGAGCTGCGTCAGGTCATTGAAGCGGCGGGTTTTGATGCCGAGCGGCTGCGTGGTGCGGAAGGGCGTGAAGGTGGGGGCCCGCCACCTCCGCCACCATCGGCGGAACAGTCCTTGAGTGCCCTCAGGCAACTGAAGGATATTCTGTCGCAATACGACCTTTCCCATCTGGATTCAGAGCGTCAGGCGGCGCTCCTTGGAGAGCTGGAGGAGACGGGATTGCTCCAACCGGGGCTGTATGTCAACGTTTCGATTTGACGGCGATGGCGCTGGCGGTAGTCCCATGGGGGCCCCGTAGGATGGAGAGCTATTGCTCCTTGGCGGGGCGCTCGAGGCGCTTGGGGATGGTGCCGGTATAGGTGTTTCCATCGGTGTGCACCTCCTCAATGCCGTCGTCGATCAAGATGAAGGCGCTTTGATGACCGCTGGCGTAGAAGATGTTGTCTTTGATGTGCACGTCGCCGGTTTCTGTGACATAGGCATCGGAGTTGTCGAGGCGAATTTCGCAATCTCTATCGGTGTCGTCTTTGCGCCCGTTCTCCTGGAAGACGTTGTTGCTGACCAGGAGATGACGTATTTCCGGTGCCCACAATCCTTCGCGGCCACTGTGGCGTATGATGTTGTTGGTGAGGGTGCAGAAGAGGCTGTTGCGTTCGATGGTTACCCCCCGGGAGCCGTTGTCGTTGATGATATTTCCGGCGGCCAACACGTAGGTGCATTCTTCCAGGAAGTAGCCGCCCATGGTGCTGTGGGAGACTTCGTTGTTGGTAAAGCGACCGTTGTGGCTGGCATAGAAATGGGTGCCATCGGACTTTGATCCGGTGAAGCGACATCCGTCTACGACCCAGCCGTCCACATGGTAGAAGGCGACGCCGCCCTGGTCTTCGCGCTGGCTACCGGGTGCGGGTCCCTTGTGGTCGGTCAGGTAGTCGGCATAGACATTGCAGCAATTAATGGTGGTGACGTAGGAGAGGGTGATATTGCGAATGGGTTTTGCGTTGCTCTCGCCAAAGACGCCAATGCCGTTGGAACTAAGCTCGCGGCAGGTGAGGGATTCGATGTGCACGTTCTCGACGTCCCCGACGATGCGAATGCCCGCGATGTTTACGCCCGGATCCCACACGTCGCGACGGCCGACGATCTCTCCTCCTTTGATGGTGATATTCGAGACGTCTTTAATCAGGAAGGCTTCCCCGTCTTTGTCGAGGGCTTCCGCGCAAAGGAATGTCGCGCCCTCCATGTAAATAGTCGCGCCGTCTGGAAGTGTGATTCCCTCGGCGCTGCGGAGGTGGTAGGTGCCCGGTGCGAACCGGAAGACGGTGGGGGTATCGCCCTGGGAGGTTAAGACGTCTTGTATCCACGCCTGATGTTTTTCGGCGTCCGCCCCGTCGTAGGGACCGATGGTGACCTGGGCTTGGGCCGCTTGGTGGGCCATGAAGATAAGGCCCAGCATTAAAATCGTTTTGAGCATCGTGCGCATCGGGTACGGATTCCTTTTCTAACAGGGGCGTCGGGTGCCTACTTCATTGCCGCTTCGAAGAACGCCATAGTCTGGGCCTGGAAGGACTCCATGACGTCGTCCTTGTGGGCCTGATTCTCTACGGTGTGAAATTCAACGACGTAATTCTTTTCCTGCAACAACCGGGCGAGTCGTTGGCTGTTTTCGTAAAGCACGGTGGGGTCGGCGTTACCGTGGATGAGCATGACGGGAATCTTCGCGAAGGCGTCGACATTCTTAATCGCGGAATTGCGGTCATAGGCCTCGGGCACTTCTTCATAGGTGCCGCCGTAGGCGCTTGCGACCGAGTCGTGGTACCGGGGATTCTCGACGACCCAGGTGGCGAAATCGGTCATGGGCATGACGGCGCATACCGACTGAATGAGATCGGGCCGGTGGATGGCGTAGGCGAGAGAAGAGCCAGCCCCCATGCTGGTGCCCATGACGTGGACCCGCGTGGCCGGAATCTGTTGCTGTTCCAGGACTTGGGCGACGATACCATCGAGGGTCGCCTTTGCGCGGTCATTCATGAAGTGCTTTTTCCCCAGTTCGGGGACGATCATGTAGTAGCCCCGCGCCGCCAGTTGGGCGCGCAGCTGGGCGTAGGGTGGGCGTTTGACGTTGTAGTTTTCGATGGAACCACCGGCACCGTAGAGAAAAATGAGCAGGGACCGTTGGGCAGGCGGGGTCGCAGCCGGGCTGTAGAGCAGATAGGGTGCCGTGGTCTTGGTGTTGGGGTCCTGGTATTCCTGTCGGGTGATGTTTTCTACCGGGGCGGGCGCCTGCCCATAGCTGAGGGGGCAAAGGGCGAAAACAAGCAGGAGCAGAACGGGAATAGGGTGTTTCATAGAAACCTCGGAGTTGTTGGGACGGTCGGTTGATGCTGCTCCGAGTGTAAGTGCCGTTGCGGGTTGATTGCAACGGATGGCGGATGACAGCGACGGCGTCCGACGGGGTGGGTCTATGGGTGCTCCGAACGCGCTTGCTCGCGGCGTTGGGTGGGGGGCGCTGGGTTCGGGAGCAAGCTCCCTCGGTAAAAGCGGCGGCGAGCCACCGCAGTCCAGAGGGGGAATGAAAACGCACCGCCACGGTGTCCGTAGCGGTGCGGGGGGATGGATAGTTTACAGGGTGTGCGTTCTAACCTGTAGTACGCTCTCCACTGGCGATGGCGTTGACGGAAAGAAGCAGCGAGGGCATGAGGGCGTCGGCCTCCTTGTTACGTCGCTTGGCCCGCAGGTCACGCCACTCGCGGAGAAGTGCGATCTGAATGGCGTGAAGACGACGGAGTCCTTCGGCGCGCATGGCGAGGGTCCGGGTGAGTCGGGGACGGCGTGCGGCACGGGGGGCCCCGAAGAAATCTTCGAGCATCTGCTCAGTCCGGTCGAATTCGCCCTTAATGCGGGCAAACTGGGCCTTGCGCAGGGCGGCATCGGGAACGAGGTCGGCGTATTGCTTCATGATATCCAGGTCGGCTGAGGCGAGGCTGGTTTCCGCGTTGTAGAGTACATAGCGGACGAAGGACCATTTCTTCGAGGCCTTCTTCAGGAAGCGATAGTCTGCAGGGTGTTCTTCCCGGAGGCGCTCCAGGGCAGAGCCGACACCAAACCAACCCGGCAGATAGTAGCGGGCCTGGGTCCAGCTGAATACCCAGGGAATGGCCCGGAGATCTTCGATGGAGCGCTTGCCACTGCGTCGGGAGGGCCGGGAGCCGATAAAACTCCGCTCCAGGGCATCGATGGGCGTGGCGGCCGACCAGAATTTAATGAAGCCGGGGGACTCAAGCTGTTCCTGATAGGCTTCCTGGCTGTACTGGCTGATGCGCTCGCCGATATCATGCAAGCGGGGTGTGACGGACTCGGCGCGGCTGTTTTTCAGGGTGGCCACGGTGACGCCGGCGGTGAGCAATTCCAGGTTGTAGACGGCGGTGGGCAGGTTGCCGAATTTCTGGCCAATGACTTCGCCCTGTTCCGTCAGACGGACGCGGCCGTCGAGGGAGCCCGCAGGGAGGGCTTCCAGAAATCGGTTGGTGGGGCCGGCACCGCGGCTGAACGTACCGCCGCGGCCATGGAAGAAATAGCACGAGCGGCCGTGGGCACGGCAGACCGCGGAGAGTTCACGCTGGGCCTTGTTGAGGGCCCATTGGCTGGCCAACATGCCCGCACTCTTGTTGCTGTCGCTGTACCCCACCATAACCTGCTGGGGCAGGGTGCCATAGCGTTTGGTAATGGGGTGGGCCACGAAGTCTTCGAGGATGGCCCCACTGCCGGTGAGATCATCCAGGGTTTCAAAGAGGGGCACGACTTCGAGTGCGCAGCGGATGCCTGCTTCGTCCCGTTGCATGAGGCCCACTTCCCGGGCGAAGAGGTAAATGGCGAGGAGGTCGGTGACGTCGCGGGTCATGCTGACGATGAACCCGCCAATGCCTGCGGGGCCGTAGTTTTCTATATGCTCTGCGATGACGCCATAGACATCGAGGACGGCGGTGGCTTCAAGGCCCAGGTGTCCGCGCCGTGGGGCGATGGGCCGGAGTGACTTGAGTTCGCGGTTCAGGAATTTCAGTCGCTTCTCGTAGTCCCACTGAACGTAATCCCAATCTTCAAAGCCGGCGGCCTGCAGCAATTGTGCGAGGGCCTTGGCGTGGAAATCGCTGTTCTGTCGGATGTCGAGGGCGGCCATGTGAAAGCCGAAGGTTTCCAGGTGGAGGAGTACGGGCTCTACTTCCGCCTTGGCAAGGCGGGTTGCGCCCACAGTCTCGAGGGAAGCGACCAGGATTTCCAGATCGTCGCGGAGGGCTTCCGGGTGGGTGTAGGGGCTGTCGATCCGGGTCCGGGCATCATCGAGGAGCAGGCGCATGATCTGAACAAATTCGCGCCAGGGCTCGTGGGCGAGGGGGGCCAGGGTTTCGAGGGCAGCGGGTGCCAACTGGGCCTTTCGGGTGTTCATGGCATCTTTCAATGCCACGGGCACGAGCTGGAAGAGATCGGAAAGGGTAAGGTTGTCGGCGAGCACATTCAGCAGGCCGCGCACCCGATCAATGGCTTCATTGCGCAATCGCGCGAGGGCCTCTCGGGTCAATTCGGCGGTGACCAGGGGGTGTCCATCGCGATCGCCGCCAACCCAGTTGCCGAAGAGGAGGCGGGGTTTGCGGGCGCTCTTGCGAAGGGCTTCGGCATCAAGGCCCGCTTCTTTCCAGGCATTCCGGAAGCGCTGGCGTACCTGCAACACGGCTTCGGGAAAGACGACGCCGAGGTAATCCCGCATATCGTCGAGTTCGGTGAGTACGTCGGGTTTCTTGAGATACATTTCACCGGTGCGCCAGAGGCGTTCGAGATGGGCCTTAATGCGATCACGGATGGCATCCCGCTCCTGCTCGGTCCAATCGGTTCGTTCCAGGCGGGCGCAGGCTTCGTAGAGGGCACGGTGTTGGCGCAGGACCACCGGGCGCTTTGCCTCGGTGGGGTGGGCCGTTAAGACGACCTCCACCTGGACGCGGTCAAGAGCGTCCAGGATTTCGTCCTGGGTAAATCCGTCTTTCAGAAGTTCCTGAAGACCGCGTCCCCAGAGGCCGGGTTCATGGAGAAGACCAAGATGGCGTTCCCGTTCGCGGCGGCCCAGGGCTGCGGCATTTTCCTCTACGATATTCAAAAGGTGGTAGGCGATAGAAACGACCTGGAGCTGCCGATTGACCCGCTCTATGTCCACGCCTTTTCGGGCGCGGCGGGTGGCTTTGGTGGTGCGCCAGGGCAAGAATTCCACCAGCCGCGTTTCGTCGAGTTCTTCGAGAACTTCGGCGAAGCACTGGGTGAGGAAGTCGCGGTCCTGCTCTACCTTTTCGGACCACTCTGGCATCAATTCTCTTTTCGGCATGCTATACCCTCTTGCGTAAAGTTGCGGGTTGTGGGCCGGGGGGGAGTGGGTCAGCCCAGGAAGTTGCCCGACAATTTTTCCGCAATTCTAACAAATAGTGCCCCCTCACGGCCTGTTTTTGCAGGAATCAGGCCGCGGGGGGCACGGGAGCATCCCGGCGTGTTCCGTCTCCTAGGGGGCAGGAAGGAGTTGCAGGGCGCGCACGTCAGCGAGTTCTTTTTTCAGGGGGCCATCGGGGCGCAACAGGATTCGGTTGGTGCCGGCACGGAGTGTGAGGGTGCCACTGGGTTGGGGGTGGAAGCGGTCGTAGCCTCCCGTGTCGGGCACTTCGCCCCGGGTTCGGCTGTTTTCCGTTTCGATGACATAGGCATCCCCTGCTGACTCCCCGTCGGCGGCGAGGGTGACCGTCACGTCGTAGGTCCCGGCCTTCTTTACGTCGACCTGCCATTCGACCATATCCTCGGCCACGACCCAGGGGGCCAGCACGTCGAGGGTGGGGCGGTAGGCAAGGCGCTGTCCGAATACGGTGGCCTTGCTCGCGGGGAGGTGGATGGTGCCGTCGGCTTCGGGCGCAATGGCCATCAGGGTGTTGGCGTCGTGGCCCACCTGCAGCAACTCTTCGGCCCGCCAGGGGAGATAGCGGTCGGCGGCTTCCTGGCGCACTTCCGCTACGAGATCCGGAGCGACCGGGTCGGCCACATTGCCCCAGGCGCGCCGGATGTAGCTGAGCAGGCCTGCGATCTGTTCGTCGTCGTAGACGCCGAAGGAGGGCATGCTGAGATTCCAGGTCTGGCCATTGACTTCGATGGGGCCGTAGAGTCCGTGGAGGAGGACCCGGGCAATGCGTTCGGGCGGGCCATTGACCCACTCGCTGCCGACGAGGGGTGGGGCCACCCCGGGCACGCCACCCCCGTGGGGTTGGTGACAGGCGACACAGGCGACGGTATAGAGTTCTTGTCCGGCCACCACGCGGGCCTGTTCTTCGAGGGCCAGGGGCGCTGCGTTCTGCGTGAGGGTGTCGGGCATGGTGGCGCCCGGCCAGGTGAAGTGGTTGAGGGCCCGGAAGACTTTCTCGCGGGTCGCGAAGTCCGCGGTCCGCATCAATCCGGTCAGGGCTTTGGGCTCTTCGGCGAGGGCGAAGGGGTGGGCGTAGCGGATGCGGGCGAAGGCCTGTAAGAAGGCATCCCGTTGCCCAATCCGGTCTTCGGGGGTGCTCTCGAAGAGGGCGAAGAGGGCCGCCACCCGAGGGGGATTCGCTTCTTCGAGGACACACTGGGCGAGTAGGGAGACGACGGTGGGATTCTGGATATCTCGCTCGGTCCAGGCCTGGAGGAACTCCAGCTCACGTCCCTGGAGCCCGGAGACAACGGCGCTGAGGAAGAGGGGATGGCTCTCGGTGGCGAGTATGTCGGCAAGGCGGGCAGCGGCCTCGGGGGTGTCGAAGGTGCCCAGGCTCAGGGCCCGTTGGAGGCGTGCGCGCTCACTGGGATCGCTGGCGTGGGAAGCGAGGGCGGGATACATGTCACCTTCCCCTTCGGAGAGGCGGATGGCCGCGGCACGGACGCGCTCATCGGGACTCTTCAAGGCGTGCTGGCGGGTTGCGGTATCGAGCGCACCGAGTCCATGGAGGGTCCAGAGGGCATGGAGTTGGGCCAGGGGGGCGCCCTCCGTTACCAACTTTCGAAGACCGGGCACGGCGTCGGGGTCGGCCTGTTCCAGGAGAAGTCGCTGGGCGGTGAGGCGGTGCCAGCCATTGGGATGGCCGAGGGTTTCTACCAGTTTGGGGGTGGATGCCTCCGCGAGTTTCGGGGAGTGGCGGTCAATGGGTTGATCTTCGGCGACGATGCGCCAGATACGGCCGAGGTCGTTGCCCTGGCTGAGGTCACGCTCTTCGATTTGCTTGGTGAGCCAGGGCACCATGAAGATGACGTGCTCGATGATGCCGTGGTACATATCGGCCACATAGAGGGCACCGTCGGGGCCGACACGGGCGTTGACGGGGCGGAAGCGCTCGTCCGTGGAGGCGAGGAACTCCTGCTCGGCGGGGTAGAAGCGGGTGGCCTGGGGGGCGATGCCGTCGTTGAGTTTCAGGCGTCCCACCAGGTGGCCGCCCGATTCGGGCACGAAGACATTGCGGTGGGCGTCGGCGGGGAACTGGTGGCCGTCATAGAAGGTGGTGCCACTGGCGATGGTGTAGGTCTCCAGACGGCCATCATCGCGAAGCTCCAGGGCGCCCAGGGTCACGGCGGGGGTCACGCGGATGGGGAAAACTTCTTGCCCCTGGGGCGCGACGTCGACGTTCACCCCGAAGGCGCTGCGGTCGATGCCGCCTCGTTGAAAGACCGTGTGAAGGTGGGGATTGCGGAGAATGTATTCGGCGGGAATGTAGTCGCCAAAGAGGGCCCGGTTTTCGTAGCAGGTCATGAAGCGCCCGGTCTCGTCGAAGGTGACACCAAACTGACCCCGCTTGATGGTTTCCTCTTCGATGAGTTGTCCGTCCTGCCAGCGATAGCGCTTTGTCCAGTCCGCGCAGTGGAGCCAGTTGTCGATGCCATAGCGGAGGCCGTTGGCCGTGTGTTGGGGATTGCCCGCCTTGCCCATTTCGCCCACTTCGGTGCGTCGGTCGGCCCGAAGATCGCCATCCGTATCTTCGCAAAACCAGAGGGTGGGCGGTTCCTGGAGGAGGAGGCCTCCCTTCACGAAGGCGAAGGAGCGGGGCATGACGAGTTCGTCCATAAACACGGTGCTCGTGTCGGCCTTGCCGTCGGCGTCTGTGTCTTCGAGGACCACGACGCGGCAGATGGGTTCGTCTTCGCCCGTGCCGTAGACATCGCGCATGTAGCCCTGGTATTCGACGACCCAGATACGTCCGTCGGGGTCAAACTCGAAGAAGATGGGATTGTGCACGAGGGGCTCTGCGGCGACGAGTTCGACGCGGTAGCCCGGGGCCACCTGGAAGGTCTTCTGTTCCTCCTCCGCGGTGAGCACGGGCGCAGGGGGCACGTCGATACGTTCCAGCAGGGCTTCGCCTTTTTCCCAGTCGGCCCACCCGGTGAGGGCGGAAGGGGGACGTACCCGGGGGCGATCCTTCGGGACGGCATCTTGCGCGGGCGCATTCGCAGAAAAGACCAAGAGGGCCATCAGGGCGGCGAGGCAACCACGAATGGACACGAATGAACACGAACAGAAGGGCTGGCGATATTGTTGGTTTACATTCATTGCGTTTTCATTCCTGTCAATTTCCCGCGTTAGTTGAGAACAATATTGGCCGTGTGATCTCGGAAGATGTAAGGCAGCCGTAAAAACAGGACGTGTCCAACAGGGGGTTGACCATTCCTGGTCGACATAAAGCCCACGTCAGGTTTTGCAAGGTGCGGGATGTGGTTGCGGTGTCGCAACGTTCTAATATCCTTTCTTCGGCACTTCCGTCCTTTCGTCTTGGACGGCGGGGCGAAACGGAAGTCTCACTCTATACACCCGATTCCGCAGGAGCGGAATGGTATGCATTGCTACGGCGGACCGTAGCAACGAGTCTCCTGTTTCTATCTCCAACAACGCTTCGTGCCCTTCATTCGTTTGTGGTTGCCCATTGAGCGGAGGTCCCAATTATTTCGACAAGCGATTGAGGATGTTCTTCGTGATGATCTCCACTTCGGGGTCGCCACCGCGGAGGCCGTGGGCCCAGTCCGTGGTGCCGGAGGTGAAGACAGTGCCGCCGCTGGGCTTGGTGTAGACGCCGAGGCAGGCCGCACCGACCCGGCCCTTCTCCCATTTCTCGTACCACTCGCTGTCGCCGGGGTGCCAACTGGCCGGGGCAGTACCCAACACGGTGAAAGTCTCGGGCGTGCCATCGCGGTAGGTGGGGAAGGGCAGGCCGTCGCGCCATTCCAATTCGCAGCCATCGCACTCATAGCCCACGACGGTGTTATTGCCACCGAAGCTGTCATCCCGCTTCAGTTCCGTGCCTTCGAAAATCCAGTGTTCGGGACGGTGCACGGTAAACGCACCGCTGCCATCCATGAACTGGTCGTGACTTTTGTGAAAACCGCCCTGCAAGAAACCGACGCCCGTCAGTTCGTTTTCGGGTCGCTTGATAAGGTGATGACTCCAGAGCGAGGTGAGCAGGGTGTAGTCCCCCGTGGCGTATACGGGGTCCTTGAAGTAGTTTTCTTTCCAGCAGGTCAAGGCCCGTCCTTCGTCTTCACTGCGCACCTGCCAGCAGACCGAGTTGCCGCTGAAGAAGGCCACATTGCCGCCCTTGGCAATGAATTGCTCCAGGTGGTCCCGCATGGGGGCGGACCAGTATTCATCGTGGCCCACACTCAATACGAGGCGGTAGTGGTCCAGCAATTCCGGGCGAAACTCGAGGTCGGAGTTCACGGCGTAGTCGAATTCATAGCCGTTTTTCTCGGCCCATTGGATAAAAGGGCGTTCCCAGTTGTTGAACTGACTCGAAGGGGGCCGGTCAAAGGAGACGCGGTGACCCTGGACGCCCGCCCGGCCGTGGTAGGCGTAGAGACTGGTGCCGCCCCAGTTGTTGTAGGCGTTGTAGGTGTTGGTCGTGAGTTGGAGCAAGACCTTGGAGTTTTTGCCGGGCTCGGCAGGGCGAACGACAAAGAAGCAGGACGCCTCGGCGGTCCGCCGGCCCCGGTGCACGAACTTGCCCCCGCCGTCGACGGCGCGGAGTGCGACATGGTAATAGCCGCTCTTCCATTCGGCGGGAATGGTCACACGAAAAGATTCGGGCCATTGGCAGCCGTGGGAGGAGGCGTTCTCGGGGATGGCGTGGGCCTGTCCGGGAATGTCTTTCCGGGTCCAGACCGATTCATCGGTAGCGCCGAGCCGGGTGATTTCAGCGCTAAAGCGAGATGCTCCCGTCGATACGTGGAAGGTGACGTCTTCGCCCGGTGCCACACTAAGTTGTCCTGCGTAGCCTTCGATAAAGAGGGGCGGCGCGGATTCGGCCCGGGCGTGGGGGGCGAATAGGGCCGTCACCGTGAGGAGAAGGAGGGGCAGTTGAAGGAAAGAAAAGACGGGACGTTGTCGCATAGTGGTGGTTTCCGTTGCGTAAGAGCTGAGGGCGTGACACGGCACGGGGTGTCGTTTTCGGCCCTGATTTTGTGGTCTCGTTAATAGTCTGATATTGAGGTCAGTTAATCAGAATGTGGCCGGGGAATCAAGGAGAGGGACGGGCCGTGGTCTACAGAAGTCATTCTCCGTGGCACCCGACGACCTTCTTCGTTTCGCAACGGCCATTGGTGAGGTTGACCACACGTATGTTCCATGCGCACGAACTCCACCAAACTCGTCTAAATAGGCGAAGATTCATCTCGGACAATTTCCAAGTCATTCGGTTGCCATCTTAGAGATTTGGGGCTTGGGAGCGCAGGCGGCTCGCCTGCATTACGTCGAAGACGTAAAAACTACGTGCCTTCGGCCCGAGGCAGGCGGGCCGCCTTCGCTCCCAAATGTCAAAGACTTCTTTAATCAATAGTGGCCAAGCCGAACGTCCGCCGGCCTTTTGCAGGCGCTTGCATGCGCTGTCGTAACGAACGAGTTGGATTTGATCGAGGTCTACCTTCGCATATCTAAATAGGCGAAGATTCATCTCGGACATTTTCCAAGTCATTCGGTTGCCATCTTAAAGATTTGGGGCTTGGGAGCGCAG
>JAXMOL010000030.1:0-89506 GCA_034669905.1 Candidatus Hydrogenedentota bacterium
GTGCGGTGCATCCGTTGAATGGGCCGTTACTTCGCGGTCCACTCGTTACCCCACGTGGCCTTCTGCGCGAAGGCAGTCCTTGTGGGACGGTATCGCGCCAGAGCAACGCAGATATTTCAGGCATACGTCGCGCCATCCCAGCCACTCCGCCGTTACACGCACCACGCCAACGCGCGTTCCTGTCCCGGTGGCCGTAGACAAGCCCACTCAATGAACCCATCACAAGACTTAAGGTGAAACACCGCCCCTCTCCCATCGCCCATCTGAGAACGCGGGTGCCACCCTCAAACGGAGGAGCGCAGCGGGGGAAGTTTGTGGGTGCCTTGAATGAGAACCGCCCTGCGGAGGAACGTCCCTGAGTCACGGTGTGCCACCACCCGACCCGTGCCGACCGGCCGCCAGCGCTCCATAAGGTCGTCCCTCGCAATGGCAGGACTCCGTAGGGACTGCCGCGCCCCATGTCGTCTTGAACGTGGCGTGTCGGGATGGCCAGTCCGGTGACTTTCTTTGGCACTGGAAAACACCGACGGCGGAGGCTGTCCCGTCGTTGGTAGCGCAGGCCCTCCGCCAGCTTCGCCAACGACGGGACAGCCACGCCCGTCTGCGTTTTCGTTATAAACCAGCGACACGATAGGTCCGTCATCGCTTTCATCGAATCGACGTCAAATGGGGCGAGACAGTCCCTGGTAGCATCCACGCTCCATAGAGCCCACTTGTGGGACGGTATCGCGCCAGAGCAACGCAGATATTTCAGGCTTACGTCGCGCCATCCCGGCCACTCCGCCACTACGCGCGCCACGCCAACGCGCGTTCCTGTCCCGGTGGCTGTAGGCAAGCCCGCGCTGTGGAGACACTGGAAATCCGCGATGGAAACACGCCAAGGGCGCAGACATTCGTGTCTGCGATGACAGTAGCGTAGGCGCGACACGATTTCAGTCAGTCTCCCCAACACCCCGTCTCTTCACACAAGGAGCTTGGACACTATTGTCCGAGGCAAGGGGCACAGAAGAAAATGGCCGCACCCAACCCAGGAAAAGGGGCGAGCATCCCCAACACCTCGTCTCCCCATACTGCCGGGACAGCCTCGCGCATTCACGCGTGCGGTGCATCCGTTGAATGGGCCGTTACTTCGCGGTCCACTCGTTACCCCACGTGGCCTTCTGCGCGAAGGCAGTCCTTGTGGGACGGTATCGCGCCCGTGCAACGCAGGTATTCCAAGACGGCGTCGCACCATCCCAGCCACTCCACCATTACACCCGCCACTTCAACGCGCGTTCCTGTCCCGGTGCTGGGACTGTCCTCGACTTCGTCCCAGACGAAGTTCGGGACTGTACCGGTAGTACGCCACGACGGCAGGCCGCAACGTGTACGCACTCCCAGCCTGGTGGACGCCCTTCAGGGGGCACAGACAATCCTATCCGCGATAACGGTAGCGGATGCGTGATTTGACTCCCGTCCACCTCACCAAGCCCGGGTCTCCCCATACTACCGGTACAGCCTCGCGCATCTACGCTTGCCATTCATCCGTTGAATGGGCCGTTACTTCGCGGTCCACTCGTTACCCCACGTGGCCTTCAGCGCGAAGGCAGTCCCAGTGGGACTGTCCCGCGCGAAGGCAGTCCCTTGACCGGCGGGCCGTCGGCGCTCCATAGATTCGCTCCCCGCAGCGCGAACTTTGAGCGTAGATTCGGAATATAAAGCGGAGTATAATTTCGCAGCTCAAAATCAATGCCCCGCTGGGGCACGGCAGAAAGGATGATCGATATGTGTAGTATTGAGACTTCGTTGGGGCCTTGGTCCACCACCGCACGCCGACTGTTTGGCGCCGCGCTGTGGTGCCTTGTCGTGGTGGAGGGCGTCCCGGCCGCTGACCGCGAATGGATCGGCGGAAGCAATGGCTTCTGGCATGTGGACAGCAATTGGAGTGGCGGGACGGTTCCCACGCCGGAGGACAATGTCACGATTGACGGCGATGTGGTGGTGACCGTGTCTGACGCCCGTGTGCTGACGGGTAGTTTCACCCTGTCGGGCAATGCGTTGCTCCAGGTCGATGGTATGGAGGCCGTCTTTAACGCCAATGGACCGACGACGCTCGAGAATGGTCGGCTGGCGGTCCTGGGGGGCGGTGAGGCCCAGCTTCCGAATCTCATCACCTACGTGTGGTCCCATTGTGCGGAGAACGCGCTGTTTCACGTTCAGGACAGCGGTTCGCTCCTGGCATTGAATGGCCTCCAGACCCTCGAGGTGAACAGCCCCGACTGCACCGACCTGACCTCGACCCTTTTGGTGGCCGGCGGCGGCCAACTGGAACTGAAAAGTTTGGAACGTATCTCTGCGGAGCATGACCAGGAACTCATCCTGACCTTAACCACGGGGGGGACGGTATCCCTCTCGGCATTGACCGAGGTGGACCACCTTTCCATCTTACTCACGTCGGACACGGCCCTTACGCTCCCCCTTCTCCGCGCGGCCACCGACAGCCAGATCACCGTCAATGAGGGTGCTCGTCTCTCTGCCATCCGTCTTGCCTCCCTCACCGGGTGCCTTGTATCCCTGGGAGGACTGGATGCCTTCGAGGTGCAACTGCTGACGAGCATGACGGGCTGTCAGGTCTTCCTCAACAATACGGGTCGGTGGTCGCTCTCCCAACTTACTGAACTCCGCGATTCCTACCTGACCATAGGAGACGGAAGCGTCTTTTACGCTCCGGCCCTGGAGAGCATCTCCTTCGATGGGGACTATGGGGTTATTTCGACGACCGGCACCGGAACCCTGTCGGCCGCCCAATTAACTACGCTGACCAATATGGCCTTTGTGGCCACCGGCGGCTCCATGGTCCAACTACCGAGCGTTACCTCGCTGCATTGGAATCTTTGCGAAGGCGTGGCACTCTTCTCCACGTCTGGCGCCGACACGCTCCTTAATTTCTCCGGGTTGCGCACCCTCACGATTGCTACTTCGGGGTGCACCGGCCAGGCCTTTTCGACGACGGCCATCCAGGGGTCGCAGATCGACCTGAGTGGCCTTACGCAGATGACGGCCCCGACCGGGCAGCGCGTGACCTTCTTCGCGGCCGACAATGGCACGGAGATTGACGTGAGCGCCCTGAGCAATTATGACGCCACCATTGTAAGTTTTTTCGAACTCAATGGAGGGCGCATTCTGCGCGGCGACTCCACCGGCGGTGAGGGAGAAGGCGAAGGGGAAGGGGAAGGGGAAGGGGAAAGCCCCCAAGGTTGCCCGGCACCAACGAAGGCAGGGGCCACGACGTCGGCCACCCTGCTGGGAGACGGGTTGATTGCGGCCCTTCTGCTTTCGGCCCTGGGTATTCGGCGAAAAACCCGAATGTAATAGCGCAAAGGGATATCGAAAAACGGACCACTCCAACCGGGTGGTCCGTTTCTTTTTGTTGTTCTTCTAAAGACGGGCGCTATTTCACGGCATCCCGTCGGGCTTTTAGCTCCCGCCAGGTAGTCAGAATAATCCCTTCATCCTTCACCAGCTGGATCACTTCGGGATCGACCATGACATCGTAGTCAGCCTGACGCGTCGCACCGGAGGACGAAATGGCGTCAAAGTGGTCATCCCGGAGCGTGCAGTGGACGATCAGCTCGGTCACGCCGGGCTTCAGTTCGCGGATGGTTTCCATGAACATGCGCTTTTTCTCATCATGGGTCTTCCAACTGTACGAGACACCGGTGGCGTCGTCCAGGACGGGAAGTCCGGCATTCCAAACCTTTTCATGGAGGCCGTCCGCCGTCAGTATTTTCGCGAGGCCCCCTTCATACTTGTTGCTCAGGTAACCGTTGGGTCCGGTGATGAGAATGGGGATTTGATATTCGATACCGACCGTTACATAGCGCTCGAAGAACGCGGGGTTGGCGAAGAGCGTCCCCATGTGGGAATCGAGGTGGGTGACCGGCATGCCCATGGCCAGGGCCTTGTCTATTTGGGCCCGTATCTCTTTTTCTACGTCGTCCGCGGTGCCATGTTGAATGACATCACGCACACCATCCCACAGGCAACCCTGCTCATCCACCAAGGACGGCACGGCAGGCTTCCCGGCCACGGGCCCCCACCGGTAATGGTCCCATTCCGACGTGAGGGTGAGATGAAGCCCGTTGTCCACCTCCGGATTTTCTTTCAGGTAAGCCAGCCATCCCGGCACCCAGGGGCAGGGCATCATGGTGCTCACCGAGGTGACCAAACCGCCTTCGATGGCCTTGGCCGTACCCTTATTACCCTCCAGACACATGCCGAGATCGTCGCTGTGAAACATGACTACCCGGGCACCCTCGGGCCAACCCAAGCGTTCGGCATAGGTTTTCTCCGCCGCGACAGCAGGCCCCTGAAACAACAAACACGCGCCCAACAGGACACCCAACCCCCGCAATCCAACGTTTTTCATAACAACCAATCTCCGTAGTTATTCGGCTTTCCATTGAGTCCGACTCCGCTTCGACTTCAGTATAGCAACAGCGCCATCGATAGCACAGCCTCGCCGCCGCGATCTACCTGTAGTGAGCTCCATTCCCATAACCACAACCGCTAGTCACATCATCCCGCTAGTACAGCATTTCTCCGCTTACACTCTTCCATTTCTTATGTTTTCTAATTAAATATATGAATGCTTGACAAACAATAAAGTCTCTTGTATAACGAAGCTCGGTTTAGTTTGGGGAGCGGCAAGCTTTCGTACAGGGACTGCAGTGGGATGAGGATCCCGTCCTTTCAATTCGTTTACCCCTCCCCTGCTGGATCCGTGTGGCACCGAATCGAAAGGAGGCGGCCTTTAAGTTTACCCACCGGTGCGTTTGTAGTCTTTCTTTGTATTATTACTTTACTATTTAAGAAAGGATTTACAAATGAGTAGCAGAAGCAATCTTCAAGGGAAGCGGGGATTCACACTGATTGAATTGCTCGTCGTCATCGCAATTATCGGTATTCTTGCGGCGATCCTCCTTCCAGCACTTGCACGGGCCCGTGAAGCTGCACGGCGTGCCAGTTGCCAGAACAATCTCAAGCAACACGGTGTCATCTTCAAAATGTTTGCAAACGAAAGCTCGGGCGAACGTTTCCCCCGGCGCGGCACGCGTTTCTGGAAAACATACGACGATGCGTCGGTCACCGGCGGTGCGGACCTGGAACGTGCCTATGAGCTCGAAGAACTCTATCCCGAATACCTGACCGACCTGCATGTACAGTTTTGTCCATCGGATGCCGACTACGGCAAGTCCCAGATTCCTGATTTCGCCTGGGCTCCCAATGGCCTCAAGCTGCACCGCACCATCGGCGCTGGCTGGGACACGTCGGACGATCCGTACATGAAGAACAAGGTATTCTCTGGAACGGCCAGTGACTACTGCGATCCTTCGGTGTACGATCCGGCCACCGAATGCTACTACCACGGTGGCTATTGGTCTTACAATTACTGGGGCTATCTCATTGATGGCAGCTGGTTCAACACGCCCGCCGACTATGCGTGGGTATTTGCGAACAATGCAACCATCGGCGCACCAGAGGCGTTGGACCAACGTCAGGCCTCCATGACCGCTGGACGTGGGCACGTCAAGAATCGTGAAAAGGATGCGAATTTCACCATGCCTTCTTCCGGTGAAAACGTGACGGCCATGTACATGCGTGAAGGCATCGAACGCTTCACCATTACGGACATCAACAATCCGGCTGCCAGCGCCCGTGCCCAGTCGGAAGCGGCCGTCATGTGGGATAACTCCTACACCGCCGATGGTGCGGTGGGCGACAACTTCAATCACGTTCCCGGTGGTGCCAATGTACTCTACATGGATGGGCACGTGGAGTTTGCGAAGTTCCCGCAGCCGGCAGGCAGCAAGGCCTACATGATGACCTCCGAAGCCCACCAGGACGGCAACGCCTTCGGACCGTGATCAACAGTACGAAGTCGAGGCTTAGCACCACTTACTAACGTGTAAGCAGATACTGCCGGGAGTGCCTGGATAGGCACTTCCGGTATTCCGTCCAATCGAAACCGGTGACACGCCGCACCGACTTTCCAGAAGGATCTTCTTTTATGCGGGTACATCTGACATTGATCACGCTTTTCTGCACCCTTGCACTGCTCTCTGGCTGCGGTGGCAAGTCCATTCCGGAAGATCCCGGAATCCCCGAAGGTACCGACTTGCGAGATAATTTCAACCAGGCCATTCTCGATGAAAATGAAAAAGCGGTCACGGAATTGCTAGCCGCCCAACCGCTCCTGGCGACGGCACCCCACCCCCTGAGTGGGCAATGGCCTATCCACACGGCGGTACGGGTGAACAATGAAGCCATCGTAAAACTACTCTTGGATAATGGCGCCGATCCCTTCGTGCTGAATGACGAAGGCGAAACGGCCGAAGATGTGGCCCGAAACGCGGGTTCGGGGGAGGCCGTACTGGCACTCCTCCAATAGTCTGTTCGTGCCTGCAGGTCAGTGAACGAGACCGGCCAGGGTATTCTTCGCAACATTGACGACGTAACCCCAATTATCGCGGGTTGCCTCTTCCAAGGCAGCCCGCGCGTGTTCCGCAGCCTCTCCTACATCCCGCCATGCGATGACGGCAAAAAGTCGCACACTCTGCGAGGAGTCCGTCAGCGCCCGCACCAGCTCGAACACCGCTGCCTCGTTCTTTCCTTCTGACCAATCCACCACCGCGTGCGCGGCGGCCACCCGCACCACGGCGCTGGGATCCGCCAGACATGCTTCAAAGGATGTTGTCCACGACGGCGTGCGCCGCTCCGGGGACACCCATCGATGGAGCAGAACCAGGGCCCAATACCGCATGGCCGCCTCCGGGTGCTTCAACGTATTGAGATAAAATTCCACGGAATCATCGGCCTCGAAGTCCCGGCCACGCAATGCCCTGAGTTCGGCCAAGAGCGTTTCGTGTTGCTCCCGATCTACCGGATGAGAGGCCACGTTGCCTTCGGGTGGCGCGTATCGCGCCCCCGGGTCAATCGTCACTTCGGCGCTGTCCTTGAATCCAATACGGTGGCCACGGGCCTGCAGCACCATCCCATCTTCTAGCGGAAGGGGGTTAGCGTAGAGATGCCAGGCCCCGACAGGCTCCTTTTCCCAACGGTAGGTGATAGAGGCCCCCGGGGTGGCCGATTCCAGGTGCAACCGTCCATCCTGAATGCGGGCAACTGGCGGGGCTGTAACCATCACGCCGTTCTGTTCGCGCCACCCATCCATCTCGGGTTCCGGAATCAGCCCTACGTCGTGGGTCGCTGCCATCCAGGCTTCATGGGCGCCACGCAGCCGAAGGAGGTCCGCGCGATAGGCCGGGTCATGGACCAGGTTGTTGAGTTCATGGGGATCAGCCTCTACGTCGTACAGCTCTTCCAGGGGCTTTCGCTCGGCAAACCAGCGTGCCTGCGCCGGCGTCAGCTTCCCCTCCCTATGCAATTGACGCAGGTCCTGTAACATGGGCATCTCGTTCATATAGTCGATGTCCTGGGCGTAGGTCACGTAGGGCATATAGTTGCGAAAATAGCGAAAGCGCTGGTCCCGCACGGTACGTATCAGGTCGTAGGCTTCATCCATACGATCCCGGGCACCGTAGATATAATCGCGGGCGGGCGCGGCCGCCGCACCGAGAAAGGGCTGGCCCTGCAGGTGCGCCGGTATGGGAAGGTTGGCCAAGGAAAGCAGGGTCGGTGCAAAGTCGAGGAAACATACGAGGTCATCATTGACCCCCGGTGCGAGTCGCTCCGGCGCTTTCGGCAAGGCATGGGCCCGCCACTTTTCCGGCACGTGAATCAGCAGGGGAACCCGGGTACCTGATTCATAGAGCCAGCGCTTCCCCCGGGTGAGCCCCCGACCATGGTCGCCCCAGAACCAGACGATGGTATCCTCCGCGAGCCCATCGGCTTCAAGTTGGCGCAGGGTCTCCCCCACCTGCCGGTCCATGAGGGTGATGATGTCGTAATACTGGGCCCAGTCCCGGCGCGTTGCCGGGGTATCGGCATGATAGGGCGGCACGGGGGCTTCAGCGGGGTCATGGCGGTCTGACCCGAGGGCCTCAATTTCCGCCAGCCGCTTCGGGTCCCGACTCCGCACCTGGCTCTCGTGGCATACCGTGAAATTCATGACCGAAAAGAAGGGGGCGCCCGCCGGCCGATTGCGCCAGTGGGCCTTGCCGTTGCTTTCGTCCCACGCGCTCGCGGGGGGCGAAAACTGATAATCGGTCTTCCGGTTGTTCGTGCAATAGTAGCCCGCCGCCCGCAGGTATTCGGTAAAGCACTTCACCCCTGCCGGCGGAACGCCCTTACACCGCATGTGGTGGGTGCCGATGCTCGTGGGGTACATACCGGTAATGATGCCCGAGCGGGTGGGTGCACAGACCCCCGAATGGGAATAGGCCCGGTCGTAGCGGACCGCCTTCTCTGCGAAGGCATCGATGTGGGGCGTCGTGGCATAGCTATCCCCATAACAGCCGAGGTCGGGGCTGATATCTTCGGCACTGATCCACAGGATGTTGGGCCCCTTCTCTTGTGCGGCAACGGTTTTTGCCGCTGTGAGCAGGGCCAGGGAGGCGAGACCGGTTTTCAGAAAGCTTCGACGGCGCATAGTGACATTCTCTCCAGGTTGGTGCCTGACACACGATACGAAAGCCCGTCGCAGGTTGCAAGCAGTTTCCATTCTAAATTCCTCGTTCCCACGTGCTACTATACCCCGCGCGGTTTACGGGGGGGCATCCCCGCCGCTGAGAGAGCAACAAAACCCCACAGGATAGTTTGATGAAAGACGTGTATCGTTTCTTGGCCTTTGATTTGGGTGCAGAGAGTGGCCGTGCTGTATTGGGAACCCTTCAAGACGGGAAAATCGGATTGGAAGAAATCCACCGCTTCCGGACGGAGGGTCTGGTCATGCTGGGCCGTCGCCAATGGGACCTGGCCCGTATCTACGAGGAAATGATTACCGCCCTCTCCACCTGTGCCCGGGAACACACCCGCGATATCGACGCCATCGCCATCGATACCTGGGGCGTGGATTTTGGCCTGCTGGACAGTGAAGGCCACGTCCTCGCCAATCCCGTCCACTATCGCGACAAGCGGACCGAGGGCATGTTTGACGCGGCCTACGCCAAGGTGCCGAAGGAAGAAATCTATCATGCCACGGGGATCCAGTTTCTCCCCTTTAATACGAGTTTTCAGTTACTTTCCCTGGTGGAGGCAAAATCGCCCCAGCTCGCCGCCGCGAAAGACTTGCTCCTCATGGGCGACCTCCTGGCCTACCTGCTCTGCGGGACCAAGGCCTGTGAATACACCAATGCCTCGACCACCCAGCTCCTCGACCCCCACACCCGCACGTGGAATGATGACCTCATCGCGCGGCTGGGTATCCCCCGGGAGATTCTTTCAGAGCCGGTTGCCCCGGGAACCAACCTGGGCAAGCTGCTGCCAGAAGTCGCCGAACTCACGGGCATGAACCCCAACACCCCCGTCATCGCACCGGGCACCCACGACACAGCGTCGGCGGTGGTGGCGGTGCCTGTCGCAGGTGAAACGACCAACTGGTCCTACCTTTCCAGCGGCACGTGGTCCCTCCTCGGTGCGGAACTCGACGAGCCCTGCATCACCGATGCGAGTATGGCCCAGGACTTCACCAACGAAGGTGGGGTCGGCGGCAAGATACGTTTCCTGAAAAACATCTTCGGGCTGTGGCTCGTGCAGGAGTGTCGGCGCACGTGGGAACGACAGGAAGGCTCGACCCTCAATTACAGCGCCATCACCCAGGATGCCGCCGAGAGCGAAGCCTTCCGCTCCATCATCAACCTCGACGATCCCCGTCTCTTTGCGCCGGACGATATGCCCCGGCTCATCCAGGAAATCTGTAAGGAGACCGGCCAGCCCATCCCGGAAACCCATGGTCAGATTATCCGCTGCGCCCTGGAAAGCCTGGCCATTAAATACCGCCAGACCCTCCAGGCGCTGGACGAAACCCTGGGACGCAAGACGGAAGTGCTCCACATCATTGGTGGCGGCACGCAGAACAAGCTGCTGAACCAGATGACCGCCGACGCCTGTGGCATCCCCGTCGTTACGGGTCCCATCGAGGCGACGGTACTGGGCAACATTGGCGTGCAGGCCATGGCCGTAGGCGCGCTGGATAGTTTGGCAGCGGTGAGGAAAGTAATTGGGGACAGTTTTACCCTCAATCACTACACGCCGAAGAATACGGAAAAGTGGGCGACGTTTAAGTAGGGATTGGTATCCCCCTCCCAGCATACGCAAATTACAGGTTTGGCGTTTTCGTGCGCACTCACACCCGTAAAGCCGCTCGTGCCTCCCCTCTGTAAGGGTCCACGACGCGCCTTAGGTGGGTGGCACCCTACCTGTATGCATTGTGACGTTTGCTGTGGATGGGCTCAGAATGGGCGTGTCGATTTCCGACACGACGTACTGCCGGTACAGCCTCGCGCGTTGGGGCGGGCGAGCACACTGCGTAGCGCATGCTGAAGCCAGAGTCCACGTTGCAGGCGATGGTCGACTTTCGCGCCGAGGCAGTCCCTACAGATCCATGGATTCCGCGAGCAACTCCGCCACATCTTTCACCGCCACTTCCTCGTGGCCTTCCTTCTTGACGCC
The DNA here is from genome assembly GCA_034669905.1 of Candidatus Hydrogenedentota bacterium. Classification (GTDB taxonomy): domain Bacteria; phylum Hydrogenedentota; class Hydrogenedentia; order Hydrogenedentales; family JAEUWI01; genus JAEUWI01. The sequence goes on from JAXMOL010000030.1 coordinate 10,612, forward strand.
ATCGCTCATCATGGTCATGCAGAAGGGGCAGGCCGTCGCCACGGTCGTTGCGCCGGTCGCCAGGGCTTCTTTCGCGCGCTCTGTGTTGATGTTGGTGCCGATGGTTTCTTCCATCCACATGCGGCCCCCACCCGCGCCACAGCAAAAACTGTTTTCGCGGTTGCGCGGCATCTCGGTGGCCCCCGCGCCGTGGGCCGCCTGAATTAAATCCCGCGGGGCATCAGCCACGTCGTTGTAGCGGGCGAGGTAGCAGGAATCGTGGTAGGTCGCGGCGGCGGCGTTCAGGGCCGGTTTCTTCGGGGTCAGCTTTCCCGTCTTGATGAGGTCTTGCAGTAACTCGGTGTGATGAATGACTTCGAAGTCCCCTCCCACCTGGGGAAACTCGCTCTTGATGCTGTTAAAGCAATGGGGACAGGCCGTGACCACCTTCTTCACGCCGTAGCCCTTCATGGTCTCCACGTTGGTCGTGGCCATCTCCTGGGCCAGCATCTCATTGCCTATGCGCTTGGCACTGTCGCCGGTGCAGCTTTCTTCTTCACCCAGGATCCCAAACTTCACGCCGGCCTCCTGCAGCAACTTGCTGAAGGCGACGGTCACCTTCTGGTAGCGCTGGTCATAGGAGCCCGCGCAGCCCACGAAAAAGAGGTATTCCACGTCGGCATCCTCGGCCAGGGTCTTCACCCCCACGGCTTCCGCCCACTTGCCCCGCTCGGCCTGGGGCAGTCCCCAGGGGTTGGACTGGGTCTCCACATTGCGGAGGGCGCCCTGGGCTTCCTCGGGGAATTCACCTTCCATGAGGACCCGGCCCTGGCGGATGCCAATCAACTTGCTCATGGGCTGGATTTCCACGGGGCACGCCTCTTCGCAGGCGAAACAGGAGGTGCAAGACCAGAGCACGTCTTCGGAAATGACGTCACCAAAAAGTGCTGCTTTCGGTTCCGCCACGGAGTCCTTCAATAGCGCGGGCCCTTCGGCGAAAAGATGGGCCTTGAGATCGAGAACTACCTTTTTCGGACTCAGGGGCTTCCCTGTGTTGTAGGCCGGGCAGGCCTCCTGGCAACGTCCGCATTCGGTGCAGGCGGTCAGGTCGAGCAATTCCTTGGCGGTAAAGTCGGTGATCTTCAGGATACCGAACTGCTCGGCGTCTTCGTCTTCCAGGTCGAGGTTTGGAATCCGCCCCTTGATGCGTTCTTCACGAAAGAAGAGGTTGGGAAGGGCCGTGACCACATGGAGGTGTTTGGAGTAGGGAATGTAGGCCAGAAAACCCAGGACCACGAGATTGTGGAGCCAATGGAAGACGCCGTATGCGATGGGATAGGCGCCCTTCCCCACCGGTCCGTCGCCCAAGGTCAGTGCCCGAAGCCCATCGGCAATGGGGGTAAACCCCGGTTTGTCCGTGATGACCTGGAGGGCATAGAAGGCGACAATGAGTACCGTGATGAGGCCCAGGATGACGAGGGCATCGACGGTGTGGGACAGGGGCCCTTCGAGACGCTTCGGCTTCGTCACCAGGCGACGCCACAGGGCCGCCCCGATGGCGAGCAACACGAGGGCACCGATGAAATCCTGGGAAGTATTCATGAACCAATAGATGGGCCCCAGGAATGAAAAACTGAAGGGGGCGTAAAGTCCACTGACGAGTCCTTCGATGGTGCCGAAGGTGAGCACGAAGAAGCCCCAGAAAATGAAGGCGTGGCCCAGGCCCGAGGGTTTCCGCAGGACGAGCTTCTGTCCGAAGCCCTTGACGGCCAGGTCGGCGATGCGACGGGGCAGCGCGTCCAATCCCAGGGTGCCCTGTCCCAGATTCACCCACCGATAGACCTGCCACAGACGGTGAAAAAAGACGGCGTGGGCCGCGACGATCAGGATTAGAAGGAGAAGAGCGCTCATCGTGTTTTCAATCCTATCGATAAAAACGGAATTTACTCAACCACGAATAAACACGAATTCACACGAATCTTATTGACCGCAGGCATGGCAGAAACCCCAAAAGTACTTCTACGCGGTTAGTCGTAGTATTGCCGTGTCCTTCAGTGCCTTCCGTGGTCAATTGAGTTAGACGCGACCTAACTCTGTCAGATGGTAGTAGGAATTCACCGAAATGACAACGACACCCGAGTAGCGAATGATGTGGCACTTAGCGTCATACGCTCAATCGTTCTTATTCGTGTAAATTCGTGTTCATTCGTGGTTCAAAAACGTTCCCGTCGTTCGTTCAGCCTTTGGCCTGTTTTACGGCCTCGGTGAGCAGGGGACAAATCTCAAACAAGTCCCCCACGATGCCGTAATCACAAATCTTGAAGATATTGGCCTGGGGGTCTTTGTTGATGGCGACGATAACCCGCGAAGTCCGCATGCCCGCCTGGTGCTGAATCGCACCGGAAATGCCACAGGCCACATAGACATCGGGACTGACGACTTTGCCGGTTTGTCCGACTTGGTGGGAATGGTGAATCCATCCCGCATCCACCACGGCGCGGCTCGCCCCGAAGGCGGCTCCCATGGCGGTGGCGAGGGCTTCCACCACGGGCAGATGCTCGGGACCACCGACACCCCGCCCTGCGGACACGACGATCTTCGCCTCGGTCAGCTCGACGGTGCCCGTGGCCGCTTCAGCCGCTTCTTTCAACACGGTGCGCAACGATACCGAGGGCATATCCCGGTGTAGCACCTCCGGCGCCCCGTCGCCGGACCGTACGACGGCCGTCACATTGGGACGGAGGGAAAGCATGGCCGGCGAATCATTGATAATGACATCAGAGACCACCTTGCCGGCATAGACCGGCTTCGTCGCATGGACGCCATTTTCCCACCGGCATCCGATGGCATCCTGAACAAGCTCTACGCCCAGACGGGCGGCCACCGAGGCACACAACTCTTTTCCCAGGGCCGAGGCCGAGCCGATAATCACCGTAGCGCCCAGTTCTTCCACGAGGTCACGCACGATGGGAACATAGGCATCATTGGAATAGTGGCCGAGGTCGCTGTGCTCGTAGGCATAGACCGATTTAATGCCAAAGCCCTTTAGGTCGGCTGCCTGGTCGGCGAGGGATTGCCCGATGTATACCGCGTTAAGTTCCAGGCCCGATGCCCGGGCGATCGCAGCGGCTGCCGTGGCAACTTCCAGGGCGCTGGGTTTCAACGTGCCCCGTTGCTCCAGTAACACCAATACACTCATCGATATGTCCTTGCTGATAGACGTTCACGATACGACACGAAAAGAATCGTGTTGTCATCCCTGCGAAGGCGGGGAGCCAGCCGTGTCGTGGGGGGTGATCTCGACTCTTCCTGGATCCCCACCTTCGTGGGAATGACGTCGTGGCCCATCGCCCTATGTAAACGTATAGACTCGTTTGATTCGATTGTACGACCGGAGAATCGGCTAGAGAACTTTTTCGTCTTCCTTCAGCACCTGCACCAAGGCCGCCACCTGGCTGGCACTGTCACCTTCCAGGAGTTTGTTCAGGCGCTCCTGGCGGGGCAGGCTCATCTGGGTAACCGTCACCTTGGCGGCGAGGTCGGCGGCGTTGAGCCCCAAATCAACGAGGGACTTTTCATCCAGGGGCTTCTTCTTCGCCTTCATGATATTGGGGAGCTTGGGATAATCCGGTTTGTTGATGCCCTTTTCGGTGGTGAACACCGCGGGCAGGGGCACCTCTAAGGTGAGCAGTCCCCCCTCAATCTCCCGATCCACCGTGGCGGTCGTGCCTTCGAGCGCAAAACGGGTGACCACAGACGCATGGGACCAGCCCAGCAACTCCGCGACCCGCTCAGGAATCTGAGAGCCGTCATCGTCTACGGCCTGCTTTCCGGCGAAGACGACATCGGGGGCTTCTTCGCGGACCACGGCGGACAGGGCCTCCGCAATACCGCGGTGCCCCAGGTTGCTGACCCCATCCCCCGTAATCAGGATGGCCCGGTCGGCACCCATGGCCAACGCGGTGAGCAGCTTTTCCTTGTCTTCGGGGGGGCCCAGGGTCACCACCACGACATCGCCACCCGTCGCCCCTTTGAGGTTTACCGCTTCTTGCACGGCATGCTCATCGTAGGGACTCATGACGAATTTCAGGCGACTCGTATCGACGCCCGTTTGCGCCGTGTTGATCTCAAACACCGATGCCGTATCCGGCACCCGCTTAATCAGTACAACTGACTTCACCGTTGCTCCTCCATTACCTCAACAGCCAGCCCCATCCCGCCGTGCTGCGACGGCCCCATCAGTCCGATGGGTTGTCTTTTTCTACCCGACGCATGTACATGACCTTCCACTCGCCGGCCTGGCACACCTTACCCCGCTGATTGGTCACCTTGATATCAAAGACAATCAGGCCCGAATCGGGTTTGCGTGTCGGATGCTTCTCTTTGACCGTTTGGGTCACCCGGATGGTGTCACCGATGAGAATCGGGCGCTTGAATTCCCACGAAATCCCCAACCAGGCAATCAGCATGTGCTGCTGTGCGCCGGGATTGCGGGTCACGAGACCGGAACTGACCGACAGACCGAGCATTCCGTGGGCGATGCGCTGCCCGAAATGCATACTGGCTGCATACTCTTCGTCGGTGTGAATACGGTTGTAATCACCGGACACACCGGCAAAATTGACGATATCCGCCTCCGTGATGGTACGCCCGGGGGTGAGCGCACTGTCGTCCACATTCAGATCTTCGTAGTAGATACCGTCTACAGTTTCCACGAAATACTCCTCTTATACCTGACACTAAGTCGGCCAGTGTAGCACTGGTACGGTGAACCGTCAACCCGGTGGCGTGGAAACGCCACAAAGCTTATAAGCACGCTGCTACCGCGTGCCCCGATAGAACTCCGACAAGCCCCGGGCCAGGATACGGCCCGACTCCACATTCTCTTCTTTTGTATACAACGCACCGGCACCTTCACAGAGAAAGCCCGAGATTCCAAATTGCTTGTGGGGACCGCCAGACCAATAGGTGCCATTGGCCTCATTGGTCCGCGCCTTCAACGGAATAATCAGCCCGGTGGGGTCGAGGCGATGCAAAATGGCCTCAAACTCCTCGACGGAGCCCACTTTCGTACCGAATTCCGGACCGGGACGCACCAGGGGTTCCACGTTGCCGCCCCAGGTGTGCATACTCCAGATGGAGGTCACCGGTGCCTCACCGGCCATGAGCCCTTCCAGATCTTTTTGTACCAGATAGGCTTCGTGGGCCTGCTTTTCTTCATCGGCACCACCCTCAAAATAGGAGCGGTTCATATCGATGCCCTGCTGATTCACGCGATACCAGCCATTGGAAGGTGCGTCGGGACTCATGAAGGGGACGACGTGAAATATCATTCGGTCGCGACAGTCCGCCCCCGCATCACTCAAAAGCCACTCCATCAGGCCGACGATGCGCCAGTGGGAATTGAACTCGCCCGGATGTTGGTTGGACACGTGGTGTACCCAGCGATTGGCCCGGGGCGTGGCGCTTTTTGCACCCGTGATTTCGAAGCGCCAGAGATCCCGGCCGCCGAGAGACGTGCCGAGCTTGACGGCCTGCACATCGGGGTGGGCTTCCCACTGCGCCTTGAACCGCAAGAAATCGTCGTAGGAAAACGGTACCTGATGCCCCACATAGACGGTGTCTTCGGTGAAGGTAGGAAACACCAGCGTGTCATCGGTCTTGGAGCCCTTCCGCCCCTTCTCCCACTGCACGGGATGCCAGTTTACCTGGTCATAGGAATAGGAGTAGAAGTATTCGTTGAACTGATACGACCCGCCCACGGGGAAGGAAACGTCCAGCGTCAGATTGTTTCCCTTGGCATGACGCAGGATAGTGAACTGGGCCTTGTTCGACCAGGTCGGCTGGTTGGGGGCATGACCGAGGGTCATCTTGAAATGGTTGGTATCGACCGCCTCAATACGTGCCCCGGCGGAACCCAAGGGCCCCTCCACCGTGAAATCGTCTACCTCAAGCGTCTGTGCCCCACTGATAACCGCAAGACAAAGGGAAAGCAAAACAGACATAACAGACTCCTGAAGATGGTTTCGTAGGTGAAGCGCGCCATTATAGCGAAACTTTCACCCCGGTGCGACCCCGCCACCCCGAGGGCGGCGACGGGCATAGACCCGCGTCAGGCCGCCTTCTTCTCCTTCGCCTGCTGTTTTTCCATCCAATCCCGCCATTTCTTGATGTATTTATCCCGCCCTTCACCCGGTTTTGAACGGCCAAGTGGCGATTTGGGGTCCACATTCTGAATGCGTCCCGTCAGTTCATTGAGGGTAAATCCGAGGCGGGCCAACACGTAGGGCGCCGTTTCCTCACGAAACAGGGCAAACACGGTTTCCACCTGTTCCGGAGCCACCGTACGGGTCAGTCCGTAGGCCGCGCGCTCCCGGATCGCCGCCGCAGTATCCGTCGCCTTCAGGAGATCGAGATAGAGTTGGGTCGCCGCTTCCGGATCACCGTGAAAGTGGAGGGCCCCAATCAAGGCGACGCGTGTATAGGAGTCTTGCCCGGAATCACGCACCGTCGCCACCACGGTTTCAGTAGCCGTCGGATCCATGGCAATTTCCAGGGCACGTGCAATTTCACGCCGAACATGCAAGTCGGCGTCATTCAGATAGGGCAACAGGGATTCGGAGACCGTCGCGGAGCCAATTTGACGAATCGCGGTGGCAGCCGCCTGACGCAGCGCCGGGTCTTCTTCCGACAGGAAGGCCACGAGCTTGGGGGCCGCGGGCAGGTAGCTCATGCCGCCCAGCTCCACCACCGCCTCACGCAGCGCCTCCCCTTCGGCACCGTCGAGTTTCGCCATCACCGATTGGGGGACAGCCTCATCCCGCCAGATCACGTGGTAGTCGATTTCGATGATGGCTTCCGTTTCTTTCGACCAGCAGAAGGTCCGGAACCATACCCGATCATCCCCCATGTGGAAGACGGTGTAGGTGGGCTGGTCGTAGGGTTTGCCATGGTCATTTACCGCCGTGAACCAGTCGGGATAGTTGGCCCCAATGTCCCCGCCATTGACGAGGTAAAGGGTTCCCTTCTCATCGTCCCGCTTGCCGGCGCGAATCGAATGGAGCCGTTCGTAAATGTGGGTGTGCCCCGCCAGGTCCAAGGTCACATTATGGCGATCCAGCGCATCCGCGAGGGGCTTGAAGGTAGAGGTCCCCATCTCCTTGCGCTTGTCGTTGGGGGACGCGTAACCGGTGCAATACACGGGGAAGTGGTGGGCCGCAATCTTCCATTGGGCATCTTGTTCCGGCAGATTTTTATCCAGCCATTCCACCGTCGCGGCACCGGCCGTCTGCTCAAAGGAAATAAGCGAAAAATGGGTGTTGCCCCACGTAAAGTCGGCAAAGGGCTCCCCGTCACCAGGCAGCTCATGGTATTGGGCAAACCAATCCTGCTCCGGGTCGAAGATCTGTGAGCCTTCGTGATTGCCCCGCGCCGTCACCATCCAGAGATGGTCGGTGAGGGTCTTGAAGCGGTCGAAATGCTCCGGCCACTGTTCGTACGTGTGCCCATTGGGAACCAAGTCCCCCATCGTGAGGTAAAACTCGGGCTTCCACTGTGCCGCGTGGGCCTGCATCTTTGTTTCTTCCCAACGATTGCTCCAACGGCGGGAATCGCCAATCAACACAAAGGTGATGGGCCGGGCCGTCGCGGGTGCGGTGGTGAAGGTAGACTTTTGGACATCATCCCCACAACGGACTTCGTAGTGGTAGGTGCTCTCGGCCTTGAGTCCCGTTACGCGGACGCGATGGATGGTCGCCTCGGTTTCCCCGGAGGCCTTCATGCCGAGTGTGGCGTCCGTTCCATAGGCCACGACGCCGACCTCGGGTTCTTTACTCTCCCAGATGAGGGTAACACTGTCCTGGGTTATGTTGTTCAGGTGGGGCGGGATGTAGAATGCTTGTTCGGCATGGGCCACCGCTCCCAGCATTCCCCACACCGCTGCCAGCAACAGACAACCGGCAGAAAAACGTGATGACAACAACATGGACCTATCTCCTCACAAAAGTCGATTCATCGCGGCTCAAGAACCCCCCGAGTATAACAAAAAGCGCACAAAACCGCTCGTTGCGGTAGCCGACATCTTGCGGTAGTGGAATCCCGCTCGGCATACTGGGCGAATTGTCTACAGCCCCGGAAGGAATCACTCATGGTTGCATGTTGTCGTATCGTCATCGTGTGGGGCTTAGCGTGGGCTTCTGCCGTCCTCGCCGCGCCGCCCAATGTGCTCTTCATTATCTCCGATGACCTCAGTGCCGAGGCGCTGTCAAGCTATGGCAACGTCCAGTGTAAAACGCCCCACATCGACCGGCTGGCTGAGAAGGGGGTTCGTTTTACCCGGGCCTATTCCCAATACCCCGTCTGTGGTCCTTCCCGTGCCGCCCTCATGTCCGGCATGTATCCGCCCGCCCTTGGCGTGATGAGCAACGGCGGCTCCGACCACTTCACCGAACGCCTTGGCACACGGCCCTCCCTCGCACAGCATTTCAAATCCAGCGGTTACTACACCGCGCGGGTGAGTAAGATTTATCACATGCGTGTGCCCGGCGATATCACGGCCGGGGTCGACGGGCCGGACCACCTCGCCTCGTGGACCGAGCGTTTCAACTGCCAGGGCCCCGAGTGGATGAGTAAAGGCACCCACGAACATTGGACGAATGAGAAGCTCAATCGGGACCCCAACAAGCACTATGGCCTGGGCTTCGGCGGGGCCTTCTATGTGGTGAAGGGCGACACGGATGGCGCGGAGCAGCCCGACGTGCAGGCGGCCACGAAGGCCATTTCGTTGCTGGAAGCCCACCAGGAAAAGCCCTTCTTCCTGGCTGTCGGTTTGGTACGGCCTCATGTACCGCTGGTGGCACCGGCGGCCTATTACGACCCCTACCCCGCCGAAGCGATGAAGTTGCCCGCCCAGATTCCCGGCGACTGGGACGACATTCCCAAAGCGGGCATTACCAAAAACAGCGCCGCTATCGGCATGGACACCGCCGAATCGAAGCAGGCCGTGCTCAGCGCCTACTATGCGTCGGTCGCCTTCATGGATGCTCAGGTAGGTCGCATGGTGGATGCGCTGGACCGCTTGGGACTGCGGGAGAATACCATCGTGGTCTTCACGAGCGACCATGGCTATCACCTTGGGGAGCACGAGTTCTGGCAGAAGATGAGTCTCCACGAAGAGTCCGTGCGCATCCCGCTGATTATTAATGCCCCGCGGACGGCCCCTGCGGTGACCGACAGCCTCGCCCAGCAGATTGACCTCTACCCCACCCTCGCGGAACTGGCGGGGCTGGAAACGCCTGACCATCTCCAAGGGAGGAGCCTCGCCCCCGTACTGAAATCGCCCGACACGGTGGTTCATGAGGCGGTCTACACCTGCATGCGCAAAGACCACCTCCTCACCACGAAGCGCTGGTCCTACATCCGCTACGGAGACGATACCGAAGAATTGTACGACCTGGAGAAAGACCCGCGACAGTTTTTTAATCTGGCCGGGGAGGCCGCCTATGGGGATGTGCTGGATGGACTACGCCAACAGCTGGAGGCGAAGCGGACGGCCATGGCATCTTCGAAGTAGGCGAAGAGACTAGTCGTGCCACGTCCACGACGCGCCACGGGGAAAAGTACCGAACCCATCTGCTATATACCTTTACAACGCGAACACTTTCACCCTTCCAAACGCAAATCTCGCACGTATTTTCTAGCGGGACAACTCCGTCTCCTCGGACCTTATCTGCTACTTGGCCGCCCGCTCAACCGCTTCCCGGGCCGTTACGAAGCCCTCCATGCGCTCGCGCCCCAAGATGGCTTCCAAACGGTCCAGCAATTCCAGGAAACGACCGTGGTCGGCATATTCACCGAATGCCCATTCGGACGCCAGAAAGTGATCGTGACGATATTCGCTGCCGTCTTGGAGCAAGAAGTTCAGCTGAACGACCGGGGTCGATTCCTCCACACCGGGTTGCTGCATCAGCTGCTCCGAAAGGGAGAGGCTCTTCACGTCCTCCTCCGTGAAACGAACCGTTTCTGTAACGGGCATTGCCACGTTCTCTCGGTAGGCGTAGGGCCGTGTGGAATCTACCCGAACCCGGAATCTGTCTTCAAAGCAGAGATAGTAAAGACTGTCAATTCGCAGCGCAACGGGTACCGGAAATACCGAAAGCCACACGGCAGGCCAATATATCCAAATCGCAACAGGAACTATCAGCGCCCAGAGCAATGAGAATTCAGACGCAAGCGCTACAAACGCCACGAGAAGAATGGCCACAATGCGAACGATACTACTCCCCCGCTTAAAAAATCCGTGCCAACTGGGATCCCCCCACGTCATCGGACCATAGTCGATTCGACTCCCCCAAAACTCTTCCGGCGGATTATTCTTGTCCCACGGTTCAGGCATATGCCCCCCTTTCACTGTTTCGAGATAGGGCAATATACCACGAATTGGCAATAGAATCGCCCCGTCTCGAACCGGTGGCCGTCGTTGACCTGCGGGGGCCATAGGCGAAACACTATATTCGTAGACGTGGCACGAGGAAATTACTCAACCCATACGCTGTGTGTTCTGAATCTATAACCCGCCCGGGTTTTGTTCCCCCACCCCATGCCTGTAGAATGGGCCCCGAAGTGAACGCGAGGAATCGCACCCCCTTACCTGCGGAAAGAGTTTCTTATGCCAACCTATTGCCGGTATCTGATGAGCCCGTGGCACCTGCGCCCCCTGTTGGCAGTAGCCCTCGTGCTGCTGCCCCTATGCTTCGCAAGCCTCACCGCGCAGGGACAGGTAGCAACACCGGCCGACGCCACGACGGTCGCCTCGGCCGAAAGGGTCCACGAGCCGGTGCCCGTACCCCAGGCCGATGAACGCACCATGCAACGCTACCGCTCGGGCAATGTGCTCTGGTTTGGCTCCCAGTTGATGGGACTCGGCCTCCCCCTGCTCTTCCTCTTCACCGGCTGGTCGGCCCGCATTCGTGACGTGGCCACCCGCTGGGGCAAGAAGTGGTTCTTCATCGTCGTTTTCTACTTCGTCCTCCTTTCGCTGGCCATGGCCATCTTCGAATTGCCCTGGGCCTTTTATACGGAATACATCCGGGAGCATGCCTATGGCCTCTCCAACCAGACCCTGACGAAATGGATTACGGACACGGTCATTTCCCTGACCATCGGCCTCTTCATCGGCGCGTTGATTATCTGGATTCCCTACCTCCTGCTGAAAAAGAGTCCCAAGCGGTGGTGGCTCTACACCGGCATGCTCATACTTCCCTTCCTCATTCTCCAGGTCTTCATTACGCCCATCTGGATCGCCCCTCTCTTTAACGATTTCGGACCCATGAACGACAAGGCCCTGGAAGCGAAAATACTCGCCCTGGCCGAGCGCTCGGGCATCGAAGGGGCCCGGGTCTTTGAAGTCGCCAAGAGCGAAGACACCAAGGCCGTGAACGCCTACGTGACGGGATTTGGCGACACGAAGCGCATTGTCCTGTGGGACACGGCCATCGAAAAGTTGGCGGAAGACGAGCTGCTCTTTGTCATGGGCCACGAGATGGGCCACTTCGTGATGAACCACGTAGTACGCTTTATCGCCATCGCCTTCTTCGTCACCTTCGCCTCCCTCTACCTCATCCATCGCCTCTCCGGCGCGCTTATACGCCGCTACGGCACGCGGTGGGGATTCACGGAGCTTTCCGACGTGGCCTCTCTCCCTCTCATCATGGTCATGATGGGGGCCTTCACGCTCATCGTCATGCCCCTTATCTATGGCGTGACCCGTTACCACGAACACGAAGCAGACCGATTCGGACTGGAACTCACCCACCTCAACCACGCTGCAGCCACCGGCTTTGTCACCCTGCAGAAAGAAAACCTCGCCAACCCTGACCCCGGCTGGGTCTATATGCTCTTCCGCAGCAGCCACCCCAGCATCGCCCAGCGCATCCGCTTCTTCAACAGCTACCGGCCCTGGGAATCGGGCGAATCCCTGAAATATGAACACCTCTTCAGCAGCCCGGAGACGCCATAAGCATGACCGACGAAAGCACCCCTGTGCCCCATATTTATATCGACGCCGACGGCTGTCCCGTAAAAGATGAAACCTACAAAGTCGCCCAGCGCTATGACCTGCCCGTCACGGTCGTGGCCAATCAGTGGATGCAGACACCCCCCAGCGACCGAATCACCATGAAGGTCGTGGGTGATGGATTCGATGAGGCCGACGACTGGATCGTGGAGCACTGCGGGGAGAACGACATTGTCATCGCCATCGACATCCCCCTCGCGGACCGCTGTCTGAAAAAAGGCGCGCGTGTGCTCGGCTACAAGGGACGGGTCTTCACCCTGGAAGGCATCGGCGACGCCCTGGCCAACCGGGAAATCGCCGCCAACCTCCGCGACGCGGGCGTCATGACCGGTGGCCCGGCCCCCTTCGACAAAAAAGACCGGGGCCGATACCTGCAGGCCCTCGATGCCCTGATCCACGCCGCGCGCAAGGGGCGGTAGACGAGGCCACAAAAAGTAATCTCCGGGTGCCACCCTCAAGCAGCGAAGCAGCTTGTAGGCGAAGGGCAGTGCGGTGGCTCAGAAAGCAGTCTCAGGGTGCCACCCTCAAGCAGAGGAGCGCAGCGGGGGAGCTTGTGGGTGAGGGGTTTCGTACGTACCCATAAGTCATGGAGTGGCAGCGAAAGTCGCCGTTGAATTAAAACAAACTCCCCTCCTCGGAGGGGCTGGGGGTGGGTCACGTCTTGAAAACAATTCTTAACCCACCCCTAATCCGCCACGGCGCATCTGCGACCCTCCCAGGAGGGGAATAAGAATTCCGAACCAACCCAATTCTATTCATTACGTAGAGTCTTGTACCCTCCCCGCGCAAGGTCCGCTGACGGTGCCTCAAAAAGCAGTCGCAGGGTGCCACCCTCAAGCAGAGGAGCGCAGCGGGGGAGCTTGTGGGTGAGGGGTTTCGTACGTATCCATAAGTCATGGAGTGGCAGCGAAAGTCGCCGGTGGTTTATCACGCAAGGTCCTGTGCCTTCCGCATGCACGCACCCTCCTGCGGCGCGACGTTGACCCGTCAGTCGCGTTTTGGGGGTCGCACGGCCCGATTGGATGCCTCGAATGATTTCCGGGCCCATGAAACCTTTACCGCCAGCCCGGTATTAGAGTAGTGTCCTGCGCAGAAGAAACCGAGGGAGCACCCAATGGGCACACCAACTATCCGCAACGGAATTCACTGTCTCGCAACACTGGCATGTGTCGGTGCTTTGGCTTCATCGGCTGTTGCGGACGCGCCACAAGCCAATACCGTTGCGCCCCCTTGGCATACCTCGACGGCGCCGGAAGCGACGTGGGGAAACGTGCCGGGCTTGGCGGAAGCCGCGCCCGACTCGAAAGGGCGTGGGGGCCGTTGGTGGTGGCCCCGTCTCCCGCAGTATGACGCGAAGGAACCCACCCTGGGCAATCGCGGCCGTGTTTTCGGGGCCTGGGAGCCGCCGAAGCCGCCGACCGTGACCGTCTTTCATCCGCCCCTGCCGCCGGTGTCAGAGCCGCGCACCATCATCTGTACTTCGGTTGTCCTCAATAACATTCTCTTCGACTTCGACAAGACGACGCTGAAGCCGGAAGGCAAGGCGGAAATCGACAAGCTGGTGAGGGAGATGCAGAAGTTTATGAAGGACACCCTGGTTTGCATCGGGCATACCGATGATGTGGGGTCCCCAGAGTACAACATGGCCCTTGGAGAAAAACGGGCCATGGCGGTGAAAAACTACATGGTGGAGAGCGGCATCGCAGCGGAACGAATCGCCATCAGGAGTATGGGGGAAAGCCAACCTGCGGTCCCCAACGACTCCCGGCCCAACCGGGCGCTGAACCGGCGGGTGGTGTTTGAACTGACCGTCGGAAATTGAGTGACCTGGTTCGTGCCGCGCCATATCGAGGAAGGCTGCTTCAAGCGCCTGGGTTGCGAGGTGCATCCTGATGACCGAAGGTGCGCCAAAGTGGGTTGGCCTTCCAGGCTGACAAAATGTGCCCACGATTCACCCGGTAGCGTGAGGTTCTGAAACGTCCGCTATCCGCTCCCGAGGTAGTTGCCTACGTAGGCACCCGGCTCCTGCGGATAGTTGGAGCGAGCGACATGACAGGTCGCTGACGCGCCGGAGGCGGGCTGGAAGCCTATCCCACTTTGGAGGCTGCCGGTACTGTCGCGTTTCATTTGCTATGTGATGTCGGCCACTTCGAGGACCAATCCGTCCCGTTGCCGGGTCCTTCTTCATCCACGCAGCACGATACAGGGCATTCCTACGGCCACTCCACCCGGCGGAACTTCTCCACCATCTTCCCGTCTTCCTCGCTGAAGCCTTTGGCCCACGCACGAATCCCCGCCAGCGTTTCGTCGCTCATATCGGGCGAATACTTGTCGATAGCCGGCTCAAACTGACTCACGTGGGCGGCCGCCGCCTTCACCTTGTCTTCGAAGACCTTCGTGATATCGATGGTCACGTTGGTGTCCGTGGAGTAGTAATAATAGGCCAGGGGCACGTGGTAGGGCTTGAGCTTATCCACCAGCAGATGCTGCGGATAATACAGATGCCACTCCGACGCAATAAAGGCGTCCTGCGTGATGAAGGCCGCCATTCGGTGGTCGGTCTTGTGCCACCGCTCGTGCTCACTGCCGGGGTCGACGGTGAAGACCGCATCGGGGCGATGCCGTTTCATTTCCTTCGCCACTTCTCCCCGGAGGCGCTGGGGGTCGGCGTATTCCAGGTTGCCATCTTCATAGCCCAGCCACGTAATGTTCTCCTTGGGAATCCCCAGAATCTTACAGGCCTTCTCCTGCTCCGCCTTACGAATGCGCGCGAGGCGTTCGCTCGTCATTTCCAGGTCTCGCGAGCCTTTGTCGTCGTTGGTGAACACCACCACCTGCACGTTGTTCCCATTGTCCGCCAGGATTTTCATGATGCCGCCGCACCCGAAGGTGTCGTCATCGGGGTGGGGCGTAAATATCAGGACCGTCTTCCCCTTCCAGGTCTCGATGGGTTCCGAGAGCGGTGCTTCGGCCATGGCCGAACACACGTTTCCCAGCAGGAGAATAAAAACGGCGCAAACGGTGTTTCGTGTAGACATGTGTCAATCCCTTTCCCGTTGGTGTCCTTCCAGTATAGGTCGGAAGGCCCGGTCAATAGCAAAAGGCCCGCCACCCTCGAGAAAGGCACTTGTTGTACCCCATGCCCGCCATCACCCGGCGGCTCAAGGAAGCCCATGAAAGAACTCATTTACTACACCGCCACCTCGCTGGATGGCTTTACCGCAGGTCGCAAGGGCGACCACAGTCTCTTCGTCAAACACGGCGCTTCCACCACCCGCCGCGAAACGGACCTCCCCCACGTCGACACCATCATCCTCTGTCGCCAATCCTATGAGGCCGGTTATGGCTATGGACTCCGCCCCGGCCAGCCCCTCTGCGAAGGACTGGTCCACTATATCTACTCCAACTCCCTCCGCTTCGACGCCGCCCACCCCGACGTCCACGTCCTCTCTCCCTGCATCGAAAACATCGCCCAACGAAAAGCCGAGGGCGACGGGGCCATTTATCTCTACGGTGGTGGCTACTTCGCCGGATGGCTCCTGGAAAACGGCCTCATCGACACGGTGAAACTCCGCATCAACCCTGCCATCGTGGGGGACGGCGAGCGCATATTCGGACAATCGCCCCAGTCGGCCCGCCTCGAACTCGTCGAATCCCAGCCCGACGAAGGCGGAGTCTTCCTCAACACCTACCGCGTGTTAAACTAGGCCCACCGAAGGACGAGCTTCCCCCGGCGGATAGGCCGCCCCCTCGCCCGACGGCAACCCCATTGGAGTACTCACTATGCTGAAAAACGCCGCCTTTGGCGCCCTCTGTTTCCTTATCGGAATGACCACCTACGCCCTGGCCCAGACCCAGGCCGAGATGAATCAGGAGGCCAAGA
This sequence comes from Candidatus Hydrogenedentota bacterium, assembly GCA_034669905.1. Taxonomy (GTDB): domain Bacteria; phylum Hydrogenedentota; class Hydrogenedentia; order Hydrogenedentales; family JAEUWI01; genus JAEUWI01. The sequence goes on from JAXMOL010000030.1 coordinate 26,547, forward strand.
CCGATCTCGAGATCGCCGACGCCGAACTGAACAAGGTCTACAAAGCCCTCCGTGCCAAACTCAGCGACGACGGAAAGACCCGCCTGAAAGAAGTCCAGCTCATCTGGCTCAAATACCGCGACAAGAACGCAGCATTCGAAGCCTCCCTCTACGAAGGCGGCAGCATCGCCCCCATGGTCCACGCCGGCTCCCTCACCACCTCCACCGTCCTCCGCACCGAACAACTCAAAGGCATGTTCGCCGAAGGCTACGAAGAAGATAGCCTGCCCTGAGCACGGACCCGCCCCCCGACAGTCCCCCCCCACACCCTTCTGCAACGCGCGAAGGGTGTTTTTTGTTGTGGCGGGGCACAATCTCCTGCAAATAAAAGGCCCCGAGTATCAGACAAGGGTTAAACGTAGTTGAACGGAATCTCATCCAGGCGAATTCTAAGTGTTACCCGGTAACACTTTGCATGTTTGAGCCAGCGTTCTCAGTCCAGGCAGCAGAATTATTTCGCATAGCCCCCATTACCAGTGTTCAGCGTTGGACTCCATTGTTTGGACACTAGCGCGTGTTTCTGAAGTGTATCCGTGTCGGGATAATGCCATCGGACCGACGGCGCTCCACAGAGACGGAGCCTTGGTGTCTCCCGGGCAGCGGTTAGGACTAACCGAACAAAAAATCCCCGTTGGAAAACCAACGGGGATGAAGTAACCGGTATATATTGGTCGGGGTGGTAGGATTCGAACCTACGGCCCCCTGCTCCCAAAGCAGTCAAATAGACAGTACAGCTACGACACTAAGTGTCTTTGTTGCAAGGTTTTATAACTCTATCAGACTTTACCCTTCATTGCAAGTATTACCTTCATTTTGGGGGTGTTTTGGACCATTTCGGGTACCATACCCGGATCGTCTATTTACCATCCACCCCGAAAAGCGCGGGGCTCGTAGCTCCGGACCCATCGCCGAATTGGGGTACGGGACGGCCGTTTCTGCGCCTCGATTTCCTCTGGCGATAATTGCCATTTACGTAACACAACCACTGATTTAGTTGCGTTATCTGATTCGTTACTGTGTGTTTCGTTGTCATCCTCGGCGAACGCGTCAAAGATGATCTCTGTCAGTTCCTCGCGGTCGCCACTTGTCGGCAATCCCAAATTGGTAGCCACCTCGCGCAATTCCTCGTCGCTCAGCGCATTTAGGTCTACTTCCTCATGGTCTGTATCGACTGAGGGGGAGTTTTCGTCACACGCGGCAACCTCGTGCGTTTTGCGTGCTTTCCAGGCCGCAACCTTGCACCTGTCATCACAGAATTTCCTTCGACGGCCTGTTTTTGGCTGTTCCAGCGGTTTTTCACAGTGCTGGCAAGTATCCATGGATTTGGTCCTTTCGTCTCGGCTCCAGCCCCCCCGGGGGGACTAACAGTGCAACAAATACCCGCAGTGCGTCGTCTGACCGACCTCTACCCTCCCCCGGGGGGGGACCCGTCGCCTTTTGGGGCGCTCAGGCCCCCCGATCCGGGGTGTTTCGTGGCCTCACGCGGTCGGTGTGGCCATGGTTCGTGCGGTTTGGCCCTGGTGGCAGGGTGCGCCATGCACGGGATGGGGTGCGCGGGCCTTCTGCACGGTGCGGGCTTCCAGTGCACGTAACCGCTCGCATGGCTCTATCGGTTCAAGGGCCAGATCCAGCGCGGCGGAATTGGTCGCCCTCATTCCATGGACCAGGTACAGCGCCACGATACGGCGTGTGCGTGCTACCCCATCCAAGCCCAGCGCCACGGTGACCACCTGGGCCATGCGCCTATGCTGTTCGCCTCGGTTACGGCTCGCCTGCCTTGCGAGGTACCAGGCGGCCTTCAGGCGGTCTTGAAGTTGTTCCCGTGTCGGGGCCCCGCCATCGACCGGGAAAGAGTCATGGAAGGCAACCAGGGCGTCTTGGGCTTCGGGCGATATCTGGTGTTTGCACTCTTCGAAGTGTTGGATCACTTCCTCACGGCTTCGAAAGTTCATCAATGCACCTCCTTCGGCTTGGCAGGCAACCGCACGCCACGGGACTCCAGATGCTTTTTGCACTTGTTCGCAATGTAGGCCCCGGGCTTGTTTAGCGTTCCCAGCCCTTTCACCTCTCGGGCTTGAGGGTCCTTGCATTGCTCGACGTACTCGACAGCCTCAAAGAGCACACCAACCCCGTCGTGAGCCTTCATCAGCCCGCCCACCTCCTTCCACCATGCACGGTAGTGCTCTGGATCGTCTGCAGCCTTTCGAAGCCGTCGCCAAAGCTCAGTGCCGTGGTGCTTCGAAAGGACCGACTCCGACAAATCCGAAACCGATGAAATCGCCGAATCCGACCGACCGACCGAATCCGACCTTCCCCCTGGTTCAGGGTTTGGCCTGGGCTTTGGCTTGTCACGTGGTCCGGGCTCGGTTCGGCTCGGTATCGGTATCGGCAAGGTATCGGTATCGGTATCGGTATCGGTAGGCGCGTTTCCGCGCGGAAACGCGCGATTCCGCGCGCGGCTGTTTTCCGGTGGGTTTTCCGGGCTATCTGGTGGCGTATCCTGGGGGTTTCCTGGGCCTGAATCGGAGGGCGGATCACCCCCTGGATTGTCCATCATTTTCTTGTAGTCTCGCTCAATTTCCGCCCGATCTTTCGTATGGATCCGGGTCAACTTCGGGATGGAACCATCCGCGAAAAAGGCGCGGGACTTCACGAGGGCATTGTGTACCGAGTCTTCGCAATGTTCCGCCCAATCATGGACAATCAACCTGTGCCTGTCGTCACGGTCCAACCAGTTACGGTTAACAAGGGCCTCAATCAATTCGCCTGGGTCGCCGTCGTACTCGAGGCCCATTGCTAACTCTTCGTCTGTAAACTTCCCTATGTTGCCCGCTGGTGTGTTTCGCGCTGTAAAGTCCCACATGAGTTGCAGTAGACCCACAGCGGCATATAGGGGAAGGTTCAGATCCTTCTTCAGGAGTTGAAACTTCATGAGGCTGTCAGTGCCTTTTTTCATAGATCAACCTCCTCTCCTGTTGACTTTCGCCCCTGATTTAGAGTAGTATCTATCTCACGGCTCTGTTGCAAGATTCGTTGCCCGCCCAATCGTTTCGCGACGGTTGCGGCGGGCGGTCCTTTTCTGGGGTACATTTCGTTTCCTTAGGGTTCTCTCTGGCCAGACAGAATTTAGGAAATGGCCTGGAAGCCGTCTACAGGACTTCACGGGCCTGTGCGGGGTTTCCCCCTGGGTTTCGCTGATTGGAGCCCTTACCGGCCGATTTCAGGGCCGCCGTGTTTTCCCTGAGCGCTTGGGTCATTTCTCCCACCCCCTCCTTCAGGCCCTCGGTGTCAACGGGGAATTCAGCACGGGCCGCTTCCACATCGAAGGTCCGGGCACGGGTGGCCTTCAATCGCTCCAATTGTGCGGGGGAATACGTGCCGGCATTGTATGGCGAATTATTCTCGAGTCGCTCCAAGTCCCGTTGCCTGCGGAACTCAAACAGATCCCGCAACATTTCATCGCGCAGCGGGCCCGGCGCCGTGTTTCGGATTTCACCAATGCGGCCGCGCTCGAGAGTCTGCCGGCTCCCTATACCGCCCAACACACGACCAAAAAATGCACCCCAGCTATTCTGGTCTTCGCCCGTGTGCAGCTGCACAGCCAGGGCACCAAGATCCTGATTTCGGGAGAATTTCGAAAGCATAGTTTGCGGGGCTGTGTCGTTGGCAATGTTTGGGGCGTTTTCCCGGAGTTTTGCATTGATCGCATTCAGTTCCTGCATTTTCGTGACCGGGTCTTCCAGGCGCTTGGCGATAATTTCCACCGCCTTGCTCGTGTCGCCTGAAATTTTCCCAAGGTCCTCGATAGACCCGGAAACTTCGTCAATGCTGGAAGCCAAATTTTGAGCCGTGACAATACTTTGCTTGCCGAACAAGTCGATCATCTCGCCCTTGCTGGACTTGAAAAGCTCTTTCAGCTGGACCAGCTTTTCTTGATAACTTCCCGTCAGTTGGATGCCCTTCTTCTGGGCCTCCTCCATGATCAGGAAAACGTTTCGTAGTCCGGTGAAGGTTTTCTCAATGGAGCCGGTTTTGAGGGTGGACCCAATCACCGTGCCCAACACCTCGTCAAGGGTGACGCCCACCACGTCCCCCGCACTGGCTAATTCAGGAAGCCGTGTTGCCAGGTCTTCAAAGCTCAGGCGTGCCTTGTCCTGGGTGTACATAAGTTTGTTCAAAAGCTCGGTGACGTTCTCCACTTCCCCGCCATAGATCTGGTATGAGGAAGTAAGCAGGTTTTGGGCGGTTACCAGGTCACCCCCCGTGGCCTTCGAAAGGTCTTTCATAGCCTGCCCGAGATCCCCTCGTACCGCATCGGAAAGGTTCCCGGTGCCGGATGTCAGATCAAACAGTGCCTGGGCTCCTTGGGCCGCTGTCACATCCAAAGCCGACGACAGCAACACGACCTCCCTACGCAACCGGGCCAGATCGCCGGCGTTGTCGCCCAGACTCGAAAGAGGTACGATCGCCTTTTCGAGTTCGAGCTGCTTAGCATCGATGGCCTGGGCGGTCTGATTGACTTTGCCCAACCCGGCGGCCGCTGCCCCAAGTCCGGCCAGGCCTGCCACGCCCATTAATACACTGCGCCCCAAGCCTTTCATAGTCATGGCGGTCGCTTGGCCTTCCCGGCGCAAACCGCGCATGCCGTTCCGGGTGTCGCGAAACACGGCTTTGGTAGTTGCCCGCACTCCGGACGTATTGCCCGTTTCAAAATTCATTTTGACAGTAGTGTCGCCCTTGGACGTACTCATTCACTTCCTTTCAGTTTCGCGCCAAACTTGCGCTACGTATTTCCAAAATCCCAAACGCTCACGGCCATCGCGGGCGGTCTTGCAGAACTGGTCAGCACGGGCTGTTTTGTCTGCCCATCGCTTCGACGTGGCCGCGATCCAGTCCAGCCAGGGCCGGGGCAGTCGCCACAGGATGGCCTCAACAATCTTCCAGAGCATCAAAGCCCTTCCCGTTCCAGGCGGGCGGCCGCACGGGTGGCCGCCTCGGTACGTTCGGCGTTGGTTCGGTGCGGGGCAATCTCGGGCCGGGTTTCGCCGTCCTTCAACTGAAAATACGCGACATCCTGATCGGCGATCTCCTTGAAGAACTCCGAAGCCTTGGACGCATCCACAAACAACCTCTTCCCCACCCGTTGATGAGGTAGGCGCACCTGTTGTCCATTGCGCGTTTTGATGCCCTTTCGACACCAACGCCAGATCGTTGATGGGGCGGGATCCCCTGGTACCAATTTCGCAAACTCGCCAATTGTGACCATGTTCGACTTCATTGCAAAACTTCTCCATTTCTTGTTTTTGTTGCATCGTTCGATTTTTTAAAACCGGGTGGACCGCGGCCCACCCGGCCCCTGAAGGAGGGACAGCATCACAGGCTGTCGCCACAAAAAAGGACTATTGACCCACGCTTGCCCAACCGGCGCGGTGGTCGATGGTGGTACCACCGAAAACGCTCTTGACCTTCCAGGTCAGCACGTCGGATTGAATCCAAGCGGCATTTGAGGATCCCCGGTCAGGCACGGTCACCTGGGGGAAGTCGTACCCGGCGAGGGTGCCGAACTCACCGGCGGGAATATTCGCCGGATCCGTGAACAGCGCCCACGAGGTCGCTCCTTTCGTACCGGAGGTCACGAGGGACGGGATCCACGGGTTGACCAGCAACTGAATGTTGAGGTCCGCAAGCACGTTACGGGTGCCCATCCGTTCTGGGGTTCCGCTACCAGACCCCGAAGTATCCACGGGATAAACGAGGTTGATGGAGTTGAGGATTTCCATGGCAAGCAACTGCAGGGCGGGGGGCACCATAAGGTACTTGGGTTGTGCCACGATGGGATCGCCGTCCGGGTCGGTATATGCGAGCATTTGACCAACCGCGGTGCGCAGATTCTCCACGCTCAAGGGAAGCGAGGATACCCCGCTTGGCTGGGCATCAAAGAACGCGTCAACCGGGCCGTCTGCACCGAAATACAGGGAGCTCAAAAACGCTTCTAGCGTCCTAATCAGGGCACGGGCCATACGCATTGGCATGGTCTCGAATACCCGAACGGGGTCATTCGCCAGGGCCTCTTCGGTCGCCTGAAATAAGGCACCGTACTTGATGACTTTGTAGGTGTCGGTCTGGCTTTGCTCCAAACTGATCTGCCCATACTCGGCACCCTCCCGAACAATAGGAAGGGTGGTCTCCAGGCCATCAAAGCGGATAGCCTCAACAGGTCCGAATGTGGGGATCCCTCGGCGCACCCGGACGATGTTTTCCATGACGCGGGGCGTGTGAGTGTACAGGGCTTGCAGTTCGCGGGCGGTCACGTCGGCAGTGAGAAGCGCAGCGCTCCCGGTGGTGGTGGCAAAACATTGCCGAATGCGTTCAGCACGACGGCGAGGATCGCCACCATTGCCAAAGAGCAGATCAGCGGCGGCGGCCAGTTCCGCTTCAGAGAATTGGCTCTGTCGCCGGGCATCCTCGGCGGCCCATCCTTGGGCGAGTTCTAAAAGTTCAGGCATTACGACGGGTCTCCTTAGGAGGTTTTGATCTTCACGCAAATATTGGACGCGGACGCGGATCCGGACAGGGCGTTAAGCGCGTACCCGAAAAGGGTGTGGCCGCTGGTCGCATCGACTGACAGCACGGCGGTGCTATCGTCAATGTAGACCGCATCACCAACGGCAACGTCTTCCGTGCCTTGGTCGTCAGAGGCCACGACAGGCAGCGAAAATACCCCGCTGGTCTGTAGCACCAAGTCCGCATCGTTTCCGGTGGGCTCGGTGACCACGACACCAACCAGGCCACCCACGATGGCGGCATCACCCAGTTGAGGGGGATCATTGGGTGCGGTGACTACGTTTTCATTCAATGTCAGCTTGGACCCGCCTTGTGTCGGGGCTGGGCTGATTTCCCGGCCAGCCGTTGCGCCGGTCGGATAATATGCGGTGGGGTATCCCATCAGGTTCCTTTCTTCGCGGCCGATTCGGCCATTTTGCGGGCGGTGGCTTCGGGAAATCCGAGTCGCTGAAACCGGCCAAAAAACACATCTTCCAGTTGCCCCGGATTGGGCGCACGGCCCGGATATTCGCGGGGCTCAGCGGACTCCAGTTGAATCTTTTCTGATTCGGCCTCAAGCTCGAGCAGCAAATTGCTTCGTTCGCTCAACGCGATCAGTTCTTCCAAAAAATCATCGTAGGCCATGCCGGTTTCAATGGCATGGAAGGCAAACCCGTTCGGGTGTTTCTTCGTGCTCTGGAAGTGCTGAGGCTTGCACTTGGACAGCATCTTCGTGATGCGGTCCCGCTCTGCCATGACGGCAGCTGGAACGTCTCCCCCGTCTGGCTTGTGGTGGGGCCCAACATTAAGGCCTAGAACTTTTGCTTGGTGGTTCAGGGCCACTTGGGCGCGCTCCACGAAGTCCGGGTTCTGCAGGGCTTTGCGGAGCCCCACCATAAGATCGGCGGAAAATTGTAGTCCCTCGATGGGCTGGGCGAATAGGCCATCACCCGACGCGGGTTCGTCGACCAGGTCAACCGCATGCAGGGCATCGACCCGAAGCACTGGCAACAGGGGCGCCCCGCCATCGTCGAACCCTTCACGCTCCACGATGTCAGCACTGACCACCATACTGCTACCCAGCATTGTGGGGTGGTCCGTGGCCATACGCTGGATGTGCGCAAGCATGGCCGGGTTGCTCGCATCGCTCAGATGCAGATCAGCCAATACATAATCGCCCGCTCTTCGGAAGTTTTGACGCACTCCGCAAAATGTGCCCAGCGAGTCGGTACACATAGACGGGTGCCCAAAGCGGGACTTGATCCCATCGGGCGCGGCGTTGCCTAACGCTACAACCTGCTCGAGGGTGGTTTCGTCGATGATTACCCCGTGACCAGTGGCAGGGCCCAGCATACAAATTTGTGTGCCGTGCAGGATGCCGGGTGCATCGCTGTTCGGCTTCATGGCACCCGTGGGCAGGGCTGGCGTCTCGAAAGTGAAACGGGTCATTCAGCAGCGGCCTCCAGGGCGTCACGTTTGCTCTGGGCTACCTGTCCGGCAAGGAACTGTGCCGAGTTTTCGAAACTCGGGATCGGCGTCACAAACCGCCCGCATTCGCCCCAAAAATCAGGCCAGCCATCCGTGCCAGTCACAGCGGCCAGTGCGATTTGAGCGAGTTCCAGCGGGTCGGTGAAGGCCTGCCCGGCGTCAATCGTGGTTAAAGCGTCGTAAAATTGTTGGCGTGGTTCTTCGCACGCCCAATCCCGAACCCACCCATCGAGGGCGACGGCGAGCAATTCTCGATAGAGGGCTTTCTCCAGACTCCACGACGCGGCCGTCTTCAAATTAACAATTCGGCTCAATGTCGCCGGGTCCACTCCCAAGCGTCTGGCGAGTTCCCGCTGTCGAATTCCAAGGGCCGATGCGGCCATTTTGAATCGGATCGCGGAAACCTCCTTCGCGGCCTGCAGTCGCCACTCAAGGGCAAACGGCCCATGCGGGTGGCCTGATTCGATGGCGGCCCGGTTAACCGCATCCTGGGCCGCGCCGGCCTTTTGGCCGAACGGACTCGTTGCGGTCAGTCCAACAACGGCGTTTGGGAAGGTCTCCCGGAAAATTTCCAAGTCAGTCATAAATCGCCTTTCAAAGTGATCCGTATCATTGGCTCGTGCAATTTGTACCAAAAGCCTAACACAGCAAAACTCTGCTGTGCTGTGCCAATGTGAAATATATTTCCGTTTTCAATGATTAATTTTTGGCCTGTTCCACATTGGAACCCAAAAACAGAAATATATTTCACATCCCATAAAACACACGGTTTGTTTTTCCTCGTAAAACGAAAAACGCCACGGAACGAAACCTCCAAAAGTGAGGTACGTTCCATGGCGAGGCCTAACACGATGTGACGTGTTTTTTTGTTTGGCGTGGCGTGGGGTTTCGGCCTAGCGGCCGCTATGTCTGTCTGGTATACACCTGAAGAAGGGGTTTATTCGGCAGTGCTCAACCGCCGCATTCCCCGCATGGCAGGGGACCGAAAGCGATCACGGGTACGCGTCAGGCGGTGCCCACATTTAATGCACTTTGTGGGTGCAACATAACCCGAATTGATATGTTCCGAATCAGACACCCCGGGCATATTCAGTTTCCCGCACGCGGAGCACGTCCGCAGCGCGCTTTCACAGTCAGTTACACCTCGAGCCTGTCGGGCTTTGTGGCCCAGTTCGTTGGCGAGGTAGTCCGCCAGGCTTTTCCCGGCTTCCTTGGCCTGGGCCTGGAAGGTGGTTGCATTCTGTTCGCTCAGTTCGATACTTACTCGCATTGGTTTTCCTTTCGAAAGCGTGCCGGCACCCGTGGTACAATGACCTTCTGTCGGTGGTGCAAACCGCTTTCATTGTGACCCTCGGGCGTGTCCGCGCTCGGGGGTCGTTCGATTTAAGCCAGGCAGAACACCCACCCGGCGAATGGCATAGTTCAGAATCAGCCCAATTCCTTCGCGATTTCCAGGGCCAGGGCCTCGTTTTTCTCCGCGTAGAGCTCCGATGTGTCTACCCGGCTATGACCTAACGCAATCGACGCGGCCTCGAGTCCGGATTGTTTCCGCACCTCGGTGCCGTGGTTGTGCCTCAGTCGGTGAGGGTGCCAATGGGGCACACCCGCCTTCACACATGCCCGACGAATGGCCCGGGCGTATGAATAGCGGTCGTAGCTCTCGCTTAGCGTGCGGGTGGTCTTCCTGGGGTTCGGCTTCTGATTCTTTCGGCGGTGGGTAGTCGCTTGGGCCGCCCTCTCCCGTGCCGCATCTTTTGGGCTGAATAGATAGGCGGACACAGGACGATCCTGCAGGAAGGGACGGATCACGGCCTGGGCGCGGGGTCCGAAGTACAACGTGCGGCGCTTCCCTCGGTGGGCGGACTTGTGCCGGTCCAGGCGCACAGTCCAGACTTCCCCGGAAGTATCCAGGTCCACGGGGCGCAAATAGCAGATCTCAGATGTCCGGGCACCGGTGAGTAGTTGCAGCTGAATCAGGGCCCAGACTTGGCGGGATACGTGGGGCTCTACCGCTTCCACATGGGCCATGGGCACCGGTAACACCTTTTGGGGTTCCCGTGCCTGGGTCCGGCCCGCTTTCAACCCTTCCACGGCGTCCAGGGCCGTAAGGGTCTGGGGGTTGACCAACTCATGGGACACCCCCCACCGAAAGATTGCCTTAGTGATGGATGTTTTCTTGTTGGCCGTGGTTCGGGCGGCACCCTCCGCGATCCAGTGCTCACGCAATGCGCGCAATGCCAGGGGCCCGAAGGCTTCGCACTGGTCCGAACCGTACAAGCGGCGAATATCGCGGATTACGCCACGGATCACGCCAATGTGGGTGCCCTCTTGATCATAGAACTCCTTTGCATAGGTCCAGTACCGTTCCAGGAGTTCGACTATCAGGAGGCCTTCGGCGGGGGCGGGAAGGTTCCGACCACAGGCCAACCACTCCTGAATGACACGGTCGTAGTTGGCCTGAACGTCTGGGGAATCCGACCGGCCAAGGTATTTTCGTCGGCCGTTCAGATTGACGTAGTATTGCCCGGAAGCCTTGTGAAGGCGCATTTCGGGGATTGTGGGGCGGCGGCCGCTCATTGGGCCGGTCCAGGATCAGTAATCTGGTGGTGGGACTGCTCTTGACAGGTATCCACGGTACGACTCCCGTTTTCCGGGTATATACCCGAAAAACCGTTGTAGTGTCGCACCGCCAATGCTGGCGGGTAACCTGTCTAAGTGACTGATTCGACTGGATTTGTATATTGGTCGGGGTGGTAGGATTCGAACCTACGGCCCCCTGCTCCCAAAGCAGGTGCGCTAACCGGACTGCGCCACACCCCGACCGGGGAAGAGGAAGTATAGCATAGCGTCCGCGCTGGAACCAACATCCGTGACGGATTCTTTTCCTGCCTGTGAGTCCTTTCCCCGACGCCGTCCCACCGCGCTGGTTGTGCCGCAGGGGCCGGATTCTCTATGCTGTGCTTGGTGTGTTGGTCCGTCGTGCTCCCCCCTGGAACCGGGGGCCTTTCGGGCGGCCTTCCCCACCGGTTTTCACTGCTTTTCACCACCCACGCAGGGAGTCGTCGTGCGTTCCAATGAATCGTCTCCGGGGGAGTACCCCGCCTGGTCTGCCGCAGGCATGGCCCTGTTTTTCCTTTATCTGGAGTCGCTGAAGGCCATGCGGTCCTCCCAGTGGAGTGGCCTGCTGCCGAGCGATTGGCTGGGCGTCGGAATGACCGGGCTGTTCTATGCCCTCTTAGTCTGGGCGCTGGTGGTGGGCATTCGTCGGGGGACTTCAGGGTTGGGCCTTCGCGTTCCGGGCTGCGCCCTGTTTGTCGCCGGGACGGTCCTTTGGGGCCTCTTGAGCACGCACCGGGAGGAAACCCCCACGCTGGATGACGGCATTGTGGCGGTCGTACTGGCGGGCTTCAGCTTCGCCCTGTGGTTGGGCAACAGAACGGGGCGCTATTCGGAGGCCCAACTGGGTGGCGCGCTGATCGTCCTCTGGCTTTCGGGGCTCGCAGCCCTTCATGGTGCGGGGCACTATTTCCTTTTCAGTCCCCACCGTGCCCGGGAGGTCACCCTCTTCCCCGCCCTGTGGCTCGCGCCCGTGGGCCTTGGGCTGGCAACCGTGCTGTGCTGGAAATCCCGAACGTCGTTGCTGGCCGTGGGCGGCGTGGTCGGGGTGGCGACGCCCCTGCTGGCCGTGTTCGCCCTCCTTTATACGCCTGCGCGCGATGATGGGGCGCAACAGCCCAATATGGTCTTCCTCATCAGCGACACGCTCCGGGCCGATTATTGCAGTGTCTACGGCGGCGACGTGCCCACGCCACGGCTGGAAGCCATGGCCGATTCGGGCACCCGCTTTGACCGGCACTATGCCCTCTCCCCCTGGACCCTCCCCTCCATGACGGGGCTCTTCTCTTCCCAGTACCCCAAATCCCTCACGCCCGATTCCGATCATGAGGCGTGGATCCTCCAGATGAATCAGTATGAGGTGGACTACGACACGCCGACCCTCCCCATGCGCCTGGAGGAAGCGGGGTATCGGACGGGCGCCTTCACGGCGAACGCTTTTCTCCCCGTCGTGCCCGGCATGATGTTTGGCTATCAGGACCGGGCGAGTGCCCATCCCATCCTCCTGGAAGACAACGGCTATTTCAATCAGCTCCCCTTCCTCAGTGCGGCGCTCCGGGCCTGGTGTCCCGTGTTGGTGGACATTCGCCCTCACAACACGACCCACGATCTTGATCACTACGCCCGGGCCTTCATCCGCCGCCACCGGGACAAGCCTTTCTTCCTGTGGATTCACTACATCGATCCCCACGCACCCTATGATCCCCCGGAAGATCTGCGGCGGGTGACCGAAGGGCCCTGGCCCTTCTTTCATCCCTATGTGGGCGGCGAAGCTTGGGGCATTCCCATCCTCGGTAAGAACTTTTCCGTCGCGCAGCCCGATCAGGACTATGTCCGCTCGCTCTACGAGGGGGAAGTGGCCTATATCGATGGCTTCGTGGGCCGCATTCAAGATGCCCTCACCGAGGCGGGCATTGCCGAAAAGACGCTCTTCTGCTTTACCTCCGACCACGGCGAAGAACTCTGGGACCATGGTGGCTGGGGCCACGGTCAATCGCTCTATGACGAGATGATTCGGGTGCCGCTCATTGTGGCCGGACCCGGCATCGCGTCCCAGGTCGTTTCCGAACCGGTGTCGGCCATTGACCTCGTGCCGACCCTGGCGGACTTGCTGGACGTCGCGCCTGCCGACACCTGGCAGGGCACGAGCCTGGGCCCTGTGCTGCGGGGTGATGCCACCGTGCCGCCGGACCGGCCCGTGTTTTCCCACGGGACGAGTAATAAGTCTACAGAAAATCCCCAACACATGGTGGTGGTCGGCGACTACAAACTCATCCGCATGGCAGGGTCCGACCGGGTATCCCTCTACGACCTCGCAACTGACCCGGGCGAAACGAAGGACGTGGCAGCCGCCCACCCGGAAGTGGTGGCACGTCTCACCACCCTGTTGGATGAATGGCTCGCCAGTTTCCCGGCCTACTTTGACGAGGCCCCGGCCGAGTTCAATCGGGAGATGGAACAGGGCCTCGAAGGCATGGGGTATCTCTAAGGTCACCTGTCCGCATCGCCCGTGGGCCTTGCTTATCGACTGCGTTGGCCCTACAATATGGCACGAATACCTGACTCAGGAAGGGCCGTACCTGTACTCCACAGGACCCACCCGGCCATCCCCCCTATGTACATTTCAGCGGAAGGAAATCATCCATGGCAACGAAGAAAATTCGCGTTGGCATCATTGGCTGTGGCGCCATTGCCGAACGTTTGCACATCCCCGACTACGCCGCCTGTGACCAGGCCGAACTGGTTGCATTCTGTGACAACGACAAGAAGCGCGCCAAGGCTATCGCCGAAAAATTTGCGCCAGATGCAGCGGTCTACAATGACTACAAGGCCCTGCTCAAGAACGAAGACGTAGACGCCGTTTCGGTGTGCATGCCCAACAAGTTCCACGGCATCTGCAGCATCGACGCGGCCAAGGCCGGCAAGCACGTCCTCGTCGAAAAGCCCATGGCCATGAGCCTGGCCGAGGCCAAGAAGATGGTCGCCGCCGCCAAGAAGGCCAAGGTGCATTTGCTGGTCAACCAGAGCATGCGCAACTACCCGGCCCACAAGAAGGCCCGCGAAATCATCGCCAGCGGCTTCCTCGGTAAGGTGCTCCATGTAAGCGGCATGTGCGGACACGAAGGCCCCGAAGTATGGGCCCCCAACGCCAAGTGGTTCTTCAAAAAGAAAGACGCCCGCTTTGGTGCCATGGCCGATCTCGGTGTGCACAAGGCCGATGCCATCCGCTATATCACCGGCAAAGAGATTAGCGAAATCCGCGCCTTCTCGGGCACCCTCGAGAAAAAGGGCACGGACCTGGAAGACAACTTTGTTTCCTCCTTTACCTTTAAGGACGGCGGCATGGGCTCCCTCGCGGCCTCCTGGACGGTCAAGGGCGGCATGACCAACTACACCATCGTCCACTGTGAAAAGGGCACGCTGGAAGTCTTGCTCCATCCCGACAAACCCCTGGTGGCCCGACTGCACGATCCCCTTTCGGAAATCGTCTTCACCCTGCCGGAAGCCCCGATCCTCTATAAGGACTCCTGGGGACTCGACATTGGTGGCGCCTTCATCCGCGCCATCCTCGGCGAAGAAGAGCCCTTCTGCACGGGTGAAGAGGGCCTGAAGAGTCTGGCCGTCATCCTCGCCGCCGAAAAAGCTGCCGATACAGGCAAATCGGTCAAGGTCACGGTATAATAGGTCTATGACACGCCGGTGGCCGTCGTGCGGGCGGCTGCCGGTGTTGTTTTTTTCGGGCATGGGGACACGAACCTGGCCGCCTGTCAGGGCCGCCCATTCCCACCAGCAATCGGGTATATAGAAACTACATGACTACAAAAACTTTGACAGTCGCCCTCGGCGATCGGGCCTACCCCATTCACCTGGGCACCGGCATCCTCTCCCAACTGGCCGAAATGGTGCGCAAGAGCGGCGTCGCGGGCACCATCGGCATCGTAACCGACTCCAACGTGGGCCCCCTCTACGGCGACCAGGTATGCGCTGCCCTCCAGGCGGCCGGTTTTAAGACCGTGCTTCACACCACGCCTGCCGGCGAACCCCACAAACGCATGGCCACGGTGGAAGCCATCTGCGGCACCTTTCTGGAAGGCGGACTCGACCGCACCAGTCTCATCGTGGCCCTGGGTGGCGGTGTGGTCGGTGACGTGGCGGGTTACGTGGCGGCCTCCTTCATGCGGGGCATTCCCTTCATCCAGGTGCCGACCACCATTGTCGCCCAGGTGGATTCCAGCGTCGGCGGTAAGACCGGGGTCAATCATCCCCTGGGTAAAAACACCATTGGCGCTTTCCACCAGCCCCTGGGCGTACTCATCGATATGACGTTGCTCCAGTCCCTGCCGGAACGGGAGTTGCGGGCGGGCCTGGCGGAGGCCATCAAGCATGGCATCATCGCCGACGAGACGCTCTTTCAATTTATGGAAGACCACGCTGCGGCAATCCTCGCAAAAGACCAGGAAGCCCTGGCCGTACCCATCTTAAAGTCCTGTGAAATTAAGTCGGCTGTTGTCGCCGCTGATGAAAAAGAGCACGGTGCGCGGGCCAACCTGAATTATGGCCACACCTTTGGCCATGCGATTGAGTCCGTCACCCGCTATGAAACCTTCCTGCACGGCGAAGCCATTGCCCTGGGCATGGTGGCCGCCGGTGCCCTCTCCCGGGAGCTGGGCCTGGTCGATGATGGCTTTGTGGCGCGTCAACGCGCTATCTTTGAGGCCTATGGCCTTCCGGTCACGTGGGATGCCTTGCCCATGGACGAAGTAATTCAGGCCATGCAGAAAGATAAAAAAGTGCGTGCAGGTACCTTGAAATTTATTGTGGCGGATCGCATGGGGCACGTCATCCATCGGACCGATATCACGGAAGCCCAGGTTCGCGTCGCCTTGTCGGCCATCTCGGGCCAGTAACCAGAAGGAATGCGTCATGGTCTTTGGTGGCGAGAATGCGGACAGCTATTACGATGAAGGGGTGACAGCCAGCATGAAGGGCGAGGTGGTCCAGGCCGTGCGTCACTTCAAGAAAGCGATGCAGCTTGACCCCTATCACGTATCCAGTTGTCACCAGCTCGGCAAGTGTTATGTGCGCCTGGGACGCTTGCAGGATGCCGTCGAGTGTTTCTATCGCGCCATCAAGGCCCGACCCAACCCGATTCCCCCCCGCCTCGATTTGGGCTTTGCGCTCCTGGAGGGCGGCAATGCCGAGCGTGCTGAGGTCGCTTTCAATGAAGTGATGGAACGGAAGCCCGAAAACGCCAAGGCCCTGTTAGGCCTCGCCGGGTGTGCCTTTCAGAAGGGCGAATGGGATCAGGCCTATCTGCTGGTGGGCCAGGTGCTCGATCAGGGTGCCGCCAGCTTTTCCGCCCTGTACCTGAGGGGCCGCGCCGCCCGTTTGGCCGGGTTTATCACCGACAGCAATGAAGCCTTTGAATCGGCCGACGGCCTTTTGGAGAAGCTCATTGAAGGCAACCCCGAGCAACCCGAGGGCTACTACCTCCGTGGTGAACTCTGCTTCGCCCAGGAGAATTTTGCCGCCGCGCTGGATGCCTACCAACAGGCCGAATCCCGCCTCGTTGCGGACGCCCACTATTACACCTACGGCGAGCACTTCGATCAGATTGGCGTGTTGGGGAAACGGGCCATGTGCCTCTTCCGTCTGGACCGCAAGGACGAAGCCCGCGCGCTGGGTGAGGCCATCCAGGAACACGACCCGGAAAACCGTATTGCGGCCATGCTGACCCAGTCTGACTGAGGGCACCCATGAGCGAAATCAACATCCAACTGGTGCGGGAATTCTTCGAGCTCAACCGGTTTCGCGTGTTGACCCACTGGCAACATGACGACGAGCAGCGCCGGGGCGTGGAAAGTGGACTGCTCCTCTTTGTCGAGCAGGTAGGACCCGAAGTCCAGGAAACCCCGCCCTTCCTGTTGCAACAACACGATCTCCATCGGCTTCATCGGGCCGTGGTCGAGGTTCGCGCCTGGCACGGGGACAAATTCTATCCCTCCGTGGTGGAGTCCAGCCCCATCCTGGGCCACGTGGCCTCGCCGGAAGTTCGGTCCCTCGCCCAGTCGGTTTTCGGCGTTGATGCCTTTGCATCGGTGCTGGTCATCTCCGAGCTACCCACCTCCCTCGAGCCACGAAACCGCACCATCGCCCTCCTGAAAGACCTGGGCGTCCAGCACATCGTCGAATTCGGCACCATGCTCGCCTCCATGCTGGAACAACTCAGCCCCCAAAGCAATTACGCGCCGTCGCAAACGCTCCAGACCCTGCGCCTCCTCAAGCGCTATGATTTGGTACGCCGACAGCAACTCGAATTCCGATTTCCCATGGAGCCTATGCCACCGTCGGTGGATTCGACGGTGGATACGACGATGGATGAGAGTAAAGCGGATTTCGACAAGTAAGTTCTGGTAGCCGTTGACATACCGGAAACATGGGGACCGCACAAATGACAGAATACTTAAAAGCTCTCTGTGCACTCGGAGACAGCCGTCGATTCATACAGAAAATGCCGGAATCAGTTCGTCGTCAACTCGGGTATACGCTCTTCCAGGTCCAATCCGGCAATTCACCCAGAGGTCTTCAAGAATTGAAAGGGTTTTCTGTCGCCGTACAGGAAATACGATTGCGACATGATAAAGAGTCCTATCGGGCGATCTTTACCGTGGCGCTCGGAAATACGGTATACTTACTACACGCGTTCCATAAGAAGTCCAAGAGTGGTATTGCTACACCCAAACACGAAATTGAAATAATTCGAAAAAGGCTTAAAGAGGCGGAACGGCTGGAGGCAGAACGAAATGGATAGTTCAGAATCTATCTATAACATTTTTGAAACGTTGGGCCTTGAGAATGCCGAAGCGCTCATGGCCGTCTCCGTGCTGGCTTCCAAAATAGTTAAAGCGAAAGAAGCCCGTGGTCTTTCCGACACCGAAGCCGCTGAATTGGCCGGTTGCACACCGATGCGAATCGACCAGATTTGCCGCGCGGACTTGGACGGGTTCACGATTGACGAACTGTGCCGCTACCTCGTCTCACTCGGGCAAAATGTCCATATAGCGGTGGAATCTTCCGATGCAAGCGGAGCGCACCTGCGCGTGGTGGGATAAGACGACTTTCCAACACGCAAGGCTGCCGCACGTAGTTCGTAGACATGCCGCCCCCTGACAACGACAAACGGCACGGCTCCCAGCTGGGAACCGTGCCGTAAAATATGTCGAGAATCAAGCGTGTTTACCGGGGAATGAAACTCGTGTTCGCCTTCAGGCCCTCGATCCACGTCGCGATCAGCTTGGACGCGTTCTCCACGTCTTTCAGGGAAACCAACTCCACCGGTGTGTGCATGTAGCGGTTGGGGATGCCGATGAGTCCCGTCGCCACACCACCCCGGCTCAACTGCATGGCGTTGGCATCCGTTCCCGTTCCCCGTGGCATGGCCAAGGGCTGCAGGGGAATCTTCGCCTTCTTGGCCGCATCCAGGATGCCCTTGTGCACCACCGGATTGATGTTGGGACCCCGGCTGATGATGGGTCCCGCACCGATAGCGGTCTCGCCATAGCGCTCCCCTTCTCCCCGGGGGTGGTCCGTCGCCCAGGCTACGTCTACCGCGAGGCCGGCATGGGGCTGACACCCATAGGCACTCGTCGTGGCACCGCGAAGGCCAATCTCTTCCTGCACGGTGGTCACGGCGTACACGGCCACGTTAATTTTTTTCTTGGCCAGGAGGCGCACGGCCTCGAGAATAACAAAGGCACCCACGCGATCATCGAGGGCACGGGCCACCACCATGTCATTACGCAGCTCCTGGTAGCCCACGTCGATGGTGATGGGGTCACCGATACCAATAACCTTTTCGGCGTCCTTCTTATCCTTCGCACCAATATCGATCCACATCTCGTGCATCTCGAGGGCCTTATTCCGATCATCCGGGGGCGTCAGGTGGATGGCCTTACGGCCGATAACGCCGGATACGGGACCCTTGGCACCATGGACCGTGATGCGCTGGCCACCGAGAACGGCGCTGTCCACACCGCCAATAGGGACAAATCCGGCGAAGCCGTTGGCATCGATGGTGTTGACCATGAGGCCGATTTCGTCCACGTGTCCGGCGAGCATGATACGCAGATCCGCCCCTTTATTCAGTACGTGATACTGGTTGCCATGGACATCTTTGTAGATTTCGCCCGCGAAGGGCTCCATGTACTTTTTACAGACCCGCTGGATTTTTTCCTCAAATCCCGAGGGGCTGGGTGTGGCTAAGAGTTTCTTCAGAAAATCAAGCGATTCTTTACGCATTACGGCATTCTCCTTCCGCGATTGAAGGCCCTATGGTACCGAAGGCACCAGGGTGATTGCATGTTGACCGAAATTGGAGTCAAAGGGGGGTGTAGTCGGAATCGCCGGTGCACTGGAGTACCCAGCCGGTGAGCAGCTCAATGCAGCTCGCCACATCGTGAAGACAAACCATCTCCACGGCTGTGTGCATATAGCGATTGGGAATGCCCATATCCAGGGTCGCCACCCCACCGCGGGTCCGCTGCAGGGCACTGGCGTCGGTCCCGTCGGCATCGGGCTCGGCACGAAACTGAAGAGGGATGGCATTCTGTTTGGCCACCCCCTGGAACTCCGCCAGCAATTGGGGATTTACCCCCGCACCACGGGCGAGAATGGGCCCGGCAGACAAGGCGGTTTCCCCCCAACGTGCGCCATCGGCGTGCGGGTGATCGGTGGCGAAGTTCACATCGAGGTTAATGGCGACTTGCGGGTCGCAGTGGTAGCCACTCGTCTTCGCACCGCGCAGCCCCACCTCTTCCTGGACGGAAGTTACGCCCACCACATCCACCGCCAATTTCCGCCGGGACAATCGCTTCAAGGTCTCCATCAGGATAAACACCCCGATGCGATTGTCCAGGCCCCGGGCAGCCACACGGTCATTGCGCAGCCAGGTCACGGGGGTATCGAGGACAAGCGTGTCTCCAATGGAGACCAACCTGGCGGCTTCCTTTTTGCTGCGGGCGCCAATGTCCACCCAGAGCTTGTCGACTGCGACGGCTTCCGGCTTGGCGTCCGGGGAGCGAAAGTGAATGGGGCGGCACCCGATAACGCCCGGCACATTCCCGATGCGTACCCGCTGCCCCTGGAGGGTACTGCCATCCACCCCGCCGATTGGGGAAATCCGTAGAAAGCCGTTGGCGTCGATCCCCCGCACCATGAGTCCAATTTCGTCGCAATGGGCACACAACATGACCCGAGGCCTGCCCTCGTGGGGCAGGGGATAATATTGGTTGCCGTGCACGTCCCGATAAATACCGCGTACCGAAGTACGAAGCTGCCGGGTCAGGTGCGCCTGAACCAGCCCCTCCTCTCCCGACGGGCTGGCCAGGGAAAGCAATTGGGCCAGGCGTTTTCGGGCCGACGCTTTCATGCCGGACACACCGAAATCTGCATGCGTTGGATTACCATGGAACCAGGGGGCCCTTCTTCTCAGCCTACTTTGCCGTTGATCAGGCTTTCTTTCGTCTCGATTTTGGATTCCGAAATGGTATTGACGGTATCACTCGCCGGACGGGGGGGACGGGTAACGGTCCTTACATGCTTCATCATTTTCTCCTGCCATGAATATACAGCGCGTCGCTGTTGGTTGCGTTTCTTCCCAGCACTTGGATAGTATCACCAAAGGTGCGGGCAGATGCCAGCTTCATCCCAGGAAACTTCAACACCGCTGGTCCCTCCGCACCTGAGGACTCCCCGATTGTCTGGAAAGGTGTTTGCACTCCGATGAAGTATAAGTATGCGGGATATATCAGCACGCTCCTGGAGCAGCCCGATCCGGAACTACGCGACCAGTTGGAGCACGTGGAATTTTCCGCCGACGATTTCGTTGATTGGAATCTCGTAGACAACGAAGCCGACTCCGAGTGGAAGGTCATTCCGGCGGAGCGGGACAAGTCGGAGAACGGCGTTCGCCTGACCGGCCACTTTGAGGGCGTACGGCAGATTGACAACCTCTCTCCCGACGAGCCTAGTTTCTGGGTCGCCCTCAGCTCCCGGCGCTGGCAGAATGACCGGCTGCCCATCGACCTTTCCCGATTCCCCATTGCGGAGATTACCTACCGGTGCCGCTCCGTTTCCGCCCGCCCCTCGTGGGTCTTAGGCTACGACGGCGGCACCCACTTCGACGGCCTCGAACCCACGGACACCGTGCAAACCATTGCGCGGCTCATCCAGTACAATGGCTTCCCCACAGAAATCGACACGATCACCTTTCGCCTCTATGCCAACCGGCGGCAGACCGAATCCATGGAGATTCTCTCCGTCCGTTTCCGGGCCATGTCGGAGGCCGAGCGCATGGCCTGTGCGGCCGCACGGGATGCCCGCTTCGAGCACGGCGAACCGCCCCAATATCCTTTGCTCGATGAATTCATGCCACTGGGTGTCAGCATGAAGGCCGGCACGTCGAAGCGAATGGCCGAGTGCATGGAAATGTCTTTTCGTGACTACTGGCGGCTGGCCCTCGAAGATGTGGCCCGCCATCACCACAACGCCGTGGCTATTGAAGAAATTGGCGACCTCAGTCAATCCGAGTGGAGGGAGATCCTCGGACTGGCCGAGTCTTATGGAATCCGCGTATTGGCCCACCACGACTGGGCGGAAGATGCCTTCGCAGCTGATCCGCAGGCCCTGGTAGACCGCGATATCCGTCCCTATGCGGATTCCCCAGCGCTCCTCGGCTGGGCCATTCGCAACGAACCCCCGGCCCACTCCTTCAACATGCACGTGGAAGCCCAGACCCTTATCCGAAAGGCGGATCCCAATCACCCCGTGGTGGCCATCATGCGGGAGCCCAATTCGCTTCCCCTCTTTGCCCCCCACTTTCCGGTCTCCGGCATCACCCACTTTAAATCCCATGTGCCGTGGGAACTCGGAAAAACGATTCGGGCCCACATTGACCAAATGGGCGGCCAACATCTCTGGGTGGTGGCACCGGCCTTTGTGTACACCACCGAAACCCCCGAGTGGAATACCAGCCCCGAAATGCGGCTCATGATTAATCTGGCCTTCGCCCATGGCGCCCGCGGCTGGTTTGCCTTTACCTATCATAATGACCCCATCTGGGTCGAAGGCAACACCCAACGCTCACTGACCGGACCCTTCCTGAATTTCAGCGACAATTGGTCTGAGCTGAGCCACCGTATGGAGCGCTTTTACGCCCTCACGCCCCTGGCTCTGAATGCCCGCCCCATGGACTCCCCCCCGGAATACGACTTCAAAATCACCTGGGAAGACCACGACAAGTCACTCCGCCCGGCCGATTTACCCGCCATCCAGTGGAATTGGCTGGCCGGGCCGGACTTTCAGTTGGTCTATGTAATCAGCAATGAGTTGAACGAAGTCACGACCGTAAACCTGGAAGTGCCCGACACCTTCAGCAAGGGCCTCGAAGTCTATGACATGACGGACTTTGTGCGTAGTCGCAACTGGCAACCCTCGGCCCACCGGCGCCACCTGGAGATGTTTCCAGGCCAGGGCCAGATCCTGCTGGTCGCGGAACCCGATGTCTGCGAGCGACTGCGAGACGACATCATCCAACGCCTCCAGGAAGATGATCAGCGCCAGGTAGCCATAAACCTCGGTCTCGCCAGACGTTACAACCTGGACGTTGCCGCAATCCAGCGTAGCATTCGCCAGATCGGCACCCGGGCACCGATCCAGGATGCCCAAACCACCCTGGAAGCCAAAGAAGAATTGGTCAACCTGCTCTACAAAGCCCCGGAGCTTTCCGCAGCACAGAGTACCCTGACCAAAGCGGGAGCCGCCTTGTGTGCCTGCGACGGGGCCCTGTGCCGTCTGATCGGCAATGGCCAGATGGACCGTGCACGGGACATGGGGATCAACGTCTTGCCCCTCGCCCGGAAGGCCGCCGCCCTGCGACTTCAGCTCCGCCGGGGGCAGGCCTGTGAGGTCCTGGGGGAAGCCGAAGCGTTGAGCCAGCAAACCCTTACGCTGTTGGACCAGATTCGGGCCATCCGCTGATTCCCGTCCCAAACATCCCAACTACCCTCTACGTGGAATCTTACGGGGATGTACGTTGACTTGGCCTGAGACCAGTTGATATACTCCTCACTCCCTCAGCGCTCCAACGTGGCCCTGTGTGAACAGGATGTCGTGTGGGAGTGTTTTCAGGTCCGTAAGAGCCAGGTAATTCGGCTGGACCCTACAGGGGCGTGGCCAAGTGGTAAGGCACCTGCTTTTGGTGCAGGGTATCGTAGGTTCGAATCCTACCGCCCCTGCCATTTTTTCTCCGTCTGGAGGATTGTGTGGTAAAAAGGATCAGCGATTCCGTGGCATATACGAGCGACATGAAAGTCTTTAGTGGCGGGGCTTCCGAAGCCCTCACCCTCGGGATCTGTGAACATCTGGACTGTGCCCCGGCACGGGCCAGTGTGGGACGCTTTTCCGATGGCGAAATTCGGGTCCAGATCGCAGACAACATTCGTGGCCGGGACGTATTTCTGGTAAACAGTACCTCCCCCCCGGTCAATCGGCACCTGATGGAATTGCTCATCATGATCGATGCCGCCAAACGGGCGTCGGCAGAGCGCATTACGGCGGTCATGCCCTATTATGGTTACGCCCGTCAGGACCGGAAAGACAAGGCCCGGGTACCGATTACGGCCAAACTGGTCGCCAACCTGCTCACGGCAGCCGGCGCAGATCGCGTTTTGACCGTCGACCTGCACTGCGGCCAGATCCAGGGTTTTTTTGATATCCCCGTAGACCATCTCTCAGCAGAAGTGGTGTTCGTAAATCACCTTAAGAACCAACACTCCCTGCAGGAAAAACTGATGGTTGTGTCGCCCGATACCGGTAGCGTAGGGCGCGCTCGGGAATTCGCCAACCGCCTCGGCGTTCCCCTGGCCATCGTCGACAAACGACGGCCCAAAGAGAACGTCGCGGAAGTGATGAATATTATCGGTGATGTCAAGGGCGTGAACGCCCTCATTTTTGACGACATGATTGATACGGCGGGCACCCTCGCCAAGGCCGCGAAAGCCATTAAGGAACATGGTGCGTTGTCCGTGCGTGCATGCGCGACGCACCCCGTGTTCAGTGGCCCGGCCCTGGACAATATAGAGCATTCGGAACTGGAAGAAATACTGGTGTGCGATTCAATTCCCCTGACGGAAAAGGCCCAGAGCAACCCGAAAATTCGGGTACTCTCCCTCGCCGCGTTGATCGGGGAAGCTATTCGCAGAGTCCACAAGGATGAATCCGTCAGCAATCTGTTTAAGAACTGACTGAGATTCGGAGGCATAACAAGTCATGGAAATGCAATCGATTAAAGTAACGACCCGGACCGAGACCGGAAAAGGTCCCGCCCGCCGCAAACGCGTTGTAGGCGACATCCCCGCGGTGGTCTATGGTGAAGGTGCCGGTTCGGTCCCTATCGTGATCAACGCGAAGGACTTCGACACCCTCGTCCATGGCAGTCACGGCGAGCACGCCGTGGTACAGCTCGAGGTCGAAGACAAGCCGGAACTCAATGGTCCGATCATGATCAAAGACGTTCAGCACCACCCTATCAAGAACCAGATTATGCACGCTGACTTTCAGCGTATTAAGCTGGACAAGCCTGTTCAGACCATTCTGCCCATCAACTTGACGGGTCACTGCGTAGGTCTGGTTGAGGGCGGTGTGCCCGATCAGCAGTTGCGCGAACTGGAAATTGAGTGTCTCCCCCTGGATACGCCCGTTCAGTTCGACGTGGACATCACCGACGTCGCCATTGGCGGTCGGGTTCACGTTTCCGACCTGACCGCGCCCGAAGGCGTCAAGATCCTGACCGAAGGCGACCGCACGATTATCGCCATCCACGCACCGCGTGTCGCTAGCAGCACAGGTGACGATGCGGAAGAAGTGGCTGAAGAAGCTGCTACGGAGGAAGCTGAAGCGTAATTCACGCTTTACTTCCCCCCCATCGTTGAGATTGGCTGGCGCATCCTTATGAAAGTCATTGCAGGACTGGGAAATCCCGGTTCCGGTTACAAGAACACCCGTCATAATCTGGGATTCATGGTGGTGGATCGGTTGGCCGAGATGCTGAACGTCACCTTTGATCGCGAAAAGCATCAGGGACTGATCAGCCAGACCGCCTATCGTGGTGAAAAGCTGTTACTGGTTAAACCCCAGACCTTTATGAATCGCAGTGGCGACTGTATCGCGCGCCTTTGCCGCAATACGATATACGATCCGGCGGATCTGCTGGTCATTGTGGATGATATCAATCTCCCCCTGGAAAAAATTCGCCTCCGGGCCGGGGGGAGTGCCGGTGGACACAATGGCCTGAAATCCGTCATTGAACGTATGGGAAGCCGCGATTATCATCGGATGCGCATGGGCGTAGGTGATGATAGACGCAAGGGTGATCTTGCCGATTACGTGCTCGCCAAGTTTCTCCCGGATGAACGGGAGGCCTTAAGTGCCTCTATCGACCGGGGAGCGGAAGCGGCGCTGTTTTGGGCCACCCAGGGCATCAGCGCCGCGATGAATGAGTTTAATTGATCCTTGATGCTGCGCCGTCTCTGGCGCATATTGCAGGGAGGAATGGGATATGGAGCAAATGAAGAAGCACACGATTAGCGTACTCGTGGAAAACCATTTTGGTGTGCTTGCACGGGTCTCCGGCCTGTTCAGTGCCCGTGGCTATAACATTATCAGCCTCTGCGTCGGCGAGACGATGGACCCCTCCATCTCCCGCATGACCGTGGTCGTCCGTGGCGACGACAACGTGCTGTTCCAGATGATACAGCAGTTAAACAAGCTCGTGGACGTGATTGAAGTATCCGACCTCACGGCCTCCTCTTTCGTGGAGCGTGAACTGGTACTCATCAAGGTGAATGTAGAAAAAGAGCAGCGCGGTGAAGTGGTGGAGATCGCCTCTATTTTCCGCGCCAACGTGGTCGATGTGGGCCCCGATTCCCTCACCGTAGAGGTAACCGGCGCCGAAGGCAAAGTATCTGCCTGTATCGACATGCTCCGCCCCTATGCGATTTCCGAATTGGTCCGCTCGGGAGAAATCGCCATTGAGCGGGCCCCGAAACGACATTGCAGTTTACCCGAATAAACGGTATGATCAGGTAATGAGTTTTTTGGCGAGAGCACGCATGAGGATTGACACGCAAGACAGGCTGGAAGCCCCTCGGCAACCCGTTTGTTGTCGTGCATCTATATGCGCCGTTCTTCCGGACTCGGTGCAGCCGCTGGTTTCCAGCGCGCAGCCTGATGAGGAAGCGATTGCTACAACCGCAGCTTAAGGGCTGCGGTTTTTTTGTGCCCCTGAGCAGGGTAAGACAGGTTGTAAAGAAGCGCAATTTCGGTTGAACTGGCGCGGAGGCGTAGACCATTGAAAAAACTATTAGAGCTACAGAATCTCGACCTGCAAATTGAGAAATTTCGCGCACGGGAAACCGAGATACCCAAGCAGAAGAACAAATTCGATATCCACCGGAAGCGGCTGGCAGACGAATTGAAAGAGAGCGAGGATAAATTCAAGGGCCTCCAGCTGGAGCAGCGCGAGTGCGAAAGCGAAGTAGCTGCAAAGCAGGAAGAGATTAAGAAAAAAGAGACCGCCCTCCTCGCGGTCAAAAAGAATGAAGAATACCAGGCGCTCCTCCATGAGATGGAAATGCTTAAGAAGCAGATTGGCATCAAAGAGGAGCGCATCCTGACTATCATGGAAGAAATGGATGACGCCCGGACCTGTTTCGAGGAAGATAAACAGCGTATTGCGGGCGAACAGGCCGAAATCGCCGCCGAATGTGATAAGATCGACGCCGAACTGGCCGTCGCCGTCTCTGAGCGAAAAGCCCTGGAAGAACGGCGGAAGCCCCTGGTGGAGCAGATTGATCCGACGTTCATTCGCAAGTATGATCGCATCCGACGCGCCAAGAAAACCGGTGCGGCCCTGGTGCCCCTTCAGGGGGAATCCTGCTCTGGCTGCTTCATGGGCATTACGGCCCAGAATGTAAACCAGATTCTTGGTGGCGAATTCTTGCCCTGTCATCATTGCGGGCGGCTCGTATACTATGCCCCCCGGGTTGAAGAAGAAACTGCAGAAGTGTCGAAAGGAGGGCTATGACCCGTGGCTTTTTTTAAGCGCACGCCGTTTGGCCGAAAGAAACGAACCCAGAGTGCCGTACCCGATGGTCTCTGGAAGAAATGCGATGGCTGCAAACAAACCGTCTACCAGCCGGACATCAAAGAAAATATGTACGTCTGCCCCCAATGCGCCCATCACTATCGCATTGGCTCCCGTGATCGTATCGATATTCTGGTTGATACGGGTTCCTTTACCGAGACCCACACCAACATTACCGCCGCGGATCCCCTGGAGTTTGCAGTGGGTAAGGAAACCTATACGCAGCGCATCGATCGGGCCCGCAAACAGTCGGGACTCAATGAAGCCCTCGTGACCGGACTCGCCGCCATCGAGGGGGTACGTTGTGCCATTGGCTGCATGGACTCTTCCTTTGTCATGGCAAGCATGGGCTCGGCCGTTGGCGAAAAGTTCTCCCGACTCGTGGGAGACGCGATCGCCCATGAAGTGCCGCTCATCGTCTTCGCGGCATCCGGTGGCGCCCGTATGCAGGAAGGCATTCTGGCCCTCATGCAAATGGCCAAGACGGCAGATGCCGTACGCCAGATCAACGAAGCCGGGCTCCCCTTCATCGTGGTGCAGACCGACCCCACTTCCGGTGGTGTATTTGCCAGTTTCGCCAATCTCGGCGACATTACCATTGCCGAGCCCAAGGCCTATATCGGATTCGCCGGCGCACGACTCATCGAGGGTGCGTTCAAGATTAAGCTGCCCGATGGGTTCCAGCGGGCCGAGTACCAGCGTGACAACGGGTTTGTGGACCACATCGTGCCCCGTACCGAGATGCGGGCTCATCTTGGAAAGCTCCTGCGCTACCTGGCACCCAAGGCCGATGAAGATCTGAAAGATTACGTCCCCGAAAAGGTGGAAGAACCTGATCTCGCTGCCGCCACATCGGAGTCAGAAGCAGAGGCATGACCACCATCACAACGGCACGGCCGCACACCCCCCTGCGGCAGTACCTATTCGATTTGACCCTGCACGGAATCAAGCTGGGCCTGGATAATATCCAGGCCCTTCTTCGTGCTGCCGACGCGCCCCACCTCGCCTACCCGACGATTCACATCGGTGGCACCAATGGAAAGGGCAGCGTCGTCGCCCTCTTGTCCGCCATGTTGAGCGACGCAGGCTATCGGGTTGGCCGTTTCACCAGCCCCCATCTCATCGACGTATCCGAGCGCTTCCTCATCAATGGCGAACCCATCACCGAGGTCGATCTGGAAGAAAACATACGCTTCTTTCAAGACGTCGCCACGTCGATGCCCCAATGCCCCACCTTCTTCGAGATGAACACGGCCATCGCCTTTCGGCACTTCGCCCAACAACGGGTAGATGTGGCCCTCATCGAAGTGGGGATGGGCGGGCGCTTCGACAGCACCAATGTTGTGCAGCCCATCGCCACCGCCATCACCAACATCGATCTGGAGCATACCGCCTTCCTCGGGAATACCATCACCGCTATCGCGGGAGAAAAAGCCGGGATTATCAAGGCCGGTGTACCGGTGATTACCGCCGAGTGTCAGGAGGAAGCCCTCTCGGTCTTTCGAAAGACGGCCGCAGGGCTCAAGGCACCCCTGCACGAAGTGGGCCGGGATATCGCGTTCGAATGCAGTGGCTCACCCTGGGCTCAGCGCATGGATTACCACAGCCCCACGCTCACCCTGACCGCCGCACCCCTCGGGCTGCCGGGAGCCTACCAGGGAGCCAACGCGGCCGTGGCCATCGCGGTAGCAGAACAGCTCGCAGCGACCTTTCCCAACCTCAACGAACAATCCATCCTGGCGGGATTGCAGAAGGCTTCCTGGCCCTGTCGCCTCGAACGGGTCCTCGACCTCCCTCCCACCTTCATTGATGTGGCCCACAATGAAGCGGGTGCACAGCGCCTCGCGGACCACCTGGATGAGTGCGTAATGGTTTTTGCAGCATCTTCCGACAAAGACGCGGCCGCTATGCTGCGCGCCCTTCAGCCCAAGGCGAAGCACCTGCTCCTTACCCGCTTCGAAGGGAAACGGGCCGCATCAACCGCGGCCTTGTCCGCCCACCTCACACCGGGAAGCTACGTCGTGCACCCCGCCCTGCCGGAAGCGATTGAGGCGGGTCTGGCCTTGGCGGATGAATCCTGCCCCCTCCTGATTACGGGCTCCATCTACGCCGCAGGAGAAGCCCGGGAGTACCTGATCCAACACCACGGCGCGACCCCCTTGCAGTTCTGACCGGCCTGGCGCCCCTCAGTCTTTCGCGAGGCAAATCAGTTTCTGACCCGGGTGAGGGTTGGCCGGGCTTTCCGACGTAATCACATTGAGCCGTTTATCCTCGGTGATGACCAACAGGGGGATGGCGTCGGGGTTCTGCACCTTGAATTCTTTGAAGGTAAAGGCGTCCGTCAGGGGCGTCACCTTAATCTTCGCACCGCCCCAGATGCGCTCTGAAAGCATCCGGAAGGGCACATCCTCGCCAAAGAGAATGCGGCCCCGGAGGTGGCGTGGCAACTCCGCTTCATCATGCCGCTTGCCCGGGGCGTTTTCCATCCCCATCTGGTAGGTTTCGCTTCGGCCAAAGACTTCGGCAAAGTGCAGGGTAGCCAGGGCATTGACCGTGTAGTTGCCCGTCAACGCCAAGACCCGACCCATGCGGTCGAGGGGCAGTTCATCGAGGAGACGTTCCGAAAGGGCATCCCCAAAGTGCGCCGGGATACCGTCCTGTCGGGCCACGGTTATGTTCCGCCAGTTGCTGTCCACCAGCAGCACATCAAAGCCCTCTTTCATGAGGACCTGGGCCAACTGTCGGGCGGGCGCGTGAGCTCCAATAATGACCGAGCCCTGGGGATTGTCAATGGCCAGTTTCAGCCGTTTCGCCAGGGGCCCCGCCGTTAGGCCATAGACGAGCACCGTAATAGCGATTACGAGAAACGTCGCCGGCACCATGCGCTCGGCACCCGCATGGCCGCTTTCGGCCAGAGAAAGGGCAAAGACCGAGGTCACGGCCGCCGCCACGATACCCCGGGGCGCCATCCAGCAGAGAAAGATGCGCTCTGCCCGGGTCAGGGCCGTGCCAAGCGTACAAAAGTAGATAGACAGGGGCCGCGCCACGAATATCAGCACCAGCGCGAAGGCCACGCCGCCAAAGCCCAGCTCCCGCAGGGTCATCAAATCCAGTCGAGCAGAGAGCAACACAAACAAGACCGCCAAGAGGAGCACCCGCAGGTTTTCCTTGAACTCGACGAGATGACGAATAGATACCTTGTTCTGGTTTGCCAGCCAAACCCCCATGATGGTGACCGTGAGCAGGCCCGATTCGTGCATCAGGGTATTGGAGAGGGCGAAGGCACCGAGGGCCATGGCGAGGCTTACCGCGACATGGAGCATCTCGGGAATCCAATAGCGACGAATCAAGAGCACCAGTGTGTTCGCGCCCAGAATGCCCAGGCCCAGCCCAATCACCAGGGTCTTGATAACGCCCAGAATGACCCCTGAGGTCGCATGGTCCGGACTCGAATTAATGGCTTCATAGACCAATACGGCGAGACTGGCCCCCACCGGGTCGATCATGATACCTTCCCACTTCAACAGGGGCCCCACCTTGCCCGTGGGCCGGATATGCCGCAGTAGCGGGCCAATGACCGTCGGACCGGTCACCACGAGAATCGCGCCCAGCAGTAAGGAGACCGACCAGGAAAGGTCCAGCAGGTAGTGGGCCGCCAGCGCGCTGATAATCCAGGTCGCCACGACGCCCACACTGACCAGACGCCAGAACACGGCACTCACCCCGGACAATTCCCGGAAACGAAGGGTCAATCCCCCTTCAAAGAGGATAAGGGCCACACACACCGACACGAGGGGCAGCAGCAAATCACCGAAGAGCTTGTCCGGCTGTACCCACCCCAGGATAGGCCCCGCCACCAGGCCGGACGCCAGGAGAAAGAGGATGGAGGGAATCTTGATGCGCCACCCAATCCATTGGGCCGCAATACCAAGCACAATAAGTAACGTCAATTGAATAAGATGATTGTCTTCCATATAAAGACCTGTATCGTTGGAGAAAGGCCACGGCAGAGCCTCCAACCCGGAACGCCCCCGTCCGCGACCGTGTAAAGCATAAAACAATGACACCCCGGACGCAACTTGACAAATATTCGAATACGCTGACGCTTCTGGAGAGGAGGCGATCTACGGGCCGGGCCAACCACGAAAAGGCGCATGGAGGGAAGGGCATTCGGCCATTTGCAAACAAAATGCGCGAATGTCCCTTGAAATGGCCCCCACTCGTCGTATAGTTATCAGTGGCCATTGAACCAGTCAAAGGAGATACGTCCCATGGAATTCATTACGATTCCGGAACCCCAGATTATGGAAAGCGAACACAAAACCATTGCCGGGCTCGTTTCGACCTACTTGTTTACCGACTGTGGTGCCATCCCGGCGCAGTGGGCGCGCTTCAACGCCCTGCGGACGCAGATTCCCCATCAAATCGACGGGGCCACCTATGGGGTCTGTTGCATGGCAGACGCACCCGGCACAATGAATTACTACGCGGGAGTTGGCGTGACCAATACCACGGGGCTCCCCGAAGAATTTGAAACGGTGACCCTTCCGGGCGCACGGTATGCGTGCTTCCGTTGCGACCACCACATCGCGGAGATTCAGCGGGTGATCCACACGGTATGGAATCAATGGCTGCCAGGGTCGGGTTATCGCCCGGGCAACGCGCCGAGTTTTGAACGTTATACCCAATCCTACGACCCCGAAACGGGCGGAGGCGGTTTTGAAATATGGATCCCTATCGCCTCCTGAATGCTCACCCCCACGTGCAGAAAGCCTAACCCATGAATACCATGCATCGCGACGACTGGCAAACGGCCCTTGGCCGACACATCGAAAACGGAAGCCTGCCGGGTCTGGTTGCCCTGCGCGCCCAGGGAAAGCAGATCGAGGTCTATACGGCGGGCGCCCTGTCCCTTACGGACCCCACCCCCATGGCCCGGGATACGCTATTCCGTATCGCCTCCATGACCAAACCGATCGCCGCCGCCGCGGCTATGATGCTCGTGGATGAGGGCGCCCTCTCGCTGGATGACCCGGTCGACCATTGGCTCCCCGAGTTGGCCGACCGGAGGGTCTTACGTGCCCTCGATGGCCCGTTGGACGAGACGGTTCCCGCCCATCGCCCTTTGACTGCCCGGGATCTGCTGACGATGCGTATGGGATTGGGTTATATCCTGGCCCGTTCCGATGACTACCCCATCCAGCACGCCATCAAGGACCTGAACATCCTCCAGGGCATGCCCCGACTTCAGGAATGGCCCGACCCGGACACGTGGATCGCAGGCGTTGGCACGTTGCCGCTCATGGCCCAACCCGGGGAGCGCTGGATGTATGATCTGTCTCTCGAGGTCCTGAGCGTGCTGATTGGCCGTGTGAGTGGCCACGCATTGGGCGACTTCCTGGAACAGCGCCTCTTCGGCCCCCTGGGAATGAAGGATACGGGCTTCTACGTGCCCCCGGACAAGCTATCCCGGCTCGCCACCGCCTATGAAGGCGCCCCTTCGGGTGAAGGCCTCCAGGTCTACGACACACCGGAGGACGGCGGTTGGTCCCGCATGCCGCGCTTTCACTCTGCGGCTGCAGGCCTTGTATCTACCGCCGACGACTACCGGGCCTTTCTCCAACTTCTCTTAGACAACGGAGTCGCCGAAGGCACCCGTCTCCTTTCCGAGGAATCGGTGACCCTCATGCGCCAGGACCACCTCACCGAGGCACAGCGAAAGGCCAACCAGCTATTTCTCGGTGCCCACAGTGGTTGGGGCTTTGGCCTCGCCGTCAATCGGGAAGTCGGCCCGACCGGAGAGCGGCCAGGAAGATTCGGGTGGACCGGCGGCATCGGCACGACCGCCTTTGCCGACCCCGACGGGAAGCGCATCGGAATTCTGCTGACCCAACGCCTCCTCGACACGCCCCGGCCTCCGGAAGTTTTTGATGATTTCTGGAAAGGCTTCTACGACACCTGAGTCCCCTCCACCGAACGGTCTGTTTGGCGCCAAATCGCGCGGGTGACTATAAGCTTGGTATGATGCCCGCGAAAAAACGCAGCCAATCACCGTGTGGAGTATCCCCCTTGTCCAGTGACCCCGATCCATCTGCTCCCCCGTCTCGCCCCCATGTCCTCATTATTGGCGGTGGCTTCGCGGGGCTGTCCTGTGCCCTGGCCCTGAAGCACGTACCCGTTCGTGTCACCTTGATCGACCGGCGGAATTTTCATCTCTTTCAACCCCTGTTGTACCAGGTCGCCACCGGTGGCCTGTCCCCCGCCAACATCGCAACGCCACTCCGAAAGGTCTTGAGCCGATACGGAAACACCCGCGTGCTATTGGGCGAAGTGGCGCATATCGACACCACGGCGAAACAGGTCGGTCTCAATGGCTTCCAACTGGATTATGACTATCTGGTCGTCGCAACGGGTTCGGGCCATCATTATTTCGGGAACGATGAATGGGAAACCCATGCCCCCGGCCTGAAGACCATAGAAGATGCAACACGGATTCGGCACGAGGTCTTAAAAGCCTTCGAGTTGGCCGAGCGCGAAAACGATCCCGACGTTGTGCAACACTACCTGACTTTTGCCATTGTAGGCGCGGGCCCCACCGGGGTGGAGTTGGCCGGTGCCATCAGCGAAATCGCCCGCCACACGCTTCGGCACGAATTCCGTACCATCAAGCCGGAAGACGCCCGCATTG
Source organism: Candidatus Hydrogenedentota bacterium (assembly GCA_034669905.1). Taxonomy (GTDB): domain Bacteria; phylum Hydrogenedentota; class Hydrogenedentia; order Hydrogenedentales; family JAEUWI01; genus JAEUWI01. The sequence goes on from JAXMOL010000030.1 coordinate 60,122, forward strand.
TCTTGTTGGAACATGCCGATAGAGTCCTGCCCCCCTATCCGCACGCCCTCTCGGACGACGCCCGCAGGATGCTCACCGAACTCGGCGTCGAAGTCCAGACCGGCGTCAAGGTCACGGGCATTACGGCGGAGCAGGTGCACGTGGAAACCGCAGACGGCCCCGAAACGATCAACGCAAAAACGGTACTCTGGGCAGCCGGTGTGGCCGCATCCCCCCTGGGTAGAATGCTCGTCGAGGGCGCCGATGACGCATTGGCCCACGGAGGCCGGGTCCGGGTCAATCAATTTCTCGCGCTGCCCAGGCACCCCGAGGTCTTTGTGGTGGGTGACCTCGCCTTCGCCCTGGATGCCGACGAAGCGCCCCTGCCCGGTGTCGCCCCGGTAGCCGCCCAGCAGGGCAAGTATGTGGCCAAACACATTGCCGCACGGCTACGCGGCGAAGCGGTGGAGCCCTTCCACTATTTTGACGCGGGGATGGCCTCGACCATCGGACGGGGGAAGGCGGTGGCCGTGATTTTCGGACGTCCCCTGCGCGGCGGTGTGGCGTGGCTGGCCTGGCTCTTCATCCATCTCATGAAACTGGTGAGCTTTGAAAACCGGGTCCTCGTCTTCATGCAGTGGGCCTGGAATTACACCACCCGCAACCGCAGTGCCCGGCTCATTACGGGCGAGGAACACGACAGCAACGACCGCTGAACATCCGGTCTCCAGGTGGACTCAATTCGGGCAGAAGCGGTGATAGCGCCCACGTATAAACATGGTAAACATACGTGGCACGTAGGGGTGTTTCACCTCTTCCCCACTCGGATCGAGTTCCAGGTTTTCCTCCGCCACATAGGTCTCGGCCCCCCCATGGACCAGCACGTGATACCACGGCTGTTCCCGATCGGGCTGGGTGCGGTTTCTCAGGTACCACTCATCGGGCGCACTGCACCCATCGTCCGCCTGGGCAATCACACCCCGGTAATCGTAGCGCTTGTGATGAACCACTTCGCCCACTTGAAACTGAGCCATGGCACAACTCCTTCGCCTGCTCGGCTTTCCCAAGGCACCGGCCCCGAGCAATGCGCCCGCCGGGGTCTCTTACCCGGGGGAATTAAGGAACCGCTGCCTGGGTTCCGCCCACCGGAATGCCTCGTCTTTCCTTATTGTACCCCGAAGTCTGCAATACGTTTCCATTCCCGCTCCTGCCCCCCCTGTCCTCACCGCACGGGTTTATTCGTTGTTTGAGTAGGACCACGGGGTCGGCCCCCAATCACCCGAAGCTAAACCGTTGCCATCGTGCCACTTAGGAATACAGTAACGACAGGACATCCCGTCGGTAAGCTCCGACAAGAAAACGAAAGATTCATCTTGGTACACCCGGAAGACCGTGCTATTCTGGGACTGGCGCCGATTAGTCTGGTTTGGTCGCCAGCAGCGTAGTCAGAACCCAACGAAGCACCCGGAACGGCCCTACCTTACGGGGAGTATGGTTGGACACGTCCGGCACAACGGCCACTTGGCCATCGCAGGAGCAATAGTATGATCAAGAAACTGGCAGCAGGTCTTGGCGCATTGGTGATCATTCTGGTGATCGTAATCGCACTTCAACCCCCATCGTTCCAGGTGGAGCGGAGCATCCAGATCGCCGCACCGCCCACAACACCTTTTTCCCTGATAAACAATTTTCACCATTGGGAGCAGTGGTCTCCCTGGGCCAAGTTGGACCCCGCCATGGAAACCACCTACGAAGGCCCTGAGTCGGGCGTGGGCGCAGTTTATCGGTGGAGCGGAAACGGTGATGTGGGCGAAGGCCAAATGACCATCACCGAAAGCACCCCGGGCGAGAAAATCGTCCTTTCCCTCGAATTTAAGAAACCCTTTGAAGCCCAGAATACCACCGTATTTCTCTTCGTGGCCGACGGAAACACCACAACCCTGGTATGGCGCATGGAAGGCACCAATAACTTCATCGGGAAAGCCATGGGGCTTGTGATGAATATGGACGCCATGATTGGCGAGAGCTTTGAGCAGGGACTCGCCGAACTCAAGGTCATCTCCGAGACCACCAACCCAACGCCGGCCGAATAGCCGAACACACCGCAAGGGAGCGAAATCACCATGCCGGACTCCACCCCAGACACACCAGGAAACAGCAAGATGCAATGGGCGGGCTATCTGCTCAGCGCCATTCCGGTGCTTATGTTACTCATGAGTGCCATCATGAAGATATCCAAGAATGCCATGGTCATGGAGGGCATGCCCCAAATGGGCTACCCCGTCGCGCTGGCCGTTCCCATTGGTGTCGTCGAATTGCTCTGCACCATCCTCTACCTCGTCCCCCGCACCTCGGTACTGGGAGCCATCCTCCTTACCGGCTATCTCGGTGGTGCAACCGCCACCCACGTGCGCATCCAAGAACCCTTCGTGGGCCCGGTAATCTTCGGAATTCTACTCTGGGGCGGCCTGTTCTTGCGGGACGCACACATTCGCGCCCTGATCCCCTTCCGCAAACCCCAACCCACGAATAGCACGGAGAAAAACTAATCCCCATGGCACCCTATGAACTGGCTATTACCCGACTCATCGACGCCCCAAGGGAGCGTATCTTTGCCGCCTGGACCGACCCGGAGCAGTTGAAACAATGGTTTGCCCCGCAACCGATCACCACCCCGGAGTGTGAAATGGACCCACGGCCCGGAGGTATCTTTCGTACCCTCATGCGCGGTGAGGATGGCACCGAATACCCGGGCACCGGCGTCTTCCTGGAAGTGGTGGCACCGGAACGGATCGTATTTACAGACGCCTTTCTCCCGGGCTGGATCCCGGCAGAAAAGCCCTTCATGACCGCCATCATCACGATGGAAGAGGAGGAAGGAAAAACCCGCTACACCGCGCGGGTCCGCCATTGGAACGAAGAGGATCTCAAGCAACACGAAGCCATGAATTTTCATGAAGGATGGGGAACGTGCATCGACCAGCTGGTAACCCTGGTTGCGCGCCCTGACTAACACTCGCCGACGTACTATCTCCTGGAAAGGAACTGCCCCATGAAAGTCGAAGCCTATTTGTTTTTTAACGGTCGTTGTGAAGAGGCCATTGCCTTTTACAAGACCGCGATCGATGCCCAGGTGGCCATGCTCATGCGATTCAACGAAATGCCAGAACCCCGGGAAGAAGGCGCGATTCCACCAGGCATGGATGACAAGATCATGCACGCCACCCTGCGTATCGGTGAAACGATGATGATGGCTTCGGATGGCTATTGTCAGGAAACGGCCAAATTCGATGGGTTTTCGCTTCATATTGAGGCCGCCACCAAAGAAGAGGCCGAACGGCTGTTCAACGGCCTGGGTGACGGGGGCACCGTCACGATGCCCCTGGAGGAGACTTTCTGGTCCCCCTACTTTGGCATGGTGACCGACAAATTTGGCGTGAACTGGATGGTTGATGTCGCTCAGCCGGTCTAGAAACATTTGGCGACTCGGTTCGGGCGGGCACGTGATTTACTCCGTGCCCGCTCCGTTTGCTCAAGGTTCATGGAGCACAGGTCTTGAGTGGTCCTGCCTGTACGGGGCACAATAGGGCGAGTACGATTTTTCGGGGCTGATCGCTGCCCCCACAACCCCAATCACCTCGGAGATACCCATGAACAAGACCCTCCTGATACGCCTCTTTCAACCCACTCCCCAGAATAACGCCGCCTCTACCGCCCTGCTCCTGCTTCGCCTCGTTGCGGGACTCGCCTTCGTCTACCACGGCTGGGGAAAAATTCAGGCGCCCTTCAGCTGGATGGGACCCGACGCATCGGTGCCCGGCATCTTCCAGTTTCTCGCGGCCCTGTCTGAATTTGGTGGAGGAATCGCCTGGATGGTTGGCCTGGTGACGCCTCTGGCCAGCCTGGGACTCTTCTTCACCATGGCCGTGGCCACCCATATGCACGCCATCGTGAAGGGCGACCCCTTCGTCAGCCAAGGGGGCGGCTCCTATGAGTTGGCGCTCCTCTACCTCGTAATCGCAATACTATTCATTGTCCTCGGACCCGGAAAGTTCTCTGCCGACCGTTTCGTATTCGGCCTGCGGAGCACGAAGCAGCCGACTGAATAATCCCCATGTCCTCGTGGCCACTGCCCAATCGTTGTCTTATCAACGCGCCACGGCGCATCACCAACGACAGGAGATTGAATCATGGACGTCGAAATGGAATCAGGCTACATGTTGCTCTTTCGGGGCACCGAGTGGGATAAAGACCTTTCCCCCGCACAAATTCAGGAGACCATGACCCGTTGGACCGATTGGTTTGACGGGCTCATGGCAGACGGCCGGGCCAAGAGTGGACAACCGCTCGAAAGTACGGGCGTGGTCCTTTCCGGGAAAAACGGAGCCACCGTTTCGGATGGTCCCTTCGCCGAGGCCAAGGAAACCGTGGCGGGTTATTTCCTGCTCACTGTGGAGACCCTGGAAGAAGCGATGGCCATCGGGCGCCAGTGCCCGGCCCTGGAACATGGTATGCACGTCGAGGTGCGACCGGTTCGCGGAATGTGCCCCATGATGGAAAAGGCCGAGGCCTACGCGGCTGAAAACGCGGGTTGACGGCGTGACCCCGCCGGAAGACAGGGCACCGGTCTATCAACAGGATACCGCCCGGGTCACCGAGCACCTCTTTCGTGACGAGGCCGGTAAACTCGTGGCGACCCTCACCCGTATGTTTGGCATGGGGCGCCTCCAGCTCGCGGAAGACGTGGTGCAGGAGGCCCTCATCCGTGCCATGCAGACCTGGCCCTACTATGGCATCCCGGAAAACCCGGCGGCCTGGATTACCCAGACGGCCAAGAATCGGGCCCTGGATATCCTCCGCCGGGAGCAGAATTTTCGCAAGAAGGAAGCCGGGATTGTCGCCTTTCAGGAGGCCGGCCCCCTGGGTCAGCCGGGCCCACCCGACGTGGTTTTCGATTCGGAAATCGGGGATGACCGCCTGCGCATGATCTTTGCCTGTTGCCACCCGGCCATCCCCCGGGAGGCCCAGGTGGCCCTCACCCTCAAGACCCTGTGTGGCCTCAGTACGGCCGAAATCGCAGCGGCGTTCCTCGCCTCGGAAGCCGCCGTGGCCAAGCGATTGACCCGGGCGCGCAAGACTATTCGTGATGCCCACGTGCCCTTTGAGATTCCCCACGGTGAAGCCCTGTCTGAGCGCCTGGAAAGTGTTGAGCAATCCCTCTACCTCCTCTTCAATGAAGGCTACAAGGCATCCTCCGGCGAGTATCTTGTGCGCGAAGAACTGTGCCGGGAAGCCATTCGGCTCGTGGAATTGCTCACGGAGCACCCGGCAGGCGACCAGCCGCGAACCCATGCCCTCGCCGCCCTCATGTGCCTCAATGCCGCCCGCTTCAACGAGCGGCTGGGAGCCGAAGGCCAGTTACTCCGGCTACAGGACCAGGACCGCAGCCAATGGGACCGCACCCTTATCGCCCGGGGCATGTATCACCTGGGTAAGGCCGCCTCGGGCCAGGAATTGAGCGCCTACCACATCCAGGCGGGCATCGCGGCCTGTCATTGCACGGCGGCAGATTTCGAAGCGACAAACTGGCCCCAGATCCTCGCGCTCTACGATGCATGGGTCGCCCAGGACAACTCCCCCATTGTGGCTCTCAACCGCGCCGTCGCCCTGGCCCACGTGGAGGGACCTGCCGCAGCCAAGGCCGCCGTGGACGCCATCGCGCGCAAGAAACCCCTGGAAGGCTATTATCTCTATGATGCCGTCTTGGGGGACCTGGAGGAGCAGTTGGGCCATCACGACGGGGCCGCGCTGCACTTCGGCCGGGCCGCGGAACGGACGGCAATCGAGTCGGAGCGGGCCTTCCTCTTAAAACGCCAGGACGGATGCCACAAGGCGGCCACGCTGGTCGGGTTAGAATAGGGCAACGACCATCTATCCCGCCCCCCCTCTGTGTGCAGAAAGTTTATATGGTTCATCGGCATGTAGAGGGTGCTTGGATTGCCCCCTCCACCAAAACAAACCAAACCCAACAGTCGTGCCGCGCGATCCGGTATTCCCGGTTCGTGCGTGAATTGGGAGATACGATCAGGTCACTCTATAGAGGTCCCGTCCTGGGCCAAGGGAAATACACTAATAGCCCAATGAGGTCCTACAGCTCCTTCGCACGAACTGGAGTACCAGATCGCGCGGCACGTCCATTTTCGAATAGCTCCTCCCCAGTCATTGGTCATGAATCATTTATTCTGTGCCACGTCCACGACGCGCCGGAGGTGGGCGATGGCGAGCTACGCGAGATTTCGTGTGCATGGAGCCCTCTCGACGTCAGGCCACGCAGAATGATTCAAATCGGGCGTCCCCTATCACCCGGGAATGGACGCCCTCGTCAGTCGTGTTGCTTGAGAATGAGTTTCTCCTTTCCTCCACGCACACGAAACCTCGTGGAACTCGGCATCGCGTGGCACGGGGTTCACGGGACTTCGTCCGATTGAACTTTCCATACACGCGCCGCATTCGTTTCCGTTCCGGCCGAAGAGCTTTTTCTCGTTCCCCTGCTCCGCGTGGGAATGCAGACCACGGTGATTCAGCCGAACTCCCCTGCCCCACGACAACTCCTCCTCCCCCCTACGCGGAGCGTAGGAAAAGGCATTTCCACGCAGAGCATGGGAACGAGCAGAACTCTGGAAAACCCGCAGTCCATTGGTTCTTCCTGCGCTCTCCCAGGCCGTGGGCCTTGCCGTATCAGCGACGCGACGCCGGTGCTGTCCCCTCACCACGTCTCTTACGAACCATAATGACTCCACCAAGTAACAATACTGCCAAGGCAATTGAAAGTATCAGCCAAGTACCCCCCGATGAACTCTGCTCCGTCCCATCTGGTGATGGATTCGTGACGTCAACTTCTTTAGGAAGCGCCCTGGCTATGGATGGGTTCGCAATTCTGGCACTAGCCCCTGGCCCGTCACTATCGGACAAGGCTACCCCATCTGTCGGCACGGGATCACCCTCACCACGATCCGCTTCCATGTTTTCTCGAAGTTGCTCCAGTGACTCAGCGACTGCCACCCGCACGGGACCGTTCTCGGCGTCCGCCTGCGCATCCGCGATCGCCTGTGCCCGAACCGCCCATTCCTCGACTCCCACATAGGCCAACGCCGCTCCGGTCCTCCGTGACGCTTCATCGGGATAAAAGTGATTAACGCGCTCGGCTAATTCATTGAGCACCCGTGCCGCCGCATCAAATTCCCCTATAGAGGAATAGGCCGTTCCCAAATGATACAACACCCCAGGATTTTTTCATCGTCATCGGAAGTAAACACACGAGCCTCTTCCCCCATGCGCACGACATCCTCCCATCGTCCCAATTGTCGATAGGTGTCTGTCAATTGACGACGCAGCCGTCCTTGTTGGTGCTCAGAAATAACCTCGTCTCCCAAGCTGTACAAGGACTCGAATATAGTTGCAGCCGTCTCATAATCCCGCTGCTTCGTAGCCAGCAGGGCGTTACGATACCGGAGAAGGAAGCCCCACTCCGTATCCGCTCCGCCGCCATTCAGCTCGCGAATCGCCACGGTTTCTCGGGCATAATGCACGCTCAGGTGACGTTCTTGCGCAACCGACAGGCTATAGGCCACACGATCCCCCTCTGCTTCGGGGAGCCGTAAAATAAGACGTTCTGCTACCGTGGCAAATTCTGAAAAGTACTCCTCTGAATTTGCAAATTCCAGAAAGCGGCCCAGCAATTGGTTTCTCGCTTCATCACTCGTGGACGTCAAAATCTCCGCCTCCAATTGGTTTAAATCTACCGCCCCGGATTCCATGTTCGCGGAGATACGGTCCTGAGCCCATGTACTTACGGGCAGCGTGGACAGCAGTGTCAGATATATAATCAATCGAGATGAGAATGTTTCCCTTGACATCAGATTCGAACCCTTCTTAGAGCTACGCCATTGAAAGAAATCGAAGGATCGGCAGCTTCAAACACAGCCTCTGCAATAGCATTGTCGGCGTGTCCGCTCTAGGAAGCGCAGCTGAGAACCAATGGGCAGACTACGATTTACCTCTTGTAGTCCTTTTCGTCCGACACCGTATCTCGGGCTATACGCGCCTAGCTCAGTGCACATCGGGAAACTGTTTGAACATTCTATTGCGTACCCTGTCCATTTGATGCCCCTCAGCGCTTCTTCGGGAGCATTACCACAGGCCCTTCGTCTTAACCCCCGTAAATTCATCCCATGCCCTGCAGTGTTCTTTTGATTCCCGTCCCAGAAATGGGAGAAGAATCGCAATGTCAAAGGCATCGGTATCAGCCGTATGGAGGATACACTCCAGCGCCCCAGTCGCCACAGCTGCCTTGACCGATTGGGTACCATGGACCAAGAGTTCCTCGATTGTACTCAGGACGTTAGCCAACTCTGACCGGTCCATTGCTACCGCGTGAGTGCACAAGCACGATCCGAATTCTTCAAATACACATGTACTAGGCGGCGTTTCCGGTGACCAATACTCGACGATAGATCCGTACGCATTTTTCATATGGCCCGATGACCTGGTCATACGTTGGATTGCGTCTTCTGTTTCTATCATCGTCCCCTGTACCATGCTTCAATTTCCTTTCAGAGCATCTAGTATACCCAAAATCACATCCTCTATTGAGAACCGAGGCCAGACTACGATTTACCTCTTGTAATCCTTATCGTCCGCCACCGTATCTCGGGCTATACGCGCCTAGTCAGTGCACCTCAGGAAACAGTTTGAACATTCTATTACGTACTCTGTCCCTTTGATGCCCTGGGGCTTTAGCGATTGCCTTCGCGGGACTCTCGGACCGCGTCCAGGATATCCTGGGTCGTGGCCTTGGGCCTGGTCTTGAGGCAGGGCACATCCAACGGCGACGCCTTTTGCGGCTTGAAGACCACGCTGAACGCATCGCCACCACGACGGGTAATAAGCACTTCTTCATTCCGTGCGATATACAACACTTCCGACAATCGCTGACGTGCCTGGGAATACGTATATTGTTTCATGTCGGCAACTCCATTTTTCTCGTTCCCATGCTCCGCGTGGGAATGCAGATCACGACGCTCCGCGTCGACAGACCACGATGATTCAGGCGAACTCCCCTGACACCACGACAACGCCGCCCCCCCCTACGCGGAGCGTAGGAAAAGGCATTCCCACGCAGAGCATGGGAACGAGCAGAAACCTGGAAAACCCGTAGTCCCCCCTTTTGTTCTCCCGGCGTCCAACTATCTCCGAGGCATTGGACGCCCTCGTTAATCGTGTGTTTGTCAGAATGGAGATCTTCGCTCCTCCACGCACCCTTAAAGCCACTCGTGCCTCGTGTCTGTAAGGGTGGCACCCCTGCGGCATCATCCTCTATCTCACCGCCTGTGTCACGGGGTCTATGACTTGGTCTTCCATTCTTAGCCCCGATTCACCCCCGGCCCAAGACGGCGCCAAAACTACGGGGATCGGGCAGGGCGGCATCGCCGACGATGTTCTGCGTGCTGTATTCGGTGATATCCACAAAGGCCGAGTTCTTTTCTGCTGATTCGTAGGCCGCCATGACGAGGGCCATGGTGTCCCAGGCAAGGAGGGCACCGGATTGGGGATAGCGCTTGTCTGAGAGGGCACAGGCTACCGCATCGTCCATCTCGTTGACGTAGCCGTGGGCGTGAAACTGGCGGGGCCGTGGGAAGGACGTGCCCTGTGCGGTGGGGAGTTTTTCCCGCAACAACACATCGCCAATCACGTCACCGTCGGGCAAAAAGAGCTCGTTTTCGTTATTGGGATTGAGGCCCATGTCGTATTCGGCAAAGTCGGTAATAACGGAAAAACGATTCTTGATGCCGCTGATGCTCAGGTCGTAGCCGTACAGTTCCGCCACGGTGCCATCTTCAAACACGACGGTCATGCGGGCGAAGTCATCCACGTTCTGCATGACGCGGAAGTGTTCTCCGGCGGACTCTTCCTGGCCTTTCAAAATCTGGAGGGCCACGGCCGATACGCGCACCGGACGAATCGGCTTGCCTTCCCGGAGCATCCCTTCCACCTGCTTGAGATAGAGGGCCGATCCCAGGGGATGACAGGCCTTGTTGAACAGGGAGCCACCGCCCGATTTGGCGGGGGTATCGTAATCAATGGCGTGGGAACCCTGGTGGGCACAGACGCCCTGCTGGAGGATGACCTTCCCTTTGCCGCTGCCCTGGGCCTCCCGCATGAGTTCCACAAGGGCTTTCATGCCATCGACATAGACGAAATTCTCGGCGTAGAGCAGCTTGGCCCCGTGCTTCGCCACCGCTTCCAACACCTCCTGCAAAGCATCCATGGACTCGCGCTTCCGAGTTTCGGCATCCGCCTGCCGTCCTTCCGGATAGCCCGGCCAGATGAGGGGCGGCTTCTCCAGCACGATGACCTTCACGCCCGCCTCGGCGGCCTCCTTGACGAATTGTCCATGCACGTAGTTGGCGCAGGCGATACAATCAATATCAGGCTGCACCTTCTCCAACATCTCCTGGTGGGAGTCGAAGGCGTGATCCACGCCGTGGCGTTTGGCGAAGAGCTTGGCGTTGCCCAGGTTGCCGGAATTGACGCCCGCCAGATGGAGATTGACCCCATTGCGGTGGGGCAACATGCCGAAGCTGCGGGCCACGAAGTCACCAGCAAATCCGGTGCCGCTGATGGTAATGTTGAGGGTCTTGGTTTCGTTTTCCAAGGGATTCTCCGAAAGTATCAAAGGTCTTAACCACGAACAAACACGAATTTACACGAATTCTTATCTACGTTGTCTACAGGACCGCGCGCGCGAAGCGTCCGAAAAACGGGAAGAGTGATTAACCACAGAGAACGCAAAGAACACAGAATAGTGTATCGCACCTTTTGAGCGACCGTCGCCGTCTTTCATTCGTGTAAATTTGTGTCTATTCGTGGTTCAAACCGATTTCATCATGTCATCACTTCCGCATAATTTCCGCCGTCACCTTCTCGGGGTCAAAGTATTTCAGGCGCAACGAATTGGCGATTACGTTTAAGGAACTCAGGGCCATGCACACTTCCGCCACTACGGGATGAAGCAGCCCCACCATGGCCAAAGGCACCATGAGCAGGTTGTAGCCAAAGGCCCAGAATAGATTCTGCACGATCTTGTAGTAGGTGGCTTTCCCAAGTTGTATAACCGCCACCAGCGCCATCAAGTCACCCTTCACCAGCGTGATATCCGCCGATTCCATGGCGATATCTGTCCCCGTGCCCAGCGCGATGCCAATGTCGGCCGTGGCCAGGGCGCCAGCATCGTTGATGCCATCCCCCACCATGCCCACCGTGCCAATGGTCTCCTTCTTAAGCTTGGCAATCTCACGGGCCTTGTCCTGAGGGAGCACGTCAGCAATCACCCGCTCGATACCCACCTGGTCCGCCACCACCTCGGCCGTAGCGCGGTTATCACCCGTGATCATAATGCACTTAATCTGCATCTGCTTGAGAATCTTGATAGCCCGCACCGATTCGGGCTTCAGCGTGTCGGCGAGTCCGATAATCCCAACGACCTTGCCGTCCCGCGCCACGAGCGCCACGGTCTTGGCTTCCCGCTGCATCTGGTAGAGGGCATGTTCCACAGGTGCGGTATCCACTCCGCCGTCCTTGAGCAAGGCGGGCTTGCCTACCAGCACCACGGCCTCATCGATACACGCACGGGTGCCCTTTCCGGGAATGGCTTCGAAATCACTGGCCTCCAGCGCCTCGCACCGTGAGCGACCTGCCTCCTCCACGATGGCCTTCGCGAGGGGGTGTTCTGAATACGCCGAAACGCCTGCCGCCCAGGCCAACAACTCCTGGCGGGTCACCCCGGTCACCGTCTCCACCGCCGTAACTTTCGGTCGGCCATGGGTGAGTGTGCCGGTCTTATCAAAACACAGGAGAGTCAGTTCCTTGAGCCACTGTACTGCGGCCCCTTCGCGAATGAGGAGTCCCCGTTCGGCGGCCTGTCCCGTGCCCACCATGACCGCCGTGGGCGTGGCCAGGCCCATGGCGCAGGGACAGGAAATGACCAACACGGCGACGGCGGAAAATATCGCCATACTCAGGCGGGACGTCTCGCCCGACGGCACCCAGGGCAAATAGGGCACGGCCCACGCACTGAGGGCCTCCATCATTTCCGGCACGGTCAGCCAGAAAACCGCCGTCACCACCGCGACACCCAATACCAGCGGCACGAAGACGGCCGTTATCTGATCGGCGAAGCCCTGGATGGCGGGCTTGGAGGCCTGGGCCTCCTGTACCATCTGGGCCACCTGGGCCAGGAAGGTCTCATCGCCCACCTTCATGGCACGCACTTCCAGCGCACCGGTGGTATTTATCGTGGCCCCGATGACCGGGTCCCCCACGCCCCTATCCACGGGGATAGATTCACCCGTGGCCATGGACTCATCAATGGCGCTGTGTCCCGCTATGACTTCACCGTCCGTCGGAATTTTCTCGCCCGGCTGAATGACCATGACGTCACCGACCTGCAGCGCGTCGATGGGCACCTCCACCACCTCGTCTCCTCGCCGCACCCGGGCCGTCTTCGCCCCCAGCTCCAGCAGACGGCGAATGGCCTGGGAAGCCCGCCCCCGTGCCTGGGCCTCGAGAAAACGCCCCGTGAGGTGGAAGGCCATAATCATCGAAGAGACCGCGGCGAAGCTGGCCACGTCCATGCCGAAAAGGTGCATGGGACCCGTGCTCCAGGCCGCCAGGGTACCAATGGCGATCAGGGCATCCATGGAAGGGGCCTTGGCGCGAAGGGTCGCCCACCCTTTTTTGTAGGTCTCGGCACCGGACACCACCAGTACCGGCAAGGCCAGCAGTACTTCCAGCCATCCCCAGAAAGGGACCATCCAGAGTCCGGTCATATGTAGTAACATCAAAAGGGCGATGGGCCCGGTCAAGGCCCAGGCGAGGACACAACGCTGACGGGCGACGGCCAGGTTTTCCAGGGAAACATCAATGTCATATTCCGAGCGCGAAGCGTCTTTCTCGACCGCTCCAAAGCCCAGCTCCTCGACCGTGGCGATAATTTCTTCCGGGCCAATGGTGTCGGGCAGCACCTGCACGACGGCCTCTTCGGTCATGAGGTTTACCGTGGCCTCTTCGATGCCTTCCAGGTCCTGCAGGGCGGTTTCCACGCGGCGCACACATCCGGCACAGGTCATGCCGGTAATTCGAAATCGATGGGGAATGGATTCAGGGGTAGTAGCGTCCGTCATGGGGGTCTTTCCTTCTACTGCGGGACCCCTATTATGGATCACCGCTGCGGGTGAAGGCACGCGGGGAGTAAAGAGGGGGACAGCACCGACGTCATGAACTCACTCCACCCCAATGCACCGCGTGGCCAACGGGCACACTTTCCCCCGGGTCGAAACCGTGATAGTCGGGGCCGTCCCCCGCTTAGCAGGGATTCCCGCGCCCCCTTATTCCTCCCTCAGGTGGCGTCGTAGAGACTGCGCCACCGCAATAGCTTCATCGGCATGGTGAACCAACCCGAATCGTGCACCGGGATGGGTTCATATTGCACATGACCCCGTCCGGGATCGGCCTGCATCCACGTCTTGTCCCCCACATAGACCAAGGTGTGCACGCCGTTCATCGTGACGGCAATGTCGCCCGGCAGCAAGCGCCCATGGTCCAGGTCATTCAGGGAAGGCACCTCAAAAAGCAGTACCGTTCTGTCTTGATATTCCTCGCCCATGGCCTTGGCCGAAGCATCGTACCACCACAGGCTACACGCCTCACGGATTGGTCGGCCATTGAGGGTCTTCAAGCCCAACCCCATATTCGCTGTGATATAGCCTTTTCGGACCAGACCGGAGCAGTCGATGCCCAGTCGGTTCTCCCCACCCCACGAATAGGTCGTCCCTTCATAGGGCTTGAGGGACTCCATGTAGGCACTTCGGAGCACCGTCGGGTCCACCGCCCGCCCGGGTAGCAAGAGTGGCGTAACAACGAGGAGGCCGATGGCAATCAGGCTATAACGCAACCAATGGCGTTTCCAATAGAGCAGCACGCCGGCCACCAATTGCCCCGAAAACAGGAGAATAACAGCGAGGCGCAGGATGCCGCGGCTTTCTGGTTGGATAACGAGTGCGAGCCAAAGGAGCCAGACGAATACCCAGAGCAGCTTCATCATTTTAACGCGTCGAGTCATCTCTACCCCTTCGCAGTGTAGCCGCACACCAAATTGCGCTCAGGGCGCCTGCTCCTTCGCAGACACCCGCTCCAACACTTCCCAGGTCCGGTCATCTTCCGTGTAAAAGAGCGCCGAAGCATCCCGGTCCGTGCGGACATTCTCCTGAATCACATGGCCCGCATAGCCCTTCTCCGCGAGCCAGGGCAACACGGTGGATATGAGTAGCAGGGCCACGCCAAGGCCCAGGGCCAGCCGTAGCCAGCCCTGGAATGTCGATTTCGTGTCCATTAGTTTACCAGAGAAGGCGGCAAGGGAAAGAGCACGCCACTCAGGACCAGCCAGGCGATAAAGAGGGTCAGCACGATATTGAAGGTCTGGCCCACGAGATAGAGCGTCATGGGTTTGCCGCCCTGCATTTGTGCGGCCATGGCCTTGAAGTTAGACTCCAGTCCGATGGAGATAAAGGCCATGGTGAAAAGCCAACCGCGGATGGTTTTGGTCTGCTTCAACATGCTGCTTACCGTGTCTTCGCCAAGCAGGGGAATCATGACGAAGGACGCCACGAGGGATGCGGCCAGAAAGCCCAGGATAAATTTGGGAAAGCGCTTCCACACTTCCGCCATGCCGGGACGCTCGTTGTCGGCATCCCGGTCCACCCGAGTCACCCAGAAGACGGCGATACAGAAGGCCACCACACCAATAAGGATGTTCTGGATCATCTTCACGATGATGGCTGCGGCCTCCGCTTCCGGTCCGAGCACGGCACCCGCCGCACCCACGGCGCCGGTGGCGTCAATCGTGCCGCCCATCCAGGCCCCACCCAGCAAGGGCGAGAGTCCCATCTGGGCTACAAGAATGGGCATACCAATCATCATGGCCACGGTAAAGATGAGGGTCATTCCCACGGCAATGGTGAGGTCTTCCTTCTTCGCATTCGACGCGGCCGCGGCGGCGATGGCGGCAGACACACCACAAACCGAAGTGGCCGTGGCGATAATGATGACCAGGGGTTTGTTGACCATCTTCAGCACGCGCGTCCCGAAGAACCACATAAAAATAATCACAATAGGCGTCACGCCCCAGGCGATGGCCAGGCCATAGGCGCCGAACTTCAGGATGTTGCCGAATAGGATGCCCGAGCCCATGATGACCAGGCCGGTCTTGATGTAGAACTCGGTCTTGATCGCCGGCTGGAGCCACGCGGGCACGCCCACCGTGTTGGCAATGAGCAGGCCCAGCCCCACCGCCCAGAAGGCGTAGCTGATCCCATAGTGTTTCACGGTCGCCTCGTTGGCAAAGACGTAGGTGAGGCAGGCGAGCAGGAAAATCACGAAGAACCCGGGTAGGAACGATACCACCCGGTCTTTGCCCATGACGGCAATGGCCGCACCAAAAATCGCGCACAGTCCGACCGCCAGGGCAAGCAAGGGGCCAAAGGATATCCCGGAACTGAGTGCAGAAAAATCACCCCAGGACCAACCGGGCATTTTGGGCACGCTGTCTACCGCGCCGACGAACACACTGCCCAACAAGATAAACCCGAGCCAGATGGCCCACCAGTCTTCGAGTTTAATCAGATCACGCCATGAGGATTTGTTCACTGCATATTCTCCTGTAAATGATACTGTCGGTTGCCGTAAAGGGGGCTACGCTAACAGAGACTTAACCGAAAAATCAGATTGGAAAAGACATAAGGGACCTATGAAGACTAAAAGGACGGCATGGGAAGCGGTCACCGCGACAAGCCAAGATACGACACCCGAAACATCTCCGCTTGGATCGCTTGCTTAGATTGGCGGTGGACCAACCTACGGTCAATAGGACTAACCTTGGATGCCCCACGACCATGTCCGCCGTCCTTTAGGTCCTTTTCGTCCTTTGGGTCCTTTCCCAGGCTATTTTCCGAGGATGTCCAGGTAACGAATATAGGTCTCTATCCCCCGGAAGAATCCGGGCAGATATTGGCGCTCGTTGGGTCCATGGATGCCGTCGTCGGGCTGGGCAAAGCCCAACATGACGGTATCTACCCCGAGTTTCTTCTGCAGCATCCCAACGATGGGCACGCTGCCGCCTTCCCGCTTGAAGACGGGCGGTTTTCCATAGCTCGTTTCCAGGGCCTCTTCGGCAGCCTTAATATAGATGGAGGTGCGGTCCATGGTCGATCCGGGTCCGCTCGAATGCTTGTGCAGATCCCAGGAGACGCCCTCGGGCACGTGGTCTTCCAGAAAGGCGCGAAACTGTCCTTCGATGGCTTCCGGATCCTGATCTGCCACGAGACGGGCACTGATTTTGGCGTGGGCGCGGGCGGGCAACACGGTCTTTGCGCCTTCCCCCGTGAAGCCTCCCCAGATACCATTCACCTCCAGGGTCGGCCGGGCACCAATGCGCTCGACCGTTGAAAAGCCCGCCTCGCCGAAGCACATCTGGACCCCCGCCATTTCCTGAAAACTCTCGTCGTCGTGGGGCAGGCGCTGCAACAAGGTACGCTCTTCATCGCTCAAGGGACGGACGTCGTCATAGAATCCGGGAAGCGTGACGCGCCCTTGCGCATCGTGCATGGCCGCAATTAATTCAGACAGGACGTGGAGGGGATTACGCACGGCGCCGCCAAACATGCCACTGTGGAGATCTTTCTTTGCGGTCCGCAGCTCCAGCTCAAAATAGGCGAGGCCCCGCAGCGAATACATGATGGCCGGCGTATCCTTGTCGTAGATGCCGGAGTCACAATTCAACACCGCATCACAGGCCAGTTGCTCTTTGTGGGCATCAATAAAGCCCGGCAGGCTGGGCGAGCCCACTTCTTCTTCACCTTCCAGGAGGTACTTCACGTTGACCGGATAATCGCCCTGGGCGGCGATGCTTTCCATGGCCTTCAACTGGGCGAAAATCTGGCCCTTCATATCCGACGCACCCCGGGCGTAGATATAGTCACCCCGAATTTCGCCGGCAAAGGGATCAGACTCCCACTCATCGAGGGGGTCCACGGGTTGCACGTCGTAGTGGCCGTAAATCAGCAGGGTTGGTTTGCCCGGTGCCTTCAGCCATTCACCATAGACGATGGGATGGCCGTCGGTGGGCATGACCGCCACATTTTCCATCTTCAGGTCACGGAGTTGCTGTGCAAGCCACTCGGCCGTCTTCAATACGTCGGCCTTATTTTCGGGCAGGGTCGAAATACTGGGCATGGCCAGGAGGGCACGGTACTCTTCCAGATGCCGTTCGGAATTTGCCTGTGCGTGGGCCAGTGCGTCGTCAAGAAATGCCATGGGTATTCTCCAGGTAAAAGTGGCCCACAGCATACAAGAATAGCCGCCCTCAGGTCACGCAAATAGCGTCGTGAAATACGCCCTGCTCCAATTCGGTGCAAGGGAAGCCTTTCCACGTATCGCCATAATCCATTTATTACAAATAACTTAGAACATCAAGGTCATTTCGGATTGCCACATCCCCGACAGGGCAAACCGTGAAAATCCCGGTTCCAACTTCCCTACACCACAAAGTGCACGGTACAATAGGTGAGAACCAATCCCGATTCCTGGTGTCTAAGATCCTGCAAACTGGAGAAGTCCCCCGCGTGGTGATATTGGAAGAAACACAAAGGCATTCAGACGATGATCTGGTGCGCGCCTGCCGTGACGGGCAGGACTCCGCCTTTGAAGAACTGGTACGCCGCTACAAGGATCGGGTGTATAACGTGGTCTATCGCTATCTCGGAAATCATGAAGACAGCCTCGATGTCGCCCTGGAAGTATTCGTCCGGGCGCATCGGAGCTTCGACAGTTTCGAGGGCCACTCCCAGGTCTACACCTGGCTCTACAGCATCGCGTCGAACGCGGCCCGCAATAAGCTCCGGGATAAGTCGCGCAAAGGCCGCAACAAAGGCGTGTCCTTTGAGCTGCTGGAAGAAAAAGCGCCTTCGGTCGCACAGGCGGCCACCACCGATGGGGTTACACCCAGCCACCTGGCCCAGAAGCGCGAGTTGAATGACGGGCTGAAGGACTGTCTCGAAGAACTACCAGACACCTATCGCCTCCCCTTCGTGCTGCGCACCTTTGACAACCTCAGCTATGCCGATATCGCCACCTCGGTGGGCTGTCCCCAGGGCACCATCAAGTCGCGCCTCAATCAGGCCCGTAAACGGCTCCGTGATTGCCTGACCCACAAGGGGGTGATCTGATGCCCATCGCCTGCGAACAAATCCGCAACGAGTTTTCCGCCCTGCTCGACGACGAGCTCAATTCCGAGGACCGGGAGCTCGTGGAAGAGCACCTTTCCGAATGTGCGGAATGCCTCCGGGAACTCCATGGGTACAAGCAAGTATCGGACGTCTATTTCTATCACCATCCCGTAAAGGCGCCGGACAATTTCGACGAACTCCTGAAGGAAGCCCTCGCCCCGGTTCCCTCATCTACCGGGATGGGGTGGTCCCCCTGGCGCATGGCCGCCGCAGCGGCAATCGTACTCGTGGCCGGTGGTATCGGTTGGCGCACCCTGCAGGATAGCCCTGAGAGGACCATGGTACTTTCCAGTAACCTGGACCAGCGGGAACCTGAGGTCCAATCGGCTCCCGCAGAAGAACCCATGCAAGGGGCAACTGAAGCGGCCATGGAGCAGGCATCCACTGCGGCATCAAACGCCCCGTCGGAAGGCGAATTTTCCGCGCCTCCCGTCGGCCTCGGTGGCCGTGGCATCGGCCCCGCGTCCTCGGGATTCGGAGGCGGAATCGTACCCAAGGAGGCTCCCGAAGCCGAAGTGCGGATGAAGCAATCCGCCCCTGCGGCAGACGCCCCCACCCTTCCCGAAGCAGAAGCGCCTGCCCGTGCTCGTAAAATGGAAGAGCGCGATGCCGTGTCTATTCAAGCAGCACCACCCGCACCCGCACCGGCTCCCATGCTGGAAGAGGCCGTGGCCAATAGCGAATCGGACGATGTACGGGCAATAGAGCACCTCGCCGATGCCATGGCGGACGCCGATGACGTCCCAGCGGAGGAACCGCGCCAATCCCTCCTCAAACAACGGATGGCGGACGAGTCTCCGAGCACGGCGGCCGTGCCCCCCGCCGAACCGGTGCAATGGCGTGAGCAACAGTTTTCCCTGACGGAAGGCGTACTGACACAGCGCAGCTATGGGCAAGAGCCCCTCTCCGTCGTTCAGGCACCTTCGGAAGCGTGGACCCAACTGCTGGACGCCCACCCCGACCTGGCCCAGCTCGTGGATGGGACCCAGGATGTCATCGTCCGGCTTGATGAGACCTGGTACCGCATCGATGTCGCACCCCGTGCCCCCGAAGCAGCCGCCACCGAGTAAGGTATCGCGCACCCTTCGTCTTTCACCCGTTAAGCTTGCAATCCGATTGTCGTTCTTTCATGCTGGTAGTGTCTGTAACCCACAACGAAAGGCGGCTTCATGGATAGAATTCGACAGGCTTCGGGCAATCATTCACGGCGTAGTTTTCTGCAACACACGGGCCTCGGCCTGGTCGCCCTGGCGACGTGGGCTACCCCCCGTGCCCATAGCGTGCCCTCCCGACCCAACGTGTTGCTCATCATGACGGATGACCAGGGCTACGGCGATCTCTCGTGTCTCGGCAACCCCGTGCTCCAGACCCCCCATCTTGATGAACTCCACCGTCAAAGCCTGCGACTCACCAACTTTCATGTGAGCCCCACCTGCGCCCCCACCCGGGCCTCTCTCATGACGGGACGCTACAACAACCGCACGGGCGTATGGCACACCATCATGGGCCGCTCCATCCTCCGGCGCGATGAAATCACCATGGCCGATTACTTTAAGAAGGCGGGCTACCAGACCGGCATCTTTGGCAAGTGGCACCTCGGGGACACCTATCCCTATCGCCCGGAAGATCGGGGCTTCGACGAAGTCCTGGTCCACGGTGGCGGTGGCGTGGGTCAGACGCCCGACTACTGGGGCAACAACTACCAGGACGACACCTACTTTCACAATGGCACCCCCAAAGCCTGTCCCGGCTATTGCACCGATGTCTGGTTTGATGCGGCCCAGAAATTCATGACCCAGCAACGGGACACCCCGTTTTTTTGTTATCTCCCCACCAACGTCCCCCATTTTCCCTTTCTCGTGGCCGACCAATACAAGAAGCCCTTCGAAGGAAAAGGACTCAATGAAGACCAAGTGGCGTTCTACGGCATGCTGGCCCATTTCGACGAGTGTATGGGGCGGCTGATGAAAGCCCTGGATGACAGCGGGATGGCCCATAACACCATCGTCATTTTCATGACCGACAATGGCACAGGCGGGGGCGACAAAGCCGGCATGCGCGGCACCAAGGGCAGTGAATATGAGGGGGGACACCGAGTCCCCTGTTTCATCCGATGGCCCGATGGAAAATGGACGGGCGGGAAAGACATCCCCGAATTGAGCGCCCACATCGACCTCTTGCCAACCCTGTTAGAAACCTGCGGCATAGACCAGGACACCTCCATGCCCTTTGATGGCATCAGTCTCGTGCCCTGGCTTCACGATGCCACGCACCCGGCTGCAGCGCGCGCCATTGTGGTGGATTCCCAGCGCATTGACCATCCCGAAAAGTGGCGCAAGAGTGCCGTGTTGGAAGGCCGTTGGCGCCTGGTCAATGGCAAAGAACTCTATGATGTCGACCAGGACCCCGCGCAAAAACACGATGTGGCATCCAAACACCCCGATATCGTCACGCGACTCACGGCCCACTACGACGGGTGGTGGACCAGTACCTCCGCCCGTTTCGACGAGTACTGTCCCATGGTCATTGGCGCCGCCGGTCAGGGCGTGAGCCATCTCACCTGCCACGATTGGCATGCTCCCATCAAGCAGGTCCCCTGGAACCAGCCCTACGTCCGTGACGGAAGACCGGGACAGGGGTTCTGGGTCGTCGAGGTGGAGCAGGAAGGCACCTACCAGTTTGACCTCCGCCGGTGGCCCGTGGAATGCAACGCCACGATGCGCGGCAGCGTCGATGGGGGCAAGGCCCTGGAGATTACCGAGGCCCGGGTGCATATCGCCGGTCTCAGCGAGTCCACCCCCGTCTCGGCCACCGATCGGTCCGCCACTTTCCAGCTCAATCTGCCCAAAGGCCAGCACCGCCTGCAAAGCACCTTGGTGGAAGCAGACGGTTCGGTGCGGGGCGCCTATTACGTGTCTATTGCGAAGGTCGACGGGCCACGACAAATATAGAGAGGCCCGCAGGCCAGGCGCAGCAGGCCATCACCTGGCGTTCGAAGGCCAGCAGGCCACCGAGTACGTGGTTCACCCAATCCGGTGTGTGGGGGTCCAAATCGGACCCCCGCTCCGGGAGCCATTTGCGCCCCACCCGGCAGGCGACGATGGCGGGTAAGAGCAGGCTGTTCCAATAACTGGATTGAACGATTTCCAAACCCGCCTCCCGGACGAGTCCGTTTATTTCGCCACGGGTAAAGCGGTGGGCCGTGTGGACCGCCACGTCGTGGGACGAATAGAGCCATTGGTAGGCGGGCACATTGAGTACCACAATACCCCCCGGCCGCACGATGCGATAGGCTTCGCGCAAGACCGCCCCCCGATCGGGCACCCCCGCATGGTAGAGCACGTCCAGGAGCAACACCCCTTCAGCGACCTCCCCCGCCAAGGGCAACTCGCCTGCATCGGCCTGCGCGACCCGCGTTATGCCCCGCTCCCGACAGAAAGCAAGGGCCTCGGAGGCCAGATCCACGCCAGTGACGGCATAGGCGGAGTGCAATCGTGCCGCCATCCCACCGGTCCCGCAACCCACATCCACCACGGGTGCCCCGGACGAGAGATGGCGTGCGGCGGCGCGGGACACGAGGGCGTGAAGCCCCCGGTACCACCAATGGGTATCTTCCACGGCGCGCATACACGCGTACTCTTCCGTATTCACGGTTTTGCGCTCCTGTGATGGGGGTGCTAACATGGCATCAGGACGTCGTGCCGTCCATAGCGCGACGACGGGCGTATTGTTACGCGCCGACGCGGAAGAATCAAGGAGGAACAGGATGATGGCAGTGCTACGGGGTGCTTTGGCGCTTGTGTTGGTCGGCATAACGCTGGTGGGGTGCGAGGCGCGGGTGAATCGGGAGCGTAATAATTTCGGCTTTCTGGCCATCCACGAAGCGGCACGGGCCGGGGACGTGGCCCAGGTTGCGGCCTTGCTCGAACAAGGGGCCAAGGCGAATGCCGCCGACCTCGACAACATGACGGCCCTCCACACGGCGGCGAAAATGGGCAACATCGAACTCGCCCAGCTCCTCCTCTCCCACCACGCGGACCCGACACTCCGCACCAATGATGGCTGGGATGCCCTGCACCTCGCGGCCTGGAAGGGACACGAGCGTATGGTGGAGTTGCTCATGAGCTACGGCGCCGTGGCCAACCGAATGACCGACCGGGGCTGGACCGCCATCCACATGGCCGCCTTTCAGGGCTCCATCCCTATCATCGATCTCCTGCGTCGGGACTGGGAGTCTCACGCGGTGGCCGGTAAGCCCGAGTTGAACACGCCGGACAAGGAAGGCAACACGCCCCTTTTCCTCGCCGTGGACCAGGGCCACACCGAGGTGGTGAATTACTTTATCCTCAAGGGCGTGGATATTAATTCAAAGGACAAATCGGGAAGCTCCCTCCTGCACCGCGCCGTGGAGCGGGGCGACTATGATCAAGTGGCCTTCCTGCTCAGCAACGGCGCCGACCCCAATGTCCGTGATGCCAATGGAAAGACCCCCTACACCCTGACGGCCGAGCGCCAGGACGCCAACATGGCCCAGATGCTCATCAACGCAGGCGGCGGTGTCTAAGACCAGGATGCCCGTGCAGCCCGGCAGGGCTCGCCCGTGCTACATGTACGCCACCCAATGCAAGCAACATATTATGGGGTGCCAACGGCCCATCAATACAGGGACTGCCTTCGCGCCGAAAGCTACATTGGGTAGCGTCAGGACGGGGATGTAAAGGCCCTTTCAATGGATAGACAGCACGCGTAGATGCGCGAGGCTGTACCGGCAGTATGGGGAGACGCGGTGTTGGTGATCTTCGCACCCTTTCTTGGGGCAGTCGCGGTTGTTTTTTCGGTGTGCCTTGTCTCGGACAGGTTCAGAACGCGCCGTGGCGGAAGTCTCCAAGCTCCTGTCCGAGGCAAGGGGCAAGCCTACCCTTACCCACACGGTTATCCGTGAGACACGCCACGTGCCGTAACACGGTGCCTTTGGCACCCAAGCCGGCGGGCCGCCGGCGCTCCATAGACTCGTCCCTCAAGAGGAACGCGGAGACTGACGGGACGGTATCGCGCCCGGAGACCCTGTGTAATCCAAGTCCGCCCCGCGCCATCCCGCACGCCTGCCAGCACCCCAAGACCTTGACGTGCGTTCCTGTCCCGGTGGCAGAACGATTGCCAACTCCACGGCCCAATCACGAAACGCCGTCCGAATCCCGTCCACCTCCACGGAGTCCGCCGGGACATGCTGCCGCCCGACAGCACATCAGAAATCCCGACGCCACGAGAAGGGCCACCGGCAACCGCCCCTCCCCATCGAATACCTGCGGCAGAACGTCCCTTCCCCGCCCCCACGCTACCCATCTTTTCGCGGACGGCCCACGGGGAGAGCGCGGACGCGGCGGCCGAGTTGGGCTTCCAGCTGGCTCAGGAATCCGTCCGTTCCCAGGGGGCGGCCAGTTTGGGTCTTCAGGCGGAAGGTCTCGCCAAAGTCGGGGTCGATGCCGCTGTTCAGCACGGCGCGCCAGCGGGATTCATCGCCGAGGTATTCACGCCACCAGCAAAGGTCCAGCAGGCCATCGTCTTTCTTCTCGCCCACATGCACCGCCGCGCTCGACCAGGGATAACGCCACGGCTTGCGCACCATGCGGGCCCGGACGGGATTCTGCTCCACGTAGTGCATGGCGTTGCCGAAATGGGGCTCATCCAACACGCACGAATGGAATCGCCCCTGCCACAGATGGCCGCTCCGCCCATGAAACTGGTTGATGTATTGGCTATAACGGAAATGGGTCCGCCCGATGGCCTTCGCCAGGGCCTCCTCCACCTCGGGCACCGCGATAATATGGACGTGGTTGGTCATGAGGCAATAGCCGTGAATACGGAGGCCGTAGCGCAGCGCATGCTCCCGCAGAAAACGGAGATAGACCCGCCGGTCGTCGTCCACGAAGAAAACGTCCTGCTGGTTATTCCCACGTTGGGTGATATGGTGCGCTTCTCCCGCCACCACGATACGTGCTACTCTGGGCATAAAGACAGCATAGCGGAAGCAGGTGGGGATGTCAATTACAGGTGACTGTCCCTATTTGTACAGACACCACCCAGAGTGCGGCAGTGAAGACACCCGGGGCGTATTCCTGTCTGCGAGAACGGCAGGGAATGCACGATGCCATTTGAGGCAGCGTCACCCACCCAACGTCTCCCCGGACTGCCGGGACAGCCTCGCACACCAACGCCTACCACCCATCCGCCAAGTCCGCTGCTACATCCCCGCCCACTCGCGACCCCACGTCGCTTTCAGCGCGAAGGCAGTCCCTGTGGAAGCACAACACCAACGGGAGCGCAATGGGACTCCTGCGCCTGTATGTGCCAAAGGAAACAGCCATCATAACAATGAAACCACCACCTTGAACACGATCGCAGAAAGGCTAAACGATAGCCCCGGAAAGCTACTTCCCTACCTAACCCCACACGAGGTTCTGCAAGAAGCCATTGTTGCACTTGATGGTTGAATCTACCATCGCCGTTCCTGAACGATTCCCGATTTTGTATGTTACTATGGGTTTGAGGGTTTCAAAGCTACCCAATACATAGGGAGTTCAATCAGCACAGGAAGGGAATGCCATGTGCACCAGAAGAATCCATATTCCCAATGCAATAGGTCACAGCACGTGCCTCCTGTTCGTGTTGCTCTTTCTACTACTCGCTCCAGGCGCGGAAGCGCAGATTGATATAGAAGGAGACATCACCTGGAGCACAAATCCCATCGTACTTGATGACTGGGTATCCATTAAAGCTGGAGCCCGTCTAACCATCCTTCCCGGTGTCAATGTGCGATTCGCCTCCGTAGATGCCGCCCGCCAGGGAACCCTGACCGTAGAGCCCGGCGGCACACTCATCGCGGCAGGCACTGCGGAAAGCAACATCTCCTTCACTTCGGATGCCGCTGCACCAGAACCTGGGGATTGGGCTTACATCGAAGTGCAAGAAGGCGGAACGGCCACGCTCGACTACTGCGATATCCAGGATGCAGGGCAGTGGATTGGCATCGGGGCGCTCAACATCGGTCCAGGCAATGTAACGGTACGTAATTCATCCATCAGCAACTCGTTTGCCGCAGGAATAGACGTCTACGGCGACAACAACGTAGCCAACTTCAACAACCTAAGCATCACCGATTGCGCGGGTCCCGCCATACTCCAGCGCTCCGCCAACATGTCACCGACCTACAGTAGTTTAAACCTCAACAATAATGAATGGAACGGCGTGGTCGTCGTTGCGACCACCCTGACCAGCACATCCAACTGGAGCATGCTTGGCACCCCCTACATCGTTGATGGATGGTTACAAATCAGTGAAAATGGAATTCTGAACATCAGTCCCGGCGTACTCGTACAATTCAAAGATACCGATTCGGCCCAACAATCCAATATCGATGCCCTGGCGGGCGGCACGTTCAACGCCGTGGGAAGCGCCGAAAGCCCCATCACCTTTACTTCCGCGTTCGAAACACCGGCAGCGGGCGATTGGGCATTTCTCGGAATCCGAAGCGGTGCGAGCGGCGAGCTCGACCACTGTATCGTCGAGTATGCGGGTGACTTCGACAATGCTGCCGTCGAAATCGCCTCGAGCGACGTTTCCGTGACCAATACCACCATCCGAAACTGTCTGGAAAGCGGTGTTGGTGTTTTTGCAGCCACCATCACGCCCACACTCGACGCCCTTAGCATCCACGACTGCGCAAACTCTGCGATTAGTCTCTCCACACCCAACACACAGCCTATAATTGGAAACAATCTCACCTTCACCGGCAACGGCATGAACACCATCACTGTCTCGGCCGGCAGCCCTATGAACACCAACACCGCCTGGACCTCGACCGGGGCTCCCTACGCCATTGCTGGCTGGCTCAACGTAGAGGACGGCGCTGTCTTCTCCATCGATCCCGGTGTAACCATTCAGTTTGCACCCTCGGGCTCGGCCAAACAATCGCAGATAACCATCAAGTCCGACAGTACGCTGACGGCAATCGGAACCGAATCCGAGCCCATTATTTTCACCTCCTTCCAGGAATCCCCCGCCCCGGGAGATTGGGCCGAAATAACCTTCGAGGACGGCACGCACGGAAACATAACCCAATGTATCCTGGAATATGCGGGTGACTTCAGCAGCCCGGCCATCTCCATTCTAGCCAACGATGTTCACGTTGTGGACACATTAATACGCTCCTGTTCCTGGAATGGAATACAACTTGAGGCCGACGGCATCACCCCGACTATCACCGGGCTCACTGTCCGGGACTGCGCAAAATGGGCCATCGAACAATCCAGCATCAACATGAACGTGCAGTACGGCGACTTACGCTTTGAAAATAACACCGAAGGCGACGCGGTGCGCATTCGGGAAAGCGACGCAACCCAGAATGTTACGTGGCCATTCAGCGGCGAACCCTACGCACTCGCAGGTTGGTTTAACCTAAACACTGGCACAACCCTCACCGTATCGCCCGGCGTCGAAGTACAATTTGCCCCTTCGGACTCCGCATTGCAATCTTTTGTTACAGTGCTTGAGGGGGCCACTTTGCTCGCCCAAGGCAGCTCAGAAGCACCGATTCTGTTTACTTCTTCCCGACCCGAACCCGCGCCTGGCGACTGGGCATCCGTGAAGATTCTTGCCGGAGGCACGGCCAACTTCGACAATTGTACACTGGAATACGGCGGCAATTTCGGACGGGCCATGCTGGACATTCAAGATTCAAGCGTCAGCGTCAAACGCACACTACTCCGCCACTGCGCCGTCGAAGGGGTCGAAATTTTTGGCGATGCGACACCAACACTCACGGGCAACACGATCATCGACAACGTCTTCGGGCTTCGAAACAACACACCCGACACCGAAGTTGACGCGACCATGACCTGGTGGGGAGATTCCAGCGGCCCGTTTCATGCAAGCCTCAACCCCGACGGCCTCGGAGACGAAGTCAGTGACGGTGTACGCTTCGAACCCTGGGCAACAACCCCCATTACCCCCGTGGGAGACATCCCCTCCATCACAATAAATGGAAGCCCTAACGTCACCATCAACTGTGGCACCGCGTATACCGATGCCGGCGCAACCGCCAACGATACCGAAGATGGCGACCTGTCCCTCAGCATCCGCGTCACCGGTACCGTGGACCCCGACACTCCGGGGGACTACACCATCCGTTATGACGTTAACGACTCCGATGGCAATCCAGCCACGTCGGTCATACGCACCGTCACCGTCTCGGATAACTGTGCCGGTGAAGGTGAAGACCCATGCCCCGACGCCAGCCCTGATTCCGATGGCGATGGCTCCAGCGACTGCGAAGAAGATCGTGCGGGCACGGAAGCCGGGCAAGTAGATAGTGATGGCGATGGCCTGCCGGATGGCTATGAGCTCATGGAAAACCTGGACCCGCTGGATCCGACGGACGCCGGGATGGACGAAGACCTTGACGGTTCGAGCAATCTGGAGGAATTCCTGGACGGCAGCGACCTGAATGATGTGAACAGCCCGAGCATGGCGTCCTTCGTGGCGAACGATGGCATGGATGATGTCAGCCGTGGCAGCGTTACGGCTCCTTTCCGAACCATTGCCTTCGCGCTGGCCCAATTCGCCGCCTCCGGGGAGGAAAGCGTTCGTATCGTTTTGGAGCCGGGCACCTACGTGGAGGATGTTAGCCTGGCATCGGGTGTCACGATAACTGGTCGCGCACCGAATGAATCCGAGATCGTGGGCGTCATAACAGGTGCGGATAACGCGTCTCTGGAATTGGTAAACATCGTACCAGCCATGTCCACGGACACCCTGTTGACCGTGGACGACGCCGCTATGCGTGTACATCGTGTGCGGTTTGTGGGTATGCCCGACGCCCGCGAAGCCACGGGCATTGGCTTGTCGGGAACGGGCGTGGCCAACAGCGTAATAAGCCAGTGCGACTTTGTGGACCTCGCCGTCGGTGTCGACATTGTGGGCGGCATTCCTTTGATTCGCCGCGGTCTTTTTGTTGACCCGTCCATTGCGGGTATCCGCATCCGGGAAACGGCGTTGGTGGAAGGTGCGACCGCGCTCGGCCTGGAGACGGATGGCGCCACCGGCTTCAACACCTTCACCTTCGACCCGGATGCGACGGACCCCGTCGCCAATCCCATCGCGGTAAAGAACGAAGCGGCCACGACCCTCTTGATGGAAAACAATGATTGGGGCACGGATGACGATGTCGTGGTCGAGACTCTGATTGATGGTCCGATAGACTTCACGCCCAAGCTGGCTGCGGGATCGGCCATCCTGGCGTCCAGCATCTTTTGCACCGTGTGGGAGGCGGACTCGCAACAGAAGCTCTCCTCCGCGTCGGTCGCGCTGGATCCGACCCGCTTCGATGCCGTCACGGACAACACCAACGGCGTCTATGCTTTCCCTTCGGTCCTGGCGGGGAGCTATGCGCTCTCCAGCACAGTGGGTGGCTACGACAACGCCCAAGTATCCGTGGAAGTCGGGGCGGGCGAGATAAAATCCGTCGTCATCCCCATGCGCAGTCCCGCTTCGGGCGGTGAAGGTGAAGGTGAAGGTGAAGGTGAAGGTGAAGGTGAAGGTGAAGGTGAAGGTGAAGGTGAAGGCGAAGGCGAAACACCGACACCCACAATGGATTGTAGTGGAAACACAACATCGCCTCTGGGCCAGTTCACCGGTGACATGTTGCTGGTCGGTATGCTGTTGTTAGCCCTCCTGGCGCAGAAGCGGCGTCTGGCGTAAAAACCGTTCGTTGTATGTAACGCAGAGCGTTCATGTGGACTGCACTTAACAATTGAATCCGGGCTTGGCCCCGATTATTTCAACCCCTCCACGCCAAAAAGTCGAGCACGTTACCACAAGAAAAAGCTAAATAGGCGAAGATTCATCTCGGACATTTTCCAAGTCATTCGGTTGCCATCTTAAAGATTTGGGGCTTGGGAGCGCAGGCGGCTCGCCTGCATTACGTCGAAGACGTAAAAACTACGTGCCTTCG
>JAXMOL010000031.1:0-89110 GCA_034669905.1 Candidatus Hydrogenedentota bacterium
GCTGTTAATTCGCCTGCGGCGAATCACAGGCCCACGGTTCGCCGGAGGCGAATTCGAGTCCTGTCCGAGGTGCCAGTAATTCCAAGCCGCGTAGTTTCGACTACGCGGCTTTTTTGTATCCAATTGGTGGCCGAATGCCAGCGGGCCGCTGGCGCGCCATACTTCATCGCTCCGAAGCAACCCCAAAGGGGTGACAGATTGTAGCCTGGGGTGGAGCGAGGCACGAGCGGAACCCCAGGAAAAGGGACAAGATGCTTCATAAACCCCGAAGGGGTGGCACTGACTCATTCCAGAACAACAACACGGACTATCGCGCAGCCCACTTCTTTGCACCTGCGACGCGCTTCTGCTGTGCATCCGCGTACATGCTCCGCCGGGAATACGGCGCGCCGCACCGTATGCCACCAACATGGCGACCGAATGCCAGCTGGCCGCTGGCGCTCTATACGCAAAAAGGCGACCTGTCACATGGGACAGGCCGCCTTCTACAAACGCATTCAGGTTATTTCACCACGGGCCGAAGCACGATATCGCGGTAAGTAACGCCCGTGTGGTCGCCCTGAAGGTAGATGGGGCCGGGACGAAACTCATCCGACCAAAGGGCACCGCCGGTGCAACCGAGCAAGGGCTCATTGTCGATGACGAGCTTCCCGTTAAACTTGACGGTGATGTGACGGTCTACGAGGGTGATGTCCAGACGCTGCCACTCCCCTGCGGGCTTCTCCGCCGCGACGAGGGGTGTAATCCGGCTATAGACGCCGCCCATGTGGTGGTTGTCCAATTCCATCCCATAACTGTCCATCACCTGGACCTCATAGATACCGCGAAGATAAACACCGCTGTTCCCGTCCTTCGGCACCTTGACGTCGAGGGTAATATTAAAATCTTCGAACTCCGCTTCCGTCCGCAAATTGCCGTAGCGCTTGTGGGGCTTGCCTTCTTCCTGCACCGGGTCATTCACCAGGTGACCATCCTCCGCACGCCACCCATTGACCTGGTCCGGGTTGGTGAGGGTCCATCCACGAAGATCAATGCCGTTAAAGAGCACGACGGGATCACCGAATTTAACGGCACTCAAATCCGGGGCATCGGGCAGGGCCGGAATCCGCGTCCCAACAAATGGTTTTACGGTACTCCCCGAGCCATCACGGCTGACTTCTTCGAAGGTCAATTGCAGTCCATCGGCGCCATCCTTTTTCGCACGAATGGTCTCCGTGAAGCGCTGGGTACGCACGACCTCGCCCGCGTCATTCTTACGCTCCACATCGCGAATACGGGTCACCACGAGGGAGTCGCCCTCCATATAGACACTCTCCAGGGGAACGACACTGCCGCCACCCCAGAGTATTCGGCCATCGAGGTACCCCTTTTCCTGGGTTACTTCTAGCCAACCCGCACGTCCGGAAGGAATCGTCAGGGCCCAACGGCCAAGGAAGGGGCTTACCTCTTGCGCCACGACGGAAAGAGACGCCATAGCGGTCAGGACACACAGGAATAGACGATGAGTAAGGGGCATGGGAAATCGCTCCAGATAAAGGGATCACAGGGAAAAACAACCGAAGACCGCGTTATAGCAAAGGCGGGGCCGAAGCGTCAACCACACGGTCGCTCATCCCGACCTCACACGATTTCGATAGGCTGCCGATCTTGACCTCAACGACCTCCCTTCGCTATGGTTCCGGGGTGTCGTCGGGGACATTACTTTTTCCAATTCGACGGGAGTGGCCCCCCTTTCTGGTCCAGGTCACCCCCACCACCCGCCCCGTTTGTCACAAGGAAGCTGTTCGATGAAGTTCCCTCCTTTCGTTTCCCGCCTTTTGTTTGCGCTGCTCCTCTCCCTGGCCTGCCACGCCCAAAGCCCCCCTGCACCCGTCGACCTTATCGCCACGGTCATGGACAAGGCGGTCTCCCGGGTCTATGCGACCATGGACCAAACGACCCGGGCAGCCCTGACGCAGGAAAAGGCACTCGACCTCTTCGATGCGAAGGAACGGAAAATCCTCGCCACCGCTTATTGGCACTTTGACGTCGACGTCCCTGTGGTCGTGTCGGTGATGCACCATGGAGGGCAGGCCACTCCCCCTTTCTGGCTGTCGGAGTCCGGCTTTAAGAAAACCACGATGCAGGTGAAAAACGAATACTACACCTACGATGTCTGGCAAAAGCCTTTTGACGCAGGTACCGTTGGCCTCGGGATCAACGGATTCGACCGCCACCGCAGCGTGTATTTCGTATCGGTGGCCCCACAAAACCCGGATGCCTCCGTGAAGATTAGTGCCCTCTACCCCAACGAGGCCGTGGGCACCATGGAACGGGGAGCCATGCTCTACCGGGATTGGGATAGCCTCGTTATCACAGAGTTGCCCGACGAGTTGGTTGGCCAGACGCTGCTCACCACCTATCGCGGAAGAGCCCGGGAAGCCCATTTGTCTGGTGCTTTCCGCGAAACCCGGCACCCCTCCTCTCCCACGCCCGACCAAATCGCACTTTCCTGGACCGGAGATTCGGCCACCACGCAGGACATTCAATGGCGCACCGACACCAGCCAACAATCCGGCCTGGCCCGGTATCGTATACAGGGAAGTGAAACGTGGCAACACGTGGAGGCCCCGCACGAAGTCATCCACGATCGCCTCCTGGCAAACGACCGATACATCCACCACTTTACCGCCCACCTGGAATCCCTCGTGCCGGCTACAATGTATGAATACCAGGTCGGAACCGGGCAAGACACCGCGTGGAGCACGACCTACACCTTTCAGACGGGCCCCACCGGGACCCAGCCTTTTTCCTTTGGGGTCGGATCGGACACCCACGCCACGGAAGATGCCGGAAAAACCATTCAGGCAGCCTTCGCCCAGCAGGCTGACATGGCCTTTTTCATCGTGCCCGGGGATGTGGTAGACAATGGCCTCTATCGCAATGAGTGGGACGACTTCTTCGCCTATGGTGCCGGGGTATTCGAGCGCTATCCACTCATGTATTCGCTTGGTAACCACGACGATCAGGACGGACTCGGCGCGGCCATCCCCCTGGCGCTCTTCGCGTACCCGGAAAACGGCCCCAAAACGGAAGTCCCGGAATCCAACTACAGTTTCACCTACGGAAACGCCCTCTTTCTCATGCTGGGCGTGGATACCCAGCCCGCGGTGCAGGCGGCGTGGATGGACCGCGTTCTGTCCGAGTCTGACGCCACGTGGAAATTCGTCGTCCATCATTTCACCATGTACAACCCCTGCCTCTATCATGAATACGGTGTACTCCGAGATGCCTTATTGCCCGTGATAGAACGCCACCAGGTCGACATGGTGCTCCAGGGACACGTGCACGATTACATGCGGACCCATCCCATGAAGCAGGGCCAGATGGTGGACAATTTCGAGAACGGAACGGTATTCGTCAACGCCTGTGCCCAGGCCAGCGACGAGCCCGTCTTTCCCGCCCCCGACTATGTGGCGATGTACTTCCGAAATAAGGCCGTTTATCTCAACATACGTATCGACGGCAACCGGTTGACCTATGAGGCCCGCGGCCAGGATGGCACCCTGTTTGAAGCACTGGACATAAACAAGTAATCTGTTTCG
Source organism: Candidatus Hydrogenedentota bacterium (assembly GCA_034669905.1). GTDB lineage: Bacteria > Hydrogenedentota > Hydrogenedentia > Hydrogenedentales > JAEUWI01 > JAEUWI01. The sequence goes on from JAXMOL010000031.1 coordinate 3,585, forward strand.
GAGCGCGCGAGCCCCGCGCCCCGTTCGTCCTTGATACCTGAGCAAACCGGAGGCCCCATGAACTTCGAAGATGTCGTTGCCTTTTTCTCGGCGCATCAAAACACGTTGTGGGGCCTCGCCGTTTGCCTGGACCTGAGCATGACCCTCGTGCTTTTTCGGCTTTTTGGCCGACAGGGGCTCTATGCGGTCATCGTGCTCAATATCATCCTGATGAATCTGCAGGGGCCCAAGCTCACGACGATTTTTGGCATGCAGACCAGTCTGGGCATGATTATCTATTCGGGCATCTACTTCGCCACCGACCTCTTGAGTGAGCGCTATGGTAAACGTGAGGCCCACCGGGCGGTCATGATGGGCTTTGCCACGAGTATTATTGTCTTCGTGATCATGTCGGTGAGCCTCCTGTTTTTGCCCACCCAGGACCCGGGCAAGCGGGAATTCGCTGAGGCCGCCCACGATGCCATCGCCCTCCTCTTTACGTTTTCGCCCCGTTTCGTCTTCGGCTCTCTCCTCGCCTACTTCATCAGTCAACACCTCGACGTGTGGACCTTCCACGCCCTGAAGGAGAAAACCGAAGGACGTATGCTCTGGCTCCGAAACAATCTCTCCACCATGAGCAGCCAATTGGTCGATACGACCCTCTATTCGGCCATCGTCTGGTGGGGCCTCTTCGACTTCAGCACCGCAGTCGAGTTGGCCGTGGCGAAGTATTTCTTCAAAGTGCTCATCGCGGCGCTGGACACCCCGTTCATCTACTGGGCGCGGAACTGGGACATGACCCGGCAGGACTGGCACGCGGCGGCGAACTAACCAAACACTAATAGTCCTCACGTAGGATCCCGGCTCAGGTCCACGTCGGCGCGCGGACCTCCTGAATCGCCAACCGAGGACCCCGTTGATGCGTAGTCGCACCGCTGCCTGGCTGAATACCCACCCTACGACCTGGCTCCCCCTTTGGGCCATCGTCACCTCTTTCGCCACATATTTCTGTATGTATGCCTTTCGCAAACCATTTTCGGCGGCCAGTTACGAGGAGCTCGTGCTGTTGGGGGGCTATCTCACTCCCAAGACCGCCTTTGTGGTTAGTCAGGTGCTGGGCTATACGTTTTCGAAGTATCTCGGAGTGAAGATCTGTGCCGAGATCACGCGCAAACAGCGGCTCTGGGCCCTTCTGGGTGCCATCGTTGTGGCGGAACTTGCCCTGCTGCTTTTCGCCGTGCTCCCTGGGAGCCTGAAGCTGGGTGCCATCTTTCTCAACGGCCTCCCCCTGGGTATGGTCTGGGGCTTTGTCGTTGCTTATCTCGAAGGCCGCCGCTCCTCCGAAATGCAGTTAGCCGGTCTCAGTTGCTCCTTCATCGTCGCAAGTGGCGTCGTGAAAGATGCCGGGCGCTGGGTACTCAGCCTGGGAGTTCCTGAAATCTGGATGCCCGTAACCACCGGCCTCCTCTTTCTGGTGCCCTTTCTCTTTTCCGCCTGGCTCCTCGACATGCTCCCCGAGCCCAATGAAGGTGATGTGGCGGAACGGGTGGAGCGCCGTCCCATGACGGGGGAAGAACGGATCGCCTTCTGTCGCCGCTTTGCCGTGGGACTGCTCTTCCTGCTCCTCGTCTACTTTGGCCTGACGGCATTCCGCGATTTTCGCGACAATTTTGGTGTGGAACTCTTCGCGGAACTGGGCTACGGTGAAGCGCCCGGCATTTTTTCACGAAGCGAACTTTGGGTCGCCCTGGGCGTCTTGGCGGCGCTGGTGCCCATTTCATGGATTCGTGATAACAACCTGGCACTAAAGGCGGTTTTTGGTATGCTTATCTTCGGCTGCGCCCTCATTGCTACGGGCTCGGCCTTGCTCCAGGCCCGTCAGATCAGCGGGGTCACCTGGATGATCCTCGTGGGTCTGGGGGCCTATATGGCCTATGTGCCCTTTGGCTCGGTACTCTTCGACCGTGTCGTTGCGGCCACCCGCACGGTGGGCACCGCCGTTTTCGCCATCTATCTCTGCGACTCTGTCGGCTACACCGGTTCGGTCGCACTCATGTTTGCCAAAGACCTCTTTCAGGCCGATACCACCTATCTCGCCTTCTTCCTTAAGTTCAGTTATGTGCTCTCCCTGAGCGGCATCGTGCTGCTCGCCCTCAGCTACCTTGACTTCGCCCGGGCTGCACGCCGCGCACATGCCCACGGGCGTCCACCCCGCCAGCAGCTGGAAATGGCACCGGCCGGTGCGGAAACAATCGACTAAGCCCTCCGGGTCAGCCATTCTTTCCGACTGGACTACCCCCCTATCGTCATAGGCTAATTAAATTTGATTCGGCCCTATGAGAATTGGTAGACTGCTAATCAGTTCGGAATGAAGCGTACGTATCGCTTCCCCTCTTCCGACGCGGGAATGCTTCCCGCAGTTGCTCAACTTTCTCTCCGGTTCCACTCCCTTCCGAGTATTCCCACGCGTGTTTAGCTGAGCAAACAACCTCAGCTGCCGTGGTGACTTGCACCTATCGGCCCTTTTACGAAAGGGACGCATCTTGTCCTTTAAAGAATTTGATATCCCCTCCCCCTGTTTGAATATTCTGCTGGAAAAAGGCATCGAAAATCCGACGCCTATCCAGGAACAAACCTTTGAGCCTGCCCTGGAGGGTGAAGACATCCTCGGTGTCGCCCAAACGGGTACCGGAAAAACCCTGGCATTCGCCCTGCCCTCCATCTGCGAGCTCTCCCGGCACAAGCCCGGACCCAGCCGCATGCTGGTCCTCTCCCCGACCCGTGAACTGGCAATCCAGATCCACGAAGTCGTTGAGCCCCTGGCGAAGGCCATGAAAATGCGCAGCGCCTGCATCTACGGCGGCGTGGGAATGCAGCCACAGATTAAGGCCCTCCGTCGCGGTGTGGATATTATCATCGCCACGCCAGGCCGCCTGCTGGACCACCTCAATCAGAAAAACGTGCGCTTCAACAATCTCTCCATTCTGGTGTTTGATGAAGCGGACCGCATGCTGGACATGGGATTCCTGCCCGACATCCGACGCATCGTTTCGACCTTGCCCCAGGAACGGCAGACCCTCATGTTCTCGGCCACCTTCGCCCCCGAAATGGCCCGACTCACCAAAGAATTTCAATACAAGCCCCGCCGCATTGAAGTCGGTGTGGTTGCTACGCCAGCCGATGCCGTCACCCAGCACCTCTACACGGTGCGGACGGAAGACAAAACCGACCTGCTCTATGACGTGCTTGGACAATCCGAGGTGGAGTCGTCCATCGTATTTATTCGCACGAAGTATCGCGCGGACCGGGTGGCCAAGCAATTGAAGCGCAAAGGCTTTAAGGCCCAGCCCATTCATGGCGGTCGCTCCCAGAATCAGCGCCAACGTGCATTGGAAGACTTCAAGGCCGGCAAGTGCAATATCCTCGTGGCTACCGATGTCGCCGCGCGCGGTATCGATATCCAGGGCGTGACCCACGTCATTAATTTCGATATTCCCGGTCAGTACGATGACTACGTGCACCGCATCGGTCGGACGGCCCGCGCCCAGAAAAAGGGCGATGCCATCACCTTTGCCAGCCCCGACAACTCGAAAGAGCTGAACCAGATCGAAAAGGGCCTGGGCAAGCCCATTCCTGAAGTCGCCTGGAGTGGCTCCGTCGTCATCCCCCGCAATGTTCGTGCGACCAGCGGTGGTGGCGGAAGAGGCCGGAACAAGGGCTCTGGCAACGGCCATGCCAACAAGCAGGGCGGGAAGAAGCACTACGGTGGCCAGCGCAACCGTCGTCCCGCTCGGGCAGCCAGCTAAGCGCTCCCCCGCCCCGGAAAACTACCGTTAAATACCATACGGCCCGGAAACTTCCCCTTTGGAAAGTTTCCGGGCCGTTTTTCTATTGGAGTCGCCGGTCCTTACGGAGCGCTATAGGATGCCCCTGAGAGCGCATAGACCTGCTGGGCATAGGCCCAATCGGTCTGCCCCGGCGCGAGGCCTTTCCGCCCGAATCCGACCAGTTCCGTGACCGTAAGGGGCGTCGGTGCTACCAGGGCGGCGACCTGCGGGATATCAATCACTTTCAGCACACCCGGTACGCACAGCGAAAGAGGCTGGGGCTGGTCGTTTTCCAGGTAGTAGCGATAGCTCGCCAGAACGCCATCCGCCTGAACGGCCAGAAACCCGGGCTCCAAGGCAGCCGCATACAGGGCCATCAACGCCCCCGCGTCTACGCCATGTACCGAGATAGCCGCACCATCCACGTCTCTTCGCGACGCCAGAAAACGCCGATACTGCAGCAGATCCCAGACCTGTTGGCCAAAGAGTGGACGTCCCAGCACAATCGAATCGCTGGTCAGGTGATTTTCATGGCGAACCGATTCGCCCGTACCCCGGGGATCCAATACGAGCACCGGGCCCGCTTGAGCCGCTTCGGCTGCATAACCACTTCGGATCGCCTGCCGTTTATCCTCGTGTCCACCGAGGAAAATGGTAGCGGGTGCCGCACCTTCCTGATTTACCGGGCGGGCAAAGACGGCGCCCACCTCCATGCTGGCTTCGACTTCAATGGCCAGTACTTCGACATGCAGACCGTCCTGCTCAAATTGGCGTACGGTGCGTGTGAGCGGCGTAAAGTCGGCCGGCTTTCCACCGAGCACTTCCCAAACTTCGTCACGCCATTGGGGCGCGCGGGCTTCCCATGCTTCCCGGGAAGCGGGCACATCGCTGTAGGCCCCAATCATGGTGTCTGCGAGCTTCTGATTCAGGGTAACCACCGTCTCGGCCCCTTCGGGCATAGTGCCATCCTTAAAGCAGAGCAAATCAGGCGACTTCGGGTCCTCCGCCTTGAAGCCCTCCTCCGCGATGGGTTCGCCCGCTCCCTTTCCGAGCAGCCACTGGTTCATCCAGCCCCACCCGGCTTCACGCAAGGGTTTCCCCCACCCGTGCCCTTCATCCGAGAGGACACTCTTCACCTTTTCCGCGCTCTCCACCATGCCATAGATTTGCTTCGCCCGCTCAATGGTTTCGCGGTGGCCCGCGACGGGAAAGATCTTGTCTTTCGCACCATTGCCCGCCAGGAAGGGGCGGGGCGCATTCAGCCCGATGATTTCAAACTCTTCCATCTCATGCGCGATGCCGGGGATGTGGTTACAGATGCAGTGGTTGCCTCCTTCGGCCAGCCAAAGGTCATAGGAGCAGACGAAGGAAAAAGACGTTCCCGCCTGAATCCGTTCGTCGAGGGGCATGGTGTAGAACACGTTCTCACCGCCACCCGAGTTACCCGCCAAACCGAGGCGATTGACATCCACTTCTTCCCGGGTCGTCAGATAGTCAAAGGACCGTATGGTATCCCATACGATGTAGCCCTCATTGGTCTGTCCCACTAACAATGAACCGTAGCCCAAGGTATGACTGAACCCCGGAAGCCTCCGCTCCCCCTGTCCGATGGGGTCATAGGCGAGGACGATAATGCCCTCTTTTACCATGCCCAACTGGCCCATCTGGTAGAGGTCATAGTTCTTCGCATCCTCCATCGCGTGCCCCGGAACCACCACGACCGCAGGGGCCTTGGGTTCCCGCTCTTTGGGAATATAAAGGTTGGCGGTGACATAGAAATTGGGACGGCTCTCAAAGACGATATTCTCCACGAAATAGAAGTCACGTTCCGCGCGCCCGGTGACCTGTGCATTCAGCGGCGTCTTCTCCGGCCAGGGGGCCAAGCCCAATCCATCCTGCAAGTCAGCCCGTAATCCGGGGGCGCGCTCCTGCCAATCGGCAAGACTTTCCGGATCCTTACGCGCGGACAACGCCTTTCGGCTGGCATCAATATTGAAGCGCAACGGGTCTGCGTTCGCCGGCAAGCCGTCCGGATAGACCATCCAACGACGTTGCTCCCGGATAGCCGTGTCGGGGTCCAACTCCAGGTCGCGGGTCAATAGAATGCTGTCCACCGACTCGTGCCCATCAGCCGCATCGTGCACCTTCACCGCCACCGTACCCGCTTTCAGGGAGACTTCACCCGCCTTCTGCCAGGACCACAAACGTTCACTCCCGGTGTGGGTGGGCGGAAAGGTTGTTTCTCCTACCTGAATGGCATAGGCGCGGTTGGAATTCTCCGAGGTATAGCCCCGCGTCCAAACCGCGTAGGTTCCCTCTTCCGTAATCTTCGCTCGCCCGTCCATCGTGGAAGTGGCGATAGCCGGATCCTTCGCGTTCGAGGTACGAAATCCCGAGCCGAGGAATCCACTGATATTATCCTGCTTTTGCCATGGGCCTTTAAAACCCTCGACTTCCAGTTGGATGGGGTCGGCATAGCTGGATACCGCAAGCCCCCCGACTCCGACACAGACTAAACCTGCACAAAAAATGTTTTTGATCATGAATTTCACTTCCTATTGGTTGGAATCGTGAATATACCCATTTGAGGTCGCTCCATACAAGGGCTCACCGGCATCCCTGCGCCATTTGCTTGACGGATTTCGTTGGAAGCGTTAGGATAGGGACAGCTATTCTGAAGTCGAGTGCATGAGACAAACATCATGCTGCGGCACATTAATCGCGGGCACGGGGCATAGCACCACTCCACCGATCCACACTTCTCAGGGAATGTATGGACCGTGTGGCGCGGTGCCTTACCTTCCGGATCATCTTGAGGCTATTGCTATGCACGTATATGCAACCACTCAGTCCAAAAACACCGGTGGGCCTTTCCTTCGGACACTTGCGCGATCCATGATCACCCTTGTAACCGTATTAGCAATCTGCTTCTCCACCCACCGCGCGGAAGCCACACTGATAGAAAAAAACGGGGTCATTGAAACGAAACTGGATGCCTTGCTCGCAGCGTGGCCCACGAAAGCCTCTGACTTTGACGGCACCGAAGCCCTGCTCCAGGATCTCGCCGCCGAACTGACCCGCGTGTTTCAGCCGACGAAGGAAGTGCATCTGCGATTTAACCTCATAAACTCCCCCCGTACGAGGACCCTATCGAATCGCCATTTGCAACCATCCGTCATTGCGGGGCTGGAACTCCGGGAATTCTTTCAGGATGAGAATCAGGAAACCCATTACGAGTCCCCCCAAGCGTATCTTCCCTACACCCCGAAGTATTTTGGCATTCACTGCCGCACCCCTATCCCCGGACGGCGGGCTTATTGGTCAGACTTCATTGTCGTTGATATCGAACGACAACGCTGTCACGCGACACGATTTGACGAGCATAGTGAACTACATCAAATCGCGGTCATGTTTTGGAGCTCCAGCACATGGCATGCACTGGAGTTCACCTACCAGCCCGGCGGAAGGCCGCAGAAACTCGAGGTCTGGCGCGACAAAGCACAGGCCGCGTTCCGAGCAACATGGGACCACCTGGGCGAGCTAACCTTACAAGGTTTCGACGAGCAGCAGACTGCTGAGACAGGCCTGGTTCCGTGCAGCATTTCCGTTTCCTTTTCCGACCCACGAAAGGGCGACACAGGCGCTCGCGCTGCTTCACCAGGCAGATTCGAGAGTCCATATGCTGCCATAACCATGCTTCCGAAAGGTCAGGCCACCCGAATTGATGCGCCTCCCTTGGAATCGTATGAATTCGCAGGCTGGACTGGTGACGGCGACGGTGCACTTCCAACCACCTATGTCACCCCCATCGAGCCCATTCATCTTATTGCCCACTATGTGTGGCCCAACCCACACAGTGGTTCCCCGTATCGAAACCTCAGCAATACGCTGAATGCGCGGGTCCAGCAAGACTCGGGGCTCGCCCCGGAATCCCGCACGAGCTATGACTTGATGGACATCCAGAGCCTGGATCTCTCCGACTCCATCTTCGAGGACGAGGAGCACCTGCAATTCTTTTACTCATTACGTGAATTGAATGTCTCCCGTATCCCCATGTTACAAGCCTTCCCCCTTAGCCACCACTTCGCCATCGAACAACGCCTCAAAGCCCAAACCTGGCAATTCAGTCCAGGCCTGCTATCTAAAGTTTCTCTCGCACTCCATACTGCCCAATCTCCGCCCATCCAAAAACTCGTGGCCAACAACACCGCAATAGCAAACCTGAAAGCCCTCGCCTTTCTCCCCGATCTACGACATTTGGAGCTACGTCATTGCGGTCTTACAAACCTTCAATTCCTCTCCGGACTCGAGGGATTGGAGACATTGGAACTGAGCGACAATCTTATCCAGGACATATCCCAACTGAGCACGCTGCCCGCCCCCCCGCGAAAGACGGTGCTTGCTCGAAACCATATTACGACACTGGAAGCGTTGGAGAAGCGCCCAACCTGGCCCGGGGGCACAGAGCTCGATGTGACCGAGAACAAATTGAGCCCCATTGCCATGCAACAGACAATTCCAACGCTGAAAGAGAGGCAGTTGAATGTACACTTCTCCCACGTTGCCTTTCCCAACGACGCCAGCGACCATCAGGACGATAGCGACGGCGATGGGTATAGCGATGAAGACGAGTGGCGCTATGCCACTATCATGGCTACGGACATAAACGCCCGTTATGAGCTTTACCGTAAAGCGGTCGCCAATGCGACCATTCCGTCGGAGCATTTAAAGCGACTCCCCAATGCGAAACATAACCCCGATGGCTCAATCTCGCTCGATACCATTCCCACGGTAGAAATGCGTATACGGGTCGATGGGCGTGGCGAAGTCTATCCGGGGCCGGGAACCCACCGCGTTGCCATACAAGCCCCTGATGACACCGGGAATCTAACGACGAATCGTATCTTGCTGGATCCGCAAGCACAAGAGGGGTGGGCGGCAGAGCCCTTCATCACCACAATTGCCCCGATTCCATACCGGAATCTCGCGCCGGGCTCATTGGTATATCCTGTAGCACTGAATCCCGAACGCACGATGAACTTCCGATTCAGACGGCATTATAAGGCCGTGGAAGTGGATTTGGCCGGGGCGTTGTCCACCTTCCTTCAAGAGCACTTTCCCGACGAGGATATGCTTACCTTCGACAAGAACGGATTAATCGACCACGTGAAGAAGCCAGACGAGCCCACCGAGAATGGCATGCCAGATCTCGTTGAGTTGCTCGTACTCCAACGTCTGCTTCGTACTCCCACGTACGACGAATCACCTCGCTATGGACTTCGATTCGCGGACGTTGTAGAACGGTGGGAGCGAAATCACGCTATCGCCCGAAGGGCTATTGGCGTCCGGGACAGCGAAGCCCCACATCTCGCTCTTCTCCTCGCCGCCCAAGCCACGATGGGAGATTGGAAACCCACACGCGCCACCATTGCACTCCTACGCAACACCACAGGACACGAGATTCTACCCGGCCAATTTCCAGAGGGATTCATTCGAAACTTCCCGCCAGACATGCATTTTAGAAAACAACTGGACAAAAATGGTGTCCGATGGAATCGACTGCTCCGTGGACGAACCGTCACCCAGGAGATAATCGACGCATTCCTGGAGGGCACCTTCTCCAACTGACGCGTATTAAGCCGTGCGAGATCACGGGGAGACACTCGGAATTGCAAAGGGGGCCGGGCTTGTTTCGATACAATCGGCCCACTGCCGGACCGTTTCCGCGAAGGCTTCGCGCATATCCCCATCCTCCGTATGCGCTTTCCAATCCGTTGGAAAATTTGCAGGTCGTTGAATCCCACAATGGGCTTCCAACTTCCCAAACAGGGGTTCTAACAAACGGAAGCGCGATTCCGTGGGGTCATCCGCCACCCGTCTCAGCCAATACATATCCCGCAGTGCCGGAAAGTCTCGAAATCCGTCGCTTGGGAATGCTTCCGGGTACTGTATTCGATAATCATCGACGTACCTCGCCGCCGATTTAGCGTCAGACATCTTGTGATGGAGCTGTACCATCCTGTCGAAGGCGAGCCGCCGCAATCCTTGATTCGAACTATTCAAACTCAACTCGGCAAAGGTACGCGTATCTCCCTCAAACTCCGAACGCTTCCAAATGTACTTACGATTCAACACAAAGAGCGCCTCGTTGCGCGCTTCCTCATCTTCAGAGGTCGCTATCAATTTCAACTCTTCGTAAAAGTTGGGCCACAGGGCATCGCCCAGATGGTCTATAGCCAAGGATTTTGCCTTCAATGGCTTATCTCGTAGCGCAGCTCTCACCTCATTTTCCACGCGTTTCTTTAGTTCCGCGTCTTCGGTGGCGCGATAGATTTTCGCAAGCCCCCGGATACCTTCAGCCTCCACATCGAATTCACTGGACTTTGCTGCCTCCGCGAAAAAGGGGATGAGCGTCACATCGCGGTAGTCGCGGAGCAACCGATAAAGGCTCGAAAAGTATCGTCTCTTATAGAGGCCTGTGGCCCCTTCGGGCGGTAGCGGGGTCTCGCGAAGAAAGGCCACGATGACGGGGATAGCTTCTTCACGGACCATGCCCAACTCCTTAATTATCGAACTCCGGTCGCTGGGGCCCTTACTGAGAACTGCATCTCGGACCAGTTTTTCGAGCCGTGACCTACGTGGGTCTTGAGGAAGTGTACCCACGACAAATTCAACAACAGGGGCGCGAACGCGACCGTACCATTGAACGGAATCACTTCCGCGATAGGCCAGCGCAAGGCTGTAGGCTCCCTCTAACGTCTCATCAATCGCTACAGTCCGCACTAACGATGCACCAGGCTCCAGTAGAACGGGCCGGTTGTCCTCGGTGTGATATTCCGCTCGAAATTCCCCTACGTCTCGTATTTTGTCACGGTCGACCAGCGTCCCGACAACATTCCCATAGGCGATGGTGGGCGGATCGGTCCATACAGGGGCTTCACTTATATTCTGCAAGGTCAATTCGACGAGGACCGTTTCACCCGGCTCAATACGATTGGGTTGCGTCTCTGCCTGAAACGACCATGTAGCGTCGCGGGCCTCCCGCCCCGCCCCGTAGACATGGTCAGCGAGGCCAGAAGTTTTGAATACGCACGATGGAATTCCCTCATCAACTCGGACGAAAGGCCTATTCTGTTGGGGGCTAAAGGGCTGATGGCTCAACTCGGAGCGACGACTGAAATCCATAGAGTGGATTCTTCGAAAAGACCGGTAGGAGCCCGCATAGATATCATGCAACGCATAGCTCGTGTCTCGCAGAATTACCGCCTCACCCGAAGGGCTCATCACATATCGTTGCGGCGCCGTGTCGTATATAGATCCAAGGCTGTGATCACCGCGCGCGACTTGAATCGTACCGTTTCCTTTCGTAATGGAAAAATGGCCTTCCTCGAAGCGTGCCAGGCGGCCGGTCTGGTACCCATCGGCCAGACGCTGGGTCATTGAGTCCAAATCAACAAAGACATCGGCGAATCCACTGGCCGGGTGCCCAAACTCGGATCGGGTGCCCGTGGCGGGCGTAGTCAAGGGGAGAACCGCTACGGAGCGGTCTTCTCTATCCACGACAAACAGGCTCAGTTCGGATTTATTTTCATCGGAAGGATAACGCGTCCCATCAAGTGTTAACGCCATCGCAATACAGGCGAACTGTTCATCCCCTTGCCACGCAAATGACGGGTCGAAAGCGGGAAGACGCTGGTAGTTCAGGGAGACGGATGATGCGTCCGGGATGGAGCTAATCCGCCATGTACCCGAGGGGGCGGGTACCGTGAGCTGAAAATCCAGGGGGATATGATCCTCTTCACGAAGATCGACAATGCGACATGCCAATGCCGCGTCCGATTCCGAAGCGTCCTTTGAGGCCTGAAGAAGGCGCAAGAATCCATTATGGGAACGGCTCTTCAGAATCCAGTCTTTCTCTGCGCCGTCATCCAGCCTTCCCGAACGTCGGGAGCGTTTGCGCAGATCAATTATCTCCCACGCCCCACTTTCCCCCTCCGGCTCGTGATAGACAAGTCCATCCTCTACACGCGCATTGGACGCAAGGGGAGTATCAAGCGCCACGACATTGGCTGTGCCCAATTCCACACCTATCAACCGATTCTTTTCGTACCTAAAATACAGGGTTCCGTTGAACAATCCGACGACGCGTGTCGCGCCCTCCGGGGCGGTCACATGCACGATTTCGGTCGGCTCTGAAACGCCCCCCTCTGCCAGGTCTATCAGATAGAACACTTCCGTATCGTGGCGCATTTCACTGTAGATTACTATGGTGTCATCGGGCGTTTCACACCAACTGACTTGCGCCGAGACCGAGAAAAATAAGACCACAAGCAACCCGACCAGATCAGCCGCCCGGCGGGTACACCCCAAACTCATTTGCCCTGTCATATTAAGCTCCCTCATTGTGATTACCCCAAAGCCACCGCTAATCTCAACTAAGTATACCGCACCCTGACTGTGTCACCAAGCAGACAACACGTCACTTCACGCGCTTGGAAAACGCCACGACCTGACGGACGATTTCCTCGCGGTCATCGGTAATATGGAGCAGGTCGTGATACTCCTTTCCTTCCGACAGCTGGGCGATCAGGGGATAGATGGGTTTGGTGTGGGTCCAGTAGACCTTTCCAAAAAAAATCATGGGACTCGCATGGCCAAAGGTCTTGTAGTGATTCTGGGTAGCGTCCTGGAAAATTTCCTGGATGGTACCGGCGCTGCCCGGTGAAAAGACCACGCCGTTACGCGCGATGCCAAGGAGACCCTCTTCCCGCACACTGTTGGCAAAATACTTGGCGATGTGCAGGGCAAAACAGGTGGGCGGCTCGTGACCGTAGAGCCAGGTGGGTATGCCGAGGCTATCGCACCACGTGCGCGACGTCACCGGGTACTTTTCCATGACTTCGAAGGCGGCATCCAGCCAGGCATCCTGGGGCACGTAGGTAGGTGCCTTGGAGAGTATTCGCACCGCATCTTGCAATTCGCTATCGGAACGTTCGGCCAACCACGCACCAAGATGGGTCGCTTCCATGGCGCCCGGCCCACCACCACTGGCTGGCAGAAAACCCTTGTGAATGATATCTCGAGAGAGACGTGCCACCTCAAGGTACATGGGATGGTCACGTCCCATATTGTGCCCCCCCATGATGGCCACCACCCGCTTTCCCACCAGGTATTCTTGCAACGCATCCGATATGGCATGATCATGGAGTCGCCGTGCGAGGGTGATACGCACATCCATATTGTCATCTTTTCCTTCATCCACATACTGTTGATAGGTCGCGCCATCCACCGTGGTGACATAGGTCTCTGGACGCCCAATTTCGTAGCCTCCCAGTAGTTCCTCCGGCGAATAGAGATGCGCGCGAAAGGGGTTGAAGGGCAGGCCCGGCAGGTTCGGAAAGATGAGTGGCTCCTCAAAGAGCGCCTGAACGGAGGGCGGCAAGGTACATCCGAGCAACAGGTTATCTCGAAGTATCACCCCGGAAAGCTCGCGCACCAGCCCGGTGAAGTCAACCGACTGAAAGGCAGCGCCGCTTAAATCCCTGGTGAGCTTGAGGTGGAGCTGAAGTTCCAGTGCGCTCTCGATTTCAATTCTTCCGGGCATAACTTCTTCCTGAAGGGTCGGAGACCATGGGGGTGGTCCATCTGGAATTGCAATTCTATCGCAGCCGAGGGCGTCCATCTTTCCCGATAGGCCCTTCCGGTTGCAAGTTCGCCTAACCATCCTAAGCTTGCAACGGCGCGCCGTCGTGCTCTACCGTGACGGGAGAAGTCGGTCTTCGTTGTACCGGGACAGACCGGGTGTTTTCTTTTCCTGCACCTTCAGCATGAAGCTACCCCGCCTCTACCCCGTTAGATTCATCACGTTGGAGCACGCCATGGGCAAGAAAAAAGAAAAAAAGAAAAAAGACGGAATACTAAAAAAAGGCGATGGTGCCGGAGAGAATACGCGCAAAACCCTTCGCAACAAGGACTACCAGAAAGCCCTTGGCCAGCTCCAAATCGAACTCGTCAAGTTACAGGAATGGATTAAGGCGGAAGGGCTGAAAGTGGTCGTGCTCTTCGAGGGGCGCGACGCTGCGGGCAAAGGGGGGGCCATCAAGCGAATCACCGAGAGCCTGAACCCCCGTGTCTGCCGGGTTGTCGCCCTGGGTACGCCCACCGAGCGAGAGAAAAGTCAGTGGTATTTTCAGCGCTACGTCGCCCACCTCCCCGCCGCAGGAGAGATGGTGCTCTTTGATCGCAGCTGGTATAACCGTGCGGGGGTAGAGCGCGTCATGGGCTTCTGCACGAAAGCAGAGCTCGAAGAGTTCTACCGTTCCTGCCCTGAGTTTGAGCGCATGCTGGTTCGCTCGGGAATTATCCTCATCAAATACTGGTTCTCCGTCGATGACACCATTCAGGAAGAGCGCTTTCGGGCGCGCCTGACGGACCCTACCAAACGGTGGAAGCTCAGCCCCATGGACCTGGCCTCCCGTTCCAAATGGCTGGACTACTCCAAGGCGAAGGACGACATGTTTAATCATACCGACATCAAACAGGCGCCGTGGTACGTGGTTAATGCCGATGACAAGAAGCGCGCCCGGCTGAACTGTATTGCCCACCTGCTAAGTAAAATCACCTACAAAGACCTGACGCCAGAGCCGGTTGAGTTAGAACCCCGCGTGATCGATACGGGCTATGTGCGGCCACCGATTTCGGATCAAACTTTCGTTCCGGAAGTGTACTAAGACCGGGGGCACTGCGCATCAATCACATGCTCGATGGCTTCGCGAAGGCGAATACCGGATACGGGCTTGTCAAGAAACACCTTAATCATTTGGCTGTTGTTCTCAATTTCTTCACCGAGTGTGGCGCCGTACCCCGAACACAGGATCACGGGCACGTCTTCGCGCAATTCCGTTATCAGTCGGGCGAGTTCAATCCCGTTCAACGTGGGCATACTCAAATCCGTAATAACCACATCGACCGCCAGGGGGTCTTCGCGAAAGGCATCCGCTGCCGCCATACTGTCCGAGTAGCCCGTCACCTCAAAGCCAAAGCACTTCAAAATTCGGCTCATACTATCCACAATGGGCGCTTCATCGTCGACAAAGAGAATTCGGGCGCGGGGTTTCCGTCCACGCTCGCCCTGGAGAATGATGGGCTCTTCCGATGAATCCTTGTCGGAGGGAAGGGACACCGACACCAGCGCGTCGTCTCGCTCCGCCCCGGGCTGGGTCGGGAAATAGATCCGGAAGGTAGTCCCCTGCCCGACAACACTCTCCACCTGTATCGCGCCCCGGTGCTGCTCCACCAGTCCATGTACCATGGCCAATCCCAGGCCACTGCCGCTCCCTTGGTCACGGGTCGTAAAATAGGGTTCAAAGATGCGCTCCCGAACACGCTCGCTCATCCCGATGCCCGTATCTTCCACGCTCAGGCACATATACTCCCCGGGCATCAATCCAGACGTGGAGTCGGCCTTCTCGCTATCAACGCACACCAGGTGGAGTCCTACGCGGAGCGTCCCGCCCTCGCTCCCCATGGCATGACACGCATTGGAAGCCAGGTTCATAATAATCTGGTGGAGTTGCGTCGGATTCGCGACGATTGCACGTTGCTCGGAACCAAAATCTGTCTCTACGTGGATGGCTGGCGAGAGGGAACCTTGTAAGAGACCCAGTACTTCATCCACGATGGGACGTACCTTGAGCGACTGCCGGGTCTGGTCCGTTTTCTGCCCAAAGGCTAGAATATGCGCCACCAATTCAGTGGCTCGGCGGCCCGATTGCTCAATCTCTTTCAGGCAATGCGAAACTTCGTGTTGATCCGCCAGGTTCTGACGCGCCAGGCTGGCGTAGCCCAGGAGCGATTGTAGAATGTTGTTAAAATCATGGGCAATCCCCCCTGCCAGACGCCCGATAGCCTCCATCTTATGGGTCTGGCGCAATTGGTTCTGGAGCTCCGTCTCATGGGTCACGTCGCGCTGGATCACCACGAAGCTCGTCAAATGCCCGTCGTCGTCATACAGGGGTGAAAGTGTTGCCTCCACTTGGATGGATTCGGTCCCCCCCTGGGGCAGGGTATAGGCCCCTTGCCACCGGCTCCCTTTTTTCAAGGCGCGGCGCACGGCCTCCATCATGTCAAGTTCCCCACTTCCAAATGGAAAGATTGTATCGATGGAATGGCCTATGCAGTCTTCAGAGATGTGTCGGTTGATAGTGTGAAACGCTGGATTCGTATATTGAATAGCACCTTGGGCGCCTGTAATCGCCATCCCCTCTTCGGCCTGCTCAATGGCGGCAGAAAGGCGACTCCGCGCTTGTTCTGCCTCCTTCCGCTCCGTGATATCGGACACGGTAATTCGGAGCAAGGACAGCGCGCCCTCGGCGTCGTTCATGCCCTCCAGGGAAACCAACCCCCAATACAGCGTCCCATCTGAGCGCCGCATGCGCAGTTCATCAACCGCAATGCTACGGCCTTTTCCGATCTGTCCTATCTGCTGACGCACCCACGTCCGGTCCGCTTCCGTGATAAAAAACTCAAAGAGGCTTTTCCGATATAAGATTTCCTTGGAATAGCCCGTCATCGACTCCGCCACCTGGTTCGACGCCTCAATAACGCCGTTGGGCCAGGCAGAAAAATAGGCGACCGGAGCGTGGTCAAAGAGATGCTGATACTGGGCCTGACTGGTGCGGAGCGCACGCTTCCGTCGCCCCAACACATGCTCCAAACCGGCCAGTAACACCCCCACAAAAATTGCAATCGGAAGCAGGAAGTGGTGCTTCTCGAAGGGGTGGTGGGCGTAGAACTCCGCCGATGGCGTAAGGTAGAGTTGCCAGGGCTGATCCAGAACCTCGATTTCAACCGCCTTGGCTTCCGATGCGACGGAATGAGATGGGTCCCCATCGACCGGGTAAATTCGCTCGCCGCCTGGCTCTCGGATGGCGACTTCAAACTTCTGACCCAATTCAATTCGGCCGAGGCAGGTTTCCACCAACTCGTTTACCCGAAAAACCGCGTTGATGAATCCCGCGTGCCGTCCATCCTCCTCGAAAATCGGCCAGTAGGTCGCGAACCCCTTTCCCCCCTGAATCAGGTCGATAAACGCCGGCGTCCGAGTGGGCTGCCGGGTTTCGACCGCCCGTGCCACAGCCTCGCGCACCTCGGCCAGGGGATAGTCATGCAGATTGACATCCTGGACCAATTCATTGCCCTCAAGTGGGACTACCACCCGAATGACCCAATCGGGGTCAATCCAATTGATGGCCTGATAGCCGGGAAACATCTGGACAATCTGTCCCGCGTCCCGTTCGTAGCGCCCCGGATTGTCGGCGTAATCCCCTTCCCATTTCGCAGCAAAGTAGGCGGACAAGTTCATGCGGTCGCCGATCCAATCAGACAATCGACGACCCGCCTGTTCCGCGGTGACGTCGATTTCCAGCTGCATCTGGGCGCGATGGCTATGCTCTTCAATCGCCCACAGGGCCCCACCGATCCCCGTGGAGATCAGGAACGCCAGCGCCGGCCGTATCGTCTGGCGCCAGGAGGATGGATCGTTTTCGTGAATCGATGTGGTCACGTCGGCAGCAACTCCTGGACTAAAACCCTCATGGACAGGATAGCCCGTCTACATCTGGGAGCACCAGGCACAGCAGGGGCCAATCAGGGGAAAAACAGTCATTGCACCGAAATGCCCCCGTCATCAGCTAGTATCCTAGCGCATTTACAGGTAAAGAATCACTTACAATTTTAACCCCTGTTCCGGGGCCAAAACCTCCCGGGAGAGCACCACTTTCCTATCGGATTTCTGCGCAGCGCTCCAGGAAATAGTTGCCACTCAGGTCCCGATCGCTGAAGGACAGGTAGTAAAGCCAGTCCGCCGCCTCATAGAGGATGACCTCCCCCACATCTGCCTGGTAGGAGAGCACCTTACAGATCAGGGCCTCGCGTGCTGCCCGCGCCACATCGTAATCTTTGCGCCGCAGGGTGTATTGGGCTTCGAAAAAGAAACTGCGGGCTCCGCGGAAGGAAGAGCCCCGATTGTCGGATAAATCGGCGATATTGGCTTCAAAATGGACCGTGAACGGGGCCATATCAGGCACGTCGCGAATACCGAAGAGCACCGGCTCGGTCTGCAGTCCCGTCAGGTCTACCATGGCCATGCCCTCTCCGATACTCGGGATATGATTAATGGTGGACCACACGCCGCCATAGCCCCGTCCGTATACCGTGCCGTCGGGGCGCGGCAGGGCTTCCAGGGCATCCTTCACCTGGAGCGTAGCCGACGCACTCAGGGGGAACACGGCCCGGGTCCGCACGCCGGGGAAGGCCGACTCTAAATCGAAGAGCAAACTGCGCACCCCATCCGCCACGGCCTTGTTGCGCGCGTAGCGCCAGCGGAAAGGCGAGTCGGGCTGTTGACACTCCGCGTCCCACTCGCCGGGCTGCCAGGTGGTGATGCGTTCGACCCGCTCGGGGTCGGCCGCCCATTCGCGCAGCACCGGGTCATGGGCCACGGAGATAGGTGCATAGGCCCGGTCGATGCCCAGGTGCGTATAGCCCTTATGGGCCTGCCGATAGTGGACCCGGGTCTTGAGACCCTCATCGCCATCGCCCTGATAGGCAGAAAGCTGGACGTGGGACCGGGTATTGATGAAGAGTTCATCGAAGGCGGGCAGGTCGAGAAGGGTCTTCATCTCCTTGACGACATTCTCGCGCATCTTCGGTTGGTTGAGATCGAGCATCTCGACGGACCACGGCTCCCCCAGATCGATGACCAGGAGACGGCCCTTAAGTGCGGTGCGTGCTTCGCCCTTTTGATAGAGGTGAAGGTAGCCCGATTCGGTGGCGTTAAACTCCGTGGCCTGATTGACGGTGTTCGGGATTCCCGGGACGCGGGTCATTTCGGAGGTCGCGGGATCATCATCCAGCACCCAATAGACGTTCTCACGGCCAATGGCGTTTCCCGCCTGGGCGAAGAGCTTCACGGGCTCCAGCGTGGGAAAGTCCAGGGCCTCTTCGGCATCTGCGGGATTGCTGAGGATGAGGTAGCGCACGTCGCTGGCCACGTCAATACCGTCAATGTGCAGGGTGTCCCCCTCCAGGCTCAGGGACAAGGTATCCAGGGTGGACAACTGGGCGTTGGCCGTATCGGCAAATCCGGCAAACTTCACCAGGTCAAAACTACCGTCGGCCTGGCGCTGGAGCACCAGGGAGTCGGCCACGAGGGGTGGGTATTGGGACGCGACGATTTGAAGATTGTCCCCTTCGGCCTGAAAGCGCTCCAGGAAAGCCGCCCCGTTGGTAACACCCGGCACGGAAATGCGCCCAATTCGCCCTTTTTCCGCCATGCCCATTTTATCGAGGATGGTGCGGTAGTGGGCAAAGGAAGTCTCTTCGGTCTGGTAGTTGATGGTGGGCGTGGCCATGGGCAGGAAGCCCCACAGAAAGCTTCCATCCTGATCGAAGGTCGGTAACTCGTAATATTTGGTCAGGGCGGGCTCAAAAGGACGAAAGCTCGCCGTGAGCCGGATGCCATGGTCCATGGCACTCTGGGAGAGTATGGGGCCAAAATCGCGCATGAGCCGATAGGCATTGAGCTGGCGGATCCAGTCCCAGGAAAGGTGCAAGCCCCAATGGCCTTTCTCGGCCCCCTTCTTCCGTTCGTCGATTAACTGGAGGAAGTTGGGACTCTCGTTCAAGGCCTTGGCCTGCGCTTCATAGCGTGCCCAGTCTTCCGGCGCGTAGTTTTCCGGATCCGTGATGTAGGGCATGGGACTGAGCCACAGAATAAGCCTATCCACGCCATGGAGCTGGCAGCGGCGGAAGTACTGGTCGAAGGCATCCTTCGTCACCGGCAGCCAACTGCCATCCCCCGTGTTGTTGAAGATGCGGATGAGGTCATCGCCAAAGTCGGCCAGGTAGGACAAGGGACGGGCGGGCGGCGCGGGGAGAATGGACAGGGTCTGGGTTTCGGTCACACCGTCGGGCAGGGAAAGGGTGATTTCGAGTTGGAAAAGGTACTCCGGCGCATCGGGCTCGGATACGATGCGGAGCTGACCACCTTCCGTCATATCGAGCCGCAACCCGGGCAGCGCAATGGTGTCGCCTTCCGCCAGGGTTGCCGCATCATCTTTGGCGATGAAGGTCACGCCACTCCCCGCAGGCAAGGGCCGCGCGAATATGGGCCAGGTGCGGGTGTTTCCTTCCGCGTAGGGAAAGGGCACTTCCGTGTTACGCGGTGCGAGGTAGGACTCGGCGGCGAAGGCGGGTGGCGTGGAAAGGACATAAACGACGGAAAGGACGAAAAGGACCATGTAGTACAGGGGAAAAGTCTTGGGCATGAAAATTAATCCTTGGGTTCACTGTCTACCATGCGGGCTTGGAGGTCGGGCGTGGGTCTGCGCCTGGCGCAACGTCACCAAAATGGAATTTCGGTTCTCTTCCAACGCATCTCCCCCCCCTGGACTCATGAACTAAGCGTAACAAAGGAGTCGCCCCATAAGCACTACCATTTTGGAATAGGATCGCCAATTTGAATCTCGTCAATACGGAGGGTTCAAAGGGCGATTTCCGTCCCAATGTATCCGTGTTATCCGATTTATCCGTGGTCCATCGTTTAATTGGGGCCAACATTATTCGTGTATATTCGTGTTCATTCGTGGTTCTGAATATTGGGTTGTGGCGAATGGTTGCGATTGCCTATCGTTCCCCGCCAGGACGAATAGACTTGCGAAATCCCACCACCCGATGAAAAGTCTCATAGTTGGCGTCGTGGAAGTTGTGCGCATTGCCCCAGGCGGTGCGGCTGACAAAAATTATATCGTCGCCTTCAATCAGCCACTCCGGATACTGGAAGCCCACCTTCTCCCCATCGGGGTGTTCCAACAACACGCGCCCGACGGTCCAGTTCACCAAGTCGGGCGAGGAGGAGAGTACCAGTTTGTTGCGTACTATCCCCTCTTCGCGCCGGTCGTTGACCACGGACCAGTACCGCTGGCTCACGGCGTCGTAGCGAATGGAGAACTTGCTCGTGCCGCCGGGGAAATCAACGAAACCCTTCTCCGGGTCAAAGGTCAGGGTGGTGCCATCGTCGGATACCTGGATGATGGCAGCCGATTCGCTGCGATAGGCGGCGCGGAGCATGAGCTGGACCTGGCCCTCGGGCGTCGCCACCACATTCCCCTCCAGCCAGCCCAGGCCGGGTAGGTAATCGTTCAGCAAGAGGTCGTTGCTCACCGTCCAGCTTGCGGCGTCGAGCAAGTCGGCATCCACCGGCGCGGACATGACGAAGGCCCGATACTCCCGGCTGTCTCCCCCCGCCATATCGGGGTCGGACTTTTCCATGGCCCGCCAGAGGCGTCCCTTGTGGACGAGGATAGGCGTGGCCCCGGAACTGAAGTTTCCGCCTGTAGCTATACGACCGGTCTTCTGGTCTGCCGGGAAGGACCAGGTCGCTCCCCCATCCTCCGAGCGCCGAATACCCACGAAGGCATCGGGCCCCACGATGCAGCCACCGAGGATATAGACCGCGTCCTTATGGACGAATAGGGACGACTCGTACTGCCCCTTGAAATCGACGTCCACCGGATTCCAGGAATCCCCCCGGTCCGACGAGCGGAACAGGTAGGTCTTCAGGAGACGGTGGCCGGGCCCGAAGGCATCATGAGAAGCGAGATAGTCGCCGTTGGGCAGGATGGCGAGGCTCGGATTGCCGATGTAGTCCTGGGATTCGGCGGGGTAGTGATCGATGACCACACCGGGCGGCGGAATCGGCAACTCAAGATCATCGGCGCAAATCGGCCACGAAAGCAGCGACAGACCACAAACGGAAATTATCGCTCCTAACAACGCCCTAACGAAAAGAGTTTGAATGAGGCCGCCGGAACTCTTGGGCGGATTTCTAGCGAAACAATGCTGCATTCTAGGATTTTCGATTCACGTGCGCAGAGATCTTGGTCTTGGTCCTTGCCTCTTTAAAAAAGCGATTGAATGAAAAGGTCTCGTCTCGTTCTTGCTCCGCTTGGACAACTTCAGAAACAGATTTCACTGCCGCCTTGAGCAAAGTCTTCACACTGTCAAAGTCTTGGGCGTTCATTTTCTTCTTTACACATATTTCGCTGATAGCATATAGCACGTGATAGGCCCCATCTACTAGAAAGAAATTCTTTTTGTTGAAATTCTCCTGCCTCCGTATGGACGCACGCACCTTTAGCTTCTCTGCTTCAACAATTTCCAAGAGCCTGTATGCGACGAGTAGTTGCTCCGCAGTGATATCGTCAGAGAACACTTGGTCGTAGAGATCGGAGAACACCCGTCCGCGATCTTTTTTAGCTACCTCTGGCATGCCCAAACCATAAGCCAAGAACGCTTGCCCTGCGACCAGCGCGTCTATTCTTTCAGATCGGGGAAAATCCCTGAATTGCTTTGACTTTCGCTCGTAGTGGAAGCCCATACTCATAAACGATTCCGCGAGCTTTTTTTGAACATCATCGTTCGAACGTAGGTCACGAGATTTAATCGGGGTTTGACTATTTGTAGATTCCGCAATTGAAATGCCTACGGGCTTGGACTTCGTTTCGATGATCCTAACTAGAACAAGAACATCCTCCAGCTTATCAGATTCCTGTTGATTGGCTTCGAACAAAGCATGGGAGGTCTGTCCACCATTAACGATTTGAACGTTTTCAAGCTCCACCGTGGGGGCTCTTTTGCCCGCTGGGAATGAAAAAGAGTCACATGTGATCGTGATCCCGTTGTTCAAGTACCAGAAGAGCACGTTCTGATCAGATAGCGCTGTCTCCATGATACGCCTGTTTATTCGATTCGTCCGATTTAGATAGACTCTGACATTATCATTGAAGATCTCTTCTCGCACCCGAGTAACATCGTCTGGATCAGTAATCAGTTCCACAATCTTAGACGCCTCGACCGTGCATATTAGCCCTCGCACATGACCGTCGCTGCGCTCAAAGTAGTTTCTGTCTACCACTAGCAGGCGGCTATCTATTTTTGGGGTCTTTTTTTCGACAAACAACCGGGCTATCGTATCAATAGAGTGATGGTGAACGTTAAAATAGTTAAATTTGCCCAGTGCATTTTCGGCACGCGTCTTCTGCTCATCACACATTCCAGCAAGATTTCCGCAAAAGTGTACTTCTATACTCGGCTTTGGTCTTTCTAAAGCATCCCAAATTTCTTTCACTTTGTTCCAAAGAAGCGGGTTACAGTTGTCTTCCAGCGTCTTATCTTCATCCAAAACATCGGTAAAAAATGAAACCAATTTGTCAATCTCGTTGCTTGGAAAGTTCTTCTTTGTACCTAAAAATGTATTTACATATTTGAACTGAAATACATGGATTGAATTGCTTCCATCTCTGTCATCGACAAATACCGCGTCTACCCCCCGATCATTGCCTCCATCTGTTATCGCGTCTTGTGCTTCCTCTTCACTCACATCTAAAATTGTCGCAACCATAAGCACCGAGAACGCCTTCTGAGGGGTATCTAGCCCCAAGTCGCGATCGACATAGCCCTTTACCTTCAAATGAAGAACATTCCAATCCAACTTATTAGCCATTCTTGCCACCTCAAAATTGTCTATTTTCTATTGAAAATTGTTCGCCTGTGAAAGCCCTAGCCAAAAGGCGGATCCAGGTCAGAATCCCAATTGCTCTTTCATCCAGCCCCGCACCGCCATCTGCGCCGCATCTACACTGCCGCCGCCCGCTTCAATGAGCACGAAGTCCTGGGCGCGGATGAGGCGCTTCTGCCATTCGTCCCGGGTCGCGTCTTCCCCTTCGAGGGAAGCGGCGAGGGAGGGCGGCACGGCGACCACATCCCATTCCTGAAAGCCGAAGCTGAGGGAATAACTCAGTATCCAGCCGAATTCGTGAAGGAAGGCTTCGGGGCTCTCGGAGGTGGCGCTCGCGGGCACGGCGATGAAGACCAGGTTGTATTTCTTGTCGCGGACACCTTTGGCGGCCGTCTCAATTTCCGCGATGCTTTGGCCTTCCACAATCCACGGCACCATGGTCACCGGAGAATCAGGCGCCAAATCGGTGAGCAGCTCGTTGATAATGGTGTCGTAGGGCGGCATGGCGAGTATCTTGAGGGGTTGCTTGGTGGCGATGCGGTCTCGGGTGTGAAACAAGGCCTGCCGGGGCGCAGGCACGTAAGCAAGCTCAATATCCTTGCCCGTCGCCGTCGTGACGATAGTCTCCGCGATTTGTTTGTGGCCCCCCATGTTGGGGTGAATTTCATCGCTCATGAGCATGGCCCATTCAAAGGAACTCTCGGCGCGTACCGCCTCGAAGGCCCCGTAACAATCGGCCAGGGGGGCCTTCATCTCGGCGGCTACCTCGCGCACGACGGCGACATAGGTCAACAAGGTCTCGGTCGGACGGCTCGGCGTATCGGTGACGTTGTTGGGCGTACACAACATGACCTCGGCCCCGACAGCCCGGCACTTTTCGACAATCGTCTTGAGGTTGGCGCGGTAGTCGTCCAACGGTACGCGCGTCATGTCGTTGAGGCCAAACATGACCGTTACCAGGTCGGGCCTCCGGGCAATCACATCCTTATCGATTCGGGCCAGGGCATTCACCGTGGTGTGGCCGCTGATACCCGCATTCATGGCAGTGATGTCCGACTCGGGCCAGGCCATCTCAAGGCCGATTTCGACCATGTCGGTGTAGGCCCGCTGACCACCCGTGTGGTAATAGACGCCCGTGACGCTGTCGCCGAAGCAAACGACATTGACGGGCTCGTTGGCCGCTATCTTCGCCGCAAGTTTGGGAAAGGCCGCCTCGGCGTGGGCGAAGGTGGTGAATGATAGGACATAAAGGACGGAAAGGACATATGGGACGTATTTTTTCATGTCGTGCTGATCTTTCTGTATATCGCTTGGACACCGCCTCAGCGGCATCCGGTGATGTCGGGTGCCACCCTCAAACGGAGGAGCGCAGCGGGGGAAGTTTGTGGGTGCGCTGGCTTCACGCCTGAAACCGTGCTACGTTGTTTTTATGTTGTGGTCGAGAGGTGTCTCCGTTCCCGTACAGTCTTATCACCCACAAGCGGGCCGGCTTAGCCGCCCCGCTTGAGGGTGGCACCCATGGTTTCGCTTTTTGGCCAAGTCGCCATTGAGCAAGCGCCATTCGGACAGGCCCTCTACTCGGCCGTCCCGGGATACCACATGGACATGGGGTCGGGACCGTCGCCTGTGTCGATGATGTCCACCACTTCCAGGGTCTCCGTATCCACCACATGCAGTCCATCGAGATTCTCGCAACCCACGTAGGCGAATTTCTCATCGGGACTCAGCTCGACACCAATCGCCAGGGCTCCCACCTTCACCCGCTTAATCTCTTTGCGGTTGGGCACGTCGAGGACAATCAACACGCCCTCCTGCGTCCAGCTGGGAATGTAGGCGCGTTGTCCATCTTTGGTGAACTTTATGCGGACCGGCATGCCGGGCAGGTCGAAGCGTTCCACCACCGTGTGGGTGGCGAGGTCGATGATGGACATGGATTCGCCGGACTGATTGGCAACCCAGAGCTGCTTCCCATCAGGAGTAAAGGCCATGCCCTCGGCACCCTCTTCGCAGGGAATCTGGGTAATCAGCTCGCCCGACTTGCGGTCGATGACGGACACATTCTCACTCGTGATATTGGCCGTATAGAGCCGTTTGTTGTCGTTGGACACCAACACCATGTGGCTAATCTTCCCGTGGGTGGGAATGGCCCGGGTCATTTCGTGGGTCGCCGTATCGACTTCCACCACCCAGCCCGTCTGCCCCGCCGTGAAATAGGCGTTCTTCCCGTCGGGTGCCATGGTGGCCCCGTGGATGCGGGTGTGCTCACCCGTCATAATCTGCTTGATGTGTTTCCGCGCGACCAGGTCCACCACCGAAATGGAGTTGCCCGGCGCCGCATAGTTGGAGAGGTACATGAAGCGCTGGTCGGGCGTGATGGTCAGTTCATGGGGATTGTGGCCCACGGTGATGGTCTGCTCCACCTCCAGGGTCTTCGGGTCAATATAGCTGACCGTGTCGCTGTGCTTGTTCGCCACGATGAGCATGGGCTTGGCCACGCGGGAGGCGGGACCACCCAGCTCGGGGAATAGGGAAAAGTCGGGCTCCACACCGCGCTCACGGGAGGTGAAGAAATTGAACATCATGATACCGTCGACACCGTCGGTCCAGAGCTTCTTCGCAATCTTGCGGTAGGCATCTGCTTCTTTCTCCACTTCGATGGAGGCGTACATAGGCAACGTATCCGGGAAAAGACCACGGTACTCGGCCACGGGCAGGTCAAAGTTGTTGTGGAGGTAGTGGGAAATGGTCACACTATCGAGCAGGCCGTCTTTCGCCCATTGGACGGGGTCCAGACCAATCCCCAGGTTCTCTTCCGGCCTGGCCATGACCCGCGCGGTCAGATGAATGGGTGCGCCGCGCTTTTCCCCCACTTCCTTCGTCATGGCGCGCACTTCCGCCATCCAGGCATTCATGGTGGCGATGTTTTCTTTTTCCTTGCCAAAGGGGAAGTAAACCGGGAAGCGCTG
Source organism: Candidatus Hydrogenedentota bacterium (assembly GCA_034669905.1). GTDB lineage: Bacteria > Hydrogenedentota > Hydrogenedentia > Hydrogenedentales > JAEUWI01 > JAEUWI01. The sequence continues at coordinate 29,936 of JAXMOL010000031.1, forward strand.
AAAGTCGATATCAAGGCCATCGATGGGATAGCGCTCGCAGATTTCGCGCAACTGGGCCAGCTTCCGCGCCCGCACTTCCGGCACGGCAAAATTCAGTCCACCCGGCAACCAGGCCGCCACCACGGGACTGGTCCGGGGTCCGAGGATGTCGAGGTAATTCTGGGGCACCTCATCCCCCATGGTGGCCACCCGCCACTCGGGGTGTTCCAGCCAGAACTCGGAGAGGAGCATGTTGGCGGGCTTCTCCACCCAGTGCACTTCATTCAACCGGAAGCTGACAAAAGCCTCCAGCCCTTTTTCTTTCGCCCGGTCAATCATGAGGCCGAGGGGATCGTGCCCCGCCTCAATGAGGCCCCGCAGATTGGCCACGGTCCGTTCCTGGGATTTCTCCGGCGTGTTCTCCCGGTCGGCGATGCGCTCCGCTTCTTCCGGGTTCGGGTGGCTGCCATAAAGGGCGCAGTGTTCACCCTGAAAGTTGAAGTCCATGCCGACGTGGGGCGACACGCTGAAGGTCGTTATGCCCGTGTCCGCCACTTCGTCCACATAGCTGTAGACATCTTCCGGCGTCATGGGGTAGCCCTTGTAGATGAGCCAGTTGTTGCCATCCGTGTTGTAAATGAAACGCTTTTCCCGCCCCGTGTCGACAGCCGCCTGTTTTTCTTCCAGCGACGTTAACACCACCTTGCGGACGAAGAGCTCGGCCCCTTCCGATTGAATCTGGAGGCGTCCCTTCGTCGGCTTGCAGTCCAGGGCGCGATTGACCACCACGCCGTTGAGCAACACCGTAATCTTGCTGCCGTCGGCGATGACCTCAAGACGGTTCCACTCGCCCAGGGGCTTTTCGACATCCTGGGCACCACGGAAGTCTTTGACGTCGGCCCAGTCAGGGTCACGGCCCCACCAGTTGATACGGCCACTGTTCATGGTGAAGGGCTCGCCGTCCGGACTGAATACCGGCGTTTTCCCGTGCCTCTCTTCCGCGACCGGCGCGGTGATTTCGTAGGTGGGCGACTTGTCCCCCACCACGAGAAGGTCACCGGTGCCGCCTTCAATCATCTGCACCTCGAGGCAATACATCCACGTATCGTTATAGCCGCCATCCTCGCCAAAGGAGTGAATCAAGAGGCCCGAATCCCGCGCGCGATCGGCACGGGAACCGTAGGTGATCTCACCCCACTTGAACTCCATCAGCAGGTGGTAATCAGCGTATTCTTCCTTCGACGTGACACAGCCCCACTCTTCGCCCGAGATGCGGAGCACGCCCTCGTCCATGGTGAACACGTTCTTCGGATCGACATCTCTGCCCCGGCCCTGAAGCCACGTGTACCAATGGTCGAGACTCCCGTTCTCCAGGAGGTCGACGGTGGCGGGCGCGCTCATGGCGGGCAAGGCACCGAGCAGGAGTAGGGCAGAAAGCATGGATAGCAGCAACTTTTTCATCGTCATAGTACCGATCTGGTTAAATTGCAATGATGTCCCAATGTCGCCGCGTCTATTTCTTCTGCGACGCGGACAAGGGGCTGAGTTTCACGGTGCGCACGAAGAGCTCGGCCCCTTCCGACTGAATCTGGAGCCGGCCCTTGGTGGGTTTACAATCCAGGGCTGCGTTCACGACCACACCATTCAAGAGCACGGTAATTTTTCCCCCATCGGCGATGACTTCCAGCAGGTTCCATTCACCCACGGGCTTTTCGACGTCCTGGGCACCGCGAAAATCCTTGGTGTCCGTCCAGGCAGCGTCACGGCCCCACCAGTTGATACGGCCACTGTTCATCGTGATGGGCTCACCATCGGCCTGGTACACCGGGGAATTCCCCTGTTTCTCTTTGGCCACAGGCGCCGTAATTTCGTAGGTAGGGGATTTGTCGCCCACGACCAACAGGTCGCCGGTGCCGCCCTCAATCATCTGTACTTCCAGGCAATACATCCACGTGCCGCTATAGCCACCGTCTTCGCCAAAGGAATGAATGAGCAGGCCCGAATCCCGCGCGCGGTCTTTCCGGCTACCGTGGGTAATTTCGCCCCACTTGAATTCCATGGTCAGGTGATAATCGGAATATTCTTCCTGCGACGTAACACAACCCCACTCCTCACCAGAAATACGGAGGATGCCGTCTTCCATGGTGAAGACGTTCTTGGGGTCGATGTCTTTGCCCCGCCCCTTCACCCAGGTATACCAGTGGTCGAGTTTCCCCCCTTCCAGCAGGTCAATGGGTTCGGTGACCGTCTGCGCTGGGGCAGTAAAGCAAAGGGGGGTTAAGAGCATGGACAATGCAAGCAAGGTTCTCATAATAGCTACCTGTTGGTTGAATCTGTGAAAAGTAAAACGCACCAATGCGTTGAAGACTTACCCTAAGGGACCGTATTGGGATTCGGCAAATTCAAGCAGCCCACAGGCCGCCAGTTTTTCAAGAGGAACGAGGCAAGTCACTTGGACCACCCCCGGGTGACGTCCGATTTCGATACCGCCGTTGATGGTCGCGCGGTTTTTCACTTCCGCCACCGACATATCGAGCAGTGCGGCCGCCCGTTCAAGTCCGTTGTCCGTAGCGGCGTTCAGGTCCGCGCCAGTGCCGACCACGGAAATAGGTGCCGTCTCTTCGATGGCATCAAGTCCATAGCTCTTGGCCAGTGCCAACGCCTTTGCACGTTCCCGGGCGGTGAAGGGCTTGGCGAGAAAGGGCAAATCTTCGGCGACCGGGAAGAGCACGGGGCCATCAATCCCCAGGCCTTTCAGCACATGAACCTGGAGAGTCACCGTGCCCGACACGTCGCAGGTATGGCCCGCAATTTCGCCGTCACCCTGAAGGGCGTGCATATCCCCCATATAGATGCCACCGCCCGGCACTTTCACCGGACAAATCAGGATAGCGCCCGCACGAACGGCGTCGATATCCATGTGCCCATCCGTGCGGTGAACAAGTTGTTCTTCCGTAATGGCCAGGTCGTGGGGCGCGCCAATGAGAAACTGGCCGAAGTCCCCGGCGTTATGGCTGTCGGGAAAGGGAATGGAGGGCGTCGTGCCGAGTTGCCCCATGAAAGGACGGAGCCGTGCCATCATCCCCACCAGGTCGTGTTGGGCCAGGGTGAGCACCGAGTTCTGCACGGAATTCACCGGCATGGCTGCGTAGCGTTTGGCATCCCGCGCAATCTTCTCGGCAGCATCTTCCGTCAGGGTCACGCCCACTTCGTGGTTTTCATCAAAGGCGATGGTGTAGCCGTTGCCGATGGTGAAGGGCGTTGTTTCCGCGCCGCAGTGGGCGCATTGAATCGCGCCACAGCCCGTGCCCACCAGTTTCGTTTCGGGGTTGAGGGTGCCACATTCGGGACAGCGGGGTGCCACGAAGGGGTCGCCGTCAAAGCGGCCCGCCATGGCCACATCGGTGCCGGAAGCGGTCGCCATGGACGTGACGGTGATGTCCCGGATAACAATCGCGATGGCATCCCCCACTTCGGCCCCTTCGACCGCCACGGGAATGGTCACTTCGTGACCGCCACGGAGGCAGGGCGTCAGCATGGGCCCCCAGCATCCCGGTGCCGTGTTGGCCACAATATGGCCTCCATCCCGCACCGGCCCCAACATGGGTTTCGCCGGGTCCAGGACGCCGTCGGTGTATTGATCGACGAGCACGGTTTCGCGGGCAGTCTCAGGAGGTGTGGTCATGATAATGCGCCTTTATCTGGTTAACACCCAAGTTGTTATAACCAATTATAGGAGCCAGGTAGCCGGAAATCAACGGATTAGAATCGAAGCACAAAGTCGGGCCAGCGTGTGGAGGATCTATTTAACCTCAAAGAACGCAGAAAGCACAAAAAAGTGCAGGCCTCACGACAAGATGAAATTATCGGGGACAAGAACTGTTGAACCACGAATAGACACGAATTTACACGAATTGAACGAAGACCTTGAGCCTCAACGCAGGCAAGGAGTGCCAACCGCTGTCGCTACCACACATAGTTAGACGGACTACCGAAGTCGCCGCCGTCACCCACGGCATGGGCAAGGTGCTCGCGTACAGTCATCCTTTGTGCTCTTTGCGTTCTTTGTGGTTAGAAAATTCTTTCCAACGATATTCGTTCGTGTTAATTCGTGTCCATTCGTGGTTCAAATCCTAGTCCGACACCACGTCCTTCGCCAACAGCCCCGGGGAGCGGGTCACGATCGTTAATTCGTGCTGCCCGGTAAGGCCACTGAGGTCGATGATACCCGTTGCTGAATTAAAGGGCACGTCTACCCCGGCCGCCGTCACGGACACCATCTGAAAGGGTTCCGGCAGGCGAATCTTGAGCTTCGTTTCCTCCATGACGTCCCGCGTGGGCAAGTCCACCGAAACATCCACACGCTGCTCGGCCAGCCGGGAAGCGATGCGGTAGCTCACAGGACCAAAGCAGGTCGGCGCGGCATCCACCACGATTTCCTTGCCGTGCTCCAACCATTCCCGCGGGGTCGCGTGGGCCAGGTAAAGACTCTCGGGCAAACCGGTTTCGTGATTGAAAGAATCGCGGACCAGCATGAGGCGCAGATTCAAAAGCAACGCACAGTTGTTGGCACTCGTCGGGCCCCCATAGGTGGAGCGATAATATTCACCGGGACGCTCGCCCAGCGTACTCCCTTCGCCCGTAACGAAGGTATTGCGTGTCATGCCGTGGGCCAGCTTGCCGTAGAAGGTCAAGACCTGCCGCTCGGCCATGTCCTGGGCCGCAATCATCCGCAGGTAAGCCGGCAGATACACATTGTCCACCCCCGTGGTGTAATAGCCCGGCAGGCCATCGCGCCGAAAGGAGCCAATGGGCGTCGGGTAATAATTGAAGCGCAACATTCCCAGGAAGGTCGCACCGTGGCCGTGCATGTAGTCGGCGATCCGGCCCAACTCTGGGCCGTCCATGGGCCAATAGCCCGTGGCAAAGGCATAGGGAATAACCAGGTTCCAGTAGCTTCCGATGCGGGTTTCGGTAATCGACGTGTAGGGCAACTCGCCGGTGTAGAGGGCACGGGGCACGAAGAGGGACCCATCTTTCATCTCAGTGACGGCCTCGGTCATCCCTTTGTCGATGGCGGCCTTGAGCTGGTCCGCGAGGGGACGATACCGGTCATACAGGTCCGTGCGGCCAATCGCTTTCCACACTTCCGCCATATCACGGATGCCCTGCCACCCGACGGTCTGGTGGAAAATGTAGTGGGCCACTTCCGGGATGTCGCCACACTGGCGCTGCTTTGTGAGGAGGCCGTATTCATCTTCGGCCATCTGCTGCTTGAAGATTTCGCAAATCTCGACGAAGGCCTCGGTGTGCTTCGCAATGAAATCGGCGTCACGGGTGAGGAAATAGTAGTGCGCGCCGTGGGTGAGCTTTTCGCCCCGCTCCCAATTAATGTAGTAGCCTTCGCCCTTGGTCATGTCGAGCAGGGCACCCAGCCCATCGCGATAGGCCTGGGGATGACCAAACTCGCCGAGGGTTTGCACCGCGTCACTGCTCTCCGGTTGGTAGAAGCTGTCGTGATAGACCACGGAGCCCAGGCTATAGCGCCAGCGCAGGATGAGGTTCTGCATGAGCAGGTTCCGCTGCACATCCATGACGTGGGCTTCGGGCACCTGGAAACGCATCACGGGGGCCAATTCTTTTGTCCAGTAAGCCACCATGGATTCCCGGGCCGATTCATAGCCTGCTGCGGAAACTTGAATCCCGTCATTGAGCGGCGCTTCCGGCGACCAACACACATAGAGCGTGTGGGTGCCCGGCGCTACGGTCCAGGCAATGCCGTCCTCCGATTTATCGACGCGCTGAAAGCCGTCGGACACGTCAACACGGCAGCGACTCCCGGCGTCATCCCCGAAATCGAGATACAATTCGGCGGTATCATTCTCTTCGAGTACCGAAACTTCCATGCGCACAAAGGCCAATACGCCCTCGTGGCCCGGAACTTCGGCGGCGAAACTGGTCTGCTGATAGCGATTTCCGCTGCGATCCGTGTAGCCCGTTTCCAATATGGGCAGGTAGTTCTCCGCGAGGTAAGGGCCGTTCAAGCGCTCCAGCACACTCCCGTAAACCTCTTTGTTTGATCCCACACGCCACGCAAGGAAATCTTCACTCTGATAGACATTCGCCGCAATACGGCTGCCATCGGCCAGGGGCACCAGGTAAGGCGGCTCACCCCCACTCTTGCCGAAGAGGAGATTGTGCACCCCCATTTCCGTATAGGCGTGTCCCGTGGAAAAAAAGAGGGGGTGGAGTATGTCCTTCATGTTTTCATAGGTGGCACCCCCCTGGGCAATAAGGGCCTCGCCCCAGACATCCCGATTTGATTCCAGGGCTTCATTGAGCCGTGTCGCATAGGGGGTCAGCCCACCAGCTTCCCCGCCCTGGGGGTAGGCCGACACCTCAGCCTCAAACGACGCGGCAAGCGTGGCGACATCCAGGGCCGCGTCGTAGAGCCGTACTTCGCTGATGTAGCCTTCATAGCAATAGGCTTCCGTCTTGGGGAGATTCCCATAGGCTCCCAGAAGCAGGGGCGTGTCGTAGGCATCAATGGCCCCCGTAGCAGGAACCGCCTCCCCCGCCGGACCGCCGTTGCAATAGAGACGCAGGGCCGCGCCATCATAGGTCGCTGTCGCGCGGTTCCACCCTGATTCCAACGCAACATCCTTTACTACCAGGGAGACGAGCTTTCCGCCCAGACTCACGTAAAAGGCCAGGGTTCTGGGATACTCCACGTCATCGGAAAGAAAAAGTCCATACTGATACATGGCTCCCTCGTGGGACGGAGCCGATTTCACAACGAGGGGTTTCTGATTGAAGACCTGGCCGTCGGGCAACTTAAACCAAACCGTCAGGGACAGGTGCTCAGGGTTCAGCACCGGCGCGTTGGGGACTTCTACATAGCTGTCTTTTCCCCCAAACCACGCACTGGGATGGTCGATGAGATCTTCCACCCGCCAGAGGATATCCACACCATGAAGGCCCCCGGCCAACTCGGGTGTCACCTTGTTGGGCAGTCTGTCCCCTACTTCCGCCGTCGCCGCCCAATGGGCCACGGGGTCCGTCGCCAGCGCCCCCACCGCAAACATCATTGCCCCGATAAATACCAGGCCCTTGAAACACGTCACCAAATACACGTCACACACTCCCTCGATAGCACTACGAGCAGGGGCGAAGCAACAACACATCATCCGCCTCATCTGCCCTGATGTATTCACTGTAGTCGAGCAGGGGCAAGGATTCCAATTCTACGTCGCCCAGTGTAACGCGTTCGCCCGTTTTCAAGGCGCTGCCCTGTCGCAAGTGGGTCAACACCTGAAAGAGGAGGGACGTCATCTGTGCTTCCGGGCGGTCTGCCCCATCCACCAGCGCCACATTTTGACTGCCGAGTTCCCGCGCCCCCCGAGACACATAATAGGTCACGTCGTGGATATGCAGGGGACAAACGTTGATAAGGCGCTCGTGGCAGGCCTCAGGCGACCCGTCCACTACTTCACGTAACACTTCCGATAAGGACGTGGTGTCAAAACACTGCTGTGCATTGCCATGGACGACGCCCAAGAGCCCCAGCGGCGCAAACATCTCGGCAAGACGAAACATGTCCAAGGTGGCCGCCACCCCATCCCCCCGATACGTGTCATACCAGCAGCTGAGGTGAAAGGTATGGGCCTGAAGCGATTCCAGCGTCCGATCGGGGCGTCGGGTGGTATGAATATACCGGTCCAGGCGGCCCAATGGGCTATTCATTCCCACGGCCTTGATACTACCGTTGGGCAGGCCGACCTTCATCACGACGCCATCATCCAGGGTCATCTCGTGCAAGGGGCCGTCGGGCCAGCCACTGATGGAGACCCCATTGGTTTCCATCACCGACGTACTGCGGCAGGAATCCCGAAAGGCGTCATAGGCGGAAAACAACATGGTGATCTGCGGATACTTCATCCCAATCTCCCCGGTCACGCGATTCACGGGTTTCGGTGGCCTGGTCCGCATCGCGGCTCTCTCCAGTCCTCACAATCACTTTTTACACTATTCGCTCCCCGTTTGCAACACCAGCGCCCCGGTCACCTCCAACCTACCCGGAGACGGCGGGTGAATCCAGCACCCGATGAAAATCTCGTGTCCCCTCAGCCTGCAACCGGGCATCTTGCTGACGGGCTGCCGGGGGAAGCTTTTCCCGCGCCGCCCCCATCTTCTGTATGGCCAGGTGGGCGTCGAAAAGGTGGGTTCGGGGGGGCCGTTCACCCAGCGATTTCATGATGGTACTCAAGGGAAACACCAAGTCGTCCTGGAGCTCCATTAACAGGCGAACGTGTTCCACATAGGGACCAATGACCGGGCCAACTCCCGAGCGCACCTGGGCCGTCGCCATGATGTAGAGGTGCTTGTAATCGGGGACCAGCGCCCCACCATACAGCTGGGCCACGGGCCCCTTGGTCTCGAAGAGTCCCTCCGCCAGAAAGGGCACGCTTACATGGTAGCCGGTGGCACACACGACCACATCAAATCTATCGGAGGTGCCGTCCGTAAAATGGACCATCCGCCCATCAAAACGGGCAATGTCAGGACGGGCCTTCAGGGCTCCCCGCCGCAAATGCCGCAACACTTCGCTGCTGATAGTCGGGTGGCGCTCAAACAGATCATGGTCGGGCGTGGCAAGCCCATAGCGCTGATAGTTACCCACGCGCAAGCGCAGGAGCGCCTTGAGCACACGCCGTTGCCAGGGAATCGAAAGCCAGGGTGCGATGTATTCGACGGTGGGAATGCCGAAGATTTTTTTGGGCATGATCCAATAGCCCCGTCGCATACTCAAGTGGGCACGACGTCCTACCCGGGCTGCATTACACGCGAGGTCGCACGCGGAATTACCACCACCAATCACCAATACCCGTTTGCCCGCAAACTGGGTGGGAGACGTAAAACCGCTGGCATGGAGAAAGTCCCCCGTGAATTCACCGGGGTAGGTCGGCCACCTCGGATCCCAGTGGTGCCCGTTACAGACAAAGACCCCCTTATAAATAACAGGATGTCCCGCTTCAAACTTGACGGTCCAACGTTCCCCTTCGGCAGGCGCCACATGTACCACACGCCGGAGAAACTGAATCTCATCTGCCAGCCCGAAGTGTTCGGCATAGGCGCGCAGGTAGTCCCGCATGTCGTCTCGTGTCGGAAAGACGCCGACCTTGCGCGACATGGGAAACTCCGCAAACGCGGTCGTCTTGCGGGAGGTGACGAGTTCAATGCCCCGGTGGGCACCGTGCGACCACACGCCCCCAATTGCATCGGTGGCCTCAACATGGTCGTAGGGTACGCTGGCCTCTTTCAGTTGTCTGGCCATGGCGAGTCCAGTCGGCCCCGCCCCAATAATAAGCATGCGGTCTTCAGAAGGTACTACCATTAAAATTCAGTCAATTCTGTGGGAAGTTGGAGTGACATAGAAAGGGGAATCTCGTGAGTATACCTGTTTAATGTGGGCCCTGTTAAGGGCAAGGCCCCTGCGTCGGCTCCGTCTGCCCATCGCATTCTTGCGAAGCCCGTGCACTTCGCCTATGATGGGGCTGCGTAGAGAGCGCGCCGCAGTCTAACCAGGAGTATGGATGTGAGTGAATTAAGCTTCCTCGAAGGAGTCAACCGTTACTATGATATGGCCGAGCAGAGCCTCGATTTGCCGCCCGGCCTGGGGGCTAAAATCAAAGCCTGCAACTCCGTCTATATGGTGCGCTTCCCCATCGGTTTTCGCGATGGATACAAGGTCTTCACCGGGTGGCGCGTGGTCCACAGCGAGCACTTCCTCCCCGTTAAGGGGGGCATCCGCTATTCGGAAGTCGTCGATCAGGAGGAAGTCGAAGCCCTCGCGGCCCTCATGTCCTACAAATGCGCCATCGTCGATGTCCCCTTCGGCGGGGCCAAAGGCGCGCTCAAGATAAATCCCGCCGACTACGACGACTCCTCCATGGAGCGTATAACGCGGCGCTTCGCCCGGGAATTGGCCAATAAGGGCTACATCAGCCCCAGCCTCAACGTACCGGCCCCCGACATGGGGACGGGAGAACGGGAAATGGCCTGGATGGCCGATGAATACCGTCGTATGGCGCCCACAGATATCAACGCCATGGCCTGTGTCACCGGAAAACCCGTCAATCAAGGGGGCATACTCGGCCGCAGCGAAGCAACCGGACGGGGCGTCCAACTCGGACTTCGGGAGTTCTTCCGCCACAGTGAAGACGTCAACCGGGCGGGCCTGGACAATGGTCTGGCCGGTAAGCGCATCATCATCCAGGGCCTGGGTAAGGTGGGCTACCCAGCGGCCAAGTTTCTCCACGAAGAGGACGACGCCCGAATAATCGCCATCCTGGAATACAACGGCGCCCTCCTCAACCCCGATGGTATCGACGTGGAAGCTGCCAAACAGTGGCAATTGGAACATCGAACCTTTGAAGGCTTCGGCGGCGGTACCTTTGTGCCAGATAGCACGCCCCTGCTCGAAGAAGATTGTGACATCCTGATTCCGGCGGCCATGGAAGGGCAAATCACGACGGCAAACGCGCCCCGTATCAAGGCCAACCTGATTGCAGAAGCCGCCAACGGCCCCGTGACCTATGGTGCCCATCAAATCCTGCGGGAACGCGGGATTGTCATCATCCCCGACATTTATCTCAATGCCGGTGGTGTGGTCGTATCCTATTTCGAGTGGATCAAGAATCTCTCTCACATCCGCCTGGGACGACTCGGACGCCGGGCCGACGAGGCCCGGGGCGATCATATCGTAAATGCCCTGGAGACCATGTCGGGCAAATCCGTCCCCAACGAATTGGCGAATCGCATTCGCCATGGCGCGGGTGAGCTTGACCTCGTGCGTTCCGGACTCGATGATACGATGCGGGAAGCCTATCAGCAGATGCGGGAAGTGTATTTGAGCCGGAAGGATATTCCTGATTTGCGCACCGCCGGCTTCGCCATTGCCATCGAAAAAATATCGCGGGCCAATATCATGATGGGAGTCTGAGTTTCCCCCATCGCGCGCACCATCCCCTCATTTGTTCGTGGTACCATAGGGTCCTTATACCACGACTTTCGGAGAATACCTCGTCATGAATGCCGAACTACTGATGATCGGCAGCGAACTGCTGCTGGGTCAGATACACGACACCAATTCCACCTACATTTCACAGGTCCTGGCTGAGCACGGCATCGGGTGCTACCAGAAGACCACCATTGGCGACAATAAAGCCCGTATTATGGCCTCTTTGGACGCCGGACTCGATCGAAGCGATGTTATCCTCTGCAGTGGTGGCCTCGGCCCGACAGAAGACGATATAACACGAGAGTCGATTGCGGAGCTCCTCGGACTTCCCATGGAGTTTCGGGAATCGCTGTATGAAACCATATTGACGCGTTACTCAAACGCCCGCCGCACCATCACCGAGAACAATAAGAAGCAGGCAACGTTGCCCAAAGGGGCTATCGCCATTGAAAACCCCAACGGCACGGCGCCCGGGGTCATCGTCGAGAGCGAGCGAGGCGTCATCATCTGCATGCCTGGCGTGCCCCACGAACTCAAGGCCATGCTGCACGACAGTGTGCTCCCCTATCTGAAGAAGAAATTCAAGATCTCCGGCACGGTCGTTTCTCATGTGTTGAAAGTGTGTGGCATGGGTGAGTCGGCCGTCGACGATCTCATCGGCGATCTAATGATTGACGCCATCAACCCGACCGTTGGCCTGCTGGCCTCGCCCGAGTTTGTGCGGATTCGCATCACGGCGAAAGCCGACGACGAAGCCCACGCGCGCACCCTCATTGAGCCCGTGGCTGCCGAAGTGGCGAGACGCCTCGATGGTCGGATTATGGGTGAAGAGCAGGATGTACTCGAAGGCAAAGTCGCCGCACTGCTCAGGGCGCGCGATTGGCGTCTCGGTATCGCGGAGTCCCTCACTGGTGGCCTGATCGCCCAACGGTTACTACAGGCCGATCACGAAGTCATCGCGGAAGGGCGTATTGTGCCCCCCGGACGGGCGCACCGCGACGGCGACATCGCACTTGACGAAGCCATCGAGAAACTGCTACACTCTGGGGCTAACTGCACGCTCGTCTGCCATCTTTCATCGGATGACGGCGTGGCAATGGTAATTTTTGACACGCCCGAAAGACGCTATACTTGGGATATACCGGTCTTGGGCAGTGGAAACCGAGCACAAGTTCGATTAGCGGTGGGCGTTTTAGAGTCCATCAGACGTGAGCTTACAAAGAGCAGTTAATCTATCTCTTCTATAAGACGACTGGGCGACGCTGTCCAGCAGGTTGATAATCCTGTGACAGCCCGGTGCGTGTACCCCCTCCACGCACCGCTGCAACCCTTTTGCAATGCGCCCCCTGATTCAGCCGATGTTTCGATTATCCTGTTGTGTGTGTGAGATACAGGATTTTCGGCCACACGGAGTGACCAGTATCCATGTTTGAATTGATTGCCCTCATGATCCTGTCGCAGCAACCGCTGCAGCCGGTCGCCGAGGGGGTTGCCTCCTACTATACCGTAGCGAGCAGCAGCGCCCTTACCGCCTCTGGAGAGCCCCTCCGGGACGACCTCCTTACCTGTGCCATGCTGGACGGCGAATTCGGCCACTACTACCTCGTTTTGGCGGAAAACGGCAAATCGGTCATCTGCAAACTGAACGACCGTGGCCCCTATGTAAAAGATCGGGTCATTGACCTCTCCTTTGCCGCCATGCGCCGCCTCGATAGCGAAGCGGGCCTGATGAAAGTGCAGATTTATCACTTGGGCCCCAACCCCCCGCCCTTTGAAACACTCAACTAAGATACCGCCTGCTGAAATCCCCTCTTCGGAGGGGATTTTTTTGTGTCGCCCTAGCAGGTCGGCGGTGCTCCACGAGACACCGGCGCCTTGCGCCCATGCCCCGTCTTCGCTACACTGAGCGTCTGTATATTGTTGACCCCTGACCTGTACTCAACCAGAGGAATTTACCCGTGCGTATCCCCTTCCACGTAGCACTGCTTTTCTTGACCACAATTACCCCCGTTGCCCTGGCCAACGACGCCAAAGAAACCACACCAACGTTGCCCTTGCTCTTCGAAACCGACTTTTCCGGGGACCTCGCTGCCTGGACCATGACCGATCCCAAGGCCTGGAAAATTGCGGAAGACGAAGGCGATAAGCGCCTCTCCCTATTCGGAAAAAGCGACTATGAAGCCCCGGTCCGCTCTCCCCACAATATTGCGCGGGTTAAAGATGTAGACGTGACGGATTTCGTGCTCGACGTGGACGCCCGTCAGACCGGGCGCGAGTATGGGCACCGTGATCTCTGCTTCTTTTTCGGTTATCAGGATCCCTCTCACTTCTACTATGTGCACCTGGCCACCAAGGCCGATGACCACGCCAACTCGATCTTTCTCGTGAATGGCGCGCCCCGGGTGAGCATCGCGCAGAAGCGCACCGACGGCACCGATTGGAAAGAGGGATACCACCACATTCGCATCGCCCGGGACACCAAGGCCGGCACGATCAAGGTCTACTTCAACAACATGGATGAGCCCGTGATGGAAACGGTCGACAAGACGTTCCTCAATGGCACGGTTGGTGTGGGGTCCTTCGACGATACGGGCAATTTCGACAACTTCAAAATCCACGGCGTCGCCACCAAGTAGTACGTCTTACGGTGGTCAACACACCGCCGCCACGACAAGACGAACAGACCCCGTGCAACGGTCGCTACCCGACCCCATCCCCCTTACGGTTCGAGGTCCTGATAGACTCAGGCCTCGAACCTTTTTTTATTCATGGGCCAACGATGGGGGCGTATCGCTGTTTCTCAAGCTAATTGAGACCGGACGTGCCGCGCGATCCCGAGGCACGAGGGTTCGTGCGCTTGGGGTAGCCGCGATGGGGAATGCCTGGGCCCCTGGTAGATCCAGCACGACGACATACGCACGAACCCGTCAGGACTCGTTGATACTCGCCTTTTGGGGATCGCGCGGCACGCTTGTTACCCAAAGCCACTTTTCCCAGATGACATTCCCCACTATGTGCCCCGGAACCTTGTTGCCGCCTGATAGCGCAGTACCGCGCTGAGTGCGATCTCTCAGGGGGCCATCTGGGTGTAGCAACTATCGTGTGGGACGGGCATCAAGAAAAGCACGGACACTATCCGGAAAGTCGGTGAAGACGCCATCGACACCGTAGGTGTTATAAAACGCGGCCAGCTCGTCTTCTGTGTTCTCGTATGCTTCCGGCACATCGTCTTTACGAATCGTATAGGGATGTACCGCCAGCCCCGCTTCGTGGGCCCATCCGACAAAGGCAGGATTCTTCTCAATGATAGACTTGCTGGGGCCAACGCCATCCACCACCTTCGACACCGTGGCCAACCCCTCTTTGGTCCGCTGCCCCGCCTGCCGTTTGTCGTTAGATATCAGCAGGATAAGCGGGACCTCCGTCTTCAGTTTCCGCAAGCGTTCCAGCGCATCAAATTCAAAGCACTGGATAAATACACGGGCATCGGCACCGGTATAGCCATAGCGTGTCAATACGTCCAGCACCTTTGCCTCCGGATCGAATCCAGCCTTACGGTGAAAGGCCACCCCCTTCAGCTCGGGATAGATTCCCACATTTCGTCCCAAGGTCGTATTGAGACCTTGAATCAACTCAATGGCCTCTTCAAAGGTCGGCACTTCAAAATGGGCCTTGCCAACCGGAAATCGATTTCCCAACCGCTCATGAACAGAGAGGGTCTTTATCTCTGCCAGGGTAAAATCGGCCGCATACCAACGCCCGTCCTCCCGCTTTCGGTCGGGGAACACGGACTCCACGTCGGTCGTTCCTTCCAGGTGAATGTCGTGCAGCGCCACAAAGTGGCCGTCTTTGGTAAGCACCAGATCCTGCTCAATGTAATCCGCGCCCATTCCATAGGCCAGCGAATAGGCTTCGAGGGTGTGTTCTGGCAGATAACCACTGGCGCCGCGGTGGGCGATCACGATAGGGTCCGCTACACCTGCCCCCCCTCCGACGAGAACGGCGCAAAGGAGCAGCAAGCGAGAAACAAGAGTGAGGTGCATCATGAGGGAAAAATTCTCCATAAGACGGCCCGCCTGTCGGCAGGCAAATCAACGTATAGGGTAGTTGGGGGTGCGGAAAAAATTATTTTACGGAGGTCAGCATCCAGCCATAGTCGTAGCCCGTGCCTTCCGCCGCCTCCTCCAGCGTGTCAGCGGCATCCCGTGCCAATACCAGCCGCTCCCAGTCCAGGGCATCATCGGCCAACTGCCGCACGAACAACGACCGTATCACCCCATCCAACATCATGGTGAGGCGCTCGGGATTCAACCATTCACGACCCTGCCAGGTATTGACCCCGAGGAAAAACTCGACATCGGAATCGCGGAAGATCGTGTGAATCAAGGGCCCCCAAATCTCGTTCTCCAAGGCCTCTATATGGTGGGCATGGGTCACGCAAATGCGCACCAGACTGGCATCGAGCGCCGCAGCTTCCCCATCGGCACCCAACTCCTGAAAGGCCTGCGCGATATGCTTGCGCAAAAACCATTCCCGTATCCAGGCGCCACTGGTCGCGGCAATCTTGTGGGCAGGAACACCGTGCTCTCCCCCGTCGCCCGGCAATACACTCCCCAGATGTCGCACCATCGCCCAGGCCAGAAGAACCCGATAGGCCGCCAGGTCTTCCTGATCTTCCAGGGGGAACTGGGCGGACAGCGCCTTCCGAAACGCGGGGTACGCCTTGGCCTTTTTAAGCACCGCGGCACCTGCGTAAATGGCATCCAGATCCGATTGAATATGAGAGACGAAGACCGCTTGATCCACGTCAACCGCCAGCCGTTTGCTGAGGGCCGCCACAAATTGCGTGGTCTTCTCCTCAAACTCGGGCACCTTGCTCAGCGCACCGCGCTGGGTATGAATCGCGCGAAGGAGCGCGGCATCCATCCACTCCCCAAAGGGTCCCAGGAGGGGTGCGAGATGCAGTTCCTGGTAGGCATCGTCCATGGACGGCACGCCCTGGCCCGCAAGATTCGCGTGGAGTTTTCCCCAGCTCAGATCCATGTCGTACACGGCCCGCCAATCGAGGAGGGCCACATACTGATAGGGTCCCAGCGAAAGATACAGTCCCTCACGATTTATCCGGGCACCATGCTCCAGATACTCGAGCCCCGTCCGACTATCGCGGTAGATGTAGTAGCAATTATCGTCGAAACGCAGGTCCAATGCCTCGCCCAGCGAAATCTGACGCAAGGATACGTCATCCACGGTCCCCACATTCCGCGCCGTAGACCAGTTCACCCGTCCCGACGTTTGTCCATGGGCGTTCTGGTATACCACCAGCGCGCGGGCGTCACCGACCCGATTGCTGTAAGCGAATACGTTTTCATCCACATAGCCATCGGACGTGACAAAATCGAAAAAGGCAAAGTCCGTAGACCCACTAAAGAGGTGGCGTTTCCGCATGAGGGGAAATATTTCTCGCTCATGGCGTTGAATCAGTCCCTCATCGGGCGATTCGTCATAGTAGGCCCGCCGGTATTCCATACCGTATTTTTCGGTATAGCCTTCCACCTGACCATGACCGATCATCGGCAGCCCCGGCATGGTGACCATCAACACCGCCACCCCGAAATACTTGTCGTCTTTGCCGAACTGCGCCTCCGCCGTATCTTCATCGGGATTATTCATAAAGTTAACGAAGCGCTGCAGGATTTCCGGACTGAATTCCAGCACATTCTTAATGGTCTGGCGGTACCCCTGGTTGTCCTCCATTTTCAACATGTTCATGAAGGCACTATTGTACACCCGGTGCATGCCGAGCGTACGGACAAAATAGCCCTCCATTAACCAGAACGCCTCGGCCAGCAAGAGGGTGTCGGGCACCTCCTCCGCTACCCGGTCCACCACTTCACGCCAGAATTCGACGGGAAAGACGGCATCAAATTCAGGCCGGGACATGCCATGCTCGGCGCGAGAGGGGATCGCTCCCGCATCGGCCGGCATTGGAAACCACAGTCGCTGGTAGTGCTTCTTCGCCAGGGTCATGGCCGCATCGAATCGGATGATGGGGAACATACGGGCCACGTGAAGTATCGTCTGAATGACCGCCTCCCGCACTTCGGGAATCAGGTAATTCAACTGGGCCGTGTCATTCCACGGCATGCTCGTGCCATCGTTGCCGTGATAAATGTAACGGGTATAGCCACTCCAGTTGTCAACACGCTTGAAGACGACGGCGGCATCCCGGTGCTCCCAATAGCCGTCTTCGATAAATATGCTCACCCGATCATCCGGCGACAGGTTCGCGCCGGTAAAGGTATAGCCGGGAAAGGGCGACTCGTGACTTTGAATAAACCAATCGGGATGCTCCACCACCCAGCGGGAGTAGATGCCCACGTGATTGGGCACCATGTCGCTGGCAAGCCGGATACCCCGATCCCAGGCGCGACGGGCCAGGTTCTCATAGGCGGGGACGCCACCGAGATCGCCCGCAATCACATAGTCAAAAAGCGAATAGGCCGAGGCCGCTGCTTCCGCGTTGCCCATCATCTGCTTAATGGTGCGAGAGGATTCTGAACGCTCCCAGATCCCAATGAGCCACAGGCCGCTGACGCCCCACTGTGCCAACTTGTCCAGTTCTTCATCCGGCACGGCATCCAGGGTATGGATGGGCTGCCCGTATTGACGCGACAATTGATCCAGCCACACATAGACCGTTTTCGCAAGCAACACCACATTGGGCATCCAGAACTTGTCCACCGAAAACGCCTCGGGCTCGTCCTGTCCGTGGAGGACCTCACCGTCCCCTCCGGCGCCCCTGCCAAAACGCAGTACCCGCGCAGGGCCAGGGCCCATCCCGCGAAACTGGTGCTCCTCTTTCAATACACCGGTCGCCACCACCAACTGTCGCAGCAGGAATGCGGGCAGGAACGGTGCCCAGACTTCCCGGATGTGCGCCAACTGCCCTTCGAGCGAGTCGGGCGAGGCCACGATGGGCGCATAAAGAAACGTAACGAGATCGCGGCCCGTTCCCGGGAAGGGAGGCTGCTCCTTTAAGTAGGTATGAAAACTTTCAACCTGGGTGAGATAGGAACTGTGCGTACGAATCTCCCGATCGTCGAATAGCGGCTGGAGGGCCTTCATCGCGGGATTACTCATACTCAGGCGCAGCAGAAGCACCTCACAGATACTTCCGTCCCGTCGCGGCCACAGGGGAGATGCGCGGTCCAGATAGCCGTCGGAGCTTTCCTGCCCGGTGCAAACGGTATCCGCGGGATAGAGCGCCAGAAACTGCTGGAGGGGATGTTCGGCCACATCCGGCCCATACTGCTCCAGACTCCAGTATTGGGCATCCCGCAACACGCGGGCATTGACCTCCTCCGTGTATCGGTGAATAAGGTATCGCATGGCGGAAAGCAACAACGATGCGCCCATCAGGGTACCCGGTTGCACCGCCAGGGTATCGGGGGCTTCAAAATCCAGATGCTGATTCACCTGGTCGGCCACATCACGAAACCCGCGCACGGCCCCTTCCGTTTCCAACCGGGCGGCCAGATCTACAGGCAGCGAAAAACGTTCGCGCGCTTCCGCAGAGAGGGGAATTCCCAATCCGAAATATTCATTCACCTCATGGGCGCTCAGTATTTCTTCCATGCAGTCTCTTTCGTTATTTACGTTGCATCCCCCGAAGCTGCCATCCGCTGAATAGTAACCGATTCCGGACGATGGGCGCTATTTTGTTCACTCTTCCCGAACAGGCTATACTTAGGCACACCACGGGCCGAATGGCACCTCAAAACGGCTGCTGCCAGCGTTCGCCCCCTGAAATTACCCGATTTGCTTATGTTCGTATTATTCCGTTTGGGAGTTCAAGTTTACATGTCTGCCGCCGAATCCACCAATGCTCCAATCACCGTCGTATCTGGCCTCCCCCGCTCCGGGACGTCTATGATGATGAAAATGCTCGCGGCGGGCGGCATGGACGTGCTCACCGACCAGATTCGCACGGCCGACGAAGACAACCCCAAGGGCTACTTCGAATTTGAGCGGGTCAAACAGATCACCACGGACCAGGCCTGGCTACCCGATGCCCAGGGAAAGGTCGTCAAGATCATTTCCTTCCTGCTGCTGAAGGCCCCCCTGACCTACCACTACAAAGTAATTTTCATGAAGCGGGCCCTGCCCGAAGTCCTGGCCTCCCAGCAACAAATGCTCCTCCGCCGCGGCGATCACACCCCCCAGGATGACGTGCGCATGGCGGAGCTCTATCAAAAACACCTCGAGGGCGCCTGCCGCTGGCTCGACGCGCAGCCCCAGATCGACGTCCTCTACGTCGACCACCGCGAGACCGTCGAGTCGCCCTTGACCGTCGCAGAAAAGGTCGCCGCGTTCCTCGACAACAACATGGATCCCGCCGTGATGGCCGCCGTGGTCGATCGCGGACTCCATCGTCAACGGGCCTGATTCAAGCCGCACATCCCTCCCTCACACGCTCGCCGTAGCGTCTCTCACCAAAGCATCACCACGCCATAACCCCCCTCTAACATCACCGCGCTAGACTTTGGCGCGTAAGGGATTGTTCCCCTACGCAGACACGTGGATCGTGCAAAAACCGTTGAAGGCCACGCGCCCGGCGGGTGCACGATTACGACAGCATTTCGCCAAAGGGGCGACTCCATCACGTTCCCTTTCCAACAACCCGAGGCCTCAGACCCGTCCGGGCTCCCCCGAAAGAACCGCGAAATAGCGGGTACCTACGGGAAACGGATGGCGTCTAACACGCGCAAAAGGCCTTCGCTACCGTGTCAATTGCAGACAAGAACGTCAATTCCTGCCATTGGCAGACTTCACACATTGAAGTAAGCTGATAAGCAATATCGTGGGCACCCGCATGATGAAACGGCTTCGGTTCATAGCCCTTCAAGGTGCAGGCCCGTCCCCAGAGCTTAGGAAAAGACACCTGAACAATGGAGGAACGCCTATGCCGTGAACACGACCAGTCACATGGGCATTTCGTGCCCATCCATGACGGTGAACTACAAAATTGCTCCCATGCAGGGGAGTCTACGGCGCGGGCTACGTGCAGCCTGTGCCTTCAGTACCATCCCGTTACGATTCCGTAACCTACACTGAACAGAGGGATTTTTACCATGACCACAACTAAAGTAATTTATAGTCGCAAGGGCTTTACACTGATAGAGCTCCTGGTTGTTATCGCTATCATCGGCATTCTTGCCGCCATCCTCCTCCCCGCACTGGCGCGCGCACGCGAAGCCGCCCGTCGTGCGAGTTGCCAGAATAACCTCAAGCAGTGGGGGCTGGTCGTCAAGATGTACGCCAACGAGAGCAGCGGCGAGCGCCTTCCCCGCATGCTGAATCAGGAGTACATTCGTGATGACTCCTGCCAGACCCGTCCCGGCCGTCTGCGCGGTGGTATCTGGATGCCCCACGTATACCCTGAGTACATGTCGGACCTCCAACTCATTGTGTGCCCTTCCGCCGTTAATGCCAGCGAGCTCCCGGACAAGTGGAATTGCCCCGATGGTGCGTACTGCAACCCGTGCGCCACGCACCCCAACTTCGGCGGGCTGGAAGTGGGTGCAATTGGTAATGCCGAACAGCAAAGCTATATGTACTACGGCTACCTCATCGATGACGACAGCACCTGGGCGGCCTACCGCAATACCATCGCGACCTATGTGGCAGACAACACGGCCAACGGAAGCAGCAAAGTGGTCTACACAGACCCCAGCATCCAGGCCGATGCGGAGATCGTGGACGGAATCCTCAACAGTGATTATGACTACACCGACTCCAGCATCGGGGGTCAGGCTGCAGTACAGGCCATCGTGGACGGCGGCATCGCTGCCAGTGGTGTGAGCACGAGTGTCGTTGTTTCGGGCTCCGCAGGCGGTGACACCATCCTTCGCCTTCGAGAAGGCATCGAGCGCTTCCTCATCACCGACATCAACAACGCGGCAGCGAGCGCCGAAGGACAGAGCACCATCCCGATCATGTGGGACCGCTTCGTCATCAGCGATCAGTCCAAGTACACGGAGCGCTTCAATCACATCCCGGGTGGCGCCAATGTCCTCTACCTGGACGGGCACGTCAGCTTTCTCAAGTGGCCCCAGGAAGAATTCCCCCTGACTCCCGTGCACGGAATCTTCGGACGTCTCTAATCCCATAACGCGTAAAACGCGTCGGCCGGAACATACGCCGGCCGGCGCGTATTTTTTGGGGGAGGGACGTCACAATAACATCCCGGTTGGGGCCAGAGGCCCCGGCATCTTAACTCTCCGAACGAAACAGACAAAGGGAGACCGGGCACGAATCCGCCTCGTTGACTGGGGGCAGCCCTCGCAAGCGCCCACGAAAGCGGCGGTCGAACCAGACCGTCCGTCTCACCCCGTCGCTTCCGCCTCTTCTTCCACCGGGGCCAGGGTTACCAGAATCTTTGCCCGGTGATGGTGCCCGTCACGACAGCACCCCCGCGACTTTTCGTGGCTGCAGTGGCAACGGACCTGGGCGATAAAGCCGAAACTGCTTTCCCCGTGGTAATACACCGTGGCCATGGGAAATTGCTTGCAGAAATCCTCGATGACGTGGCCGGCATCGTTCGCGGTGCAGATCCGTTCCGTCTGCCGGTCCCGATAGTGCTGTTGCACTACCAACTTCTGGTTAGGGAAATCGGTGTGGAGTCCGCTCGCAATGTAGGCGGCCGCCTTCCACGATTCACGAAATTTTTCATGCATGGATCCTCTCCCGCATTCGTTTCGCCCGAACCCGTCATCCCAAGCCTTGTTTGTTTCTATGATCACCATTGTGACACGAATGTTCCCCCTTTGGCGGCAAAAAACGCCCGAATCACTGCCTTCGTGGCAACATGGAACACTGCCGCCGATTCGGGACTGGTTTACTCTTTACGAAGCGCCGGAAAAGGGCCAAAATCGACACGAAAACCTTGCACCGCCACGGCCCGCTGGGCTATAGTCTCACGACCTGCTGCCACACAGTCGGCGGACACCACAACGACCGTGACGTCCCCCGCTGAGGCGCGATGGATGCCAACGGGCGAGTGGTGGAATTGGCAGACACGACGGACTTAAAATCCGTTTCTCGCAAGAGAGTGCGGGTTCGATTCCCGCCTCGCCCACCATACTAAACAAAGGCGATTCTGAGAATACGAGGATCGCCTTTTTTGTTCCATGACCCAACTTAAGCACGCATTAAGCACGGGTGACTCTGATTTCGGTCAGCTCCAAGAGAATTGAAGCGTCGAAAGGCGTGGGGCAATCCTTGCAAAAAACAGAATACTGTTTAGTTACGCGCCGAGATACTATGGGAAAACCAAGGGACGGACTACGCATTTTCACCCTTCACCCCCATCGTTTCTTGGTCTACCTGGCTTCTTCGGACGCATCATCAGGCCCAGTAGTGCTTCAAGCTGGCCACGGAATTATTCCTCGTTCCCATGCTCTGCGGAATATGGTGCCGAAAGCCCGGCACCACGACTCTGGCCAGTCGGCTCATGGATTCAGCCTATACTGGATGGCAGGATTTCGCACGCTATTCCGTAGTCTGTCCCTTAGTTCTCCCAAATTAACGATTGAAAGAAGTAACGCTGCACTCGATGCTCTAAACTTCCTAAGGTCTCTCGTCCTGACGCCGAAGTCTTCCTGTCGGAGAAAACCCCATTCGGACTCGCAGTTCACGTTTTAAGATTACTAGTCCTTCACGATTAACTCCGAGTCCATGTTCTATCCGGGCGCGATTTTTCTCAGAGAATGGATAACCAATGAGAACACACCCCAATAGTGATATATATTTAATAACAAGGCTGTCAGGCAATTCAATCTGATCTCTCGCATCCTCAACTAAGAATTCACCTAAGGCTAAACTGAGTTCCTCGGGCCAAACCCCCATAATAGCGTGAAACTCATCTCGAATCATGAGACGTTCGCTCTCTACAAACAGGGCTAACGCGTCCTGGTAGAGCCTCCATTCTTTTTCGCTGAGTTTCGTCGTCAAAACAGTTCCTCTAGGTACTCTTCGCCAATACTTGGCCTAAACATCGTCCCCATGTCTTGGTGGTTTGGATCAAAGAGCACGAGAGTGTTGTCATGTCTTCGATAGAAAAACCTTCTACCTTGATCTAAATCTCCAGCGATGTCGTGACCACCGTCTTCCATAACGCCTCTCACGTGCTCCATAAAATTTTCACGATTCCCCCAACACGTTTAGAAAAATCCTTTCGATGCTCATTGAATGCATGACCTTTTCCGATACTCTCTGAAAACCAAGGGACGGACTACGCATTTTCACCCTTCACCCCCATCGTTTCCTGGTCTACCTGGCTTCTTCGGACGCATCACCAGGCCCAGTAGTGCTTCAAGCTGGCCACGGAGAACTCAGGGACAGACTACGAATAAAAGTTGGCGCACACCTTGAAAACCAAGGGACGGACTACGCATTTTCACCCTTCACCCCCATCGTTTCCTGGTCTACCTGGCTTCTTCGGACGCATCACTAGGCCCAGTAGTGTTTGAAGTTGGCCACGGAATTTTACCTCGTTCCCATGCTCTGCGTAATACGGTGCGGAAAGCCCGGCACCACGACTCTGGCCAGTCGGCTCATGGATTCAGCCTATACTGGATGGCAGGATTTCGCAAGCTATTCCGTAGTCTGTCCCTTAGTTCTCCCGGAAAGCAACTCCGAAGCAATCAAATCGTCATCTCGCTCTGTAGCATAAAAACTGAATTGTATAGTCATTCGTAGTACCTATATCTATCAGGATGGACAGGCTTCATCATCGAATTCCGAAGCTATGTCAGACACTGTTTGAGGATCAGACAGGTCTCTGTGCCACCAGTATCTCGTCGGGTCCGAACATCGCCCCCGCTGCCTTCTGTTGCCGATACAGAAGAGGCCAAGAAGCAGAAGGTATGATTTCCTTCTTTCGCTTACTGGCAATCCCAGAACATGACGAATTTGCGCCCTTAACACAGAACTCCCTTTAGGCTCCTTAACAGCGGCCTTAAGCAAGAGCACGCACGGCGTAAATGTTGGTCGCAGCTCGGACCAAGCTATCGCGTCTTCAACGTCGCAACCCACTACCCCAGACTGGGCGGTTAGATATGCTAGCTCCTGAATTATTGCAGTCTGAGTTTCGTCGTGCTGAGAATCAAACCAATCAATTGCCTCCGCTTTAGACAGGACACATTGCGCGACTTGATTCAAAGTAATATCTATCATGAGAGTCTTCATCATATCCCTACATGGTCTGTCTCTTTGTTCTCCCTTAATTAACTTCCTTCACAATTCGATACGAATTGGCGCAGATTGTAAGGCTACTATTTGTTGAGTTGGTGCGAATACGGAACTCGTGCAATTGGTCAAGCGATTCTAACAAATGCTTCCAGACTCCCCGGACCCTTAACAGATGTTCTGAATCCGTCAGACACTCAGCAGCTAATACACTCTCAGGCGCTACAATTCCGAAATTCATTCTCGTTTCTAAAAAATAGCAATTCTCGAATACCACGTGATTCTCGCTCCCGTCGGGCCATTCGATGAGCAGTGCTACAGTATCATTCTTTCCGGGTGAGGACCGGTCAACTTTCAGAGCAAGCAATATTGCATCGTGCCACGGAAGCGCATTGAACGATTCTTTACATTTCATTATCTGAATCCTGGGTCTGAATCACTTCGTTTAGGGCTAAAGTGTTCTCTACCTCCGTTCAAGTGATAGTGTGAATACTCTGGTCCACTCTTCCCGGTCGGCGTAGCCGGGTCTATTCTCAATCTCTCAGCAAACTTTCCATCTACAACTTCCCCGTAGCTACCGGGGCGATACGGATTATCAACATAGCTTTCAGGAATACTATACTTAGCGTCTGGAAGTAGCGCCACACCTTGAGGTGTAACGTGTATTACATCTGGAACATCTGGCCCCTGCCCGGACCTTGGCGTTCCCGGTCCAGTGCCCGCGCTGCGACCGCTCGGAAGTATATCGCCAGCTTCGTATGTTCTTCCAGTACCGACGCTCTCGGTCGGCGCTTTGGCAATCACGGGAACTTCGTCAGCGTGCGTCGTCGCATTGGTGACATTTTCCACCACATCATCACCAATCCGTATGGAATCCGAAATTTCGTCGCCATTCTTCAATGCGGTCCGGCCCGCTTTGGCCACAAAGTCTCCACCTCGAACAAACTGGCCGGCCCCCGGAATTGCAGAGCCGCCATCGATTAGAGCACCAGTAAAATCTAGCCTCACAACGCTGATCGCGAAGGAGAGCATGTCCGGAACGATTCCCACGCCTGGCAGCAAACCCGCAGAACCAAGACCCAACTGAAGCCCATCAAGCCAAGCAGCCCAAGATTGATTACCACCACAAAGCCCAAACGGGTCGACCACACTCCAGGGGTTACTCGCGGCATAGGTGTAGCCATTGCCCAAGTTCGCCGCATCGCCCCAGAGGCCGATGGGGTCGCGGCTTACGAATCGGCCGAGGGCCGGGTCCATGAAGCGGTTGCGGAAGTAGTAGTAGCCCGATTCCGGATCCCAGCGGCGACCGGTGAAGAGGTAGGGATTTCCGAATGGGGATTCGGACACCTCCAGCAGGGCACCGGTGGCTTGCCCTGGGTTCGCCGGAGGCGAATAGAACTCGGGCTGGCCGTAGTCGCCGTAATCGTAGGCCTCCACGACGGTACCCGTGTTGTCGGTGAGCTTGACGACGTTGTGTTGGTCGTCGCCGTGATAATAGTAATCCGACGTGCCCCGGCGCATGGTGAGGACTTCGTCGATATAGTTGCCGTAGACATAGCTCGCGGACAGACTGGCACCCCCGCTGCTGGAGATTTCCCATTCCTCCGCCACGCGAGAACCGTCATAGACAAAACGCGTGGCCGTGCCATCGGCATGCCGCTTTTCGATACGGCGGCCCAGGGCGTCGTAGGCGTATTCCGTCGTGAAATGGCCGATGTTAACATCGTCCACATAACAGTCGCCCGTGGTCTCAAGGATGAGGGGCCAAGGGAGAGCGTCGGTGTCTCCGCATGGTTGGGGTTGCTAAGCCTACGGCCGCCGGGACAGGAACGCGCGTTGGCGAGCGTTCCCACAGGGACTGCCTTCGCGCTGAAGGGTGCGTCGGGTAGCGAGTGGCCGGGGATGTAACGGCCCGTTCAACGGATGAATGGCAATCGTAGATGCGCGAGGCTGTCCCGGCAGTATGGGGAGACGGGATGTTGGGTAGGCTCTCCCCCTTTCTTGGGTCCGGTGCGGTTGTTTTCTCCCGTGCCCTTTGCCTCGGACAGGTTGAAAACGCGCCGTGGCGGCAGTGTCCAAGCTCCTTGTTCAGGGAGACGCCGGGGAATCGAAGTCATTTTGCCCATCCCTACCATTATCGCAGACAGGAATGTTTGCGCCCCTGAAGGGTGTCTACTTCTGAGTGCACGTACACGCTGCGGCACGCCGTCGTGTCCACGACCCGGGCCGAAATCAACAGCAGTTCCCTCCCCCCTATCCCCCATCCGTGAGCTCCGTTCAATCCGTGGTCACCCCTCCGCCCTCCTGCTTGACAGGGCGCACGGTCATTCTCTAGCATAGCACAATCGTTTGTGCACTTCGTGTGTAGAAGACCATAGACGTATTGGCAGGATGGGCAGGGCGGCAGGCAGTGTCGTCTCAATCGCCCCGTTGGGCGCGCGGCCCGTTGCAATGAGGAATCCCATTTCATGAGCTTCTCCCGTTTCTTTTCTTCGGCGTATCGCGGTCTTTTCCCGGTGCTGGTCGCTGTCGTGGGGACGACGTCCATTTTCCCCGTGGCGAACGCATCCCCGTCAGCCGCC
The DNA here is from genome assembly GCA_034669905.1 of Candidatus Hydrogenedentota bacterium. Classification (GTDB taxonomy): domain Bacteria; phylum Hydrogenedentota; class Hydrogenedentia; order Hydrogenedentales; family JAEUWI01; genus JAEUWI01. The sequence continues at coordinate 56,765 of JAXMOL010000031.1, forward strand.
GAGCAGCGCACCAAGCCCCGGGTTATCGTCACCACGGACGGAGAGACAGACGACCGGTGTTCCATGAACCGCTTCCTCCTCTACACCAATGAGGTGGAGGTCCTGGGCCTTATCCACTCCAGTTCCAAGCACCATTGGAAGGGAGACCGCGAACACGCCCCCAAGAAATGGGAACCGGTGGTCTGGCTGGATGAAATGCTGGACAACTACGCGGCCGTCTACCCCAACCTGCGCCTCCACGAGGATGACTACCCCACCCCCGACTACTTGCGCGAACAGGTCTTCGTGGGCAACATCGCCTATGAAGGGGAAATGACCCTGGAAACCCCCGGCTCCAATCGCATTGTGGAGGTCCTACTCGACGAAAACCCGGCCCCCGTGTGGCTCCAGGCCTGGGGCGGTCCGAACACCATCGCCCGCGCCTTGAAGACCATCGAAGCAAAGCATCCGGAAAAAATGGCGGCCGTCGCGAAGAAGGCGCGCATCTTTCTCATCTCCGAGCAGGACAAAACCTACAAATCCTACATTCGCGGTGCGTGGCCCACGATTCAAGTGATACGCAGTGGCTATGAATCCTACGGGATCATCGCCTACCGGTGGGACCAACAACAGTCGGCCGAGGTCCAGCCCTATTTCGAGACGGAATGGATGGGCACCCACATCACCTCCGGGCATGGTCCCCTCTGCGCGGCCTATGAGACCAGGAAAGGCCGCTTTCGTTCTGAGGGGGACTCCCCCGCCTTTCTCCATGTCCTTCACACCGGCCTGCGCAGCGAGGAAGATCCGCGTTATGGGGGCTGGGGCGGCCGTTTCGCCTTCAGCAACGGCATGTGGCGCTCGGTGGACGAAGCCAACTCGGACCCCCACAGCATTGGCCGCTGGGCCATCGAATTTCAGAATGACTGGGCCGCCCGGGCCGACTGGTGCGTAGCGCCCGTCGAAGAAGCCAATCACCATCCCGTCATCGCCCTGTCCGGCCCCCTGGACCGGAGCGTCAAGGCGGGTGACGCCATCACGCTCGATGCCCACGGCACGACGGACCCGGATGGCAATGGGCTGACCTTCCAATGGTGGCACTACGCGGAAGCCTCGACCTACACCCAAGCCGTTTCCCTGAATACGCCCACGTCGGCCACGACAACCGTCACCATACCCGACGACGCCGTCCCGGGCGACACCATCCATATCGTTTGCACCGTGCGCGACGACGGCACGCCTCCCCTTGCCCGTCACGCCCGCCACCTGTTCACCGTATCCAAGTAAGACCAACCTGAGGAACCCCCATGCTGTCCCTACTTATCGCTGGAATCGCCGGACTGGGCGTCATTGAAAACGCCCCGGAACCCATCCCGCCCCTTCCCATCATCTACGACACCGACATGGGCAATGACGTGGACGACGGGTATGCCCTGGGCATGATCCACGCCCTCGCCTCCCGGGGCGAATGTGAACTGCTGGCCGTCACCGTCACCAAAGACCACGAGCTGGCCGGACCCTTTGTGGATGTGCTGAACACCTTCTATGGCCACGGCGACATCCCCATCGGCGTGGTGCGTAACGGTCCCGAACCCCACGAAGGCAAGTTTCTGGGCCTGGCCGCCGAAAAGCAGGGGGACGCCTATCGCTATCCCCACGACCTCCTTTCCGGTAAGGACGCGCCCGACGCCACCACCCTCCTGCGCAAGACGCTGGCGTCCCAGGCAGACGGCTCCGTGGTCATCGTGCAGGTAGGCTTCTCCACCAATCTCGCCCGTCTCCTGGATAGCCCGGCAGACGACATCTCTCCCCTCACCGGTCGGGAGCTGGCCGAAAAGAAGGTCAAGGTCATCTCGGTCATGGCCGGTGCCTTCGAGCCCCACAACGACAAGCCCCATCGAGAATACAATGTGGCCCTCGACGTGCCCGCAGCCCAGCGCCTCACTACCGACTGGCCCACACCCATTATCTACAGTGGCTTTGAAGTGGGCCTCAAGACCCGCCTGCCCAAGGAGGCCATCATGCACGACTTCGACTACGTGCCCGACCACCCCATGGCCGCAGCCAACCGCTTGTACAACAACAAATACAATAGCCAGCCCTCCTGGGACCTGACCAGCGTCTTGTGGGCCGTGCGCCCCGACCGGGGATATTTTGGTCTCTCCGAGAAGGGGCGTGTATCCTACGATGCGCAAGGCTTTACGACCTGGACGCCCGACCCCGAAGGCACCCACCAGTATCTCACGGTGGATGCCCTGCAGGCGGAGCGGGTGAAAGAAAACATGACGACACTGGCCAGTGAAGCGCCCCACTGCGCAACACAACGATAGAGGGAGTCCCCATGAAACGCATTGTATCGATAGCCCCCCTGCTGGTGCTCGCACTGGCCCCCTTCGCCCAGGGCGAATCCGTCACCCTGCTCGACGATGACTTCAGCAGCTACCCTGCGGGATTATTTTCCTCCACGGTGGGTGCCCACACGGAATACCACTACCTCCCCGAAGCGGCGGCCAAGGGCAACTGGTCCGTAACCACCTTTCGCTCCAGCATCCCCTCCCAACGGGCCTGGCGCATTGTGGAGTCCGACGGTGAAGCCGCCATGGGCCAGTTCTACAAGAACAAGTACACCTTCTACCACCCCATGCTCATGTCCGGCGACCGGGCCTGGCAGGATTACACCGCCACCGTCACCATGACGCCCCAAAGCGACGAGGGGCAACGGGGCCTGGTCTTCCGCTACCGCAACGACCGGTGTTATTACTTTCTTGGGGTCGACGGGCAGCGCGCGGTGCTGAAACTCGTGCAGCATGCCACCGACTTTCACAAGCCCTACGAAAAAATCCTGGCGGAAGCCCCGCTGGATTGGGCCGTCGACAAGGCCCTCGAGATTTCCGTGATCGTAACGGGAAATCGCCTCCAGGGCCAGGTAGGCGGTGTCTCCCTCCAGGCAGAAGACGACGTCTTCCCCGATGGGCAGATTGCCATTACGGCGGACCAGGCCACCCTCTTTCACGACGTGACGGTGACCTGCGCCCCCGAAGAAGCCCAACGCATCCAGTCGGTTATCGCCGCACGGGAAGCGGAAGAAGCAGCCCTCCAGGCCAATAACCCCACCATGAAGCGGTGGAAGCGCCTCGACCTGAAAGACTTTGGCGTAGGGCGGAACGCCCGCTTCGGCGACCTGAATGGTGACGGGCAAATCGATGTGCTCCTCACGCAGGTCTTACACCATGGCCCTAAGGACCGGAACAGCGAAGTGGCCTGCATGACGGCCATGACCTTCGACGGTGAAATGCTCTGGCAACTCGGCGAGCCCGACCCCTGGAAAAACCACCTGACCAACGATGTGGCGGTCCAAATCCACGACCTCGATGGCGATGGGAAGAACGAAGTCATCTACTGCAAAGACATGGTGATCACCGTGGCTGACGGCGCGACGGGCGAAACGAAGTTTTCCGCGCCCACCCCCGAGATGCCGGCAAACACCAAGGTGCCCTATGACAAGTTCCCCCGCATCCTCGGCGACAGCCTCTTCTTCTGCGACCTCCGGGGCACGGGACGCGATGCCGATATCATCATCAAAGACCGCTACCTCAGTGTCTGGGCCCTCAACGACAAACTGGAAGTGATGTGGCATGCCCAGTGCAACACGGGCCACTACCCCTATGCCTACGACGTCGATGGCGACGGCAAAGACGAAGTCATGATGGGCTACACCCTCTTCGACGATGACGGCACCAAGCTCTGGACCAATGAAGACAAAGTGAAAGACCACGCAGACGGCGTCGCCATTGTGCCCTACAAGGTGGGCGAGGCCCCCCGCCTCCTCTGTGCCGCCAGTGACGAGGGTATGTTCTTCGCCGATATGGACGGCAAAATCCTCAAGCATCATTACCTCGGCCACGTGCAGAACCCGGCCATCGCGGACTTTCGTCCCGACCTCCCCGGCCTGGAGTCGATCTCCATCAACTTCTGGGGCAACCAGGGCATCGTCCATTTCTACGATGCCGAAGGCGATATCTACCACGACTTCGAGCCCGCCCAACACGGCAGCATGTGTCTTCCCGTCAACTGGACCGGAAAGCCCGGCGAGTTCTGGATCCTTTCCGCCAACGTCGACGAAGGCGGCGTCTTCGACGGTTGGGGGCGGCGTGTAGTCAGGTTCCCCGCTGATGGGCATCCCGACATGGCCAACGCCGTGATGGACATCACCGGCGATGCGCGGGAAGAAATCGTGGTGTGGGATGCCTCCGAGATGTGGGTCTACACCCAGTCCGACAGCCCCCTCCCCTCGGTGGAATTCGTCACCGAGAAGAACCCGCTCTACAACTACTCGAATTACCAGACGACCGTATCGATTCCCGTCTCGGGCGAAACCGCCCGCTACACGCCCATCAACACGAAACTGTTTCACGACAGTATCTCCCACTGGGAAAAGAAATATGGCCGCGACCGTAACGATGCCCGTTTCGCCCCCCACGAAATCGTCGCCATTGCCGACAACATCCTCCGCTATCAAAACGAAGACGGCGGATGGCCCAAGGATCTGGACTGGCTCGCAAACATCGACGAGGCCACCGTGCGTCAGTTGCGGGGAGAATCGCTGAATCGCAGTACCCTCGATAACCACGGCACCTTTCCGCAGGTGGAATACCTCGCCAAGGCCCATCATGCGACGGGGGAAGCCCGCTTCCGTGTGGGTGCCGAAAAAGGCCTGGACTACATCTTCGCCGAACAACGCCCCACCGGCGGCTGGCGCGGTGCCGATGTGGATGCCATCACTTTCAACGACGACGTCATGACGGGCGTCATGGAATTGCTGCTGGATATCCGGTCGGAGGCCACCCACTTCGCCTGGCTCGATGAGACCCGACGTGCCCATGCGGCCAAATCCCTCGAAAAGGCCATCGAATGCACCCTGGCCTCTCAGATTGTCGTGGACGGGAAAAAGACCGCGTGGTGCCAACAGCACGACCACGAGACCTTCGCCCCCGTAGATGCGCGCAACTATGAGCTGGCTTCTATCAGCTCCCGGGAGAGCGCTGATGTGGTGCGATTCCTCATGTCCCTGCCGGAACCCGACGCCCGGGTGGAAGAAGCCATCACGGCCGCGGTGGCCTGGTTGGAAGCGTCCCAACTCGCTGGTCTTCGGATTAAGAACGTGCCCATTGAGCCGGTGCGTTTTGAAAACCATACCACCCGCATCGACCGCGTGCTGGTAACCGACCCGGAAGCCCCACCACTCTGGGCCCGCTTTTACGACATCGACAGCAACGAACCCCTCTTCTGTCGGCGAGACGGCACCCGTGTCGCTACCTACGACGAAGTGGAACTGGAACGGCGCACCGGCTACGCCTGGTATGGCGACTGGCCCGACGACCTGCTCAACCGCGACTTCCCCGCATGGCAGGCCCGGCACGCCCACAAAGGGGCATCGGAACATTTCGCGTCCCGCTGAGGCGGACGCGGCATAGAAAACAGTTTCAAATAGGAAGGGCGACCCCGGTCCACACGGACCCGGGTCGCCCCTATTTTTTGGGCGCGCGGACAATTAAAGGGGGAAGGCGAGTCACGGCGGGTATATCGTGCCACCCGATCCCACGCGACCGCTGGTCGTGTCGTAGATTCGCCGCAGGAGAATTCGGGTGCCTTGAGCCTTATCGAACACGTATTTCGTGGATGACGATACCGTGGCCTTTTAAGGTCATCGTGCCACGCGATGGCGAGCCCTGCGAGCTTTCGTGTGCATGGAGTACGATTGACGAAGAGCCAGACTGGAAAACGCTATTCGGGCGTCCGCCTATCCCCCTGGAACGAGACGCCCTCGCTCAACGTGTGTGTTAAGGATAAGTTCACTTCTCCTCCACGCACACGAAACCTCGTTTTACTCGGCATCGCGTGGCACGGGATCAGATCCCACTGATCGAAACAGACGTTACAATCCATAGTGGGCTTCAGCGCCCCCACTCCCGCTACATATACACTTCCACCCCGGTGCGACTCGACTCATAGGCGGCCTGCGCGATGGCCACGGCCTGGCGCCCATCCCATCCAGTGCCCTCCATGTCTCCCCCATGAACCCCATCCACCAGGCGTTGCAACGCCGTCGCATAGGTCTTCAGCCGGACGGGATCCAGAAAGCCCTTCCCGGCCCAGTCGATTTTCTCCTGCTCCGCCAGGACCTCCCACGCGCCCCCCGCTTTCGCGACACGGAGTTCTCCGTACCAATCGGAATCGATGAGCCCCTTCTCCAGCGTTACCTGGGTCGAACCGCCCGTGCGTGGGATCCCGGGGCTCGGCACTTCAAAGGAACAAAAGATGGTGCAGACGGTGCCGTCTTCCAGCGTTACTATAAGGTCGGCGGTAGAATCGACGTCGTAATCAGGGTCAAAAGAGCGGACCTTCGCGAACACTTTCGTAACTTCCTGGCCGGTAAGCCAACGGAGTTGGTCGATATTGTGAATACCATGACCAATCAGGATGCCCACATTCTCCTTCTCTAACTGCCAGGCGGGCGTGCTCTTCATGCCATCGGGCACGACCTGGGTATTGTGAATGTGACGCACTTTTCCAAGCGTCCCCCCGTCTATCAGGCGCTTCATCTCTGTATTGCAGATACGGTCTCGCTGGGTGTAGGTAATGTCGCAACGTAACCGTCCCGCCTTGCAGGCCTTGAGGATGGCATCACATTCGGCGACGGTGCAGGCCATGGGCTTGTCAATAAGCAGGTGCTTGCCCGCATTGGCGGCGGCCAAGGCCTGAAAGCCATGGAGAGAGTGGGGCGTCGCAATGCAGATGATATCCACGTCTTCGCGGGACAGGAGCGCCTCCTCCGATTCTTCAAAGGCCACGTCGTATTCTTCGGCAAGGCCCTGGGCACGGCTTCCCACCGCCACGGCCTTCAGCGTCGCCCCGGTGACCTGCGTGGCAATGGTACGGGCATAGGTCTGCCCCATGAATCCCGCGCCGATAATTCCGATTCCAAGTGTCTTCCCGTCCTGTGCTACCATGCTGATTCCCTTTTAAATGCGGCTTGTTGGTCGAAGGCGTATACTAGCCCAGACGGCCACCCCACGCAAAACCGGACGCCCAAGGAACCTCTTATGTCACGCCTTGCCATCGCCCTCGTTATCGTAGTAACGGGACTCGCCACCGCCCTTCCCGCCTCGGCCTGGCCAGGCTTCACCTGGGAAATCTGGCAGTCTACCACCCACGTGGAAGCACCGGGCATCGTGCGCCCCCAGGCCGGAAGAAGCGACCTCGTGCCCTTACTGGAAGGCGCGAAGGGCCCCATCGACAACACCGATGCCTGGGAAGCGAAACAGGCGGAGATCAAAGCCGCACTCGCCACCCTCTTCGGCGAACCGGACCCCTTAATTCGCGATGAAGGCCCCGTCGAAATCCTCGGCGAGGAAGCCCTCCCGGAATACCGACGCATTCACCTGCGGGTACCCGGCGAGCAAGGCGACCCCATTCCCGCCTACCTGCTGCTGCCCAATACGCCCATCGCGTCGCCCACGCCCGCCATGGTCGTCTTGCATCAGACCCAGGCCCCAGGCAAACAGGAAGCCGTCGGCCTCGTAGGCAATCCCGATATGGCCTTCGCCGATGAACTCGCCAAACGGGGCTTCATCTGCATCGCACCCGACGCCATCGGCTTTGGCGAGCGCATTCCCGACGGCACCCAGCCCTACCACGACGCCATGGAACTCTACGACCGCCACCCCCAGTGGTCCTTCTTCGGCAAGATGAACTATGACCTTTCCCGGGTGGTGGACTATCTGGAATCCCGGTCCGAGGTGGACAAAACGCGCATCGGCGTGATTGGCCACTCCCATGGGGCCTACGGTTCCATTATGGGCACCATCTTCGAACCCCGCCTCGCACTAACCGTCGCGAGCTGTGGATTCAACACACTTCGCACGGACAACCGCCCCGATCGGTGGAGCCATCTCACCGCCCTCATGCCCCGCATGGGCTTCTATGTAGAAGATATCAAAGAGGCGCCCCTCGACTGGCACGAAATCATCGCCTGCATCGCGCCCCGTCCCTATTTCAACTGGGCCACCCTGGAAGACACCATTTTCCCCAATACCGAAAACCTGGCGGATATCTACGGACAGATGAAGCAGGTCTACGGCCTCTATGGCCAGAAAGAACAATTCCACGGCGAACTCGTCCCCGGAAAGCACCGCTTCCCCCGGGAAGGTCGGGAGATGGCCTATGGGTGGATTGACCAGGTCTTTGCGATCGAACGACCGTAACCCGCGCCCCTTCCGCCCTCACTGCCTTTCCCGCCTAATGAAAACGTCCCAGATTGGCAAACACCGGCAGAGCCGGGGGTATGTGGAAAAACCCTGAAAAGGGGCCGAATCATCAAACTCGTGTACGGCGCCAAAGCAGTTAGTCCCGTAGGGACGACATAGCGTAGCCCAGCGGTGAAGCGAGGTACGAGCGTAACCCTGGGTAGACCGGACCACAAAGGGCTGAACTCCGAAGGAGTGGCATAGGAAAATCCGGGCATATTCCCAACAGCTCTATGCCACCCCTTCGGGGTTAAACACTTCTTGCATTCGAGCGATCCCAGGGTTCGCTTCGCTCACGCCTGGGCTACGCTATGTCGTCCCTACGGGACTAAAAAAGTACTTGGCACACAGCGCCCAGTGTATGAGCGCCAACAACTAACCCAGGAACGGCATAGCCGCATGAATTCTACCCGGCAAGGCCGCTTATTCCGCCCAAAATAGTCCTTGACCTCACTGACATCTTGTGGCATTATCATGAACTATAAGAATAGTTTTTGTGGCGCCCGTGTAATAGACTTCACGCACAGCGGCGCGTATGATGAATTTATCGGCGCACGGGGTGTACTACCTCTGTCGTGTCACACTACGTGTCAACACCTAACGCCTCAAACGCGTTATGCTCGGTGTGGGCGGCACGGCCCAATGTGGGTTCACTCTCAACACAAGACGGCAGAGGAGGTAGGGACTATGGCGGGACAGGGCGTTCAACAGCCAGTGGGCTTAAACGGGGGCGATGCCACCGAGTTACTCAATCGTTTCCATCGGGGCTATCACGCCCTGTTGAAGGAACTGCATCGGGCAATCGTCGGGCAAGACCAGGTCATTGAATCCGTCTTGTGCGCCATGCTGGCCGGCGGTCACTGCCTCGTGCAAGGTGTACCGGGCCTCGCCAAGACCCTGTTAATAAGCTCCCTGGCCGACACCCTTGATCTCAACTTCAACCGTATTCAGTTCACCCCCGACCTTATGCCGGGCGACATCACCGGTGCCGAAATCATCCAGGAAGATCCCGACAGCCATCAGCGCCGTTTCGAGTTCATCAAAGGCCCTGTCTTTGCGAACATTGTCCTCGCCGATGAGATTAACCGCACACCGCCCAAGACGCAGGCAGCCCTCTTACAGGCCATGCAGGAACGGGAAGTGACGATTGCGGGCCATACCCATGACCTCCCCGCGCCCTTCTTTATCCTGGCGACCCAGAATCCCATCGAACAGGAAGGCACCTATCCCCTGCCCGAGGCGGCCCTCGATCGCTTCATGTTCATGGTCTATATGGATTACCCGACGGCGCTCGAAGAGCACGAAGTCATCAAACGCACCACCACCGGGAAGGCCACACAGCTCCGTCCCGTATTGAGCCGTGAAGATCTGGTCCAGTTCCAGGACTTGGTCCGGAGCGCACCCGTGAGTGACGCCGTCATCGAATATGCCGTGCAACTCACCCGTGCCAGCCGTCCCACCGACCCCCTCGCCAGTGAAATGGCGAAGCGCTACCTCAAGTTTGGCGCGGGGCCCCGCTCGGGCCAATTCATGACCCTGGCCTCCAAAGCACTCGCCCTGATGAATGGACGGGTCACGCCGAGCTATGAAGACATCCGTTACGTAGCCCCCATGGTGCTGCGTCACCGGGTAGTCACCAATTTCGATGCGGAAGCCGACGGTGTATCCGTGGAGGAAGTCATCGCCGACATCATTAAGCAGGTGGCCCCACCCGCTTAAACGACCAGGAGTGATTGCAGCAAATTCCATCTCTTCAAGGCAGGCAGGACGGGTTAAATGGCGGCAACAACCAAACAGAACTACCTCGATCCCCAGGTCTTAAACCGGCTGGGCAATATGAGCCTGGTGGCGCGCTGCTGCGTGCAGGGCTTTTTCTCCGGGCTCCATCCCAGTCCCTTTCACGGATTCAGCGTGGAATACAGTGACCATCGCCAATACGAGCGCGGTGATGATCTCCGTTTTCTCGACTGGAAAGCCTATGCCCGGAGTGACAAGCTCTATATCAAGCGCTTCCTCCAGGAAACGAACGTCCCGGTTCACATTCTGCTGGACGCCAGTAACAGCATGACCTTCTCCGGCGATTCGGATTACAGCAAACTATCCTATGGCTGCTTCCTAAGTGCGGCCCTGGCCTTCCTCATGTTGGGCCAGGGGGATAGCGTGGGCCTCACAATTTTTAACGACAAAATCCGCACCAAGATCCCCCCACGGTCCCGCCGCACCCATCTCCACGCCATTCTCAAGGCCCTCCAGCACTGTAAGGGCACGGGCCAGACCGACCTGGGAAGCGTGCTCCATACCTTCGCAGAAACGACTTCCCGCCGGGGTATCGTCATTCTTATCAGTGACCTGCTCGACGACAAAGAAGAAATTCAACGGGCCCTCGCCCACCTGAAATTCCTGCAACACGACATTCTTCTCTTTCACACCCTCGACCATATGGAACTGGCCCTGCCCTATGATGGCCTGGTGCAATTCGAGGATATGGAGTCCGACAATCGGGTCCAGGTCTATCCCAAGGCGATACGGGAGGCCTACATGGAAAAAGTAGCGGCCTATCTCGAGTCCATCGAAAAAGAAACCGGGCGCTCTCAGATCGACTACTGCCGACTGGACACGTCGAAACCACTGGACCGGGCCTTCTTCGCCTATCTGGGCAAACGAAAGCGGATGCGGAAATGAGCTTTCTTAACATACTCTTTCTGGTCGGCGCGGTAGGCATCGCGGGGCCCATCCTCGCCCACTTGCTGGCCCGTCCCCGCTTCAAACGCATCCCCTTTACCATGATGCAGTTTCTGGAAGCCGGCGAAATGGAAAGCCAACGTCGGCGACGCTTCCGCAACATCCTCATCCTCCTGCTCCGCTGCGCCATCATTCTCTGCATCGTCCTCGGCTTTGCCGGCCCGGTCTTCGAAGAAAAAGTAGCCGCCACGGAAGACCAGGCCACGGTAATTGTCGGTGTAGACGACTCCCTGTCCCTCGCCTATGAGAACCGATTCGAGGAAAGCCGCAACGCCATCGAACAGCGACTCGCTGCCCTGCCCGCAGACGCCCGCATCACTATCGTTGGATTGGCTTCTGGGCAGCGGCTCCAGGAAGCGGATGTACCCACTGCCGTCGCCTTTCTGAAACAACTGGAGCCCGTCCCCGCAACCGCTGTCCTGAGTAATCTCTTGAACAGCCTGCCCCCGTCCGGCGAACACGCCGGCAACCTATCCGTCTATCTGGCGAGCGACTTTACGCCCCACATGTTAGGTCAGATTTCCGGCCACGGCGAGCCCGCGACGGTCTCCAACTATGAGGCACTCTTTCCCACCGACCCAACGCCCCCCACAAACGGAAGAATCATTTCGGTACGTCCCTCCGCACCCACCGCAGAGGTCCTCCAACTTGCCGTCGTGCTCGAGCATCAAGGAGCGGAAGTCGCCCACCTGGAGATCCAAGCCCATATCGGCGATTCGGAAACAGTAGTCGCTCCGGTCACCCTACACCCCGGCCGCAGAGGCTCTGTCACCCTGCGCCTCCCCAATGAGGACACCTCAGGTGAGAGTATTCCGGTAACCGTATCCGTGCGAACGAACGACGGGCTGGCGGCAGACAATCACCACTATCTGGGTGTCGCCTTCCCCGAGCGCAGCGAAACCTATGTGCTCATTCTCTGCACCAATCGGCGAGAGGCCTTTCTCGTGCAGACCGCACTCGACGCATTGGGCAATTCCTTGCCCCACTTCCAGTTTACCACCCAGGTCATGCCCTATGGCCTCCTCGATCCTTCCTCTCTTCAGGTGGCCGATACCGTCATCGTAACGGCTGCCGACCCTGCCCTGGAACGTGTATCGGACGCCCTGGAGACCTTCGTTAAAGACGGGGGACAGCTCATCACCTTCCTCGGACGCGAACAGGATGAAAGCACCCTCAAGACCCTCTACACCCGGGGCCTCTTACCTGCCCACCCGCTCGAACTAAAAGAAAACGCCATCACCTTGACGGCCGCCGTGGCCCCGACCCGCTCTTCGAAGGCTTCGGGGGCCTTGCGCGCGCTGCAAAACTATGACCTGGGAGGCTATGTTTTCGATGCCTGGTACGCCTGTGAAATGGCCCCTGACAGCGAAGCCCAGTGGTTCCTGGAAAGTGGTGATGCCCTGCTCTATCGGCGGGAGTCCGGCGCAGGCGAGACCATACTGCTCAACACCAGCGCCGATGACAGCCTTTCGGGACTCTCCAAGTCGCCGGCGGTCCTGCCACTCTACAGCTATCTGTTGGGCACCGAAGGCACCCTGCTCGTCGCCTCTTTCGATGCGGATGCGCCCATACGTTTTACCTGTGCCCCGTCCTCTGCGTCAGAGAATCGCTCCGTCATTATCACTACCCCCGCAGGCCAGCGACGGGACGGCGAATTCGCACAGGGCAGCCTTCGGGCACCGCCGCTTAACGAACTTGGAATCGCCACATCCACGACACCGGGCGCCCCGGTATACCTGGGCCTCAACGTGCCGCCAGGAGAAACCGACCTGACCCCCGCCACGGAAGCACAAATCCAGGGGGCCATGGCCCGACTCTTTCGCAAGGCGTCTGCAGAAACCGCACAGGAAGGTAACCACACAACCGCCCGAACCCATTTCAGCGCCTGGGCCTTGGCCGCCGCACTGGGCCTCTTACTACTGGAAACCTTCGTCGCCAACCGGATGGTACGTTAGCCATGTCTGATATCGCCCTGGACCCCGCCCTGCAACGCATTGTCGACCGTGTCGACCTGGTGCGTAGACGGCTGGCCTTGACCAGTTTGCTTCGCTGGATCGCCTCCTTCCTTGGAGCCATCCTGCTCTACATTGTGCTCTATGCCTGGTTGGACCATCACCTGCACTTCGGTGCCCTGGCCCGCACTTTCGCGCTCGCCCTGCTGGCAACCGGTATGGCCATCGCCCTCTACCGCTTCGCCATGGCGGTGCGCAGCCACATCGCACTGGAACATGCCGCACGCTATATCGAGCACCGCAGTTCGTGCCACCAGCAACTGGTCGCCACCGTCGAGTATTTTGCCAACCGCGATGACTACGCCTATTCCGAGTCCCTCGCCCATTTTATGATTCGGCAGGTCGACCAGCACACGGCCCAAATCGACTGGGGACAACTGGTACCCCGATGGCCACGCCTCCTTTCCCTCGCGGTGATCGTCCTGGGCACGCTGGCCACGGTGTGGATGGCATGGAATAATGGCAGTTACTTCGCCCATTACATCGCCCGCCTGATCCAACCCACCGCCACGATCGCCCCCCTGCCTGCCACCACGCTCACCCTGGCGGACTCCGACCTGGTCGTGGCCGAACGTAACAACTTCGAAATGGCCGCCACCATCAGCGGCAAGCTCCCGGAGGAAGGCCATCTCCTGCTGACTCCCCAGTCCAACACCGGGGAAACCCCCGCAACCAAACGTATCCGCCTCCGCCCCTTGAAGGACGACGCCGGTGCCGATCGCTTTGCCCTGCTGACCCAACTGCCCCTCGGCGAATACACCTTCCAATTTTCAACGGCAGATATCCAGTCCAAGACCGGAACAGTTCGCGTACGGCCCCGGCCGGAACTTGCATCGCTCACCGCCCACGTGACCCCGCCGTCCGCCCTTGGCCTGGCGCCCTACGACAAAGCCATCGAAGAAGGACGACTTGAAGTTATGGAAGGCGCAGAGGTGCTATTGAGCCTTAATGGCACCGTGCCCATCGCCTCGGCCACGGTACAGGCAGGCGAAGCGGAATCCACCTCCCATTTGGCAGACGAGGACGGGACGATTACGTATCCCTTCGCAGCGAAAGCGCCCCTTTCACTGGCCTTCACCCTGACCAGTGCGGAGGGCCTCGTGAATGACGCGTTACCCCCCCTGGACGTCACCCTTCTTAAGGACGAGGCCCCCCACTTCGATTATGTTTCCCCCGGCTCCGACTATCTGGCGACCAACGTGGCCAGTATTCCCCTCGAATTCACGGTTGAAGACGATTTCGGGCTCGCCGAAGCGGCCCTGGTACTTGAAATCGACGGCCAGTCCCCTGTCCGCGTCCCCGCCACCATCGAAGGGGACGGCAAGTCGACCACCATCCGCCACCTGCTCGAACTGGAGGAGCACGATCTCAGCATCGGCGATACCATCCTCATCTATGCCACGGCCAGGGAAGTCGCTTCTGCCCTTAAGAAAAGCGACGGCATCGCACAGAGCGAAGTGAGCTTCGTTGAAATCCGTGCGTACAACCAAATCGTGCATCAGGCTTCGGAATCCATGGGCGGAAACTTCAGTCCCCCTCGCGGGCAGGGCGGGGAACGCCTTCCGACCCTTCTTCAGGTGCTCGAGTACACCCGGGCCATCATGAAGAAAACCTGGTCCCTCCAGAACGCGGCCCCACTGGATGAAGAAGAGCAGCGCAAAGCCGGCGGCATCGCCACCGATGCAGCGTTCATCGCCGACAAGGTGGCCAAAATAAAATCCGCCTCCCAGAGCCGCATGACACCGGAGCAGTCCCGTGAAATGGGACAACTTGCCACGGAACTCTTTGCCACGGGCGACGCCATGCGGGAGGAACGGGTCGAAGATGCCCTCGAGCCCACCAAGGTCGCCTATCGCATCGCCCGAAAGCTGGTAGACGAATTGGAGAAAGGAGAGACGCCTCCCGGAGGGGGCAGCCAGCGCGACCTACTGGACAGCATCAAGCTGGAGGAGCAGGTGCACCTGACCCGCTTCGAAGATGAACAGGTCCAATGGGAGCTGAAGAAACTGGCGGAAGAACTGGACACCCTCCGTGAAAAACAGAAAGCCCTGGCCAAGCGCTTCGAGCGCTTCCTGTTGAAGCAACCGCAGCAGGAAGGACACACCCAGAAAATCACGGACGAAACCTCCGAGGTGCAGCAAAGTAATGCCCCACAAGACGATTCGGCCTCTTCCGAGTCCGCCGGTGGAAGTGGCACTGCTTCCCGCATGGCCAAAGACGGCTCGCTTCTTCCTCAAACCGGCAACCCCAAGAGCGGAAAAAGCGGTTCCACGGCCTCACCGGAAGAGATTCTGGCGATGTTTCAGGCCGCGCAAAAGACCTTGGAATCCGAGGTGGCAAAGCTCGAATCGGAATTGCGTAGCATGGCCGCGCAAGGAGAATCTGCGGCGTCAGGCAGTGGAAGTCTGGGGGCCCCGACACTGGCAAACTCTCCCAACAGCAGGCGTCCCGGAGAGCGGAGCGAGGACGAGGCAAAACGTGGCGACGTGAAGGATGCCGCCGATGCGCTGGCACGCGCGCGGGATGCCATGGGAGAATTACAGCAACAAGCCGCCGCACGTTATTTTGACACGGATGACGGGGAAAAGGCCGAAAAGGAAACCCGTGATGCCCTGAAGAAGATTGACGATGCAATGGAAGAAGGAATGGCGCTGGTGGAGGGCATCATCAACCGCGACAGCCGTGCGCGAACCGCCGACCTGCTGGCCGCGCAGGCCGAAAAGGCGGCAGAGATTGCCCGGGCTTTCGAAGAGAATCTGGACCCCATTGAAGAGGAGCGGCTCCAATCGGAGTTGATGGAGTTGACCGAAACGGGCCATACGGGCGGCAGCAACTACGTGCAGCATTTCCGGGGAGCTGGCGCGCCGCCTCGCTATATCGCCCTGGTAGACTCCATCGTCCCCCCGACCGACAAATCCAATATGCCCGCCTTTATCGATACGGAACCCCGCCGGGCCGCCCGTTATCTGGCCGAAAAATTCTGGACCCTGGCCATCCAGGCCGATAAGGAGCGGGGTTCGCTTCGGGACGATGAGGTCGCGGACGCCGAATACCGCGTTCCCGAGCGTTCGTTCTACGAATCGGCGGCCCGCTTCAACGGGGAGACCATACGATGACCTTCGCGAACTATCCCGGCACCTTCTTCGCCCTGTTCACGGTGCTCCTCATCGCCCTCATACTCCTATGGACACATCGGGGCGCCGAACTCAGGAAACGATGGGTTGCCACGATTGCCCTTTATGCCATCAACCTGGCCGTGGCCCTCATCCTCCTCGTATTGATATGGGACCCGTCGGCCTCACGCGATGGGGACACCACCATTCGCAACGAGGTCCTGGTCTATATTGATACCAGTGAAAGTATGTCGGTGCGCGATGGCGAAAACGATACCACGCGCCTGGATCGGGTGGCCGAACGTATCGCCCAGCTCTTCCCGGAAGAGAAGGGCAACCGCCCGGCCCTCCGTCTGATGGGCTTCGATAAGACCCCCTATCCGTGTCGTTCCCTGGATGCCCTCTCCCGCTGGGGCACAGAAAGCAACCTCGTGTCTGCCGTGGCCACCGTGGCACGTGCGACGGAACCGGGAGCGACAAAGGCCCATAGCTCCTCGGTGGCCGGGGCGCTGCTCTTCACCGATGGACAGGCTGACCAGAAAGCGCTCACGGCCTATGCCCATCTGGCCGATCGTGACGTCCCCATCGCCGTCGTTGGGGTCGGTGCGTCAAATGAACAACATGATGTGCGAATTCAGCGCCTGGACGTGCCCCGCCGCACCATCGTCGACGCCCCCTACACAGTCCACGTAGCACTGGGCGGTGATCTCGAAGCGGTGGAGGGACCGATTACCCTGACCCTCCTTCAGAATGGCCGCCACGTTCGGGAACATACCTTCACGGAAGCAGAGCGGGTCTCGGATTCCCCCCTTGCCATCCCCCTCTTCGCCAACTCCGTGGGAACCGACCAAATCGAGGTCCAACTCAGCGGCATGGCGCAGGACGCCAATCAAAGCAATAATCACCGCACCGCAACCGTCTCGGTGGTGGAAGAACCGCGCTTACGCACCCTCTTTTACACCCAATGGCTCGGGCCCGATATTGGACGGGTACGCTCTGCCCTGGCACGCACCCAGAAAGTGGAGTTGGAAATTCGTATCAACGCCCGCCGTGTCGACGTAAACGCCTTCCGTGCGGCCGCGCTGGCAGCGCCCGGCCAACCCCAATTTCCGGATACGGCGGAAGCCCTCCAGGACTACGACCTCATCATCCTCGGCCCCTGTGACCCCACGTCCTTTAGCCAGCCCCAGATCGACGCCCTCTATCACTTCGTCTCCCAACGGGGGGGCGGCCTCTTGCTCCTTCCCGGCGCGCCCGGTTACGACATAGCGGCCACCCGGGATGCTACCCTCCGCTCCCTTTATCCCGCTGAACTGACTCCTTATACCGGCGCCTCCACTTCCAACGGCCATCGCCCCCCCGCATTAACCACCGTGGGTGACCGTATGCGTCTTATTCCGACCGACCTCTTTGAGGATCTGAATGCCGAACTGATTCCCGCCTATCTGGCCCAGCCCAAGCCCGCCGCCACGACTATCGCGGTCACGGAAGAAGACCCGGCCGTATGTATCCAGCGAGTGGGTCGGGGCTACACCGCCCTCCTCAATCTCCGGGGCCTCTTTCAGCTGTATCGCGAAAACGAAAACGGAGGCCCCCTCCAGACCCTCCTTTCCGGCCTGGTCACCTACCTCGGTGCCGCGCCCGGCTCGGAATCCCGACTTGAGCTCTATGCTGAGCGGACGACCGAGACTCCGGGTGATGTGCGCTTTCGGGCCGTGGTGCTCGACGAGCATTACCGCCCGGCAAGCGATGCCACTGTCTTGTTGACCTTTGATGGTCAGGCCATTCGCATGGCCCCCCAGGGCGAAGGAAACTACGAAGCCATCGTGCCAATAGGCAGCCGCGAAACGGTGCTCAGCACGGTCGAAGCCGCGCAGCAAGGACACCATCTCGGAGAACGCACCCTCGCACTCCGCCTCCCTGCGATGCGCGATGAGATGGATCAGACCGACGCCGACCACCGATTCCTGGAGCAACTCGCTACCCATGTGGGCGGTTCCTACTACGAACTCAATGGCTTGCCCCAATCCTGGGTAGACGAACTGCCCGCCACCACGACGGTGCCCGTAGCCGGAAAACCCCACAGCATCTGGCGCAGTTGGCTCTTGTTCAGCCTCGTCTGCGCCACCCTCAGCGCCAATTGGTTTGCACGCCGTATGTTGGGACTCTTATGAATAAAAACTTCCACAAGAAAAACCGATTCCTGCTAACTCTTCGTGGGATTTTCTTCCTCGTCCTTGGGGGCACCGCCCTGCTCCCCGATTTCGCCATGTCGGCCTCCGCGGCAGAATCCGGCCAATCCTATGTCCTGCTGGTTGGCGGCCTCAATGGAGACCCGGATCAATTGCGGGACAAGTCCCAGTCTCTATCACGGCTCCATCGATACTTCAGCGAAACGGCCCGCGTGCCAACAACCAACCTGACGGTCCTGACGGGACCCGACTCCCTGGTACACCACCTCGGAGAAACGAGCACCCGGGAAGCCCTGCGTGGCCACCTCAAGTCCCTCTCCAATCGCATTGGTCCCAAAGATGACCTGATATTCTATTTCGTGGGCCAGGCCAACATCGTCAAAGAAGAACTCCGGCTCAATCTCCCCGGCCCCGATCTCACCCATGTGGAATTGGCGGAAGCCCTGGCCCCCCTCCGCCCCGCCCGCATGCTCATCGTACTCGATTGCCCGGGTGCCGGACTGGCCACCAAGACGCTGACCGGACCCAATCGCATCTTCATTGCAGGCGCACGCAGCGACCAGCCCCACAGCACCCGTTTTTCCCAGTTTTTCAGTGTAGCCCTCAGTGCGCCGGGCTCCGATCTGAACGGCGATGGGCAGGTATCCCTCCTCGAAGCCTTCCAGATAGCCGCGCAGGATATCGATGCCATCTACCGCGACCAGCGGCTGATGAAAAATGAGACCCCCCTGCTGGAAGACGACAACGACGCCGAACCCAGTCAGGCACCCTGGCGATTCGCTAGCACCGGCAAAGATGGACGCCTCGCAGCGGCCTATTTCCCGGGAGGTTCCCCCACAACACGCCCAGACGCGCAAGAAGAAGCCCCGGCCGAGCGCCGGAACGACAATGGAGGCGAAACCCATGAAGACTCCCCGTGAATCCATGAACCGACGGCAGTTCATCCAACGCACCGGTGCCGCGGCGGCCGCCCTGACCGCTACATCCTATATCGCGCCATCCATCACCCAGGCGGAGGGCCTGACAGACGGGGGCTGGGTGCCCGATGACAAAGATGCCTATGATCTCTTGTTCCCCCGTATCTGCAACAACAATCCCGATTGGGACTTCGGTCCCGGAGGCGACAAGAATCTCCTGGAGCAGTTCTCCAGCATCATGCGATGCAAGGTCAAATTACAAGACAACGTCCGAGATGAGTATCCGGAAAATGGGCTACCCGAACATTTCAACGGCGTGGTGGACCTGACCAACCTGGAAACCATGCGCAAATTCCCCTCCATGTTCATGATGGGCACCGGGAACTATGACATTCGGATCCCCGAACGGCTCCAGAACCTGAAGGCCTACCTCGAAGAAGGCGGCTTCCTGCTGATGGATGAATGCGCCTCGCCCCGCCGCTCCGACCAGTTCTATCAGAGCGGGGTGCACCTCATGCAGAAACTCTTCGAGCCCGAGCAGATTCGCCGCATCCCGGAAGACCACGAGGTCTACCGCAACGTCTACGACATCAGCGAGCCCAATTTCCGACGGTGGCGGCGAAACAGCAGTCAAAGCAGCCGGGCGGGTAGTGGCAGTCCGGGCAACACGGGCGTCTTCATCGGCGATCGTATTGCCGTCATCATCTGCGATGCCGACATCCACTGTGGCTGGCTCGACCCCCGGGACTCCTGGGGGAAACGGGCCAACAACCACGAAAGCATCCAGACCGGCATTAACTTTCTGACCTACTTCATGTCCCATTAGGGGTGTGAATTAGACTTGTGGAGATTTAAGTTCGCTTGAACCGGTGAGGAAATTGGTAATGAATTCCCCTCCTGGGAGGGGCTAGGGGTGGGTTGACTCTTCTTCCGGGCATTGACCCACCCCCGGGCCCTCCGGGAGCCTCCAAATACAAGTTAAATCACAACGTTAATCTAAGTGCAAAAAGAATCTGTCTGGGTGCCACTAGCAGGCCGACACGGGTTTGCCCGTGTGGAAACGAAAATCTAAATGATACCCTTCCAGTATACAAGCCGAAGATGGAGGCATTATTACAGGGTCAATCCGATCTTTTTTAAGAGACCAAGACACCTCACGGGCAAGCTTGATCGCCTGCCCGTGGCACCCGAAGTCGTTGTCTTTCCATCCGGTCTGCTGATAGAGAACCTGTAGCTTATTTCACGTTACTTCAGGTTGTCGTACTAATGGCCCATAGGCTTGAATCGAACCACCAGGGAGTGTCCACTCATGTTCCGTCGGACCACGTGCTCTTTCAAATGCACCGTAGTAATGGGAGCCACCCTCCTTTTCGCGACCACTTGCGCTATTGCAACCCCCATCACCGGCCAGGTCGTAAACGCGGTGCATACCCCCGTGCCCGGGGCCATTGTCTACGCGGGCTCCCCCACACAGCCCATCGTCATCACGAACAATACCCTCCACCTCGGTGAACGCTATCCCCGGGCGCTCACCGACCAGGAGGGACGTTTCGCGTTGGAGGTACCCACGACAGCGGGACTCACCTTGCTCGCCCGCGACCTGGAAGACCGTAGCGGCTTTGCCGATTACCAAAGCGAAGCCGACAACACTATCGTGATCGCCGACCCCGCAGCCGTCGAAGCCGTGCTTCCCGCCGGAGCACTGAAGTTGGGCGAAGGCATCCACCTTACCGCCCAGACTTCTCCCGGACTCCGCTTCGCCTATCAGGCGACGTCCCGCATGCCCCCCCCTTATCTCTTCCGCAACCTCATCCCCGGTGACTACCGCCTCGAGACGACCCATCAGGTGCCTCAAGTCGGCTGTTGTTTCAAAGAGGTCACTACGCGCCAGGTCCATGCCGAATTGACGCCCGGACTTTCCAAAACCGTCCAGTTAGGTGGCCACGATTTGCCCTACGTGAAGGGCACCATCACGGACGAAAGCGGCGATGGACTCCACGGCGTCTGGGTGCGACTCATTCCCGACAAGAACGTGCGCCCCCCCCTGCCCCTGTCTCCCAAGAACGCGGCTCCGACGCCTCGGGTTTGGTCCACCGTGACCGAAAAGGATGGCGCCTACCAAATCGATGATGTCCCCCCCGGAAGCTATACTCTGCGTGCCTTTCGTCGCCTCGCGATGAATACCGGCAGCCATACGCTGGAGGTACTCGACACGGTGACCATCCCCAAAGACAAAGCAACCCGTACCCCCATCCATCACGATCTGCAGGTTGATCTCAATGACTTTACTCCCCTGCGTAAGGGCGATATGGCCCCACCGATCAACGCCACCACCCTCGCCGGAGAGCCCTTTGAACTCTCCGAACAGGAAGGCCAGGTCGTGGTGCTCCACTTCTACGCCGCGTGGTGCAGCCCCTGCGTAGAGACCATCGGCGACTTCAACGCCCTCGCGGATACCTACACCAACCAGGCCGTCACCGTGGTCGCCATCAGCCTCGACGAATCGGAAGCCGAAGCACGCGCCTTCGCCGATGAACACGCCATCAATCACCCGATTGTGTATCAGGGCTCCTGGAGTAAGAATGCCATTCGTGAAGCCTACCGCGTAAACGGAATTCCCTTCACCGTCCTCATCGGAAAAGATGGATCCATTCGCCACCAGAATCTTCACGGCGAACTGCTCCGAGACCAGGTGGCGGAAGCGCTTTCCACGCCCTGACAAACCGTCACCCGCAACACGTCTTGATTGCCATTTCCACATCCCGCATCACGACCGCGCCGCGGGATCTTCACCATGCGAGTCTAAACGAGTTTGGTGAAGTTCGTGCGCGTGAAGCCTACGCATCGTTGAGACTGTACGCACCGAAGCTGAAACGCGCCCATTAGCCCCTCCAGACAGCCTCCGCCCCTTCAATCTAAACCCCTCCCCGGTGCTATACTGTTCCCATTATCGTCGATACCACGAACACCACCCCTAAAGGAACCGACATGCGCCGATACGTCCTTCTCTCCGCCCTCTTCCTCGTCGTGAGCCTTCACACCTCCGCCGCGCCCGTCACCACCACACAGGAAGACACCCGCCTCACCATCCACCTCGGCGAACAAACCATCGCCACCTATGTGTGGCACGACGACGCCCTGCCCCGTCCCTACTTCGAAAACTTCTTCACCCCCGACGGCACCCTCGTCACCCGCACCCACCCCACGGATCCTGTGCGCGACAAAGGCAATGACGACCACCCTGATTTCCACCCGGGTGCCTGGCTGGCCTTCGGGGATATCAATGGCGCCGACTTCTGGCGGAACAAGGCCCGCGTACGCCACCTCCGCTTCGTGACGCCACCCACCGCCACCGACACGGGCGTGACCTTCACCGTGGTCAACGCCTACGAAACGACCGCGGACACACCACAGACTCTCTGCGAAGAAACCTGCACCTACACCCTCACCCCCCAGGACACCGGCTACCTCCTCACCGCAAGGAGCACCTTCCGCCCCACCAACGGGCCCATAAACTTTGGTGACCAGGAAGAGATGGGCTTCGGCGTCCGACTCGCCACACCCTTCAGCGTGCGCCACGGCGGCGGATTCATCCGCAACAGCGCCGGTGGAAAACAAGAGGCGGGCACCTGGGGCAAGAACGCCGACTGGTGCGCCGGTTACGGAAAGCACGACGGCTCGTGGGTAGGCATCAACGTCATGGCCTCCCCCGACAACTTTCGGCCTGCCTGGTTTCACTCCCGGGATTACGGCCTCATCGTGGCCAACCCCTTCGGGAAAAAGGCCATGACCGGACCCAAAGACGACGCCGTATCCCCCGATCAGACGCCCGTTGCGGCGGGAGAAGCACTGACCATCACCTTCGGCCTCTACATATTTCAAAGCGCCGAAGCCCAACCGGACTTCGACGCCATGTATCAACGCTTTCTAAGAGCCACCCGCTAGGCGACGGGTCACGAGGCCAAACTACAAGTAAGTGCACACATATTCCGTGAGGCCCGCTTCAATGGTGATATCAAAAGAAGAATTCGCCGGCACGTTGAAATGACTCCCGGCTTCGTAGGTAGCGGGGCTATCTTCCCCCGGCAACGTGACCTGGCAGCTCCCCGCAATAATCTCCATCAACTCCGCCGCCTCCGTGCCAAACGTGTAGCTACCCGGATAGAGCAAGCCAATGGACCGCTTCGTCCCATCCGGAAAGTCCAATGAATGGCTCACCACCCGCCCGTCATAATAGACATTGGCCTTACACGTAATCCGTACATTATCAAACTGCTGGGGAGTCGCTTCCGACATGCATACATCCTTTACGCCCAAGGCGTGGTTAGTTTCGAGAAGGGCGCAATTATAATCCCACCGCCCTCCGCCATGCCAACCACCCCGTCATTCCCACGAAGATGGGAATCCAGAACAGCACCAAAAAAGGCAATCCCCATGCTCCTCAGGGTGCCACCCTCAAGCGTTGTGGCGAAGCCACAGAAGCTTGTGGGTGACGCTCAAAAGTCACACATCCACAAAGTCATCGCCCTGCCTTAACTAAGCCGCACCCACAAAAGCAGTCGCGAAGCTCCTGTCTTTGAGGATGGCACCCCATCGTCACTCAAAAGGACCAAGAGTGCCACGGGCAGGCCCGCCAGGGTTTGCCCGTGCTCCAGTGCCTCCGCCACCCCAACGTGCGTTCCTCTACCGGAGGCAATAGACGCCCCCCCAATGCACCAGCTCATTCCCCATCCCCACCGGCCCCGAGACAACGATGGAGCCGCGACAAGGAAAAAATCGTAAGGCCAAGGAATAACGCATAGAGCACCCCGATTTTCGCGGGCCAGATAGACGCCGCACCCACGAAGCCTATGAACGTCATCAAATCGTACATACGCTCTGGGGACAGGGGGCTGTTTGGGGCAGAGGATGTGGACGCGCGCTTTAAGGCCCTGTGTATGGACCACAGGGTCACGGTGACCAACACAAACGCCACAGGAGCGAAGAGGACAATGCGTCCGGCGGGCCAGGCGTACTGGTCAATAGCGGCGTCGTCGTGGATTCCGAGCACCACCACCGCGCGGGAGCTGACACCATGAAAAAGAAGGAAAACCAGCAGGAAAATACTGTAGCGCAGCGAAACAATTCTCACGCGCTCCCAATGACGACCGGACTCGAAGTCCCTGGAATCCCCCCAGGCCAGCCACCCCATCGCAAGGAAAAAGCCCGTGGCGAGGGCGAGCCCGGTCCAGAAGAAGTACTCGTAGCCCGCTGCAAAAATAAGTACAAAGCCCGCGATCCCCAGGCACCATGTCGGACGAGTCGTAGCCGGTGTCCTGTCGTGCGGCCCGTCCTTCCCTTCGTCTGCCTTGTCGTGTCCCCGAAGGCACAGGTAAAGCATGAGGGCGTAGAGCAGACCGAGGTTGAATCCCGCGTGGAGCTCCCATAGCTTCCACCAGTCCACCGCGGCCGGCGCGTAGGCATAGCCATGACACCACGCTGCCGAGATGGCGAATCCGGGACCAAAGCCTCCGCCTATCACCGCACCCGCCGTCAGCGTCCTGCGGTCGCGCCGGAAAGCGGCAGTAATCATTGCCGCGCCCCACCACACGAGTACGGCGAAATTCTGGGTGTTGGTATACACCGTACGGCCGAGGTGTCGGTCCAGGTCGCCTTGGTAAATGCCCAGGTCCGCCTTCGGAAATACCAGGCTTGGACACCAGCGGACAAAAAACGCGCCGAGCCATTCGACGAGGCCAGTGCCGAAGAGCGCGCTTCCAAGATTAAAAATGAGTGCGAGGAGCACCGCCATAAAGACCACACGCTCCACCCACCGACCAGTTGAAACCGGGCCGCCCAGTGCCCAACCAAGCACGATGCCGCCCGGGGCAGCCCAGCCAATACCGCAGATAGTGAACCACAGGTACCCGACCCAGGGTGCAATGGGAATCGTCCCGTCCCCCAGCTCAAACCGTCCCTGAATCCAGTTAACATACTGCCCGTATCCCAACTCACCGCCCAGCGCCAGGCCGAGACCCAGCCAAAGCACGATACTCCGGGCATCAATACCCCTCCGATAACACAGGTAATACCACAGCAGGCCCCAGGTCAGCCCCGGAACGACCGTACCATCGATACCACCCCAACCGGAAGTGCCGCGAATGGCCCAGGTAATCGCACCAACACTGCCGAATAGAAGAATAGTCAGACACAGCTCATAAAACACGTGGGAACGCTTGTTGTCGCGGTATCGGATGTAGCGCCCACGATCGGTGACAACCAACATGCTTCTTTACTCCCACCCCCTATGGCCTTTGCTATCGCGATACCGTCGTTCAATCGCCAGGAACGTCGCGCTTCCCCGGTTCCGTGCTTACTCACCCCCCGAAACGATAGCCCTCCCCATCGTCCCATCCCCATAGTAGCGCAAATGGGGTGCCATGACACGCCATTCTTTCATGGCACATCCTTACACCCAACGAATCCACCACGAAACTCGGTCGCCTCGCCGCCGCCACGCACCCGCCCAATCCCGGCACTCCATGTACCCAAACACGACGTCTGGGTGCCACGGGCAGGCCCGCCAGGGTTTGCCCGTGCTCCCAACCCGGCCACTCACGGGACGGTATCGCGCCCGAACCCCCAGCACATCCCACAGCAACGCCGAGTCAAATCGCACACCCACCATCACCCGCGCCACCACAACGCGCGTTCCTGTCCCGGTGGCAGTAGCCTGGCTGACTCCATCCCCCAAAATATAACCGGTATGGAAGCCCCATCCCTCCCCTGAGTCCACCGCCCCCACCCGCCGGTGAGAACGGCACCCACCCACCATGGTTACCGCCACGTGTCATTCCTCGGTATTTCTGAATACTACGTTAGAAACCCCACCATCGACCTCCCCCACCCGTAGCGCTGGTGACACGGTCCCCGCGGATATATCTACGATGCTGACGTGACTCGGCCCACGAACACCATTGTCAAAGACCATTGCCGCGAAGCGCCCGTCCGGTGACATGTGCCCTGCCTGAAACCTTGGACTCCTGCCGCCATAGGTCCGAGCCCCGACCAACTTCTTGAACGCTTTTCCGGTATCATCATAAGCGACTTCAACCTCGCTTTCCGTCAGCAATTCAGTGAACACGACGGAAATCTTCTTGCCCAACGTTCCAGCCGCGTCGTACACGTGAATTGTCTCCGTACCGGGGTCAAAGGAGCACACTGGACTGTCCCGCTCACAGCCCGGCAGAAACATACCGCCCAATTCCCGGCGCACCTGGTCACCCGCTGTCAATTTTGTCAGGTCCGTAGATATCGGGACACCTTCTTCGTTACGATTCGTTCCTACAGCGAGCAGACTGCCGCCCTGCAAGTACAGACGCTCTGGTGCACCCGAAGAAACTTCAGCAAACGTGGTATCTTCCTCTGAAACCGTCCCAAAGCGCAAAGCTCCGCCCGTAGGCATGGGGTACCGCACGATCGAACTCCCCCTCGCCACACGCAAAGCGGACTCATCCGGGGTAAAAGCCACGGCATAGACTGACCCGAGTTGACCTCGGTAAGGCAATTCCCCTACCACTTCAAGTGAATCTGAATTCAATACGAAGCCCGCTGTATTTTCCCCTCCCACCGAAAACACATACAAGCGTCGTCCTGTGGGAGAAAAGAAGGCCGGTGCTGCGAAATACGCTACGTCCCGCCCCGGAACCCGTCGTCTCTCCAACGTTTTCGTTTCCAGGTTGAAGCTCACTATCTGAGGCCCTATGAAGAGATAGCACACCGGCTTGTCGGGCCGCATCGCTATCATCGCTGTTTCGTAGGGACCGACCGCTCTCGAAAACTGCACACACGGCACCAAAGCAACATCGTCAGCCCCCGTAAAGGATATCTTGTAGAGCGTATGCACCCCGTCCGCGTCGGATCCAATATACGCCTCCATCGCGATGCTCAGTTGGCTGACAAAAAGCCCACAACAGAGCGCCAGCCTCACAATCATTACTTTTCTAATTCGCGCAGGCCCTTGTGGCATGACTTGTCCCTTTCTCGTTATTACCGACCTTCCGTGCCCCTTATCTGAGGACCCGGCCCACACTAGTGGGACGGTATCGCGTCCATACACCCTACGTAATCCAAGTCCGCGTCCCGCCAGCCCCCACAATATAACCGGTATGGAAGCCCCATCCCCTCCTCAGAGCCCACCGGGTCATGCTGCCGCGTTACCGCGATCTATGATACGGATGGTCGTATGGGATTGCCACTGGCGAACACTCCACCCAATCAACACCCAGCGGAAGAACGTCGCTTTCGCACGAGTTGCCGCCCCCACCATCACCCACCCAAACCCTGCGCGGTCTGCACCAAATCATAAAACTCGGCACGGTAACCCTGGCGGTCTTTATGCAGCCCCGGGCCTGCCCACGCCCGCACCCCGTCCCACGTCGTGCCGCCACGATGTGGGGATTGACGCAGGAGCATGCCATAGCCCGCGACGGCGCTCACAAAACGAAAGTCCGGCGTGCTCTCGACGAAGGGCCGCACGGGTCCTTCATAGGGAAACGAGAGGCGGGTACTCGTGTCGCTCTCCGGCTGCTTGTAGCGTAACTTCACGAAAAAGAGTTCGTCGGCGAAGTCGCTTTGGGGCGGCTCGATGGTGATACCTTCCGGTTGATAGCGCAGGGTATCCACCTCATGGACGCCCACGGGGACCAGCTCATAGAGGGCGGTCACGGTGTGCCCTGCACCAATTTCCCCGGCATCGATGCGGTCGTTGTTGAAATCTTCCGGGGCCAGGCGCCGGTTTTCATAGCCCACCAGGCGGTAGGAGGCAATCTTCGCAGGATTAAACTCCACCTGAATCTTTACATCCTTCGCGATGGTCTGGAGTGTGCCTGAGAGTTGTTCCACCAACACCTTGCGGCCCTCCCGCAGACTGTCGATATAGGCATAGGCCCCATTGCCCTTGTCGGCCAGCATCTCCAGGGTGCTGTCGTTGAGATTGCCCCGGCCAAATCCCATGACCGTGAGGAAGACCCCGGCGTCTCGCTTGCTTTCGATCAGGTTAAGCAAGTCGCCCTGATCGGTGACGCCCACGTTAAAGTCCCCATCGGTCGCCAGCAAGACCCGGTTGATGCCCCCTTCGATGAAGCCTTCCTGGGCAAGTTGATAGGCCCGTTGAATGCCCGCGCCCCCATTGGTCGAGCCCCCACTCCGCAGTTGATCCAGGGCCGCCCGAATCCGCACCTTCCGGTCGCCCCGGGTCGTAGACAAAGCCACTCCGGTCGCCCCGGCATAGACCACCATGGCGATACGGTCCTTCGGGCCCAGCTGTTCCGCCAGCAGCCGCAGGGATTGCTGCACGAGGGGCAACTTATCCGGGGCATTCATAGAGCCCGATACGTCAATCAGAAAAACGAGGTTGGCGGGGGGACGGTCCCCCAGGCGCACCTCTTTGCCCTTGATGCCAATGCGCGCGAGGTAGTGCTCCGTTTTCCAGGGACAGGTGGCCACTTCCAGGTGGGTGGCAAAGGGGGTGTCATCCGTCGGTCCGGGATAGTCATAGTTGAAGTAATTAATCAACTCCTCCACCCGCACGGCATCCTGGGGTGGCCGCTGTCCATCCCGCAGAAAGCGGCGCACGTTGGCGTAAGACGCCGTATCCACGTCGATGGAAAAGGTGGAGAGGGGCGCTTCGGTGACCGCGTTGAAGCCATTCTCCACAATGGCAGAGTAACGCTCGCGGTTTTCGGCAGGCACCACGACGCGCACCCGACTGGGTGTAGGCATAGGCGCAGGTGCCGGGGAAACAACCATCGGCATGGGCGGCGCCTCGGGCACGGCGCGATCCGCAGCGGGCGCGGGATTCGGACTTGATTCGCAGCCGACTATCATCACCGGCGAAGACCTGGACGGCTCCTCCCGTGCCAACGGCTTCTGCCGACTCGTATTGCAGCCCCATAGGGCGGTGCTCAGCAAGAGGAGAGTGGCGCAACAGCGCCCATACGAATAGACACACGGGTGGCGTTTGGACATAAGATTACCCCAGTTTGGTTGAAGATTCGAAGCCTGCGAAAAGACCAGCACACGCCCGAATCCGCCAACTCCACACGACGCCGGGCGCCTCTGTTTAGTGTATGCAAGCGCAGGTAGAAAAGTTCCATCCGGGTCGTGGGCAGTGAATATTTCCTGCCGCCGAATGGTATATAGACCGGGCGTTCTTCGGGCATTCGCCTGTTGGGTTCCGGTTAGGGAATGACTGCCGGACATGCTACACTAGACGCGCAACTTTGGACGGGCCCAAGGGCCCTCGCAGGAGGATTAGAGCATATGTTACGGGCATTCGGACGTTGGATGAAATCAATCGGCTACTTCTTCTCGGGCAATATGGACGCCTCCCGACGCAATCTCGACAGCAACCCCCATGTCATGGCCGCGCGCTATGATGATATCGTGCGCGATAAGACCCGTCGCTTCCATGAATACAAGCAGGCGGTTGCCGGCCTCATCGCCCAGCAGGAACTGAAAATCCAGAAGGCAAAGACCCTCACCGAGGAAGTCCGTCGTCTCGAGTCCCTCAAGGCGGGTGCCCTGGCCAAAGCCAAGAAAAAAGTCGAAGAACTCAAGGGACAGAACGTCCCCCAGGACCAGATTCGCAATAACGACGAGTACATGAAATGTCTCTCGGCTTACAACGATTTCACCTCCACCCTCACCGAGAAGACCGAGCACCTCGACGAGTTGGATGGCGACATCACGGAATACGGCGACCGCATCGAAGAGCACAAGGTGCAGATGCGCGGCCTCATGCGGGAGATTGACAAGCTCCGCGAAGAATCCAAAGAAGCCGTGGCCGATGTTATCTCCGCCAAAGAAGAGAAAGAAATTGCGGACGCCTTGGCGGGGCTCTCCCAGGATGGCAGCGACTCCGAACTTCAGGAACTCCGCAAGATGCGCACCGAGATGAAGGCCGAAGCCCGCATCTCCAAGGAACTCTCGGGCACCAACACCAAGGTGCAGGAGGAAGAATTCCTCGCCTATGCCCGCCAATCAGAACACAGCGACGAGTTCGACGCCCTCATCGGTCTGGCCGAGTCCGCCGAAAGCAGCGCACCGGTCGCCGAAAACCAAGAAGCCGAGCGGCTCCCCGGTCTGCCGGAGTAGGCCCCGGCCGTGACTATGGACGCACCGTCGTACGAATTCCTGCGCCACGCGGGACGGCTCCTCAATTCGGGCCAGTCCCGCTCGATTACCCTCACCGGTAATATCGACGACTTATTTCACGGCGGCGAACGCAACGATACCTATATGCCCCTGGTGGATTTCCTCTTGGGGCATTGGTCTATCCCCCATCATATCGTGCTGGTCTATGAACTGAACGGGCCCTTGCGCTTCCTCCACGAAGCCGACCGAGATAAACTCCGGACCGCCTGGCAGACCTGGCGCACGGGGGTCGACCCCGATGACCGTGCCATCAAGCGCATGCTTTCGCCCAAGGCCCTCGACGCGCAGGAGGCCCTCTACCACCGCGACTTTGATCACCAACTGCAGCAATCCATTGGCCAACCCACGGTGGCACTGGAGTTTTTGCGCCAGTTGTGCCTCTGTTCCCGCAGCACACTGAATGGCGCCCCCATACTGAAAGAAAACCTGATTATCCTCGTCGAGGCGGCCGATCTTATCGTGCCCCCCGGCGAAGTGACCCAACTCTCCGATCGGGACCGCCACCGCCTCAACATCTGTTACGATTGGTTTTCCGATCCCGGCTTTGTAAATGGCAACGATTCGGTCGTCCTCATCGCCGAATCGCGCAGCCAGCTGAATCCCCGCATTGCCCGCCTCCCCCACTTGCTCGACGTACCCGTGTCTGCGCCCGACGAAGCACGACGGTTTCACTTTATCCAGTGGTACCGTGCCCAGCTCAACGCGGAACAGGCCCTCGCCGTATGGGATACGGACGAACGCCTGGCCCAGGCCACCGCTGGCCTGAGCATTCACGCCCTCATGCAGTTGCTCAAGGGTGCCGTCCATCAGCAGCGCCCCCTCACCCAGTCCATGGTGCTGGAGAAGGTGGCGGAGCACATCGCCAGCCAACTCGGCGAAGACATGGTGGAATTCAAGCGCCCCGAGCACACCCTGGACGACGTGGTGGGCTTCACCCACCTGAAAGAATTTCTCCGCACCGAATTCATGCCCCGCGTGGCCGCCGAAGGGGATGATGCCCTGCCCGGTGCTGCCGTGGGTGGAGCCATCGGCAGCGGCAAGACCTTTGTCTTCGAAGCCGTCGCCGCCGAACTCGACATGGTGGTCCTCGTGCTGAAGAATATCCGCAGCCAATGGTATGGCCAGACCGATGTCCTCTTCGAGCGACTCCGCCGTGTTCTGGAGGCCCTCTCCAAGGTGCTCATCTTCGTCGATGAAGCGGACACCCAGTTTGGCGGTGTCGGTGCCGATGAACACGCCACCGAGCGACGGCTTACGGGCAAAATTCAGGCCATGATGTCCGACACCCGCCTCCGCGGACAGGTCACGTGGCTCCTCATGACGGCCCGTATCCACCTCCTCTCTCCCGACATCCGAAGACCAGGACGCGTCGGCGATCTCATCATCCCCGTACTCGATCCCGAAGGGGAAGACCGCGAGGCTTTCGTGCGCTGGATGGTCGCCCCCGTACTCGGCGACGACGTCTCCGAAGAGAACCTCACCGCCCTCATGACCGCCACCGAAGGATTCTCCGCCGCCAACTTCGCCTCGCTCCGAAGCGAACTCAAGGCCAAACACCGCCTCTCCGGCCCCTTGGATCACGCCCAGGTAACGGCGGTCATGCATGATCACCTCCCCCCACCCATCCAGGATACCCGCCGCTACCAGACCCTCCAGGCCCTGGTGAACTGCACCCGACGGAGCCTCCTCCCCGATCCCAACGCCACCGAAGAGGAACGGGCCGCCTGGACCCAGGAAATCCGCGCCCTCGAAGCCCGCGGCATCCGCTGATAGCGTCCCCCTCTCCTTCACCCTTGCCGCGCGACAACCACCGGGGACTGCACCGACGCCATCATACCCATCCAACCACACCACCCGTGGGCGAAAAAAGTCCACACCCTATTACCCACACG
>JAXMOL010000032.1:0-89096 GCA_034669905.1 Candidatus Hydrogenedentota bacterium
GACACCTATTTCGCACCGCTCGACCCAAATTTCGGCGGCTGCGGTCGGACCATCACGGATGAAAACAGTAGACGCCCCGCCCCCCTCGTCAACGACGGGACAGCCACGCCCGCCCTGGTCACACGCGCTGCCAGCACGTCACGGGGTATCCATAGTCGCCCACGCGACGGCGCAGGCTACCGGGGCGAGACGGCCCCTGATGGTCTGCCGCGCCACAGAGTCTCGTTTAGTTCTAATGCCCACTCCTTGATCTGGGTGTCTGTATCTGCTCAACTACCCCCTGCGTGCGCGGGAATGACCGGCGCGAGGGATTTAAAAGGTAGTACGATCGTGACATCAGACCAGTGCACTCTTCCAGAGACCCAGGCCGCAGGGACATTCCAACGATTGCTTCGTCCCCACCACCGGGCCTATCTCGCGGCCTTCCTGATGGATGCTGCGGTCATGGTGGTCTTCGCCACGACGCCCTTCTTCATCTTCAATCAGGTGGGTGGTGACGAGGCGATGGCGGGGGTGGTGGGTGCCATCCAGATGGCGGCCTACGCCTTCAGTTGTCTGGCGAGCTCCCAATTCGTGGCGCGCACAGAGAACGGATTACGCTGGGCCCTGTTGGGCATCACCTTGTTTATCTTCTTCTCCTGCCTCATGCCCCTCTACCCCACCTTTCTCTTGTGTGGCATGCTGACCTTTCTGGCCTTCGTGGCCCTGGGGCTCGTGTGGCCTGCGCTGCTCTCCTGGATTGGCGGCGAACCCAATGCGGCCCGCCGCGCAAAACACATGTCGTATTTCACGATTGCTGCGGGGTGCGGCTTTGCCTTGAGTCCCCTCCTGGGCGGCCCCCTCTATGACCTCGATTACCGCCTGCCCTTTATCGCGCTGGTAGGCCTCGGCGCCGCCATACTCGCGCTGGTCGGGACCCTGCCCCATGAGAAAGACCATTTCGCGGAGACGGACCCGGAGCCCGACGTGGCGGAAGGTCCGGGGACGGACAAACGGGCGCATGAGACCAACCTGCTCGTCGCATGGTGCGCGCTTTTCGTGGCCAACATACTCGTGGGTGCGACACGCTCCGTCTACCCCAAGCGGGTGGTGGACCTCCTGGAATCGGGAGAACTGGGGCTCCTCACCACGGGGGATACGTCCCCCCTGCTGACCTATGGTCCGGCAACGACCTTCTCGTGGTTGGTGTCGGCCCTCTGGATTGCCACGGCGTGTTGCTTCTACCTCATGGGCAGGAAGCACCACTGGCACCACCGCGTGGGACTCATCCTGTGGCTTCAGGTGATGGCGGGCGCGGCGGCATGGATGCTGGGCATCACCGAAAGTCTGGGCATCATGCTGGTGTGCTTCGTCCTGGTGGGCGTCAACTTCGGCATATCCTTCTTTATCGCCATGTCCTACAGCCTGGCCGACCCGGCCCACAAACACCGGCGGGCGGCCACCTCGGAGGGCATTCTCGGGGCGGGCTGTTTCGCGGGGAGCATCGGTTTTGGCTACCTTGCTGGCCACTTCGGCATCCCCATGCCCTTCCTCTACACGCCCGTGCTCGTGGCCGTGGGGCTGGCACTCCAGTTGTGGCTGTTGCGCCGGGGACGACGCAATCAAGCAAGGGCCTGAGTTGCGCGCCATGCGGTCAGGGGCAAGCGGCTTCGCCCCCCGCCACGCCTACTTCTTCGTTTTCGCATAGAGCCGCCGGTAGGCCGAGGGCAGTATTTTTTGGTGCTTCTTGAAGAGATGGGTGAAGTGCGCGGCGTCGCAGTAGCCAAGTTCATAGGCCACGTCGGTAATCGACAAATCGAGATCGAGCAGAAGGCGACAGGCGTGTTGCACGCGCCGATGCTGGTAATAGGCCATGGGACTCCATCCCGTCGACTTCTGGAACTGCACGGCCAGGTTGGCGGGAGAAATTGCGAGCGACTCCGCCAGTTCGGCCACCCGGAAGGTATCCCGTCGCAGAATGATCCCCTCGATTTGCTCCAACCCCGCCACAATCTCCTTGCGGAACTTCAAGCTCAACTCGATGGACGAAGCCCGCACGGCGGCAC
Organism: Candidatus Hydrogenedentota bacterium; assembly: GCA_034669905.1. Taxonomy (GTDB): domain Bacteria; phylum Hydrogenedentota; class Hydrogenedentia; order Hydrogenedentales; family JAEUWI01; genus JAEUWI01. The sequence goes on from JAXMOL010000032.1 coordinate 2,046, forward strand.
GACTCATGGTAATCAAAATCTTGAGGAGGCAGGAGCGGAGGAAGATGAGGGAGGGCTGTTCTTCATTGGATTCCCGCGTGATGTTCGCCAGTTCGTGGTCCACATTTTCCAGCTCGGTCGGGTTCAACCTGAACTGGGGAATGGGCCCCACATGGTTCCGGCGAAAAAGCACGGCCGCCAGGAAGAGGGGTACAAAGGCGGTTTCTCGCCAGTGACTGATGAGATCGTCGGCCAACCACTCGGTCAGATAATAGAGGTTGGTCTGGTGCAAGTCGTGGGCGCTGTAGATGGCGTGGACCATGCCCGGGGCCATCACGATGACCGTTCCGGGCCCCAGTTCCTCACTGGACGATTCGGTCTTGTGCCGTGCACTGCCCTGCCGAATGATACAGATTTCGAAGTGGGCGTGGTCGTGAAATCGCTTGTCCTGCTCATGCAGATAGACGGTGGAGCCGTAGTGCCACCCGGGGTAGTTCTCATCGCCCGGTGACAAGTCTCCGGTTCCGTCCATACCCGCTATCCAGGAGCCAACGCTGACGGGCCGCGTTGCGCTCACGCCCACGCCGATGGTTCCGAGGGTGGACGTAAACTCCGCTTTGGGGATAGTGCATGGTTTCATACAAATAACCTACCGTAAACACACAATACGAAATTGAGGTAATCGCAGCATAATGGAAGCATTCTTGGTGTATTGACAGGTCATTGTCAATCTCTGCCGGGACAATACATACAAGTAAGTCGGAGCGATTGAGGACGGGCGGCTACCACTTCGATGGGTGCAGCGTCGCCACAATTTTGAAATCCACGCGAACATGTCGGCACCACCCCGGTGCCCGAAATCCGAGCGAACCTCGAATCTGGGAGATGACCATGGGCTATCTGACACAAGATGAACGTGACCAACGATTGGCAAGAGTCCGCGAAATCATGGCGGCCCGGGACCTCGATATCGCCCTGGTTTACTACGATGAATTCAACATCGGTAACGGGTGGTATCTCACTGGCTGGTGTCCCCAGTTCGAAATAGGCACGGTGCTCATTCCCAAAACCGGAGAACCCATGCTCCTGGGCGGTCCCGAAAGCGAACCCTTCGCCAAGCTCGACAGCGCCATTACGGAAACGCGCAACTTTTCCGTCTTCATGGTACCCGACGAGGAATATCCCAACGCGACCATCACCGATTTTCCCGCCCTCTTTTCTGAATTGAATGGAAGCCTGGGCGAGGTAAAGCGGGTCGGCATGGTCGGCGGTGGCCGCATGCCCGCCGAGTGCTTTCGCCAGATAGAAGAAGGCTTCAGCGGCACCACGCTGGTGGACATCACGGACGAGTTTGTGGCGCTACGCTTCGACAAGTCCCCCTGGGAGTTGGCGCAGATACGGGCCGCCTTTGCCCTGGCCGACCGGTCCTTCGAGGCGATGAAGGCCAAGATAGCGCCGGGCGTGTCGGAAATCGAAGTCGCCGCCGCGGGGGAATATGCCGCGCGCAGCCAGGGCGCCACAGGGTTCGGGTTTACCGCCATCGTGGGTTCGGGCGAACGGGCGAAAGCCGTTGTGCCTACGGCGACGAGCCGCATAATGGAAGACGGCGAGCTGGTCATGATCGGCCTGGCTCCCAAGGTCAATGGCTATGCTGGGGTGATGGGCGATTTACTGCCCGTTTCCGGAAAATACACAGCCGACCAGGAAGAATGTCTGAACCATCTTAAGGAAGTCTTCCGCCTGACCAAGGCCATGCTCAGGCCGGGCGTAACCGGCAAAGAAATTGACGTCCCCGGACGAAAGTACTATGAAAAACACGGCCTCATGCCCTACCTGGTCTGTCCCTTTGCCCACACCATCGGGCTACACGAAGCGGAGTCGCCCTTCTTCGGACCGGGCAGTGACGATGCGCTGAAGCCCGGCATGGCGGTCTGTGTGGATATCAGTTTCTTCGGTCACCCCAAGTGGCACGGCGCCCGCATCGAAACGGGCTACGAGATTACGGAAGATGGGCCGGTGCCTTTCAGTCCCACCATGGACGCCTATCTGCTGGGTTAGGGCACGGACATCCTTCGCACAACCAAGAGATTCTAACGAACTCCCCTCCCAGGAGGGGCCGGGGGTTGGGTAGCGGCCTAACAGTCAAACCCACCCCTAACCCCTCCCAGGAGGGGAATAAAGGGGCTCCACGCTGCGCGACGCCGTTGAGCCGTTCTACGGATTTCGATGCAATGAAATGTATTGAGGGGTGCCAGACGACAAGACACCCGTAAGCTCCTCCGCGAAAGGGGGCACCCAACAAGATTTTCCAATGACCGTCACTTGACGGGGAAATCCCATTCAATTAGGCTACATCAACGCCACCGGAGTCCGTAAGTATGCGTCGTGACGCAACACCCCCGAGAGGAACCCATGGAACAATTTGAAGCCATCGTCCAAGGCACCAATTTCACCGGACTCGATTGGGGCATCGTGGTCGTCTACCTGGGCCTATCCGTCGCAATCGGAATTATCGCCAACCGATATATCGGTAATATGACCGACTACGTGGTCGCAGGGCGGGGCGTACGCACGGCCCTCTCCGTCGCCACCCTTACCGGCACCGAGCTGGGTCTCGTCACCGTGATGTACAACGCCCAGGTGGGCTACCTTGGTGGCTTCGCGGCCTTTCATATTGGCCTCTTCGCCGGTGCAATTACCTTCGTCGTGGGACTGACCGGTTTCATCGTGGCGGACTTGCGCCGCCATGAAGTGCTGACCATCCCCGAATTCTACGGCAAACGCTACAGCAAGGGCGTCCGAATTTACGGCGCCCTGTTGCTGGCGCTGGGCGGCATCTTCTGCATGGGCATGTACCTCAACGCCGGCGCCAAATTCATTGTCGGCGTGACCGGCCTGCCCATGGATGGCGCCATGCTGAATTTTGTGATGGTCGCCCTGTTGAGCCTGGTGCTCTTCTACACCGTGCTCGGCGGCATGGTCTCGGTCATCCTCACCGACTACATTCAATTTGTCGTCCTTTCTTTAGGGCTCGTGGTGACGACCGGCCTCACCTTGTATTACATCTCCTGGGGGGACATTGTCTCCGTGGTTATCGCGGAAAAGGGCGAATCGGCCTACAACCCCTTGGGGGAGGAGGGGCCCTTTGGAGCCACCTACATGCTGTGGATGGCCTTTATGGGGTTGGTGGTCTGCGCCATCTGGCCCACGTCGGTGGCCCGCGCCCTGGCCTGTGACAGTGAGCGAACGGTTCGACGCCAGTTCATGTTCGGCTCCCTCTCTTTTCTTATCCGGACCATCATCCCGTTCTTCTGGGGGATTGCGGCCTTTGCCGTTATCATGACCATTCCTGAATTGAAGGATGCCTTTCACCCCGGTGAAGAAACGGCGAACGGGGTGGATTCCCTTTTCGCCATGCCCGTCTTCCTGGGCCGCATCCTGCCGGTCGGCATTATTGGACTGGTCACCGCAGCGATGATCGCGGCTTTCATGTCAACCCACGACAGCTATCTCCTCTGCTGGAGCACGGTGCTGACCAATGACGTGGTCGTGCCCCTTGCGGGCCGGAAGCTCTCGCAGCGCGCTCAGATTTATATTACGCGGGCCTTTATCATCGCCATTGGCCTGACCATCCTCATGATCAGCTTCTTCTTCCCCCTGAAACAAAGCCTGTGGGACTTCATGTCCATGACGGCCGCGCTCTATTTCTGCGGGGCCTTTGCCCTTCTCATCGCGGGACTCTACTGGAAGCGGGCCAGTTCGGGGGGCGCCTATTTTGCCCTCACCGCGGGCTTTTTCGCTTTCCTGGGCTTCGAAGATTTTCGCCGCGTAATCTTTTACAACGTGTTGCCCATTTCCGATGGCTCGGCCGACGGACTCATGGCCCTGGCCACGAGTGCAAACGTGGGATTGACCACCGTGGCGCTGGCCTGCATCGGCATGGTCATCGGCTCATTCCTCTTCCCCGATAAGACGGGCCATAATTTTCAGGAGAACAACCCATGAGTTTTTGGATGACCCTGTGGAAATGGCTCATGATTGTGAGCATCGGCAGCTTTTCGGTGATGGCCCTGTGGGTGACCGTGCAAGGGGCTCGGGACATCAAAGCCCTTCTCCAGTCGCTGCGTGCGGGACATGAACAATCCGGCGAGAACACAAAGGAATAACTACCCCATGGCGTTAAGTTTGGCAAAGACCGTGGAATGCCTCCGCATGCACGGCGCCTCCCCTCTGCAACTGGTGACCCAGCACGGCACCGTATTCATCTCCCCGGAGTTACAGGGGCGCATCTTCTGTACGCTGGGCAATGAGCTCATCCACCGGCTCGACGCCGAGCGGGTGGCCACCCCTTCGCCCGACGAATTCAACAACCTCGGTGGCAACTCCCTGTGGCCCGCGCCCGAGGGGGGCGCCTTCGCCTTCAACTATCCGCAAGACAGCGACGCGTGGTTTGTGCCCGAAGTGGTGGCCGATACCCCCTGCTCCGTCGTGGATGCCGACAGCGGCCAGGCCATCATCGAAAAACGTGGGGTCTTGTATAACAAGGCGGGCACCAAGGGCTATGTCCTGTTCCACCGCAAGGTGGCCGTGCCCCACGACCATCCCGTGCCCGAAGGGTACGCGCTCAAGGGAATTCGCTACTTCTGCGAAGACACGATTAACCCCCTGGAAGAGATCGATGCGGAAGCCTTCCTGATTGCCCCTTGGTCCCTGGAGCAGTTTCCCGGGGGCGAGGGCGTCATTGCCTTCGGGGCCGTCGCCACACCAGAAGGAAGCGTGAACGATGACTACTACGGCGTACCCGGCGACCGGATACAGTATCACGCGGGCGGCTTCACCTTTGCACTGGGCGGCGCGGAGCGCCATCAGATTGGGGTGCGCGTCAGCCATGCGCCCCGCCTGATCGGTTCGCTGGAGCCCAAGCGTGAGTTGTTGGTGATTCGCAAGACCCCGGAACAGGGCGGAAGATATTTTAACATTGCCGACAATGACCAGCCCCAGGGGGCCTGGTCCGCCCGGGATCTGTATAGCGTCTTCAACGGCGGCGATCTCGGATTCTACGAATTGGAAACTATCGGTGCCCATCAAAGCTGCCTGGCCTTGGTGGCACCAAGCCGGCTCTCGTCGGAGACGCTTATCCTGCAGGGACCGCTTCCCGAATTGAAACGCTACCTGCGGGAACGGGAAAACATTACGTTTATGGAGGCCTTCTGATGGGAGCACCGCGCATTGCCCTGGGTTTTGACATGGAAACCGACGTCGGAAGCTGGACGCCCTTCTACGAAGGGCTACGGCCCGGTGGACACGCTATCCTCGATACCCTCGCCGCAAACGGTGTGACCGGCACCTTCTTCTTCACCAGCGACGCCGCGCAGGAAGCGCCCGAAATCGTGCAGGCTGTGCTGGATGGCGGTCATGAAGTCGGTGCCCACACGCTGTTTCACGAAACGATAGGTGAGCCCCTCTGGCCCATTCCCGGCGCCTTTCCCATTTTGCCCGAGGAAGTGCCCAACCGCCTGAGAAAGTGCACCGAGCGCATTGAATCCGTCGCCGGCGTGCGGCCCGTGTCCTTCCGGTGCCCCCGATTATTCGGATCCACCGCCGTTACGAACGCCCTGGAAGACCTGGGCTATGTGGCCGACGCGACCCTGCCCATGTTTCACTTCCGTGATCGGGTAGAACCCTATCACCCCTCGAAGGACGACTGGACCGTGCCGGGCGATCTCAAACTGCTCCAGATTCCTAATTTCGCGGATCTCGGACAGACCCACGAGGACCCCTTCGGCCGTGATCTCGACCAGTGGCCCCTCTTCCGGACCGAAAGCGCGGATGCCCTGCTGAAGCATATCGACAGCTTCGTCTCCTATGCCACGAATCACGGTGTGGACTCCCCCGTGCTGTGCTTCTACATGCACCCCTGGGAATTTCACCCCATGCCACAGGAATCCATCCACTATGGCGAAGGCGCGGTGTTGCCCGATCCCTTTATCGTGAAAAACTGCGGCGACTACGCCACGGAGCAACTGGATCGGCTCATCAAGCGACTGCTGGCACAGGGCGCGACCTTCTACCAGACCCGCCAATTGGCCGAGATGTATTGAGCGGGGAAGCCAATGACGCACGTAGCCTGTCGGTCTTGAGCAGATTAGGACCGCGCAAACATATATCTGCCGAAGAAGCAATCAGAAACAAGTTAAACCACGAATGGACACGAATTCACACGAATGGTATGGGCCGCTAGCGAACGTCGTGAATGGTTCTTCTCGGCATAGCGCCAAGGCGGGCACAAGCTCCCACCTCATTTTTCCGTGTCATTCTGTGCCATCCGTGGTAGAAACGATTCGTGTAAATTCGTGTCCATGCGTGGTTCAATACGTACCATACCCCGGCTGCCCAATGCGTGAAACAATTTGTGGACGAAATCACCGCAGTCTAATCACAGAGGAACGCACACTATGCAACTTATCCCCGACAAGGAATACAAAGACCGGATTAAGAAGTTCCAACAGAAAATCCGGGAGGCCGGCCTCGATGCCGCGCTGGTCCATTCCAACGAAGCGGACTTTGCCAACGTACGCTACCTTTCCGAATACTGGCCCACCTTTGAGTCGGCCGGCGTCTTTGTGCCCGCCACGGGTGCCCCCACCCTCATCATCGGCCCTGAAAGCGAAGCCTACGCCAAAGGCCGCAGCAAGATTCGGCGCATCCGGATGATGGTGGAGTACCGGGAATCCGCCGATCCCGAGTATCCCGGCATCCCGGTGGCCACCTTCCAGGACATCGTGAAGCAGGCCATGCCCAAGGGAAAACTGAAGAAGCTCGGCCTTGTGGGCTATTCCATCATGCCCCTGCCCGTCTATATGAGCTTGAAGAAAGAACTCAAGGGCGTCGAACTCATCAAGGCGGACGACACGCTGATCCACCTGCGCATCGACAAGAGTGCGAACGAACTGCGGCTCGCCAAGAAGGCCTATCAGGTCAGCGAGAAGGCCATCGACGCCATTCTCGGTGAAATCAAACCAGGCATGACCGAGCTACAGGTCATCGGCATCGCCCAGCGCGAAATCTATAAGCACGGCGGGGAGTATGAAGGCCACGCCCTCTACTGTTTCTGCGGGCCCGCGACGAAACACGCCATCTCCCGCCCGACCCACAACAAGATTAAGAAGAACGAAATCATTCAGCTCAATATCGGTGCCCGTGTTGGGGGTTATTCCTCCAGTGTGGGTCTCCCCATGTGCATTGGCAAACTCCCTGCGCGCAAACAGCGCCTTGTCGAGTTTGGCCTGGAAGCCCACTTCAAAACCGGCGAACTCATGAAGGCCGGCAAGCCTGCCGCTGAGGTCGTGCGTGAATACGAGGAATTCGTCAAGAAGCGGGGCTTCATGAAGCACATGCTCTATGGCCCCTGCCACGGTATCGGGATGATGGAAGTCGAGCGACCCTGGATGGAGTCCACGTCGGACTATACCCTCGAAGAAAATATGACCTTCCAAGTGGATACCTTCTTCTACGATACGGATTTCGGGCTTCGTTGGGAAAACGGGGTACGGGTAACCAAGAGCGGCGTGGCACGACTCTCGAAGAAATTCATGCGACTCGTTTCCCTTTGAGGTAGACGAGCCATTCGTGGACGATTCATCCCCAAGACGGGCCCGACGCACTATCGCGTCGGGCCTTGTCGGCAGGGCCTCCCCGTGGGAAGCGGTATTGTACGCGCCCTGATGCCAGGGATAATTCGGTTGCATTCCGCCACGCACTCTGTTTTAATCACGCGTACCCCATCGTGAATCCACCATGAAACTTCTTCGGAAATCCTCATGCACGCCTTCAAGCGCCAAAACAGTCCAGATGGCCCCATTCCCTTCCCCCCGGCGATGATCCTCCCGACTGGGAAAGCACGCCGCTTTTCCGGTCTGCTCTTGCTGCTTTGTATGGGCCTGCTTCTTCCGATGTGCGTGGTCCAGGCAGACGACGCACCGGAAGACGTGGACGAACTCAAGGCGCTTCTCCTCGAAACGCGGGACGCCATGCGCGAGATGCAGTCCACCTATGAATCACGGATTGACACCCTGGAATCGCGCATCGAAGCCCTGGAAGGGGGTGCAGAAGCCCAGACGGTGCAACAGGACGGCCTGGAGCGAAACGCGATTGAGCAGCAAACCCTCTTGGAAGAGGTGGAGTCAGCGGTTAATGACCGCCTTTCCATTCACGGGTACTACGACTTTCAATACATCGATGCAGACAACGAAGTTGTGGGTTCTTTCATCCAGAATGAGCTGAGTATTTTCCTGCGCAGTTCCACCGAAGACGAGCAGTGGACCGTATTTGGCGAACTGGAGTTTGAGCGCATTGACGGCAACGATTATCTGAGAAGTCGCACCGGGAGCGATGGTGAATTTGAGATAGAGACGGCCTGGCTGGAATACCGGCACAACGATCGCTTCCGGGTACGGGCGGGCAAGCTTCTGCTGCCCCAATATTGGCAGACTTACCACTACCCCAACCTGACCCTTTCGACCTTGCCCCCGTTGATGGTGGGCAATCTCTTTCCAAAGAGTATCGTCGCCATGCAAATCGCGGGCGATTGGTGGACGGCAAATGAGCGGGGTATCAGCTATGCGCTCTATGGAGGCAATGGAGGGGACGGCGACTTGCGTGAACTCGACGCAAATGAACACAAAGCCATCGGAGGACGACTCACCCTGCGCCTCGCGGGCCGCAACAGGCCGGAATGGCTGGAGACCCTCGACTTTTCTGTGTCGGCCTATGTGGGTGATGATGACGACGGGCGCAATCAGTCCATCGTCGGTCTCGACACCCAGGTCCGTATCGGTCGGGTGGAGCTGCTCGGCGAACTGGCCCACGGCAACCAGCCCTCTTATTTGCGGCGATCGCTTCGGCGGGCCTGGCATCGGGACGGCGAGTCGTTGGGCTTCTATGTGCAACCTTCCTATCGCATAGCACCCCAGTGGCACCTGTTTTATCGGTTCGACTATTTGGAATTGGACGATCGCGGTGTGACCCCCTTCGACGAATCGCGCCATACCCTGGGGATTAACTTCCGACCCCGCCCGAACATTTCCCTTAAACTCGAACTTTTCCACAGTGAACCGGAGCACAAGGGCAGCGACTTTAATGGTGTCGCAAGCTCTGTGGTGTTCAATTTTTGAGGTCGACGGTGAATCGGCACCGGGAGCAGGCCCCCTGTTTTGAGCCCTTCCCATGGACATAATTAAGCGACGATACTACGCCAGCGCGCGGCTTTTGGCACTCGTGATCGGTTCCGCTGTGCTCGTTGGTGTCGAAGCCTCCCCGGAACCGGAGAAGTCAAAGGTCCGGCTTGTGGCGGTGATCACCCACCTGGAAAACGAGGTGGACGCCGTTCCTCGAAGCGAGCTGGCTCGGATGTTCCTCAAACAGCAAACGGAATGGCCCAACGGGGAACGCTGTATCCCCATCGATCAGCGGGGTGAAAACCCCATTCGCAAGGTCTTTTCCCAGGTGGTATTGCGGCGAAGCCTTTACGACATAAAACGGTATTGGATGCAGGAAACCATGACCGGCAACGCGCGGCCTCCAGTGGCGCTGGAGAGTGCCTCCACCGTCAAAAAGTACGTCCAGAAACTCAAAGGAGCGGTTGCCTATATCTATCTGGACGAGCTGGATGATACGGTCCGTATTCTGGGCGTGACCGATGTCGAGGAACTCGCCCAGCCCTCCGGGGACAGGCCCGGAGCGAAGGGTTCGGAGGCGGCTCATATTCCGGATGACGAGGGGGTAGCATCTTCACCGGAAGTGCGTCCATGAGCATGTATTCCAAGGTCTTACTGAGCCTCCTGACCACAGCCTTACTGCCGCTCCTGCTGGTGACGGCGATTACCTACCAGAGCAGCAAGCAAACCCTGAGGTCCATGGCAGGTGGCACCCTGGAAGCGAGCGCCATGTCCCTGGCCCGCAACTCCATCGTATCCCTCGAAAACGCCGCCAAGGAAATGGAGTCCTGGGCCGCGCTGGATACCCTCCAAGACGTCTTCACCGGAGAAGACATCGACCTCCGCATGGGGCTGCTCCTGCGGGAACTCCAGGCGAACAGTGACTTTCTCGAAATCTGGTGCACCGACACCAACGGCAAGATCGTCGCCGCCAGTGATTTCAATCGCCTGGGGCAGCAGGTAGCCGAGCTGGACGGCGTGGCACGTGCCCTGTCAGGCGCCTCTTTTGTGTCTCCCGTACTCAATCACACGTCGATGCACGGGGTGGAGAATCCTTCCGTATGCCTGATCTTTCCCCTTCTCGGTGCCTTTGATGGAGAAACGGTCATTGGTACGATTATCGGATTTTACGATTGGCATCGGATCGATGAGCGGGTCAGCTTCCAGGAGTACATTGCGCCCCAAGAGGGCATGCATCTCTTCCTCATGGACGAAGCACATCGTATCGTCGCCCGGGGCAATGCCGAGCCCGGCGTCGTGGCACTCCTGGAAAAAGAGCTGCCGGGCTTACACCGCGATGACGAGATGCGGACCCATTCCGTCACCGGCTCCCCCTTTGATGGCTCCCGCCAACTACTGGCCATGGCCACGCAGACCAGCACGCTCCACAACGTGGTGTACACCGGTGTTGCCGTCGCCCCCGAGCGCGAGGTACTTCAGCCCATCCGCCGTCTCGCGTGGTTTACGGTACTCGCCTGTATCGCTGCCGTGGCGGGCACCTTCGTCCTGGCGCTGGTACTCAGCAGGCGAATCAGTGGCCCCATAACCGCCCTGTCGCGCACGGCGCGGGAAATCGCCCGGGGTAACCTTGCGCTCGCGCCCCCCGTCCTATCGGCAGACGAAATCGGACAGTTGGGAGCAGATCTGGATAGCATGCGGCGTAGCCTGAAAGCGCATATTGACACCCTGGACAGCTCCGTAAAGGAGCGGACCCGGCAACTGGAGGAGAGCGTATCGCAGCTGAAACATGAGATTCAGAAGCGTGAGCAGGCCCAAGACGAAGCCCTTCTCCGGGAGCAACAATTGCGGCAGGCCGACAAAATGGTTTCACTGGGCGTCCTCGTGTCGGGTGTGGCCCACGAAATCAACAATCCCAATGGGCTGATTGCTTTGAATCTCGGACTCCTCTCGGAAATCTGGGAGAAGTCCCTCCCGGTCCTCGAAGCTTTTTATGAAGAAAATGGCGACTTCAGTCTTGGGGCGATGAACTTCTCCGAACTGCGCCGGGAGATGCCCGTGCTGCTCGCAGATACGACGGCCAGTTCGGAACGTATCAAGGCCATTGTGGATGATCTTAAAGGGTTCTCCCGCACCTCCGACGAGCGGCTGGACGAAGCAGTGGACCTGAACCGGGTGGTCGACTCGGCCATCAATCTCGCCGCCAGCTACCTGAAAAAGGCCACCCGAAACCTGGTCGTTGAACTCGATCCAAGCTTAGCCGCCATTCCTGGCAATCCACAGCGATTGGAGCAGGTGGTCATCAATCTGCTGCTCAACGCCTGCCATGCCCTGGTATCGGAAGACGCCGAGATTCGCGTCGTAACCCGGGCCACGAAACACCAGGCCATCGTCGAAGTGATTGACCAGGGCCGGGGCATTGCCCCCGAGGATATCGGCCGAATTACCGACCCGTTTTTTACCACCCGGCGGAACGACGGGGGCACCGGGCTCGGCCTGTCCATATCAGCGGGCATCGTGGAAGAGCATGGCGGTGTGCTACAGTTTGAATCGCAACCGGAGGTCGGAACCACCGCCCGCCTCGTTCTACCTGTTGCCCCGATGGAGAAAGACCGTGAACCATTCCCATTACCTGAGTGACCCGGTTTTGCTCGTAGACGATGAAGCCGCCTGGCTGCGAAGTTTCACCATGACCCTTCGTGCCGCGGGCATAAGCAACGTGCATACCTGTTCCGACAGCCGGGAAGCCGTGGCCCGCGCGGAAGAAATACACCCGGCACTCGTTATCCTGGACCTCACCATGCCCCATTTGTCGGGGGTGGAAGTCATGGCGCAGCTTGCGGCGGTGCGCCCCGAATTGCCGGTCGTCATGTTGACGGGAATGAACGATATTGAGACCGCCGTGGCCTGCATGAAGGAAGGGGCCTTCGACTTCTACGTCAAGACCACCGAAACGGAGCGGCTCGTAGGCGGCGTCAAACGCGCCCTGGAGCTGCAGCAGCTCCGCCACGAAAATACCCGCCTGCGGGACGGCATGCTCGACGATGACCTCAAGCACCCGGAGGCCTTTGGGGAAATCGTCTCCGTATCGCAAAAAATATGGGGCGTTTTTAAATACCTTGAAGTCGTCTCCCTGTCGCCTCTGGCCGTCTTGATCACGGGAGAAACCGGGGTGGGCAAGGAATTGTTTGCCCGGGCCGTGCACCACGTCAGTGGGCGCACCGGCAACTTTGTGCCTGTGAATGCGGCGGGGCTGGATGAACAGGTATTCTCCGACACCCTCTTCGGCCATGTGAAGGGGGCCTTTACCGGCGCTGACGTGGCCCGCCCAGGGCTCATCGAGCAGGCCGCTGGCGGCACACTGTTCCTTGACGAAATCGGCGACCTGGATGGCGCGGCGCAGGTGAAACTCTTACGCCTGCTCCAGGAAGGGGAATATTACCCCCTGGGCTCCGATGTGGCGCGCAAGTCGGATGCCCGTGTCGTCGCCGCAACCAATTGCGACCTGAAGACCCTCACCGAAAGTGGCGCTTTCCGGAAGGACTTGTACTACCGTCTGCATACCCACCGTGTCCAGGTACCGCCATTGCGAGAGCGGCGGGAGGACATCGGGCCCTTGCTGGAGTTCTTTCTTGATGAAGCCGCCCGATTACTCGACAAGAAACGCCCGACGGCACCCCGCGAACTGACTTCCCTGCTCAAGACCTATCACTTTCCCGGGAACGTCCGAGAGTTGCGCTCCATGGTCATGGACGCGGTCACCCATCACGGCGGCGGCATGTTGTCCATGGCGCGGTTCAAGGAACACGTCCGCGACATGTCGCCCGAACAAGACCCGACGGCCCGCCCGCAAGTTGCCGTCACCTTTGGGGAGGTCCTGCCGACACTCAAGGAGAATGCCGAGTTGTTGGTGGAGGAAGCCCTGAGCCGCGCCGAAGGCAATCAGGCCATTGCCGCAGAAATGCTCGGCATATCACGGCAGGCTTTGAACAAGCGCTTGCGCCAGGCCGGGGAGAGTAGCTAATTCGGTCAGGGGCGCAACTTTGGTTGCGGGCGCATCGGGGGTTGCATGGCCTAAGTACCTGATAGCACGCGCTCGGGGATTTCCCCGTCAACCTGGGTTGCACCTATTGGTGGCGACGTGCCCACCGTAGCGCTCCCGAATTTCCTTGTAAACATGGGCAATACCGCCGGTCACGTGAACTTGGCACACTTCTTTCTCTTACCGAGTCGTAGAAAGGAAGTGCCATGCTTCAAATCAAAATTAGACTCGACCGACCCACCGCCCTGCAGCACCTGCGGGAAACGCCCCTGCTTAGCCTGGGGCGCCTGGCCTTTGATGAAAAACGGGCGCGCTATGGAGACCGCGTGACCTACGTGCACAACCGACACGTCAACCCCACCAATTTGTGTGTCTACTCCTGCAAGTTCTGCGACTATGCCGCGAAGAAAAATGACGCTCACGCCTATGAGTTGACGGAGGCCGATATTCTGAGCGACCTCCAGGATACCCACGTGGTGGAAGCCCACATCGTCGGCGGGCTCTGGCCGGGATGGCACTTCCACCGCTCCCTCGATCTGGTGCGCGCCATTCGTTCGGCACGGCCGACGCTCTGGATCAAGGCCTTCACCGCCGTAGAAATCGCCTACTTCGCCCGCATGGAAAAGACCTCCACCCGACGCATTCTCGAGCAGATGCAGCAAGCGGGTGTAGACATGGTGCCGGGTGGTGGCGCTGAAATCCTGTGCGACCGAATTCACCAGGCCCTCTATAAAGATAAGATTGGACCGGCGGACTGGCTTCGTATTCATGAGGAAGCCCACGAAGTCGGTCTTCCCAGCAACGCCACCATGCTTTTCGGCCATATCGAAAGCGACGAAGAGATCGTCGACCACCTTTTGAAGTTGCGCGATCTTCAGGATCGTAGCGGTGGTTTTCAGAGTTTCATTCCCCTCGCCTACCTGCCCGGAGAAACCCGGCTGGTACCCCGCCCCGTAGCCGCACCGCGCTCCCTGCGCATCATCGCCCTGTCCCGACTCGTCCTCGATAATTTCTCCCACGTCAAGGCCTACTGGCCGACCATCGGATTGGAAACCGCATCGGCGGCCTTGAGCTTTGGAGCCGACGACCTGGATGGCACCCTGGGAAAGGAGCGCATCATGCAGATGGCGGCTTCCGAATCGCCTGCCGCCCTGACCCGTCAGTTCATGGAACGCATTATTCGCGATGCCGGTCAGCTTCCCGTTACCCGTACGGGCCAATTCGACCTTTGTGGCGCCCACGAAGCAGGAGAAGCCCCATGCTGCGTCTAAGCGCAATCGATAACCTGTCAGGGAGCGGCTACCGACTTCGTGCGCCCGATTGCCACCACAGTCTGCTCTTTGAGACGCCCGCACGGATCCATGAGCGTGTGGTCGCCCGTCAGTGCGAGGCGGCCTTGCTACCCGTCGCCAGCCTGCCCACCGTCAGCAACTATTTCGACGTGATTGGAAGCTATGGCATCGCCTGCCGGGGTCCCGTACGAAGCGTCCAGCTCTTCAGCAGCAGTCCCCTTGGGTCCCTGTTGCGCCAGGGGCTGCCCATCTATGCCACCCCGAAATCCCGTTCCTCCATCGCGCTCTTTCGCATACTTTGCATACGGCAATTCGGCGTGGCACCCAAACTCACGTCTTCCTATCCCGGAGCCGCTGCCCACCTGCTGATTGGCGACGGGGCCTTTGAATACGCCCAACGGAATCGGGACACACAACACGATAGGGACCTGAGCGGGTGGTGGTTCGAAGAAACGGGTCTCCCGTTCGTCTTCGCCCGCTGGGTCGTTTCCAGATCCCTGCCTCAACACCAGCGAGACGCCCTGTCCGACTGGCTCGACGCCTCCATCCAGTACGCCCAATCCCCTGAAGGCTTTGCTGCCCTGGTGCACTCGGAGGATGAGGCTACGGAGGGTGAACTCCGACGCAACTACTTCAAAAATCTGCGATATCACCTGACAGCGGAAGACCTCGCCGGCATGGAGAGGTTTCTTCAGCTCATGGAAGGAAACCGGTATGACCGTACCGCGCGTAGCGCCTGAAAAGGCCCTCAATCTCTATCGCCATGCTGCCCAGCGCGATCTCATGGAGCGGGCGAATGATATTCGCCAACAACTCCACCCGGGGAATGAGGTTACCTTCGTAATCGATACCAACCCCAACTACACCAACGTGTGTACAACCGACTGCAATTTCTGCAGTTTCTATCGCAAGCCGGGCCACGACGACGCCTATGTGCGTACACCCGATGAACTCGGCCGCAATGCCGCCCAGGCCCAAGAACAAGGCGCGACGACGGTCTTGCTCCAGGGGGGGCACAATCCCGCCCTCGGCCTGTCTTACTACCTGGACGTTGTCGAGGCCTTGCAGCAGCACGCCCCAACTATGCACCTGCACCTCTTCTCTCCCTCGGAGATCCTGCACATTGCCGAGCAGGAGGCGATGAGTGCCCACGCCGTGCTCCAGCGGCTATGGGATGCGGGGCTCCGCACGATGCCTGGAGGGGGCGCTGAGATACTGGTAGACACGGTGCGTCGTAAGTTGTCCCCCAAGAAGACCCGCAGCGACGCGTGGTTGGCCGTCATGGGCGAAGCCCATCGTATCGGCTTCAAGACCAGCGCCACCATGACCTATGGACATCTGGAGACCGATGAAGATATTATCGAACATCTCCTGCGGCTCCGCCAGTTACAGGACGAAACGGGTGGCTTCTACGCCTTCATCCCCTGGAGTTTCAAACCCGGCGCCTCCCCGCTCAGCCGCCTGGTTCCAGAAGCGGCACCGCCCAGCCAATATGTCCGCGTCATTGCCCTTGCCCGCATCTTCCTCGACAACGTGCCCCACATTCAGGCGTCCTGGTTCGGCGAAGGCTGGCGCGCCGGCCAACTGGCCCTCTATGCCGGTGCCGACGATTTTGGCGGCGTATTGCTGGAAGAAAATGTGCTTTTCCAGGCCCGTCATCAGGTCGCCACCCAGCGGGATTCGGTGCTCAACATGATTCACGATGCCGGGTTCACGCCCGTTCAACGCAGCACCACCTATACCCACTTGAAACGTCATTTCATCCCCTCGTCTGTCACCCGCCCCTTCACGCAAACACGCGTCAACCCCCTGTTAACCCCCGCCTCGTCGACGGCGGTATAAAGGAAGCCATCTATGAATACCATTCGTATTGGACACAGCCCCGACCCCGATGATGCCTTTATGTTCTATGGCTTCGCCTCGGAACAGGTCACGATTCCCGACCACCGCATCATCCATGTACTCCACGATATACAAACATTGAATGAACTGGCCATGGGCGATGACCCCCTCGAAGTGACCGCCCTTTCTGTGCACGGCTATCTCCATCTGGCGGACCGCTATGAACTCCTCGAAGTGGGCACCAGCGCGGGGCGCTATTATGGCCCCCGACTCATCGCCAATGGCCCGGCATCGCTGGAAAGTCTGGCCGGGAAACCTGTTGCCCTGCCTGGCCCCTTCACCACCGCAACGCTCGTGGCCCGCACCCTCCTCCCCGGCATTCAAGAGGTCCATATGGATTTCACCCGGATCATGGATGCGGTCAAGTCCGGCGAAGTGGCCGCGGGTGTAATCATTCACGAAGGCCAACTCACCTACGCCGATGAGGGCTTCACCCTGCTCGCCGATTTTGGTGAGCTCTTTGGGGAACGGCATGGCGGCTTGCCCCTCCCCCTCGGCGTCAATTGTATTCGCGCCAACCTGGGCCAGGCCCTGAAAACGACCGTGGCCAATGCCTATCGCCGTTCGGTGGAAATTGCGCTCAAACAACGGAGTGCCGCTGTGGACTATAGCCTCAATTACGGACGCGGCCTTTCAAAATCACTGGCGGACCGATTTGTCGGCATGTATGTGAACGAAGACAGCCTTGCCTTCAATGACGAATTGCGACGGGCCATGGCGATTCTAAAAAACGAATACTGGCAAGGCTCCGAAGACCAGAAAAAAGCGCTGGCCGGCTCGGCGCGCTGACGTCAAGCACATGAGCCACACTCTGTAACTCTCCTCTTTTTTAAAGGAATAAGGAACACAATCGTATGTCACAACATGATATCCCCACCGTGCTGGCCCACGACCGTTATACATCGAAACCCGCTCTAGACAATGGCTCCCCGGCCGCGGCAGATTCCGTAAAAACACCCCATGCGGAGCGCGAACGGATCATACAGGCGTGCCTCGACAGTAATTGCTTCCAGGCCGAGGTGCACTACGCGGAACGTAGTGGTCACCACACCATCGAACGGGCGGCCCGTCTCTATAAGAAACTGGACCGGGACGAAATGCGAAACGAACAACTCGTTCGTGTTGTCTTCCCGGCCGCGCCCCAACTCATCGAGCTGGGCTCCGTCATGGCCATCACCTGCCTCTATGATCTGGAGAGGGCCTATAACATCTACGGCCACGTCATTTGTGCGGGCCCCGGTGTCAACGGCCTGCTGAAGGCCATCCACGCCCCCATGGGCAGCGCCCATCCCCAACCGGGAGTCGCAGGCGAGCGGGCCATCATGCACTTTGTGGATTGGAAGCGCGCCGAATGGGACCGCTTTCTCATCGACGAACTCGATCGGGGTCGTCAGGCGGCATCCGATCGCTATGTCCTGAATTTCTGGAAAGCGATGGACCGTATGTTTGGTGGCGGCCATCTCCTCAATTGCCCAGACACCTACCACTGGAGAGGCTGAGATGACCCGTCTAAAAACGTGTGCGCTGATTGTATTGCTACTCACGCCCTTCGTTGCACCCCAGGCGGAAGAGGCCTACTCCGCACTCGATAGCTTTCGGGATGCGCGAAGGGCCTACGACGGGATCCGTATGGCGGCTATCCGCAATGCCCTCATGGAGCGCGCCTCGGAAGAGCGGGAGAACTACGAAGCCCAGATAGAAGCCGCCGAATGTCTTCGCATCACCGGGTCGGAGTTGCGTACCCAACGACAGGCCCAGCGTATTTCCGGTCAGGAGGCCAAGGAACTGAAGGCCCTGCAGGAAGATTGGTCCACCCAGGGAATGGCCTTTGCGGAACGCGCGTTGGCCCTGGCGACGACCGACGAGCGCATCGCCCGGACCCACCGCGTCTACGGGGAACTCTACGCCAACAGCATCACCGGGATGGTGGCTGGCCTCCGAAACGGGCCCAAAGCACGAAACCACATGGATGAGGCGATGGCCCGAACGCCGAAGGACCCGGAGTGCATGCGGGCCATGGGCATCATGTACCTGAACAATCCCCCTTTCAATGGCGGTGATGTGGAGCGGGCCATTGAAACCTTCTCACGGTGCCACACCCTGGTGCCAGACAACGATAGTTATACGGTCTTGTTGACCCTGGCCTATAAGAAGCATAAGGACTGGACGAAAGCCCTGGAGGCAGCAGAAACCACGCTGCGAATCAACGCGGCAAATCCCAACGCCGCAGCGCTGAAAGAAGCCATCATGGCGAAACTGGAGACGTCCGAATAATGAAAGCGGTCTTTCGATGCATCGTGTTGGTGCTCTGTGGCACGGCGGTCTGCGCCCATTCCGAAGGCATGGAAAGGGCGGCCTATGTGGTCGAAGGCGCCGACGGGCTTCTACAGCGCTACGCCCCGGTGTTTGTGATTGAGCACCATGAAATGGCCTTCAACAAGATTGGAACGCCGGCAGCCAAGCGCAACCACCGCGGTCGGGAAAAGGTATACGTGGACCCCAGTCATCCCACGGTCTACACCGAGGTCGAACACTTCGAAACAGCGCGCGGCTCCTATACCAATTTAATTTATCGCATTCATTTCGAAGCCAATCCTTTCACCTGGGTTCCATTAAACGTTTCCGCCGGCAAAAACGTCGGTGCTATCTCCATCGTAACCCTGAATGCTTCCGACGAACCCGTCTGGTTGACCACAGTGCAAAGCTGCGGCTGTTACCATGCGATTATTCCCACGGACTACCTCCCGGAGGACGCCTATCCCGAGGGGTGGCGCAATAGCGAACTCGTGGTCTACGGTGAGCACCTCCCCGGCCAGCTCCCCATAAAGGCCCAGGCGGACGCGATGCCCCGTATCGTCATTCAGATCCGAAGTGGCTCCCACCGCTGTATGGGGGTATCGCTGGAGCCCCTCGAAGGGGTGGCTTCAGGCATGGCCCTCATACCTACACCGGCAGCCCCGATGGCGTCGCTGAAAGCCCTCCCCCTGGCCGATGGTTCGACCACTTCCTTTTACCACGCCCACGGCCATCGCAAGGGCCTGGTGAAGGGGGCCTACAAGCCCCTGGAGACCCTTCTCTTCGGGCTTTGGTCCTGGGATCACAATGTGGGACAGGACCGGGAATACGGGGCCAAGGAGCAGGTCGGCCGTCGATTTTATACCACCCTCTTCTTCGCCCGGAAGAAAGAGGCCGATATGTGGCACTATGCGCAGTATCTGGAACACAACGGATGGAAGCCGTAGGCCCTGACACAAAGGAAGTCCCCATGACTCCACTATTCCTCAGCATCGCAACCCTCTGCGCCGGACTTACGGCAACCGGCATGGACCACGCCCCCTTGGACGCCCTCCTCAGTCACTATGTCGAGGACGGCCTGGTGGACTATGCCGCACTGAAAAAAGACCGGGCCGGGCTGGATGGCTACCTCGAAGAAGGAGGCCGCATAAGCCGCTCGACCTTTAATGCGTGGTCCAGGAACGACCAGCTCGCATTCCTGATTAATGTTTACAATGCCTCCACGCTCCAGTTGATTATTGACCACTTCCCCGTGGCCACTATCAAGTCCATCGGCTCTCTTTTCAGCGGGCCCTGGGATAAGAAGTCTGTGCGGCTCTTCGGGAAGTCCATCTCCCTCAACACCCTGGAGCACAAGATTATCCGCAAGGATTACAAAGAACCCCGCATACACTTTGCGCTGGTCTGCGCCGCCCTGGGCTGTCCTCCCCTTCGTGGAGAGGCCTACCAGGGCGACCGTCTCGACGCGCAACTGGAAGAGCAGACGCAGCGCTTCCTCAATTCCGAAAATAAGAACTACCTGGACCGGGACAAGAAAACCCTCTGGCTATCCCCTATCTTCAAATGGTACCGCGAAGACTTTGAGGTCGCCGCGGACTCCCTTCCGGCCTTCGTGGCACCCTATATGCTCCCTACAGAAAATGCAGTAAACCTGAAAGACTTCGACATCTCCTTTACAGACTATGACTGGGCCCTGAACGACCGAAATAGCGGGAGTCTGTAAATGCGTATCTTTCTGGCGGGCAACGTCCCGGAAGCCGTGCTCAGTCATCTTGACCGCCACCCCGGCGTACGGGCCACCTCCCCAATGACGGACACGGACGATACCAGGGTTGCGCATTCGTGGGACTGCTGTCTCGTGGGTGCCCCGGAGGACGCCGATGGACTGGATGATTTGCTGGAGGCCCTCCACAGGCAGCTGCCCCGGGTGCCACTCGGCTTCGTCGCAGGCCACGAACACCGGGACCACGCCCTGAAGGCACTTCGTTTCCGTGGGATTGACCGCATCATTCCTTCAGACATCGACGCTGCCGGCCTGGATAGTGCCCTGAAGGCGCTGGCGGAACACAACGTGCGGCTGACTCGACTGCAGGCTGCTCTCTCGGAGTGGGCGACGCCCACCATCTTTCTCACAGGTGCCACGGGTTTCCTGGGCGGGCACTTCCTACGCTACCTCCTGCGCTGCACCTCAACCCACGTCATCGCACTCACCCGGCAGCGTGGAAACACGCCTTTCGATCAGCGCCTGACCCATCTGGACCGATTGCATCCCGGACGCATCGTGTGTGTCGAAGGAGACGTGGGCCTTCCGGGGCTCGGCTTGTCCGACGAGGCACACGCGCTGGTGGCGGCCCAACCCATCGAAGTCTGGCATATGGCCGCCATTACCCGTTTTGAGGAGATGCTCCGCGAGGCCATTTTCAACGTCAACCTGGAGGGCACCCGCCATGTGGTGAACTTCTCCCGGAAGCTACCGGACCTGAAGCACCTTCACCACGTCAGCACGGCCTATGTGGCTGGAAACGGTTACACCGCTGCGCCCGTTCCGGAAGCCCCCCTCGAACGTCCCGCCACCTTCAAGAATCCCTACGAAGAATCCAAGTATGAGGCCGAACAGTGCGTGGTCCACTCTGACCTGCCTTGGACCATCTATCGGCCGAGTATCATCCTGGGGGAGAGTGTTTCCGGCCTCTGTGACGGGCAAACAGTCTACAATGTCGCCAAGATGCTCCGCCTCGCCCAAAAGGCCGGCGCGCGGCAAGTCGTGGCACAGCCCGAAACACCTCGGTTCCGTGTCGTGGTCGACCAGGGCGCGGCCAAGAACCTGATTCATGTGGATGATGTGGTGTGCCGAATGCTCCACATCGCGGCCCATCTGCCTGAGCGGGGAAGCTGCTTCCATATCACCCACGACGTCCCCACGCCCATGACCGACCTCATCGCAGTCATTGCGGCGCTGCTGGACATCCCGGAGTACGAATCCGTCCAGACCCTGGACGGCGCCCCCCTTTCGGCCGCGGAAGCCCTCCTTGAGCGTATCTCCGGGGTGTTCCGTCCCTACATGTTGAGCCGTGACGCCCACTTCGAAAGCGATCACGCTTATGTGACTTCCGGTCGTCTCCCCTTATGCCCCATGAACCGCCGTCGCCTTCATTTTCTCATGCAGTCTTTTTTGGAGCAGCACTACCCGTGCGAGGCCCCGTCACAACCCGTGTTGGCTTGCTCATGACCGAAAAGCGCTTATCCCCACACCGAACCCTATGCCGCGCCTATTTTGAGGACTTCCTGCCCGGACTTACGGGCGAATTGCTCGTACCCGGTCTCCGTTCGCTCCATTGTACGCTCGGTGTTTCCATCATCGATGAAACGAACGCTGCGTGGACTCTGGTCGTTTCGGAGGGGCGCCTGCTTTCCGTACGGCCCCAGGTCGATGACGCGCCCTGTATCTTTCAACTGGATTCCGGCACCCTCCTCGACGTCGCCGCAGGCGTGTTGGCCCCCGACAAAGCCTTCTTCGACCTTAGAATCGAAATCGAGGGCGACATGGCCCTCGGGCTTCAGTTCAGCACCGTGCTGGAACCCTTCTTCAAACAATACCCCTATGGGCGGGCAGAGTAGTGACCGTGAACCCGATGAAAAACAGGGCCGCACGCATCGCGCTCGTGCTCACCGTCGCACTCGTATTGACCGCACCTTGGGGACTCCTCTGGCTCCATCTGGACAACCGTATTGAGCAGTGGGTGGCGGACGACGATGCCGCGGCTGGTTTTCGGAGCGATTTCGGAGAGGAGGATTTTCTGCTACTGGCCTATGCGGGGCCTTCCCTCTTTGAAATTGATGCCCTCGATCTACAGTTGGACGTGCTTGAGGAGGTGGAAGCACTTCCCCACGTCACCTCGGTCCAGAGTATTCCGTCCCTCTTTCGCGATCACTTTGGTGCGGAAAGCGCGGAGGAACTCGAAGAGGAAATCACCACATCGCCCTTTTATGAAAAGGCCATCGTCTCTGTGGACCACCGGATGGGTGGCATGATTATTGGCAGTAGCAGCCCCTTTACGGCCTCAACGCGGCAGGCCTATGTCGAAGCGATACGCAGAGCCGCCGAACCCCTTCGCGCCGCCGGGTGGCAGGTACACCTCGTCGGACCAGGCGCGCTCAATGGAGCCCTCGACAGTGCGTCGGAGTCGGAAAGCCGTCGCCTGCTCCCCCTTGCCGTACTGGTATCCACCGCCCTTCTTGGGGCAATACTCCGTTCGCTCAAAAAGGTACTGATCGTCGGGCTCGTGTCGGCGCTGACCCTCGTCACTACCATGGGGCTCATGGGCTGGCTGGGTCTCACGATGAACATGGTCACCGTCGCGCTTCCGCCCGTGCTCTGGGTATTGTCGGCCGCCTACACGGTGCACCTGATTCGCTACTACGACGCATCCTTGGCAAACGGCGCGTCGGTCGAAAGGGCCGTTGCCCAGGCCCTGGCCATCGGAGTACGCCCATGTTTTCTGGCGGCGACCACGACCTGCCTCGGTTTTCTGGCTCTGCTCACGGCAGACATGGTGCCGGTTCGGGAATTGGGAATTGCGGCCGCCCTGGGAATCCCCGTGGCCTTCGTCGTTAGCATGGGGGTGACCCCACTGCTGCTCCAGTACCTGAGGCCCACCTCTCCGGACGCGGTAAGCACACCCCAATCGGTCGGCAAACTCCGCGCTTCCCATCACGCCAAGCCCATACTCCTGGCCGCGGTCGTGCTGGCCATGGCCTCCGCCTTTTTCACCACGCGGGTTGACATCAAGTCCAACCCCCTTACGTTTCTACCGCCCGACGCCCCTATCGTTCGGGACTCTGCCATCGTCGCCGAACAGTTCACCGGACTCTACCCCCTGGAAACGGTGCTCGAACTGAAAAGTCCGTGGCTCCGCCCCGAAAACTGGCCCGCCATTGAATTCCAGACCGAAACGCTCCAGGGCGCCACCGGCGTTGCCCGGGTACTCAGTCCGTTGGACTACCTCAAGAAGCTGAATCAGTGGAACGAGGGAGGTGGCACAGAAAACTACCGACTGCCCGCCGACCAGGCGACGGCCGAAGCCTTGCTCCGTGATGTGCCCGAGGAACAACTGGGCCTGCTCACGTCGTTGGTTTCACCCGATGCCACCCGGGTCCGCCTTTCCGCCCTCGTAAACGTCATGGACGGCAAGGAATTGCTGGCCATTGTGGAGGCTTCCCGTGCCGCCCTTAGCCGGTCAGAAGACATCAAGGGGAGCTATCACACCGGCGTCGTGCTGCGATTGGTAGATGCGCAGTTCGCCTTGATTCGAACCCAGCTGAAAAGCCTGGCCATGGCCATTCTCATCATCTTCGGCTGCATGGCCATCGGGCTCCGCTCCCTTCGACTCTTGCTACTCGCCATTGCACCCAACCTCGCCCCCGTGCTGGCCCTCTTTGGCATCATGGGCTTGGTCGGCTTATCCCTCGATCCCGCCACCGTCATGGTGGCCGCTATGGTCCTGGGCATCGCCGTCGACGATACGATGCATCTCTTGCTGACCTGGCGGGAGCGATGGGTGAAGTCGGGGAACGCGGCTATGGCACTGCAGGACGCCGTCGCCTTGAATGGCCCCGCTATGACCACGACCACGTGGGTGGCTTGCGCGGGATTTCTCGTTCTCGCCTTTTCCCATTTCGCGCCCATACGCTACTTCGGGCTCCTGTCCGCCGCGGCCATGGCAGTGGCACTCCTCGCGGACCTGTGGCTGTTGCCCGCCCTCATGCACCTGAGCAGTCTAAGAAAGGTCCGCGCCACGTGACAGATTTCCAGCAACATGTGGAGGAAATTATCGCCCTCCACTTCGACCCCCGGTGGGGCACGCCCTATTGGCTTGAACGCGCGCCAAGCCTTCCCTTCAATCCCCAGAGGGATATATGCACGGTGGAAGACCTCCTCCGCTTCCCCCCCTTCCCCATGTACCTTCTCTCGAATTGCCCCGTGGAGCATCTCATTCCGAAACGATTCCACGACGACCTTGCGAACTTCATTACCGCCGAAACGGGCGGGGCCACCGGCGTACCCAAGCGCACGGCTTACCATAGCGATGACTTCACCGCGGCCTTTGTCGACCCCTTCGTCGCGGCAGCCACCCTTATGGATTTTCCCCGCAACCGGCATTGGCTCTTTATCGGGCCATCAGGTCCCCACATCATCGGCAAAGCGGCACGGGCCTGCGCCCACGCCCTCGGCTCCCTCGATCCCTTCTCCGTCGACTTTGACCCCCGTTGGGTACGCAAACTCCCTGAGGGCTCCCTGGGACGTACGCGCTACCTGGAGCATGTGCTGGAGCAGGCCCTGCAGGTATTGCATACCCAGCACATCGGTGTCCTATTCAGCACGCCCCCCGTGCTTGAAGCCCTGGCAGGCCGACTGACAGAGGAACAACGAATGCACATCACGGGTATCCACCTCGGCGGTATGGCGGCGTCTGCGACCTTTTGGGAACAGCTTACGACCAACTGGTTTCCCAACGCCATCGCCCTTTCTGGCTATGGAAACAGCCTCGCCGGCGTATGTCCTCAAATAACACCCTGCCTCGATGGGGCACCAGTCTATGTCCCTTTCGGCACTCGCATTGCCTTTGCTATGGAACGGAACGACGACGGCGCACCCGCCACGGTACGCTTTCACCGCCTGGACCGGGCCGCTTTGCTCCCCCACGTGATAGAGGGCGATGAGGCTTTTGTCGACGTCGCCACGCCCCCCAAAGCACAGCAACTTGGTTTTCATGCTACCGGGTTACGTAACCCGCAGCCGATCCAACGACAGCACGAAGTCCGGCAGGGAGGACTCTACTGACCATGGTGGCACATGACTTTATCGAAGAGTCCGTAACCATACCCTGTGGCGACCGCAGCCTGGAAGGCATTTTGGCCTACCCGGAACGGGATAGCCCCAGACAGGGCGTGCTGCTCTTGTCACCCCACCCCCACATGGGTGGCCGGATGGACAACAACGTTATCGAACACCTCGCCCGACGCCTCGCCGAAGCGGGCAGCGTTACCCTCCGCTTCAACTACGGCGGTGTGGGCGGCAGTTCCCTGGAACTACCAGAAGACGTCACCACGTTTGACTATTGGGGACGCATCGAAGCCGAGCAAGACTATCGCGCCGTCCTGCCCGATGTAATTGCCGCGCGGGATTTCCTCGTGCAGGCCCTTCCACCACGGACGCCAGTGGTCTATCTGGGCTACTCCTTCGGAAGTTGTATGGCGACGTTGTTGACGGGCGTGTCCGCCCCCCACGCGCTCATCGCCATCAGTCCCCCGGTGAGCCGGGTTCGCTTTGAAAATCTCGACGCGTGTACCATGCCCGTGTGTTTCGTGACCGGAGACCAGGATTTCGTATTCGACCCGGAGCGCTTCCGGGAGACCCGTGACGCTGTGCCCGGCCCCATAACCCATGTCCACCTGAACGGCTGCGACCACTTCTTTCGGAAAGAAGAAGGACGGGTCTATGATGTACTCCGCGCCTTTCTCAAAGAAAATATTCTCTTCGGAGCACCACTATGATCGGCCTGCTTCTCTGCCTCTTCAGCCTCGCCACAACGCCAACGGCCGAGCCTGTCGTCGAACTGGCAGAGGCCACCCGCACCTACGACCTCAGCAGGGCACAAGCCCTCGTGGCCTCTCTGAAACAAGCGACGGATAGCGACTCCGTGGCCCTCCGGGTGAAGGCACACTTGCTCGTGGCAGAGCTGCTGCGCCTGGAGTTTTCCTACCTTCCCGCGACAGAAACCAAAACCCGGCGGGCCCTCGGGAAGCAGATCGATGCTGCCGCCGATGCCGGTCTCGCGGACCTCGATGGCCTGCCGGAAAGCTCAGAGAAACATCGCCTCAAGGCCGATCTGTTCGGCACAAAAATCCGCTCCACCTACCGTGCTGGAAAACTCAAGGGTCCATTGAACGCGGCCGTGGAGCGGGCCCTGCAGTTAGATCCGGAGAACGCGCGGGCCTATGTGACAAAAGCCAAGACCCTGCTCTTTCAGCCCTCCCCCACGGAAGGCGCACTTCAGGAAGCCCTTCGTCTTCTGAAGACAGCCCGCTCACGGGAGCCGACCCTCGAGCAAATCCGCCTCCTGCTGGCCTACGCCTACACACAAACAGGCGATACAGAAGCGGCCACCGAATGCTGGCAGCAATGCCTGCAGGAAAACCCGGATTGTCTACCCGCTGCCCGTGAATTGAATTCAGTCCGACCTGATTGAACGCCCCCCAGCCCCCTCGGACTCCGGCGCTCCACCCGATGAAGCATTCCGCTACCGTTTCACGTCGGATACGATACCCGCAGAAAAAACAAAAAGGCCCAACGAGTCAACCGTTAACTCGTTGGGCCTGAATTACTTAAATGGCGCGCCCGACAGGATTCGAACCTGTGGCCTCTTGCTCCGGAGGCAGACCTGATAGCCCCTCAGATTCCGCATCCACTCTATAGATATGGAAAGTAGTGACTGCTGGCTAAAGAAGCATTGCACCAAGACTCAATAAGTAGTATAAACTTCTGGGATATTGTTGCAAAATTGTTGCAGCGCTATCAAGACAATATGATCTCTACCCACAAGAGAATACGTGTCTGACGCTCAATTGCACATCTTGATAGACTATTTGAAACTCCGTATACTTACCAACTTAAAACCATCTATTCAACTCCATGAAATCGGTATGAAAATTTGAGGGGTACCTGGCCTTGTTCGATTACATCATGAGCCACCAATTTGCGTACTATGCATCCGGCACTCATTTGGACCCGGAGCCCAAAATTATAAGCGAGCTCCTTAACGCGTTTTCCGGTAAAGACTTAATCCCAACGACAGTAACAGCATTTCTGGTGGATACCACTGTAAAATCGAAATCAGAACTACATTTTGTTAGTTCAAATGGTGATTTGCGCCTCGCTTTCGAAGCGAAACGTATCATGCTACGAAGACAATGTACTTCGGAACGGGACGCAGGAAACTCCGAAGACTTCTCCAGGGAAACCTGTGACTTGTTCTCTAGCCTTTTAGAGACCTTGCCAATTCCAGGCCACCGACTAGCATACGTGGTTAATGGTCTCTTCCCCGAGTTTTCCGAAGACCAACTGTTGCATGCACGTCAAGAATTCCTGAACGACCTAGATTTCTATAAAGACTTTCCACCAAGCCGCTGGGAAACAAAAACGGTTACGAGGGTTGATAGGACTTTCGGTCAAAAGAGCGAAAAGATGAACGTACTAACAGACATCAATCGCTCCCAAGGGGAATTCTTAGGTGCCGCAGAGCACGGACTCCAATTCGACAGAATTCAGTCCGAGATTGACATCAACACAACACAACATAATGAGATTGCCCGATTTGGTACTACAGATGTCGAACCATTCTTAAACGAAGCAATGACGCTAGCCACGGAACTAGAGACGCAAGTAGGTAGGCTACTCAATGTCTAAAAAATTCTCGCATCCAAATTTGGACTACTTCAATCAAGCGCTAGCAACATACGTCGAGAGCGGTCACTTATTTCTCGACGAAACTTCGGATACAGTCGATCCTGGAAGTCTCCTCAAGTTCAAATTCAGAGAGCGATTCGAAAACCTTGAAACAAACTCCTTCAGACATTTCTTTGATGCTACCTCAGAGCCACTACATTTAGATGATGAGACTCAGTCGTTCTCGGAATATCATGATAAGAAGGCACTGCTTGCTGAGGCAGCAACCTCACAATCAGAAATTCGTCTAGAGTTTCTAAAGCAGCTTGAGCACCTGATAAGAAAGTCGGAATTCGAATTTGGCTTCAACACTCCTGCTGATGACTATGTAAGAAATGCTCTAAAAACATACGGCGTATTCCCCCGAGCCTGGTTAAACGAACTCTTCTTAAGATTATTTAACAAGCCCTCTGAACTCAGCGGACTTCTCAGGGTAATAGCGCACTTCGAGTACCATGAAATTAGCCCAGAAGGCCCGACAATGGCTGTCGCTGCTCTTTCCCACAAAGACCCAGACATTCGCGAATGTGGCATACGCTGTTTCGAGAACTGGGAAAACGCGTCGTCTATTGATGTACTCGAAAATCTTATGATTCCTGAGCCTTGGCTTCGGGAGTATTTGTCGGACGTTATATCGGATTTAAAGGGGCTCACTGAGAATGTCACTACTGATCAGAAAAATTCAACTCAGCAAATGGATGCAGAACGATATTAAGAGAGGTGCCCCTCCTTCCGCAGATGCTATTACGCACTGCACGAAGACTCAATATAACACCCTTTCCGTTTGGTCAATCAACGCCGATCACGACTTGACGGATGCCGTTTTGGCGATAGCCACTGGTGCACATCATCTCGAGACATTCGACGTGGTAAAATTAAACCGAAATTCGCTAGAGCAAGGGGGGCTTTCCATAGAAAACGTGCCTGGGGAGACTGCATATCACGATTTTATCCAGAAGCACTACGACATTCAGAAGCTTGATATCCGCTCTTTAACTCTCTTATCTGAGGAAATAGTACGAGCAATTAGAGATGAACAATGTATCCGCTACACCAAAGGAGCGTTGAAAAAACTTCTGCGTGCGGGAATTGACGAAGGTAAGATTTCGTGTGATGATTTGGCACCTGACGTCAAAAAAATTTTTGTCGAGAGCTAGAGGCAATATTCTTTTACACGTCTACCCGCTTACGTCCTTCCACGCACCAACGCTTCTTGTCGATTCAAGTCCAGTTGTCCCTCTACGTACCCGTCAAGGTCAACCCGACGAAATAACACCTTCGACTTTCGCTCTTCGCCCAATTTCGCCCGCCTAATCTGCCCAGACTCCGACAGACTGTCGAGCATTCGAGGCGACATACGCAAGTACTCCGCGGCTTCTTCCCGCGTAAAATAGTTGGGCTGGGGAGGAACTCTACTATTCGTCGCGATTCGCATAAACTGCTCTTCAAGAACTTCTCGAAGCCGGTCTATGGACGCGGCCACTTCTTCTGGCACCACAACTTCCATCTCGATTGCCTCCCTCAGAATTTCACGATATTGGCTTTGACCTGGCGGTGCTGGTCAATTAACTTCTTCACCCAATGTCGAAGGAGCTCGTCGACATCAACGCCCTTGTCCTTCGCGATAATGCCGAGTTTGGTTCGGTCCCAACTAGACACCGGCACGGAGACATGTTGATTCGTCGCGTGAAGCGATACCTTCTTGTACTGCGCCTTCGCCTTAGCCATGGGCCTGTGCTCCCTTCCAGCGTGCCACTACGCCCCAATCCTCGCCTTCGTCCACCCAGGGCTCTTCGCACGTCGCTATGAAGCTGTTCGGAAGCACTGCGCCGCCGTAGCTCACAACCCGTTGTGCGGCTTTCTTGGTGAACTTCTCACGAAACCCACTATCCCCCATGGAATCGATACCCCACTCAAGGACCTCTTGGGCGTGCACGCGAAATTCCTCCCGTGTCATGTGCAACTCTTGAGTCAGGTCAGCGACGGCGGCCAATATGCAACCGCTTGCCTGTTTGACCAATCGGATTGGATCTTTACACATCCCTCGTTGCTTGCGCTCGACCGACTCCCGGGGCTTTTTCATCCATGACCGGAAAGCCTCTTGCACCGCAACCCATTCGGGCGCCGTCGATTGACGGGTCTGGTGATTGTTCTTCCGGTCTGGTTCCTCCTTAACGATACGAAACCAATCGCCGGTCAAATACGCAGCAAGGGCGGCACCCTTCGCGTAGAAGTCGCCCATGGTGTTGATACCAAGTTCTTTCAAGGCAGGTCGCCGCAACTGATATTCAACGCGCATGGCGTGGTCTGGACTTTTGCCCCAGCGCTTTTCAATCAAGTATTTCTCTTTCTCCAAATCGGGGTGGCCGTGTCGAACCTCATGCAGCTTGTCATAGATGCGCAGCATAATGTCCCCTTTCCCAACCGTCACCCCGGTCAGCTTGGAGCCATCCTCGTGGTAGTCTTTCTTCGTTGCTCGGGTAACACACTTTTTCTCCCAGACCATGCGTGCCAGGTCGGCAGTATCAATACCAGGCAAATCAGCGCAAATATCCAAGCGGCTGAATTTGTGCCAGAAGATGCGCCCGCCCAGGGCCTCTACGATGTTTCGGACGGTCGCCCAGGCACCATCAATACCATTGAGCATTAGAAAGAGTGAGCCGCATTCAACCATGACATTCGCATTCTGCTGGGCTTCGTCCGCCGTCGCCCCTTTCGTGAGCTTGAGTGTGATTCCACCACGCTTGAGGAAATAGGAATAGTAGATTCCTTTACCGCCTCCTGTGCCCTTCCCGCCTCCAGCGATGGCGAATACATGACCATTGATGGGGATGGTAATATCATGATGCTTTTCCTGGGCCTGCAATTTGCCAGAATCGAGAGCATGAAGAAGGTCCTCGAAGGGGAACTCATAGTCCCAGGTAACCCCAAGATTCCAGACCACCGAATCCACCCCGCCGCTCTCGAGTGGGTTGATTTGGCTATTTTGCAGGTGGGTGTTACTCGAACCAACCACCTGCACTTCTACACTGTCAGACTCGGCCAACAAGGCGGTCAGACCTTCACCATAGGGTTGTTTCTGTGTTATAGTCTCACCAGACATTGATTGCCTCCTTTCGTGAGGTTTTCATGTTTTTCTGTGGTCCTGCGTCGCGTCGCCAAACTCAGCGCAGGGCCATTTTTTAGCTTACGCGTCGGGTTCCTCGCTAGCGGGGAACCAGCCGATATCCTCGCGGAACACCCCACGAGCAACACATTGCAATCCTTGCCATATCTCATAGCTTGTGCAATCCCTTTCCTCTGCACCCATAGCTATTCCAAACTCAATTACGGACTGAGTACCAGGATCCTCCCAGTCCCTGCAGGCCTCCTCATCGAGTTTCACAACGAATTTTCGTATACCCTTGCTATCGACTGATACAGACATTTCGTCATTCACAACGTCTTTCTCCTCTGAAACTCACCAACAAAGACGAGGGGCGCGCCCTCTTATCATCGTCTGCGCTCGTTCCTGTGCCTTCTTCACTTTGCCATCGTGCTCTGCAGTATCAAGGCTTCCCTCGCTTCGCTCGGCGCTGCGCGGCCTTGACACTGCCTGCGCGCGTTGGCTGCAGGAAGGCACGACGGAACGGCTCCGACGAAGACAAGAGGGCTCAACAGGCACCCCATACCAAAGACACTGCCTCCGGTGGAGCGCGAAGCGCCCAGGAGGTCGCTCCGCGACTCCTAGGCGCATTCCCGCTCCTCTACCGAGGACCCAAGAATTCCTTTTGATACAGACACCGCCTCGCGGAGCAACCGTCTTACGTTGACCCCGACTTCTTGAGCCGTCTTCGCATCAACATCACCCGAGGCTCTTTCTAGCCAGGGTTGCAATTCTTCAATGACCCCGGTTATGTGACGGACCCTATCATTGACTTTCATAATGCCTCCTTTCCTCAGTTCTAGGCCTTTTCAAGACTCTCGTTATCATCACTTATGCTCTCAGCCTTCCGACTGCGCTTTCGGGTAAAACGCGTCGGTGGCTCTTCATCCTCAAGTCGCTTAATTGGGAGCTTGCTTATTACACCTCGTACCTTGTCCGGGTCAGCTCCAAACATTTCAATCAATGACTCTACTTGGTCAACATCCTGCCATAGCGCAATCAAACTCCGTTGCACGACGAGTGACCGATTTAGTCCGACCGTGTCCGCGAAATTATCCAGCGCCTCTACGTAGTTCACCGGAAGTGAAATGCTCACGCTCACTTTTTCAACGATCTTGTCTCTCTTAGTCATATTGACCTCCTAAACGCGACTGGTCTTTTCGGTTTTTGTATCGCCTCTCGGCTTTCTGTTTTGGATTGCCAGTTCGCTTAGGCAATTATCGTATATTTTTAAAAAATATGCAATAAGTTTATTCGAGACTATCCGAATCTATCTATGTCCTCGTCGTACTCCTGCAGCCCCGCATAGTGCTTGGCGGTCACATCAACCGAGCTATGGCCCATCCATTTGGAAATCTTGTAAATGCTCGTTCCCGCAATCGCGTGTTGGCTCCCGAAAGTATGCCGCATCAGCTGGAAGGTCGCCCGGGGAACGCCGGCAGTCTTCGCAATGGTC
Source organism: Candidatus Hydrogenedentota bacterium (assembly GCA_034669905.1). Lineage (GTDB taxonomy): Bacteria > Hydrogenedentota > Hydrogenedentia > Hydrogenedentales > JAEUWI01 > JAEUWI01. Next base: position 34,835 of record JAXMOL010000032.1, read on the forward strand.
GCGAAGCTCTTGCGAGGGTCATAGCGATACCGATACTTCCCCTCATTCGGACGTGAGCTGGTCAACAAGTACCCTTCTCCCCCGTCCTGTTCTCCCAATACTTCATGTATCCGTGAACTCAAGGGGACCGAACGTTCCTCGCTGTCCTTTATTTCGAAGCCATTGCTATTGCGGACTCGCAGGAGTTTGTTTTCGAAGTCGAACCACTCCCAACGCGCACAGACGATTTCCTTCTTTCGGAGGCCGCAATAGATGCCTAGCAGGCATACCCAGTGCAACTGACGACTGTGTTCTTCCGCCGCGAGAAGCAGCTTCCCGATTTCATCTTGACTGAGAAAATCCGGCGTGCTCTTTGGAATCTTGAACCGAGCGACGTTTAGCACAGGATTCGTGCCGTTGAAAAGCCCGAGTTTCAGGGCGTGATTGTAAATGGCCTGTAGGTGCCTGAGCGCATCATTAATTGATTCATCCGCCAGCGGCCTCCCACGCATTCCCTTGCGTTTTAATATAGACTTGAATCGCTCGATATCCCGTGGCCGAACATCGCCCAATCGCTTCGCACCAGTGAACTCCAACAATTGACGCCAGTAGTTCTTTTCAATCGCGATGGTGGATTCTCGCTTGTGCTGTTCTGCCCAGGCGAAGTACTCACGCTCGAATTCTTCCACTTCTGGATTACGTGACTCCCGGAGAAAACTCCCTGTATCACGCCGGTATTCGGCGATGCGTTCCTGACGGACGAACTCCGCATCCCGCTTCCTTTCGACGCCTAAGGATTCCCATTCTGTCCGCTTGTCCAGGCGGTACTTCCACCACCAGACCCGGCCACGCTTGATTAGTGTTCCGTTCGTTATCCCCATCGCTCTACGGCCTCACCGGTTGTCGCAAAATGGTTGCAATTTTCGCCAAAAACACAAAAAAGGCCCAACGAGTTATGTACTAACTCGTTGAGCCTGAAATACTTAAATGGCGCGCCCGACAGGATTCGAACCTGTGGCCTCTTGCTCCGGAGGCAAGCGCTCTATCCAGCTGAGCTACGGGCGCCAAAGGGAGCCGTATAGTAGCATGGTGAATGGGAGCGTGTCTACTTTCCGTGGGGTCTTTTCGCGTTGCCCGGTGTTCGAGTGCGACTTGGCGGATGAACACACCTTCCGCGGTGGCCGTGGCGTCGGGAAGGTAGGGGACACGAATCACCGGCGCCCATCGGGCCTTTTCCGGAGGCTGACGAACACGCCGGGGCGTTCGCCGTTACTTTCAGGCGACGTGCTGTTTGGCGAGGGCTGTTTCAATGACCTGAAGCAATTGGGCCATGTTGAAGGGCTTACGCAGGATATCGCGTACGCCACTGCCGGAAGCTTCCCCTATCTCCAGGTTGGAGGTAGGCCCGGCCAGCATAATTACGGAGAGGTGGGGCTTGCGCTTTTGAATCTCGTCGACGAGGGCCTGGGGCGTATTTACGCCTGGAATGGCGCCATCAAGCAACACCAGATCCACCGGATTGGCAATAACTTCGGCAAGGGCTTCCAAGCCGTCTGCTGCGGTGCAAACGGTGTAGCCACGATTCTGGAGGGCTTCGGTCAGCACGTCGCCCAGCGCGGGATCATCGTCTACCAGCAGAATCCGGCTATCGGGCTTGCCACTGGCTTGTGGCCGTGGCCGCACCGGTGCGGGCGCGGGGGCTGACGCGGCGGGAGGGCGTTCTGCTGTCGGTGCCGGTGGAGTGGCTACCGGGGACGCGGGCTGCCATGCCGGCGCTTCGGCGGTGGCAAAACCGGGTACCTCTGGCGTACGCTCCCGACGGGTGTCTGGCGCACTATCGAAGGGGGAAATCTGCTCTCTGGGCGCTTCCGGCACGGGTCTGGGTGCGGCTGCGACGGGTTCGGGTGTCGCGGGCTTCGGCGCGGCGGGATGCGCTGACTCCGCCGTTGATACGGCACTTCGGCGCCGTGCTTCTGCATCGTCTTGCAGGGCCGCTGCCACTTCGGGCACCAATCGGGGGTGTTCGGCTCGGGAAGGGGATTCCAACGGAGGCCGGGTACCGACCGCTATGGCTTCGGCGGGACGGGCCACGGCTTCGTCAATCCGGGTCTCCACTTTGTCGGTGGAAATGGGCAGGGCGACGGTACACGTGGTCCCTATCCCTTCCTGACTGTGAAGGGTAATTGAACCCCGGTGGGCTTCGATAATTCCATGGCAAACCGCGAGGCCCATTCCCGTACCCTCGGCGCCTGGCTGGGTGGTAAAGAAGGGCTCGAAGACCTTGTCCATAATATCGGCGGCAATACCCTGCCCCGTATCGATAATCTGTACAAGTACGGCGGTGCGGTCTTGATTGGGTCGCACCCGAACGGTGAGCTTGTCACCCTGACGGGTCATGGCCTGTTCCGCGTTCTTCAGCAGGTTCTGGAAGACCTGGTCGAGTTGCATACGGTCTACAGGAATCTGCGGGAGATCCTGGGCGTATTCTTCGACCAGTTGAATGCCTTCTTCGGACAATTTCTGACGCACACGGTCCACCGAGGTCTTCACCAGATAGCTCAGGCGATTGGGCATGAGCTGGGGCGGATTCGGGCGGGCGAACTGGAGCAGGTCGCGCAGGATGCCACAGGCCCGTTGGCTGTGTTCCACGATGACTTCCAGGGCTTTGCGGTCCTCGGGGCGCTCCGTGTTGGCGAGCAGCATCTGGGCCTTGCCGGAAATCACCGCAAGCGGGTTGTTGATCTCGTGGGCCGCGCCAGCAGCCATTTTCCCAACACTGATGAGGCGTTCGGTGCGCCGGTCATGGCGGTGGCTGAGTTCCTGCTTCCATACGGCCGCCGCGAGCGACTCCGCTTCGTCGTAGACACCGCGGACGGCGCGACAACGTGCGAGCGCGGCACCGGCGCTCTTTACGAAACGCATGAGATCACTCAGAAAACTATCGGAGAGGTTGGGCGAATTTGCCCCCCCCCTGAAAATCAACTGGCCCAGGCTACGGCTGCCATCCAACAACGGCAGGGCGATAAAGCCATGTCGATGGGCGGGTCCGGTCATATCTTTCGCGGTGACACCACTTTTTTCCAACGTGCCAATAAGCGAATCCAGGGACTTTCCATCGTCTGCTTCCCCACTGGCATCCTTGCCATAGACGCTCTCCGGCTCTTCTTCCAGACTGCGCCAACGGAGCACCACGGAGGTGTCGCTCGCCTGATCGGTCAGATAGCACAAGCCGACCGGAATTGCGAAGGCCTTGCGAAGACCATCGACAAATACCGCAAGCTGCGCTGCGGGGGCCATGCCGGGCAACATCCGCTCATGCAAGGTGCACAGGGACTCATAGTAATTTCGTTCAAAGCGAAGGCGCGACGATTCCGTACGCGATTCCGTCGTGGCGGGCGTTTCCGCGGGTAAGGTATCCGAGCTGTCGGACGGCGTGGAATTGGCCGTACCATCCCGGAGTAATTCCAGCACGTCGACCCGCTCCATCCCCAGCCGCAAATAGCGCTGCTCATCGAGGGACGCCACCCGCTCCTGGGGTGGCGACTCCAGGGCATCACCATGGGCGAGGAAATTCGCCAGGGATACGATCTCGATCAATTCAATGGGATAGGGTGTGGCGTCCAGCGTTCCTGGGGGATGGTGGTGAAGCCAAATGGTCGATACCACCGAGGCCGGTGCGCCCCAGGCATCGGCGAGCCATTTACCGGCCACCGTATGATCCGCCCCTAACTCACGGCGTTCGGCTTCCAGGGCGTAGAGCCCCTGCTGCCGTACGAGTTCCAGGGCGCGGGTAAAGCCACCCGGAGTAACGCGATCGAGGGCGGGCTTGCCAATATCGTGGAGCAAGCCTGCCACATACGCAAGGGGCTGGTATCGGCTCTCAATCTTTCGGGCGATGCGGTCCGCATAGCCCGCCACAGAAAAGGCATGGGCCCAGAAGGCTTTCATATCGAGGCCGTGGCTGCGTGACCCGTCAAAAAGTGCAGGAGCCACCCGCTTAAAGGTCAGCTCCACGACCCGGGACAAGCCCAGGGCCTTCAGGCGATCTTCGAGGGGCGTCCCTTCCGGGCAGTGACACTCGTCGGCGGAAGCGGCCAGAAACTGACGCATCATGGCTTCGTCAAACTCGGCGATCGCGGCCAACTCGCTCCAGTTCACCGTCCCGGCATCGAGCGACGAGAGGATCTCGCGCGCAATGTGGGGCAGCACGGGCAGTTGCTGCAATGAGCTTATTCGCTGTTTGACGTCAGAATTTGTCATGGCCTCTTGCATCACAACGAGTCGAATGGGTGTGTTGAAGTGCTCTAAGGCGTTCACCCTACAACACATTCGTGCAGTTCGCTCGTGTGACTCTTTGCCTACTATATCATGTATGGTCGATAATCACCAACACAATATATAGATGGCAAATGGAGTCCATCCGCACCCCTGCTTCGCACACACATTCCCCAGGTATCGCTTCATTCCCATGTCTTCGCACCACTATAATAGCAGGATTTTCCTGATAAGTGTCAACTTTCTGTCGATCGATTACCCTATACCGACCGGTAGCTAATCTTTCGCCGCGCTGAAGTCCCTCGAAAACGTGGCTACCCGGGACGCCTTCGATGGCTGAGTTTGGTAATCGGGCAGCAATTCCATCACGCGCACGCGATGACGTCGGAGGGACCACAAGATCCGCCGGTAGCCTTCCGATTCCTGATCCTCCAGCGCCAACTCCACCAATCGTCGCAGGACCCGGTCATCCTTGTCAACCATAGCAGACAATCCGTAATACACGGCGGCCTGTCGTACAGCGGGCTCCTCATCCTCCGCGAGGTAAAGGGCCAGATCGATGGCCTCCGCCGTGGGCTCCCGGACTGCCCCAATCCACCGTTCGCCGACCATTCTGGCGGTTTGCGCACGGACCTCGGGGTCGGCATCTGCACTGCATTGCGCGAAGGCCGAAACGTGGGAATCATCCATGATGAGGGCAATATGCTCCCGTGCGATCAGTTCGAGCACTTCACGGCGCGTTTTGGAATTCCCTGTGTGCAGTGCCGCAGTCAGCGATGCCAACTGGTCACCCCAGCTTGCCTGGGCGGCTTCGCGGCGTTTGGCGGTGGCCCACGTAACGGCTTTCAGTTCCCGGGCCAGGATTTTCCGTACGGCCTCCGCCTTCTCCCGAATGGCAGGATCCGAATCGGTCTCGTAGGGCACGAGGAACGACGCCGCCTGCTCCCGCTGCTTTCCCACCCCCCAGGTAATGCGACTGAGGTCGTTGGGGTCATCGACCCGCATGGAAATATCCACGAGCGTCCGGAGTATGGCGTCCGTCTTCGGCCGTACGACCGCGAGTCCGAAATAGATGGCAGGCCCCCGTGTGCCGTAGCGGTCTTCGTTGATTTCATTGCAGGTGGCCGCGTGGTACATGAGCTCGATAGCGGCGGGATGCTGAGGCGACTTCCCCCAGATGAAGGTATTTCCGACCCAGCGGAGAAGGGGCACCGGCGACCGGGGATAGCGGCGTAGTCCCTGGCGAACGCGCGCCAGGTCGTCGTCATTGCCTGCAGCATTCCCATCCCGCTGTGCCCACCAGACGGCCAGCGCCTCGGCCCCTTTGGCGTCATCGGGAAAATAGGCCTCAAAATCAGGGGCCTGGTACGGGTCACTGCTGTTCCAGGCATAGCACACCTCGGCCGGCTTCTCGGCCCCTGGGGCGGCTCCGTCAACCTGAGCGGCCCCTGCGACAACGACCACTCCGCCCCAGCAACACCGTAGAAGTAGTCCCCGTGTCCATTCCCGAAATGGAGTGCTCATAGCATTGACCCTTCCTTCGATGGGCTTCACTTCTTTCGCTACAACGCGATGGCGGCCACCAACGCACCGAGTAATTGTTCCACCATCCGCATGGCCGGTCCCAGCGCCACACTACACAGGAACCAGGCCATAACAAAACCACACCCCCCTTCCAAACGAAGCGGAAATCGGGCGGCGATCATCAGTAGTTTGATGACGAACGTGACAAAAAAGGCCATCACCATCAGAATACTCGCCATCGGACCGAAGACCCCGAAATGGGCAGCCCCCAACGTAACCAGACTATTCATCACGGCAAAGGCGATACCCAAATAGATGACAGGGCGCAAATTGTCCCATTTGTCCTCATAGAGCAGGTCAAGCAACGCGAGCGTCACGTAGAGCCCCAACCCCTGACCCAAGGCACTCGCCACAAAACCGAAGCCCTTGACCACCCACATCCAGGCAATCGGGAGTTCTTGTGCCCGCGCCCGATCCGGGGCAAAAATCTGGGCTACCCAGTACTCGACAGGGAGGAGCGTGACCGCGATGACGGCAATAGCGCCGCAGGCGGCGAGGACGAGGAGGCCCTTCTTGTTCTCTTCCCATTTACTGGGGACCTTTTCCGTCGCCTGCACGATTGGACGGGGTGCGTCGGGCCGCATCATATCGCGCCGTTCACGGAACGTCGGGACCTTATAGGTATCATCGGCCCGGGCGGCACACAAATGGCATACGTCGCCATCATGGCGGGGATTCCGATCCCAATCCCCACGAAAAGCCTTGCCACATCGGGCACAGGCCCCATGGCCCCCTTCCGCAGCGGCTTCCCGAACCCCTTCGGACCAAACCCGCGGGGCTCCCGCGGCCACTGGGACGGATGGAATGCTTTCTTCTGGTGCTTCCGAGGGAGTGGGACTCTCAAAACTGTTTATCGTCGCGTCGGGCCCCTCCGCACCTCCGTCACCGAAGGCGTCGGAAGGCACTTCCGGTACAAATGACTCGACCAGGAGCTCGGCTTCCGGAAGATGCAATGCCTTCCCGCAGGCCAAACACAGCTTCGCCTCGCCATATCCAAAGACAGCCAAATCGTTTCGCTGTCCACACTCACATACGACCGCTCGCCCCAAGGCAACGTACTCCCAATCCTGCGGTGCGATGAAATTGTCCAATGCCTATCCGGCCTCAAGTAGTCGGATAGCCACCATCGACACCACCCTAACCATACACTGTGCCCACCCGATCTATTCAAGGATGCCACGAAGCCCCGCCCCTGCCATCTTCCTGGACCCCGATCAGGCGGCGTTTGGTCGCCCATGAAAAACGATTTTTATAGTTGCAATTGATCAGATCGCCAGCGTAGCATCATTGTAGGTATTGATCACTTCGAAGCAATCGGTTTCATACCGACCAAAGGGAGCACGCGGCATGGGTGACAATCTACGACTGGCAGGTATCGGCGCATTCTTTCTACTGGTGCTGGCAGGCATCGGCTTTCTCGTCATGCAGGACGATGGCACCATCCCCGAAGTGGCGCCCGCAAGCACCACGCAGCAAACAAGCGCTCAGGATGGGGGCGATGCCCTGGCCCTCCGATCTGGTGGAAGAGCCTCGGGTGGCACACCGGCGCCGCAAAGAAATGATGACACACCGGACACTTCCCTGAATACGGAAGCGGTCGAAGAAGAGTCGGCAGAAGACAGCGCGGGTGATGAACCCCGCAAACGGGCCAGCCGCCCCCGGGGCCCCGGCGTGGTGAAAGGGAAAGTCACGTGGCATGGTGACGGGGCACCCGTCTCCGGTGCGTCCATCCTGTTGGACTATGTGAAGCGGGAAAACAGTTACGATCCCTATCCCGACGAACGGGCCCAATGGACAGCCCGTTCCAATGAAGACGGGGAATTCCGTATCACCAATCTTCCCGTGAATCATGTGGCAGGCCGTCGCGGCGGGCGTCTGGTGGTCATTGCGACGAAAGACGGGGCGAGTGCCATCGCGCACGCCGGCATGACTGACGACGAGACCGATGCCCTCGTCGAGCTGGAATTACGCCCTACATCGGGCATCGGTGGACAAGTCCTGGGCGGTGACGGATCCCCTGTCGCCGGTGCCGTGGTGCTCCCCCACGAAATCCAGGAAAAGGAATTGGAGCGCACCTCCTATGGCGCTCGAAGCTTATGGGCCCGAACGGGGGCAGACGGCCGTTTTCAGCTGGACCACATGCCCGAAGGCACGTGGACCCTGGCGGTGCAGGCAAAGTCTTACGCCAATGTAATCTCGGACGCCGTCAAGACGGGCGAAACCAACGCACACATCGTGTTAAAGCGGGGCAGTACGGTGAGCGGAACGGTCGTGGAGGCCAACGGCGGTGAGCCCGCTCCCAACGTATTCGTCACGATCAACGACCAGAAGAATTACCGCAATCAGCAGCGGGTCAAAACGGACGAGGAGGGGGCCTTTCACGCCGATGCCCTGGCCGACAGCGAGTACATCGTTCATTTGGAAGACGAGAACCGCATCCTCGTGGGCGAGCCCCCTACCTTCACCATTAGCGACGAAGAGCCGGTGGAGGGCATCAAACTCGCCATCATCGACGGGGGCATTGTGTCAGGCATGATCACCGACGCGGACACGGGTAACCCCATCGCAGGGGTTCGCATTCGCGCCCGGGGCAATAATCGTTCGACCAATCGCTCCCTGGAGGGCAGCAGCGACGCCACGGGATACTACCAGATCACCGGGATGCCCGGGGGCAGCTACACCTTGCAGCGGCGCTGGAAAGAAGGCTATCTCCACGGGGAATCCCGAGAAAACAAATCGGTGTCGGTCACCTTGGGCGAACACCTCGAGAACATTGATTTCTTGGTGCGGCGCGGCCTCTCGGTGACGGGCATCGTGGTCGATCAACAGGGTGAGCCGGTGCAAGGGGTCAATGTGGGTTGCCATCCGCTGGTTGACACGGGTGAAGGGGAAAACATATCCACCAAGGAAGACGGCACCTTTGCGGCCCGGGGCTTTTCGCCCAACGTCGAATTCAATATCCGGGTTAACGGTCGCGGCTACACCGCCCCTATGATGGGCCCCCTCAACACCGGAGAGACGGGATTGGAAGACATCAAGATTGTCGTTGAACCGGGAGCCTCTATTGCGGGCGTGGTGGTCGATACGAGTGGGAAACCCCTCTCGGGCATGTCGGTGAGTGCCCAGAAAGTGGGCGGTGGAAACGGTGGCGGTGCCGAATCTTTGGGCCCGGAAGGCGAATTCCACATCAAGAGCCTGGAAGAAGGCACCTATCAATTGAGTGCCCGTAACCGCAATTCCTGGGGCCGATCGGATGGGCCCAAAGAGGAGATCACCGTCAGCCAGGGAGAGAAAGTGACGGGGGTGCGGGTGGTATTCGGGGGCACCGATGGCGCAACGATTTCCGGAAAAGTCACCAACTCCAAGCGGGAACCGGTCAAGGATGCCAGTGTGCAGGCCTACAGCCAGCAAGGCGGCGGTGGCTCCTATGTGCAAACGGAGGAAGACGGCACCTTCGAGCTGAGCGTGGAGAAGGATCGCGTCTATCGCGTCGACGTCAATCACCGCGACTACAGCAGTGCCCATCGTGAAGAGGTCTCGCCGGGCGAGCGCAATCTGAATATCGAGCTGGAAGGCCGTGGCACGGTGGAAGGCCAGGTGCTCGATGCCACCACAGGACGCCCCATACCCAACTTCGAAATTGCCCACCATAAGGGGCATTCGAATGGTATTAATTATCAAAACGGTGGCTATGTCGGCTTCTATGACGAAGATGGCCGTTTCAGCATTTCCACGGTAGAAGCAGGAGAAGCCACGCTCTACGCACGGGCCAGTGGATACGCCCCCACCTTCCAGCAGATTCCCTACGTCGAGCCCGATGGCGTCACTGGAGGTATACAGTTCCGGCTCAGTCCCGGTGCCTCTATCGAAGGTGTCGTGTTGAATCTAGAGGGCGCCCCCATCTCGGGTGCGCGCATTTTCCTGGCGGCGCGGGTGGATGATTGGATGATTCGCCAGGGCAGTGGCTATGGTGCGGTGGCCACCTCCGATGCGAATGGCGCCTTTACCATCGATTCCGTCGGAGATGACCTGCCCAAAATCACGGCCGTCCATCCGGATTACCCGAACACCACCATTGATGTCAGTCTTGACCTTGGCCAGGTCACCACCGTCGAAATTATTATGACCGGTGGTGCCACCATCGAAGGCACCGTGTCGGCCAATGGTGTCCCCATGGCGAACCAACACGTCTATATCCAAAGCAATCAGGGCGGAGGCCATCAATCGACACAAAGCGATGCCAACGGCTTTTACACGATCGAGAAAGTCCCGGCAGGTGAGATTACAGTACACGCGCGGATACAGCGTGACGGGGCAACGAAGACCCAGTCCAAAACGGTCACGGTTCAGGGCGGATACACCACCACGGTCGACCTCGATGTGGAGTTTGGGACCGCAGCCGTGGAAGGTCGATTGACCGTCGGAGGCCAACCGGTGACCCAGGCCCATGTCGCGGCCATCCGCGTGGGTGGGGACAATACCAGCCCGGAACAGGTTCAGGGCCAGGTGTCACCAGACGGCACCTACCGCATCGATGGGCTCTCGTCAGGCACCCACCGCATCATGGCCAATGCTGCCGCCCCGGGGTCCGATCAGCGCCGGATGCGCATCATTGAGATCACGGTTCAAGACGGCCAAACGGTTCAGCTGGACATCGAGTTGGAAGACGGGGCACACATCCGGGGAATAATTTCAGGGGTTTCCGATTCCCGCCGGGTACAAGTGCTGGCCCTCTCCGGCGCTGTGACGATCACGGATCCGCAGACGGACATGACGTCGCCCGCCATGCAGTCGCTGATGGCGGGCTATTCTTCCGTTGCGGCCGACGGCAGCTACGATCTCAGCGGGCTGGATGCTGGCCAATATACGGTGGTCGCCCTCGAGTTCGGGCAGAATGGCTATGCCGATGCCGCGTTTGCCACGGGGACCCTTCAGCTTGGTAACACCGGCGATGGCGCGCTGAACCTCGCTATTCGCTAGTCCTCAATAAAGAACCCGCCTGTCTCGCAACGCCATTTGCGGGACAGGCGGGTTTAGTTTTGTGCCACTGATTCCGGCCTTCAGTCGGAGTCTTTCTCCGGCTCCGGCGCGTCAAACCCATAGAGCATGAGCAAATCCAGGTGCCGTTTCAGCGTGCTCTGAATCGACTCATCCGTGCGGTGGCCCACCCGTTGCGCCCGGGGCGTGCCGGCCCACACTTCATTCTCTCCGACATTCTTGGTGACGATGCTGCGGGGCAGTATGACCGCACCCCGGCCAATCTTCACCCCCGGCATAATATAGCTGTGATTTCCGATAAAACAGTTTTCACCAATAATTATGGGATCACTCTGGTGGGGCGTCAGGCGCCAATGGACATCGGTACCCCGGAAACTGTGGTTCATATCACGAATCACGCTGTAGGCTTCAATACACGTATTGTTGCCAATCTCAACGTAGTCGTTCCCGGCGATAAGCACGTGGTCTTGCAACACGACGTCGTCGCCCACCATAATCTTTCCGCGCTTGTGGGTGCGCATGAGGACATTGTTATACACCGTGCAGCGGGCACCCAATTCGACGTGCCCCTTTATCTCCAGGTGCTCTGCCTGGAAGGTGCAGCCCTCCCCCACGCGCTTGAATAGACGCTTATGCCGACGCTGTCGCCACGTTTCGAAAATACTCATGGTAGTCATCCTTTGGCGGTATTTTACGGATGCGGTCGCTGCGGCTCAATATTCTACCGCCGGATGTCGAAAAGAAGGGTACGAACATCACACCGCGACGTGCCCGCCCCAACCTTGCCATTGGCTTCCGAGCGTCCCATTTCCTGCCGGGACCGATGGATACCAAAGTGGGACAGCTTCCCGCATAACGTATTGATTTCAGACAACTTAACCGATTAAATCCCGAAAAGTACGGAAAAAATCCGGCGGTGTACATTTTTGTACTTGCAGATGTTCCCCATACATGATAGTATTTGTTCCAACATATAGTGTAGACACTGCGTCACCACGCCTATATGTTGTGTCAAGTCAACAACGCGATCAATTGGGAAGCAGCCTACGACCATGGGTGCCCGTGTCCTTCTATATGTTGTGCCAGGTTTGCCGCTACACGTGGAAGATCTGATGCCCCAAGCGCTTCCGGCCCGTTGCGCCGGCGTGCTCCGCGCACACGGTCACCGCGTCTTGATCGTCGACGACGGGACGGTAGACGCTATCGATAACGTCACCGATAGCACGCTCCAAACGCAACTCACCGAGCGCCTGGAAACGGCCAGCCCTGAAAAGCGCGCCTGGACCGCCCTTATCCCCACCGCCCGCACCGCCTATTACCGCGCGCTCGACACCTGCCGGACGTTGCGAATCGAACGGGCATTGGCGGACAACACGGTCGGGCCCATTCCTCCCCAACTGGCCGTCATTTTTGCCCATCGGCGAAAAGACCTGCGGGAGGGGCTGAAGCTTGCCACGGCACTGAAACACCGCTGGCCCGATTGCTGTGTGGCCCTGGCGGGTGAAATGGCCCGTAGTTTCGGACGGCAGATTCTGACGCGCTGCGCGGCGGTCGACGCCATCTGTGGCACCGCGCCGGAAGCGGCTATTGCGGGACTCGCAGTACACTGGAACAACCAGGGCAACTGGCATCAGATACCCGGGCTGCTCAGTCGTGCCGGAGAGCACGAATTGCAGGAAACCCCGTCGGCGACGACCATGCCCGCCCATGCCCCACCGATCTATCACCCGGAAGTCTATCCGGCTATATTGGACGGTGGAAAGTTCCGCCTGTTCACCCTGCGCCAGAGCGCGGGATATACACACATGGGGCATTATCGCGGGGGACAACGCAACGCCATCCAGTCGCGCACGGTTCGACAACTCCGAGCGGAGATGCTGGCCCTGTATGAGCTCTTTGGCACGCGTACCTTCCACGTGGAGGGGGAGCACACCCCGGAGCAAGCGATCATCGAACTGGCCAACGCCTGCCAGGGGCTTCCCTTTCCCGTCGACTACAGCCGAGACACCCACGTTTTTGAAATCCGGCCCAAGACCGTAGCCCACCTGTCGGCTTCCGGCTGCCGGGCGCTTCGTTTTTCCCTGTTAACCGGCAGTCAGATGACCTTGACGGATTACTTTGGTGAGAACTGGACCATCAGCCACGTGGACCGCTGCCTGCGCCTCTGTCGCGATGCGGGCCTCTATGTGCACGGCGATCTCATTCACCCGGTTCCCGTTGATGACTACCACACGCGCGCCGAAACCATACGGCTGCTTCACCGGTGCCGTCCCGACGGGTTGCGTATCCATCTGCCCCGGTTGATTCCCGGGAGTGCCTGGCACCAGCATGCGGCGGAATTCGAGTTTCTGGTGGACGCCAAACGGGTGGGATTGTGGACCGACGCACCCGACCTGGAATTGACCCGGGCCCAGGAAGCATCCTTATATCCCCACCGATTTGGTGGCGGCCAACGCAGCTCGGTCTTGCAGCGCCTCGCGTCCTTCGAAGCCGATCTGGAGCATTTCCCCGTACCCGTGGAAAGTGGATGCCAATCCGGCTTACTGGCCCGGGTATCAGGACACGTCGGCACCGAACAGCCCTATATCCAGGGGTTGGAACGGGCCGCGAAGACCTTGGATATTTCGGCGATGCGGGAGTACGTTGACACGTTCAACATCCACGCGACGGCGACCATAAACACCCTCGATTTTCATCGAACCGCGGCCAAAAAAGTAGTGGGGAACTAACGCAGACTATGAAGTCACATGCTGTCGTAGTTACGGGAATTGGCGTACTTTCCTGCAATGGATTGGGGCGGGAGGCCTATTGGGATGCGATCTCCAATGGTGTTTCCGGAATTCGACCGGTCACGCGCTTTGACGCTGGCGATCTCCCCTGCCAGATTGCAGGCGAATTGCTGGATTTCAATCCCGAAGACTTTATGAAGAAAAGCGTGGTCCGCAATTGGAACCGCCATGTGCATCAGGCGCTCGCCTGCTCACGCCTTGCGGTAGAAGATGCCGACCTGAAATCCGCCAAGTATGATCCCGAACGTATCGCCGTGGGCATTGGCACCAGCATTGGATCGCCCGATGAGGCCTACGAAGGCAGCCAGCTGGCCATGGAAACCTCGGGCTACAAAAAAATCAACAAGCTGGCCTCTTCGGCCTTCTCCGGCCACTCCGCGACGGTCCATGTTTCTGTCGACATCGGAATACGGGGCCCGGCTATCACGATATCCAGTGGCTGCGCCACGGGACTGGATGCCCTGATGTGGGGCTTCAATCAGATTCGCATGGGGCAGGTCGAAGCCGCGGTCGTCGGGGCCACCGAGTCCCCCATTTTCCCCCTCTCCATGGCGTCTGCCTGCTCGTTGGGCATCTTGTCCAAGCGCAATAACGAACCCCAATCGGCCATGCGCCCCTTTGATCGTCATCGGGACGGAATTGTGCTCAGTGAAGGGGCCTGCACGGTGGTGCTGGAGCGGGAAGACACGGCCCGGGCACGGGGCGCCCAGATTCTCGGCGTCGTCGCGGGTTGTGGCTCGGCCGCCGAAGGAACGAATCCCCTGATTCTGGACCGGGAAGGAAAATCCCTGGCGGATGCCATTGAGCGCACCCTCCGCAGTTCGGGCGTTACGACCCGCGAAATCGATTGCATACAGGCCCATGGGGTCTCTCTCGACATGTACGACCGGTGCGAGACCAATGCCTACAAACGGGTCTTTGGCGATGATGCCTACCGCATTCCCGTGAGTGCCGTAAAGTCAATGATCGGCCAATCCTATTCGGCTGGAGGACTGCTGGGATTCGCGGCCGCCCTCCTGTCGCTGAACCGGGACATTATCTCCCCCACCTTGAATCTGGATGACCCCGATCCCCTGTGTGATCTCGACTTCGTGCCCAAACTGGCCCGACTCAACGACGTGGGCGCCGCCCTGGTGGTAGCTATCAGCTTTGGCGGTACGCACAGCGCAACCATTGTCCGGAGAGCCGCCTGACTGTGTGGGATTATAATTACATAGGCACCTCGGTCTTGCTGGTAATGGCCGTCATTTCCAGCTGCCTGCTGGGCGGTGTCGTGTTTTTTCGGAATCCCGAGCGCACCACGCACAAGGCCTTTGCCGTCCTCACCCTGAATCTTGCGCTCTGGGCCCTGGGCGTGTTGCTGATCATACATTCGCACACCTACGACACGGCCCGGCTCTGGATCATGGTCACCTTCGGCGTGGCCACCTTTCTCCCCGCAACCTTCTACCATTTCATTGGCCATTTCCCCGACCAGACCTTCCGCGGTATGCGGTGGTATCTCTACCTCCTCTTCGCTTCCGCCCTCGTCTTGACCGGACTGGTCAACACGGAATGGTATATTCTCGATCTTCAGGTGAGTCCTTTCTCCCCGCCCAGCGTGGTCTATGGCCCCGTATTCAAGGCCTACACCCTGATGATCGTGGCCACGCTGATCCTCATGTCCGCCAACCTCATCCGCAAACTGCGCCGTGCCGAAGGCATCGAACGCCGCCAGTTGGAGCATGTGCTGGGCTCCATCCTCGGTGGCCTCGGCTTTGCCATCGCCACCAACGTCATCGCCCCCTTCTTTGGTGTGGGCGATATGGAACTCTACGGACCCTGCTTTCTGGTTCTGATGATGGCCGGTCTGGCCTACTCCATGATCCGGTATCACCTGCTTGATATCTGGTTCATCGTCTCCCGCACCACGACATACGCCATCGTCACGGCCGCTGTGTTCATCTTGTTCTCCTCGGTTGTTACCCTCGTAAATATCGTCCACCGGGTATTCCGCACGGCCGATACCCCCGCCTACGAGTACCTGGCCATCGCCCTGACCTCCCTGGTCGTCGCGATCATCATCCAGCCCCTCCGGGAACACGCCCAACTGCTTATCGATCGGGCCATTCGCCACCGCCGCTACGATACCGAGGCCCTTACGCAACGGGTCAGCCGCCTGGCCAGTCAATTTGTTCAGCTCGATGACATCATGGAGCGGGTCTTCCTCGACTTTCGCCAGACGATGGGGGTCACTGGACTGCGGGTCCTCCTCGCCAGCCCCCAGGGCGATGGCAATCTGGTAGCCGCCTTCAGCACGCCCTTGGACAGTGGCACCCGTGCACGCAACTCGAATTTCGTGCTGGAATATATTCGAAAGAATCCCGAGCCGCTCATCCTGGATGAACTGGCGCACCAGGGCAGGACTCCCAATCGCCAACGGCTCATCCACCATATGGAAAGCCTGGGCGCACAGGTGCTTATTCCGCTGGTCACCAATTCCGGCGTCTTGGGGATGATCATCCTGCGCAAGAAAGAAAACGGCGACATTTACACCCAGGACGATCAGCGGGTCTTTGCCACGGTCGCTGCGCCGCTCGCCGCCGCTATCGAGAATGCACGGCTTTATGGACGCCTGGAAGAACTGAACGTACACCTCGAACTCATCTTGCGTAATATGCGGGGCACGGTCATCGCCGTAGATACCAAGGGGGTCATTACCACCATCAACCAGGAAGGCCGGTCCCTCTTTCCAGATATCGCGCCCGGTATGGCCCTGGGCGTCCTGGATGCCAAGGTGGCCCATCTTCTCCAGATGACACTGGACAACCGCCGTGGTATTCTGGATGTGGAAACGACGATTTGTGGGGGCAAGACGGATGAGATTCCGGTGGCCATGTCCACCTCCTGTTTGGAGACACCGGAACAGAGCACCACGCTGGGAGCCATGGTACTCATTCATGACATGACCCAGATCAAACGTCTGGAAAGCAATGTGCAGCGGGCGGATCGGTTGACGTCTATCGGTACGATGGCCGCTGGCATGGCCCATGAGATTAAGAACCCGCTCCAGTCGATCAAGACCTTTACGCAGCTGCTCTTAGACCGCTACGACGATGCGGATTTTCGAATGACGTTTGCCGAAGTGGTACCGCCGGAAGTGGATCGTATTGACAACATTGTCACGCGGCTCCTCCACTTCGCCCGGCCCCAGCCCGTGTCATTCAACCTGCACGACGTCCGACAGATAATCCGCGAGGTCTTTGCGCTCGTGGAGAATCAGATGCACAAAGAAGGCATCGAGCTTCGCCTCCATCTCCCGGAAAAGCCGATAGGCGTCATGGCCGATGACCAGCAATTACACCAGGTGTTCCTGAATCTGGTGCTCAATGCCATAGAAGCCATGCGGGAGACCTCGTCCAACTTCATCGAGGTCCGCATCCAGACCGGCCTGACCCACCTCCAACAACCGGGCACCCAGGTACGCCACGACGTGCCCTGTGTCAAGGTGGTCATCTCGGATTCGGGCTGTGGCATTTCCCGCGAAAACCTGAAACAACTCTTCACGCCCTTCTTCACGACGAAAGCCGATGGCAGTGGCCTCGGGCTCTCGGTCGTGCATCGTATCATCACAGAACATCGCGGCATTATAGACGTCGACAGCAATCCCGGAGTCGGGTCATCCTTTACGGTGACGTTCCCGCTGGCCGGCAACACGGAATCCAAGGAAAGGGTCGGCACATGAACGTAATTCTCGTCATCGCGGAAACGGCGGCCGTTTGGGAATCACTGCGGGCGGCGCTACCGGACGGCGATCTCGTCCTCCATGAACGGGATGTCGCCACGGCCCGGCGCCGAATCACCACCGTGGCAGTAGACGCTATCCTGCTCGACGAAAGCAGCTCGAAGGGTGAAGACTTCGTGGAAACCGTCAAGGACATGGCCCCGGGCATCCCCCTCGCCGTGCTTTCGGGCCGGGAAGACCTCCTTACCCAGGCGGCCCTGACCCGCGCGGGTGCCAATGCCATCGTCACAAAGCCCTTTTCCTGTGAAACATTGCATGAAGCCATGGACTCCCTGTTACACACCACGATCTTGTCCGATGAGCCCCCCCGCTTGCCCGATGTCTCTCCCGCACCGCCCATGGGCCTGGTGCAGCACCAGATGGCCCTGCGATGGATCAGTCGCCTGGCCAATTGCCGGGGCGATGGGGAGCGCCTGGCGCGTCGGCTCATTGAAGGTACGCCCGACATTTTCGATACGGTACGCTGCACCCTCCTGCTGGAGCGCCGTGGCACCGTACATGTGGCGGCGGCCCATGGCATGCCGGAGCACATTACGGAACAACTTCAGCTTTCCTTTGAACATGGTCTCATGCACTGGTTTGACAGCCATGCCTGCCTCTTCGACAGTTTCGCCATCCGCTCGGCACCGGAGGCCACCAAGGAACTCCGAATCTTGCGGGGTGTGCTTGCAGCGCCCCTTATGGACAAGGGGCTGGTTTTCGGCGCACTCGTATTGGGTGAAAAGGCCTCGGGGATGCCCTACAGCCAGGAAGAACGGGAGCTCCTGACCCTCTTCGCACGCTCCGTCGAAATACTTTTCGAACGGACCGATAATCGCTATGCCGCCACGGCGCCCGCCCTTCCCTCTCAGCAGGTACTGAACAGTCTCCCAATGGGACTGATTACCGTGTCGGCGGATCGCAAGGTAGCCCTTCTCAATCATAACGCGGAGTCCATCCTGTCGGTCACACGACAAGATGCGGTCGGCTCCAGCGTGCAAAAGCTGGGATCGGCCTTCGCCGACGTGGTTCTCCGGGCAATTGCCGATGGCGAGGTACGCAACAACGAGGTCATCCGGGAGCCCCGTTCCAACGTCAATCTGAGTGTGAACGTATCGCCTAACGAAGACGGGGGCGCCATTGTAACTTTTCTTCCCCAGCCGGAAGAGGGGATCAAGCACGAGGAATTGGCCTACAGCCCCTTCTGGGAGTATCTGTCTACCCGGGTTGCCCAGGAGATCAAGAACCCCATGGTGGCCATCAACACCTTTGCCCAGTTATTGCCCCGAAAGTATGAATCGGAGGAATTCCGTGATGCCTTCAGCCGGGTGGTGCAGCAGGAGGTCGAGCGGATCAACCGGGTTGTTGAAACCCTGTTTGAGTTTGCCCGCAACCCGAAACTGCGCCTCCAGCACTGTGATCTGAACGAAACGGTGCGCACGGTCCTGACCTCCTTTCAGCAGGAATTGGACAAGCACTCCATCAAGCTTGCGCAGAACTATGACCCTCAGGTGACAGAAACGGACATGGATCCGGTATTCTTCTCACAAGCGTTGCACAATATTGTACAAAACTCTATCGAAGCCATGCCGACGGGTGGTACCATACAGGTAAGTACTTCGAAACAGGCGGATAAAGTAGAAATTCGGGTTTCTGATTCGGGCCCGGGTATCTCACAGGAAGATTCCGATCTGGTCTTTCTGCCTTTTTACAGTACGAAAGAGCAAGGTATGGGATTGGGGCTGACTATTGCCAATCGCATTCTCCATCAACACCAGGGCGTCTTACGCTGGGTGTCTGATGATAAAAATGGCAACTATTTTGCCTTGGAGATTCCAACCTCGGAGTTAAGTCATGCAGACCATCCTGGCAATTGACGACGAAATCAGCATCCGCGAGTCCTACCGTATCATTCTCGGTGATACCTACCGGGTTTATCTGGCGGAAAGCGGCGAGGAAGGGTTGCGTCTCCTCCAGGAGAAGCACATCGACCTGATCCTGCTGGACCTCAGTATGCCCAAAATGGGCGGGATGGCCTTTCTTGAGGAATTGGAAAAGCGGGGCGAATTGGTGCCGATTCTCATTGTGACCGGTTCCAACACGGTGGATATTGCCGTAAAAGCCATGAAAAAGGGCGCCCGCGAATTTGTCATCAAGCCCTTCGATGTGGATGACCTGCTCCTGTTGGTGGAACGCACCCTGGAAGAACTCCGCGAGAAGCGGGAACTGAGCACCCTTCGGGAGCAAGGGGTCGCCGGCTTTGAGCACATTATCGGTGATGCTCCCCCGCTCCGGGAAGCGATCGCCGGGGCCCGTCAGGCGATGGAGGTGGATTCGACCGTATTGATCACGGGCGAAACCGGCACCGGAAAAGACGTGTTGGCCCGGGCCATCCATTTCGGCGGCACCCGCAAGAGCAAACCCTTTGTACCCCTCTCGTGCTGCGCCATTCCGGCCAACCTGGTGGAGAGCGAACTCTTCGGCCTGACCAAGGGCGCTTTCACCGGGGCCACGGAAAACCGCGTCGGGAAGATGCAGGTCGCCGATGGGGGCTCCCTCTTTCTTGATGAAATCGGCGAAATGCCCATTGAAGCCCAGGGCAAATTGCTCCGTGTCTTACAGGAAGGCACCTTTTACGCCGTGGGCGGAAACCGCGAGATCGAAGTGGATGTGCGCTTTATCTGCGCCACCAACCGCCCCTTCGACAAAGCCATCGAAGAAGGCCTGTTTCGACAGGACCTCTTTTATCGTATCAACGTCTTGCCCATAATCATGCCGCCCCTTCGAAAGCGCCGGGAAGACATCCCCAAATTGATCGCCCACTTCGTGGCCAAGCATGGCCCCCGGGTCAACTCCCGTGTGAAGGACTTCGAGCCCCGGGCACTTTCCCGCCTCATGTCGTGTCAGTGGCCGGGCAATGTGCGCGAATTGGAAAATACCGTCGAGCGTATTCTGGTGTGCAATCGCAGCGAATCGGTGATCAAGGCCGAATTCCTGAATGGCATCGTGGCCAGTGACGGAAGCACCGATGTGAATGCCCTGGAGGACTTCTCCGGACTCCCCTTGCAGGAAGCGACCCAGCGCCTTGAGCGCCATCTCATCAAGCAGGCCCTGGAACGGTGCGAATTCGTCCAGAGTCAGGCGGCCGAATCGCTGGGGACCACCCGACGCATCCTGAAATACAAGATGGACCAACTTGGCATCACCGATCCCAGCGACAAGCAGTCCATGGCGAGCTAAAGGGGCGAAGGTAGACCTCGAGCAAATCCAACTCGCTCGTTACGACAGCGCACGCAAGCACTTGCAAAAGGCCAACGTGCTGGCGGCTTGGCCACTATCGCTCAACGCAACCTTTGACAATTGGGAGCGCAGGCGACGCACCTGTCGACGTGCCGGATAACGCAACACCGCCGACGCACGGCCCTTCCCATGAGCCCGCAAGTGCGGATCACGGGCGGTGTCAGCCTTCGAGAGGGCATGCCCCTTCTTCTATCTGCTATGATAGGGCCTTAAATTCGTTCCCTTCGCAGGTTGTTCGTGCCCGATTTCCCGAAATGGGCGCGTCACGATATTGATTTCCCGAAAACTAAGGAGAAGTGTTTTATGAGTATCACCGTCGTCGGATCCGTTGGTCTGGACACTGTGGAAACGCCTTCGGGCAAGAACGAAGAAGGACTGGGCGGCGCGGCCGTCTATTTCAGTCTTGCAGCGGCCAACCTCACCCAGGTAAACCTGGTCGCCATCGTCGGTGACGATTTCCCCGAGGCCCACGTGGCGCTCCTCGAATCCAAGCACATCAATCTGGATGGGCTGGAACGGGCCGAAGGAAAGACCTTCCGCTGGACCGGCAAATACCACGACGATGTGAACGAACGGGACACGCTGGATACGCAGCTCAACGTGTTTGCCGACTTCCACCCGAAAGTGCCCGAGGCCGCCTGCACGGCCCCCTATCTCTTTCTGGGCAACATCCACCCTTCCCTGCAGTTGGAAGTGTTGGACCAGGCGAAATCGGAATTTGTTGGTCTGGACACGATGAATCTCTGGATTGACATCACCCTGGACGATCTCAAGGCCGTGCTGAAGCGGGTGAACTGCCTCATTATTAACGACGGCGAGGCCAAGCAGCTCACGGGACAACTGAATCTCCGCGACGCCGCTAAGGATATCCAGGCGATGGGTCCGGACATCGTGGTGATCAAAAAGGGCGAGCATGGCTGCATGCTTTTTGGGGCCGATGGCGAAATCTTTGCGATTCCCGCGTTCCCCCTGGAAGAGGTGAAAGACCCCACCGGTGCCGGCGATAGCTTCGCGGGCGGGTTCATGGGTTATATCGCCACCCAGGATGCCACGGACTTTGACACCCTGCGCCAGGCCGTGGTCTATGGCAGCGCCATGGCTTCCTTCACCTGTGAGGCCTTCGGACCGGACGCCCTTTCCACGGTCGACAAGGCCAAGCTGGAAGCGCGCTACACGGCCTTTCGCCAGTTGACGAACTTCTAAGCCCCCCCCTTGAAACAACCCGGGCCCGGCCTCGCAACCTTTGTGCGATGCCGGACCCGTTTTTCGTTCCGTCTCAGGGGGGATCAGGGCGTATCGGTATCTTCCGATGATATTTCCACGACCTCGCCGGCCTGTGTACGCTTCAGGGCCTCTAGGAAATGCTTCGCGATGGCCTCTTCTCCGGCCTCGTTGGGGTGAACGCCATCGGGCTTGAGATGGCGCTCGTCCCCGGCGATCAGCTGGTTCATATCCACCAGGGACACCTTCATTTCCCGGGCCACGGTTTGGGTGGCGGCGCGGTATCGGGCCAGAATGGCCTCCAGCCCGCCTTCCGGATCATAGAATTCTTTGGGATGCCGGGTGTAGTAGGGTGCCGCGATAATCGGCAGCAGGGTGCCCAGGATGGGCGTAGCGCCCCGTTTGCGACATTCCGCCACCATCTTCTCCAGATCCGCCTGAAAGCGCTTCAGCGGCGTCCGGTACTGCCCCGCCCCACGCAACACACTGTCGTTGGTGCCAAACATGATCAACACGATGTCCGGCGATTTTTCCAACACATCCGTTTCCATCCGCACCAGACCGGCCCCCGTAGTATTGCCCCCGACACCCGCGTTGATAACCTCAAGTTCGGGTGCCTGGGCGGCGAGTATCTCAGGATACCGGGCCGCTGTGATACTGTCCCCGAAACAGACGACCCGCGTGCGGGCCTCCCCGGCACCACCGGAAGCGGCGGGATCGGCCGCACAGGCCCCCGCCGCAATCAGCACTCCGCAGGATATCGTTGTCACTACCCGTTGGAGGGCGCTACCAAAAAACAAAATCAGACTCCTTCTCGTTCTGGCTATTTGACTCCCAACATAGGCTCGTATATTCTTCTTTTCACGATTCCGAATGCAACACCGTCAGTTATAAACCAACCGGGCGGGGCCAATCCGGCTGCGGCTCACCAGGATTTCCGCCCTCCCCCGAATCTGGAGTACAGTCATGAAGCGCGCCATCTCCCAGACTTTTTTGGTTCTCTTGCTTTGTATGGTGCCCGGTGTGGCCGTGGCGCAGGAGGAAGCCCCCTCCCCCCCTGCGGAACCGACGGTTACGGAAGCCAACCCGGCTGCCGACACCAGCGAAACGACACCGGAGGCCGCCGCCGAAGCAGCTCCGGAACGCCCCCTCGTCCGCATTGCCATACTCCCCTTTCAGAGCCGTCCCAAAATTGACACCCGGGTGGCGGCCGCGATGGTACGGGAAATGACAGCGGCGCTGACAGCGACGGGCCGCTTCAGCCTCCTGGAACGGGATGCCATGGCAGATGTTGCCAGCGCGCTGGATTACACCCGAAAAGGGGTCCTGAAACCGGAATCTGCCGCCGCCTGGGGCGCACAACATCAGTTGGACCACATCATTGCCGGCGAAGTATTGGCGGCCGGCAAGGGTCTCGGTGGTATGGGTATCGGAGGCGTGCGCATCAGCTCCAAGGCCATTTCACTGGCCATCGACATCCAGCTTATTGCCTGCCCCTCGGCGGAGACACCGGTTTCTGATACCTTTAAAGAAGAGAAAACAGGACTTGGCCTCGCGGTGGGCTCGGTAGAGTTTGACCCGGAGAGCCGTCGGGGCAGCGAGATGCTCCAGGTGGTGCTGGGGCACATCCTCCGCGAAGTCCTTTCTGCGATCGAGCCCCCAACGGTCCTTTCGGTGGCAGGCGATGGTGAAGTGGTCACCCTCGATGCCGGAACCATGGTGTTTGCGCCGGAACAGCGCTGGGAACTGTTTAAGCCCGCGACAGAATCGGGCGAAGGAAAGAAATCCAAGCCCGACAAGGTCGGTGCATTGCGGATCATCACCGTAGACGAAACCACGGCGACGGCCACTGTGGTCGATGGCACGGCCACCGTCGGCGACATCGTCCGATTTGATAAAATGGGGAAGAAGAAAAAAGAATAGCAACCTGGCAACCTGCGGTAGCTCCTGCGACCTTCGATACCCATCGGCCGCCGCACGTGCTACCGGGGCCCGCCACCCGACCCAGGCCGACACTATCGGCCCCATAAGGATAGTATAGAAATGAGTACTCCTACACGCAGAGATTTCCTGAAGACGGCCACGCTGAGCGCCGCCGCTGTTTCCATGAGTGCGGCCAGCTACGCCCGCGTCAAGGGCGCCAATGATCGTATCGCCCTCGGGCTCGTGGGCTGTGGGCGGCGGGGCATCGGGGCCCACATGGTCGGCGTACACAATCATGACAAGGATGAAAATGTCGAATTTGTGGCCGTGTGCGACCCGTGGAAAGTCTCCCGCGACAAGGCCGCGGCCCGGGTCAAGGACTGGTATGGCCTGGACGCGAAGCACTATGTGTCCCATGAGGACCTGATAGCCGATGAGAAGGTGGATGCCGTAATGATTGCGTCGTGCGACCACCAGCACACGACCCATCTGGAAGCGGTGGCGAAGGCGGGCAAAGACACCTACTGTGAAAAGCCCCTGGCCAATAATTTCGGCAAACTCCAGCGCGCCGTGAAGGCCGTCGAAGAGAGTGGCATTATTTGCCAGATCGGCACCCAGCTCCGGAGCTACCCGAGCTTCGGTGGTGCGAAGGCCGTCGTCGAATCGGGCGTGCTGGGTGACATCCACCGTATTGAGCAGGTCCGGAATGGTGCTACGCCCTATTGGCTCGACCGTATCGGTGAAGCCAAGCCGGAGGAAGTCGCGTGGGATGTTTTCCTCATGGACGCACCGAAGATCGATTTTGATCCCGTCAAGTTTACGGCCTGGATGGGCTACATGGATTATTCCCACGGTCCCGTGCCCCAGCTGGGCGTCCACTTCCTGGACCTCGTGCACTACATCACCGGAGCCAAGCGGCCGAGCAGTGCCACCTGCCAGGGGGGATTGCTCACCTGGAATGACGAGCACAAGTTCACCGCGCCCGACCAGGTATCGGCCCAGTACCTCTACCCCGAAGGCTTCATGGTCTCCTATACGTCCAACTTCGGCAACGCGGATGGGAACACGTTTAAGATCTACGGCACGAAGGGCACGATGGACCTGAGCGATTGGAACAACCCGACCATCAGCGCGGCGGGTGCGCGAAAGGGTGAAGGCCTGGACGCTGGTGATGGATCCGTCGCCCCGGTGGCCCGTCCGAACCACATGCTGAATTTCCTCCAGTGTCTGCGGAACCGGGAAACGCCCCATGCTCCCATCCAGGCGGGCTACGACCACTCGGTAGCCTCCATCATGGCGACGCAGGCCCTGGCCCGCAAACGGACCCAGGTTTATGATGAAGCGACGAAGGTGATTAAAGACGCGTAAGTTCCAGTCACACTTGATTAGCGGAACGATTTGAAACGCCATCCCAAGGCATTGGGGTGGCGTTTTTTCGTGGGGTTCATGGGAAGAAACCGGTGAGCTGATCATACCGTGTACATGGTCTTCCGTCGTTCGTGGCACGCACCCGTAAACACCGTGACCGGCGGTCGCCTCTCGCGGTGTGTAAGGGTGGCACCCCCGACGCCGTGTAAAAGTAGTTAGAGGAGAGCTTGCTGGCGGTGTATCGTGAAAAAAGACGGCGGTGACTAGAGACGCCTGATCGGCAACACCAGACGGAAGAAAACAACGCCACCCTGGAATATACAGGGTGGTGTTTTATTTGGGGGATAGCTGGCTTGAGGCGGATGGGCAAGACGCCGTAAGACGCGGTGGATTCCCGCTGGCGCTGTGGACTTGGTGGACAATCGTGGACGGAGTGGATATGTATCAGACAGCGCTCTCTTCCACCCCGTCGGCCCCACCCGCTGTCAACTATCAACTCTCCACCGTCAACTAAACAAAACGGTGCCCGGGGAGCGCTTGGCTCGCCCGGGCACCGGTGCGTACTAACTTATGGTGTCGGTAACTTAGTTAACGACGGTGATTTCGAACACTGCGCGACGGTTCAGTGCGCGGTTAGCGCGGGAATCGTTGGGCACTGCGGGGGAAGTTTCACCCATGCTCTTGGTCTGAATGCGGCTGGCGTCGATACCGGCAGCTTTCATGTAGCTGGCAACCGAGTCGGCGCGACGCTGACCGAGGCCCATGTTGTAGGCGTCGGTACCGATGCTGTCGGTGTGACCCACAACAACGACCGTGTCTTTGCCGAACTTCTTCATCTCAGCGACGAGCTTGTCAATCTCAGCCTTACCTTCGGGCTTGAGGTTGGTCTTGTCGAAGTCGAAGAGCACGTTGTTCAGCACGACAGCCGTACGCTCAGGTGCGGGGTTCGGTGCCGGAGCGGGAGCGGGAGCCGGTGCAGGGGCAGGAGCCGGTGCAGGCTTTTCCCAGGCATGGTACACGATTCCGCGGTTACCCCAAAGCTCACCGTCGTTGGCGTTGGAGGCGGGCTCTTTCGGCCACCACCAGTAACCGGAACGGCCTTTGGTATCCATAGTCGGTTCGGGGGTGGCGCCGGTATTGCCCCACCAGGACATGTCGTCCCACATTTTGGCGGCGTCTGCCGTACCACCCATTCCACAAAGGGCGGCAATCAGAGCCAATGCGATAATACGTTTCATAGCGGTCATCTCCTTCTGCGCTGCTACGTTACACTGTCATTCCGCGTTATTACTTGATGGTCATACAAAGCATACACAGCTTCGTAACCACCATTTAACCACAATACTTAGGTCGTGTCAAGCAATACCCGTTCCGAATCCCTTTGCGTGTTTACAAAGAGACCCGTTTCGGAAGAGTGCGTACACTTTTCCTATGTTTTCATTCTAACACGTGGGATCCCCCGGCGCAACATTACCGGTGGAAATCGGGAGCGGGCACCACAAAATGCCGTGCGCGATGGCGTCCGTCGGTTCACACGGCCTCCCGGAGCCTACCCTGAAGGGAGCTGAGGGCCTGGGTGATCTGAGGATCATCGGTCTTGTCGATTAATTTACGTAGCTTGGGTATGGCCCCCCCCACCTTCTTGCCGCCTCGGACCGTTCCAAAAAGGTGGCGGCTGACGGTGGATTGGGTCAATTGCAGGATAACCGCAATATCTTCCTGCGTCTTCCCATAGAAATAATAGAGCTTCACGACTTCACGCTGCCGCTCGGTCAGGCAATTATCGATAAAGCTGTCGACGGAAGGCCGCACTTCCTCGTAGAAGTGCTGCATGGCATAGCGCCGCTCCCGGTCATCTTCGGATTCGTAGTAGAGTGCTTCGGTGGAAGGAACCCGGTCCAAGGTTGCAAACTCGGTGGGAACTTCCCAGAAATCAGGATTATAGCTGGCCATTGCTCGGTTCACTTTCCCTGTAGTGTTGTTGTCGGTCGATCTGTCCTGCGTCGTAATTCCGGTCCATAGATAGGGCGTTGGCGGCTACCCACACTCGGGACATAAAGCATCGGGTCGTTACATTAATCAGGTGTTTCATTTCAGGTATTCCTTTTGGTTTTCGGGTTGTGGTGGGCCCCATGGCACACCGGTAATAAAAAAGCCGCAGACCTTTGAGAGGCCTGCGGCGTTGTGAGCGTATATGTTGTAGCGGAATCGCTAACCCATACCCAACACCCCAGGCGCGGTGCATACGGATACACCGGTGTGCCACACGCGTGCGAAGGATCGCATCGTGTTACACAGAATGGCGCCGTATTTGGCCGTGAGGTTGGACATGTTCGTAAGATTCCTTGTTGGGTTTGTTGATACCTGAGGCTACCACAAACGGGCCGGGCAATCAAGCCCGTATAGTGTCGTCGCAACCGGTAGTGGCGATACCTTAAACCGGAATATGCGCACTTTTTGAGGCTGGGCCCGAAATATCATAATTCCGGGAATCCCCCTTCCCTTGCGCACATTTCAGTACAATTTTGTACAAACCCAATCCCTTTTTGGGACCAGCGTACATATTTGTACACAAAGTCCCCCTCCATTAAAACCTGTCAACCGCATACATCAAAAGCACTTACAGCCTATGTCCATCGATGGCACAATCTATGCGTAGGTTAGGGCATCGGACGAAGTAGACCCAGGGCATGGGTCAAAGCGAAACGTTTGGGGGGCACGTCCATCTTAGAGACCATTTGGTGTGAATGAAGTAAAATGGAGAAACCCCTTGAGTGTCTTGAATCCATCACCATCGGCGCATTTGACGCCTCGCCAAGTCGACGCCCCTGTCCTTATCCCCATTAACGCCCACGCTATTACCCCCCGGACCGCCATGAATCAAGCCACGAATACTCAGGACGCCACCAGTGCCTTTAACTTCAATACCCATCCCCGTATCCTGATTGTCGATGACGAAAATGGACCACGGCAATCCCTGCGGATGGTGCTGAAGGAAGACTATGACATCCGTCTCGCGACGGGTGTGGACGATGCCCTGTCCCAGTTGGCAGAAGAGACCGTGGACCTGATCATTACGGATATCCGGATGCCCCACAAGACGGGCATGGACCTGTTGAAGGCCGTGCGGGAGGGCTTTGGCGATATCGAGATCATTATCCTGACCGGGTATGGCGAGCTCGACACGGCGATGAAGGCCATCGAATATGGTGCCTTCGCCTATCTTGAGAAGCCCTTTGATCATGACAAGATGATGGAGAAGGTGCGGGCCTGCATGGAGAAGCGCCGCCGCGAACAGGACCGCAAGGCCCTGGAATCACTCGCGATGGAAGCGAACCGTTTTGAAACACTGGGACGGCTTATCTCTGGCACCATGCACGATTTGGGCACGCCCCTGTCGGTGCTGGGCACCCATCTTGAGATGCTGATTGCAGACCCGAGCCCCGAGAGCTTCGACAAGCGACTGGGCACCATGGAATCTCAGGTCCGCCATTGCACCGAGTTGGTTCGCTCGACCATGAACTTCCTGCGGCACAGCCCCAACGAACAGACCCCCTTCGACGTCAATGCGGCGGTGCAGGTCTGCCTCGAGGTTGCCCACCCCCTTCTGTTGCGTCAAAACATTGATGTAAAGACGACGCTCAGCCCGGACATCTCCATCTGCGTGGGTGATTTTGTGCTGGTGCGACAGGCCCTGTTGAACCTTATTTATAACGCGTGTCAGGCCATGGAAGCACAGCAGAAGCCCCGAACGCTCTACATTGAGACCACGATGGAGGCCGGCAACCTGGTCCTCACGGTGGAAGATACGGGCCCGGGCATTCCGGAAGCAGACCGTAACCGCGTCTTCCACACCCTCTACAGCACCAAAGGCAACAAGGGTACGGGATTGGGCCTCAGTGTGGTGAAGAACGTCATGCAGCAACACGGTGGCGAAGTGACCCTGGAAGACAACGAAGGCCCCGGCGCCAAATTCAAGATGAGTTTCCCCCCACGCCGATAGGCCGTGCGGTTATCCCCCCGGGCACTCAGGCGGGCTTACTGGCCGCCACCCAACGCATGACGGTTTCAAAAAGCACGTTGGCATCAACCGGCTTGCTGATGTAGTCGTCCATTCCCACTTCGAGACAACGCTCCCGGTCTCCCCGCATCGCGTTGGCGGTCATGGCCACAATCGGGATTCGCCGTTTCGTTTCCTGCTCTGCTTGGCGTATGGCGCGGGTAGCAGCAAACCCATCCATCTCCGGCATCTGACAGTCCATGAGAATCAGGGCGTAGGGTTCTCGGGCCAACTGCGCGATGGCTTCTTTCCCGTTGGCCGCGATGTCGCAGGCAAAGCCGTGCTTCTGAAGCATTCGAACGGCTACTTTCTGGTTGATCAGGTTATCTTCCGCCAGCAGGATACGGATTCCTTCCGGTCCGTCTACGGAGGTAGGAACGGGGGCCGGCGCCACACTCTCCACCTCGGCTTCGGAGCCATCGCACACGGTGAAGAGGCGCTCCAGGGTGCCACGTAGCGTGGTCCACTTGAGGGGCTTGGCCACATATTCGTCAAACCCCATGGCCCGATCATGCTGTGTGTCACCCCGCACGGACAGGGAGGTCATGAGCAACTTGGGCACCCCGGCGAAAGCCTCCCGTAGCTGAATCGCTTCCCCCAGCTCCACCCCGTCCATCCCGGGCATGTCGTGGTCGATAAGCATCCCATCGATGGAAAGGCCATCGTCCAATTCATCCAGGAGCGCCAGGGCCGCCGGACCATCGGGGCACCCGGTAACCCGCGCTCCCCACGCTTCCAAGGTAGTGGCGAGGAAGGTCAGGCTGCTTTCGTTATCGTCCACCACGAGGAGATGAAGCCCTTCCAGGGGATGCTCGGAATCGGATGCCGTGGGAACCGACAGGGCCGCGCCAAACTGCGCGGAGAATTCGAAAGAGGTACCGTCACCGGGCGTGCTGAGACACCGAATCTCGCCGCCCATCAGGTCGATCAGTTGGCTTGAAATCACCAGGCCCAACCCGGTGCCCCCGAAGCGACGGGTCGTGGATTCGTCGACCTGGCTGAAGAGATTGAAGAGGCGATCCATGCGCTCTTCGGGAATCCCGATGCCCGTATCAGCGACTTCAAAACGCAGATTTACCCCGGCGTCGTTGCTTTCAATTCGCTGCACCGTCACGGTGACCTCTCCGACTTCGGTAAACTTCACCGCATTGGCCAGCAAATTCAACAGGACCTGTCGCAGGCGACCAGGATCGCCGAGGACATTCTCGGGTACATTGGACTTGATAAGACTCACCAACTCCAGATTCTTCTCTTCGGATTCCGTCGCCAGCAGGTCAATGGCCTCTTCCAGGGTCTTCCGGGGAGAGAAAGGAATCGACTCAAGCCGGATTTTACCGGCTTCAATTTTGGAGAAATCGAGGATATCGTTCAGAAGGTTCAACAGGGCCTGGGCACTGTGTTGAATCGTATCGACGCAATCCCGTTGCTCCTCCGAAAGGGGGGTATTCTGGAGCAACTGGATCATCCCGATGACCCCATTCATGGGCGTGCGAATCTCGTGGCTCATATTGGCCAGAAACTGGCCCTTCGCCGTATTGGCCAACTCGGCCCGTTCGGCCATCTCCTTGGCACGGACCGCAGCTTCCTCGAGTTCTTTGTTGAGCTGCTCCGCATCCTTCCGTGCCTGCTCCGCTTCCGTCTTCCGTTGCAGATTGAGCACGGCGAGTCCCAGTTGCCGCCCAATGCCTTCGAGGATATTCATCCACAACTCATCACGTCGGGGAGACGGCTGGGCGCAAACACCGACAACCCCCGCGACCTGGCCTGCCGCGAGCAAGGGAATGAAATAGTAGCCGCAGGTGGGCGCCTCCAGGCCTTCAGAAGGGGAAACCAGATCGCGAAAACCACCTACTACGATGTGGCCTTCCTGGACAACTGACTGTTGCCAGGCGCGCTGGAGGGCTTCCCAGAGAATCTGAAAATAGGGATCCTCCTGTGAGATGCCATAGGCCCCGGCAAACTCCAGGCAGTTGTCACGGTCGGCCAGAAACACACAGGCCCGCGCGGTGGGCCCCGTTTCCCGAATGTGGGCAATGACGGGCAACACGCTTTCCACCAGCTCTTCTCTATCCTGGGCCGACTGAATGGATGCGTAGAGTGCCGACTGAATGCGAAGGGCTTCGTTGTTGAACTGGAGCGACTCCTGGGCAGCCTTCTGCGTCCGAATGTCCCGCACGACCCCGGCATAGCCCGCACTGCCGACATCTTCCATGCGCACCATGACCATCTCAACAGAGAATCGGCTGCCGTCCCGATGTTGGATCAGGGCCTCTCCGTTGGTTTCTCCAATCTGCAGCATGTCACCCAGACCGTGGGCGCTGCCTTCGGGGCCGAAAGAGGCGACGAAATCCCCGCCGTAGAGCAGGCTCAGAAAGTTTTCATTGACCAAGGCTCCCCGCTCGTAGCCGAGCATCCGCTCCATCGCGGGGTTGGCTACTTCAATACGGCCTGTCTCGTCCAGTGCAACGACGCCATCCTGGATCGTGTCCAGCACGAGCGTATGCATTGCCCGGGCCTCTAACTGATGCTCGATCATATGGTTCAATGCAAGGGCAAGCCGTCCGATTTCATCCTGGGCGAGAATTTCCGCGTAGACGTCTTTTTCGCCGCGCCCCCGCGCCGCCATGGCCAACTCCAGGGCGTGGACGGGGGTTATCACATAGCGTTGGAGGATGAAATAGAGGAGAGCCAACATCAGGGTGAGCATCAGAAAGACGACCAACCAGACATAGTGCAACGCGTCGGAAATACCCCCCGTGACCGCTTTCCCATCTACCTCCACCAGCAGGACCGCGTTTCTTTCCGCTTCGTTTGGGAAGAGTGCGGAAGGCAGTGTCACCCGCGTCGCATGGAGCCAGTAGCCCGCCACCGGACGGTGAGAAACCGACTGCCCCCCCGACGCCGCCATGAGCTCCGCCCCGATGGCGGCAACCCAGTGTGAGGCTGTGTCCGCCACGCTATCCGATGTCCCTGGCGACTCTGAGTCCAACAGGATTCGGGAAGCATCGCTCCCGGTAAGGAGTTGGATTCGAACCTGCTTCTCGGCCCCCACGACGGCAAGCAGCCGATGCAATTCGTGCTCATCTGCGGCGGTGGCGATGGCCTCACGAAGAGATTGGGAGGTACGTTCAGCCCGTCGCTCAAACCCGGTGTCGGACGCCCGGCGAAACAGCACCGCGGATAAGGCACACACAAGCAGGGCCGCACTCACCCCCAAGATGATGAGCGGCAGAAAGATCTTGAG
Organism: Candidatus Hydrogenedentota bacterium; assembly: GCA_034669905.1. Taxonomy (GTDB): domain Bacteria; phylum Hydrogenedentota; class Hydrogenedentia; order Hydrogenedentales; family JAEUWI01; genus JAEUWI01. The sequence goes on from JAXMOL010000032.1 coordinate 67,339, forward strand.
TCCGAGCGAATTGCGCACGCGCTCCCGTAAGGTCGTCACAGCCCATCCCCCGCACGTATCACCCCACCCACCTGATTCCGCAAGCTGGAAATGAGGTCCGTTTCGGCTTCCCGGCACGAATCGTATCGTAGCACCATTTTCCGCTCGCCTGTATCGCGGAAGACCGACAACTCCGGCCCCCGCTGGTTGTGAATGCGTTACGAAATGTCTGCTGTCTTACGGCCACTGGACCACAGTATATACCAAAATCAATTGGGGATAAAGCGCGCGCTATGACGCTCAAACAGGTTTGGTTGCGGTCTCAGACAGATGCTACTATTGGGGTCAGGAAAAACGGGCGCTCACCTCCCCGTCGGGAAGGGGGTCCGTCCATGGGCGTTACTACGACCGACCGGACGGGCTGCCCCCTGTGACTATCAAAGGAATTCACTGATGATTAAGGCCTCCACACGCTGGAAGTTCATAGCACATTCAATCACGGTCACCTGCCTGCTGAGCGGTGCTATGGGGTGTGGTCTTCTTGCGGACACGGATCGTATCGTTGTGGCAGAGATGGATGGAAAAACCATCAATCGGGGCAAGCTCTTTAATATTATTTATGATATGCCCGATGAGGAGCGTCCGCGTATCCAGAGCCGACAGGATTATCTCCGGGTCCTTAATGACTACATCGACAAGGAGATCAAGATCCCCCTGGGACAGCAACTGGCCGACGAAGGCAAGATTGAGATTCCCCGTGATCTGGCCCGCGAAATGTATTTCCAGTCCATAGGCGATGAACAGGAGCAGCAGACCCAGCGGCACATGTGGACCATACCCGTGCCGAAGCCCGGAGAAGAGAGTGATCTCATGCGGGTCTATGATCTGACGCCGGAAGCCATCCAATTCAAGAAGGATGTCATCGACCAGGGCACCGACAAATTCATGGAGAAGATGCTGGGCGACCAAGCGGTGGCCTATCTGGCCATGGAAGCCTACAAGGCCAAGGAGTTGGTGCTGGATGAAGAGACCCTCCGGCTGGAATATGAGATGGCCAAGGACAGCTACCAGACGCTGGAGCAGTTGACCATCCTGGGCCTGCAGTTTCCGGCGGACAAGGCGGGCGCCTCGGGGGAAGCGGCGAAAGTCCGGGAGCGGATCAGGGCCGGCGAAGACTTTGACACCGTATTCAATGAGTATATCGCGCGGGATATCCGCCTGGGCGTAGAGTCGGTCATCGAGAACAATCCCGACCTGGACCGATTCAAGGGGTTCTGGCTGGAAGCTTCCGGCGCCAAAGTGGATGACGTGTGTGGCCCGGTCTTCATGCCGGCGTACACGCGCATGAAAGAGAATGCGCAGGGACAGGTGGAGCAGGCCGTTGTGCCCGAGTGCTACCTGGTGTTCAAGGTGCTCGAACACAAGCCCGCCGCCGTGAAACCCTTCGAAGAAGCGGTCCCGCTCATTGCGCCGACGGTAGCCTATTCGGAAATGATGGAACGCCTGCGGGAAGAGCACGGCGTGGTCATCTATGAAGACAAACTTCCCAACCCGAGCGGTGGCAACTCCGTCCTCCTCCAGGAATAAGGGCAACTCAGGGTATATAGCGCCCCGGTGCCAGGATTCGCCCCGGGTCCAGGGCGGCCTTGATATCTCGGGCCACTTCCCAAAAGGTGTCGTCGGGCTGTACGAGATGCGCCATGCCCATCAGACTGCTGCGGTAGGGCACGTAGCCGTGCGCCAGCAGCGTCGTGGTGACCACCTCGTAACAGGCTGCGGCCCGTTGCGCCTCCTCCTCCACGGTCTTATCGAAGGAGATGTTAAAAACGGCCACCATGGAGCGCTCGTTCAGCATGGTGAGGGTGATGGGCAGATCAAAGCCGTGGGCGTGAAAGAGGGGCGTCGCCAACTTCACGATGCTTTCCGCATCTTCCCCCCGTAGCGGTAAGACGGGGGCCATCCAAATCAGGCCGATGTCGCTCGCGAGGGGGTCCTCCAGGGGCGCTGAGAGCGGACGTCGCAATCGCCAGGCGAGACTCTGGAGCGGCATGCGGGTGGGTATTCCCTGAAGCAGGCCGTAGTTGGGCACGAGGGCGCCCATATTCTTTACGAGGGCCTTACCGAGCCCGAAGCGATCCAATAAATTCGCCACGCCTTTTCCGAGGGCCAACTTTCGATCATCCACAAAGATCACGTCGCCGAGATGACCACAGGCCTTCTTCATACGACGGCGTGCCTCCCGGACCTGGGCCTTGGTCCCCGTGAGTGAACCCGTGACATTCCAAGCACCCAGTTTCGCATCCTCACGCATTCCGGTGCGCAGTGCGGGTGGCAGGGGGGTCTCCCCTTCCGTTTCATCCCAGGGGTAGGTATCGAGGCTTGTAAACACCCGCAGGTCGTTTCCGATATGGACCGCGCTGTTGAGCAAGCCCTTCATCCGCAGGGGGCGCAGTGCCTCGACCGTTTCGCCCAGTTTGGATTCATCGGGCACCTTGATATAGAAAAACGAAAAGGCCTCGGGCCGGGGGCACAACCAGACCCCAATCCGGGTCACTATCCCCAGGTTAGATTGAGAAAAGAGGCCGTCGAGCATGGGACCTACGCCGTAGGGGTAGAGGTGGCGGGCTTTGCTCTTCGCGAAGTGCCCGAAGCCCGTCTCCAACACCCGACCGTCGGGCAGCACGACCGTCATGCCGCAGGTGCTGCGCACGTGGTCTGCATAGGGGGTATGCCCGAAGCCCCGCTCCATGGCGTTGCCAATGATGGTGGCGTCGGGTCCTGCGCCAGTGACATCCACCCAAAACTCGGGGGCGGCGTCTTTCACGGCTTCGTAGAGCTGCTGCTGGGTAACCCCGGGCTCAATAACGGCATAGCCCATCTCACTGTCTATTTCGAGGATCCGATTCATACCGCTCAGATCGACGACGGCCGCGTCTTCTTCCGGCGCGCAGGCCGATCCGTATCCCCAGTTCTTCCCACCCGACACCGGATAAAGGGGGTGCCCATGGGCCTGGGCGATGGTCACAATGGTCTGAACATCGTCCCCACTCGCCGGACGTAGTACACAACGGGGTGTGGTTCCCTGCGGCAGGGCAGTCCGGGCAAAGTTCTGTCGAATCGCGTCCGATTCCCCCACCTTCTCGTCGCCCAATGCCTCACGCCAGGCTTCAACAGCCGCTTCCATTCCAGTCATAGCACCTCTCTAGAATCGAAAATGTACGAAGAGTCGGCCGAAATTCTTGCTGTCTTTTTCGACGCGATGATAGAGCTGCTTGATGTCGCCCCGGTCCAGAAACTTGAGCACCTTCTTCTTCAGTTGACCGCTGCCTTTACCGGGGATGATTTCCACGAGCTTGATTCGTTTGTCTACCGCCTCGTGGATAACCCGATTCAACTCATCTTCTATACGCTGGCCTTTGTTGTAGATATCATGCAGGTCTAGTTTCAGCTTCGCCATGGTCGTCCTATCGGGTACTTGTTCCAGTCGCGCCCATGGGGTACCATCCTTGGGCACAAAGCAGATCGTGCCCACCAGTATATAAGATCTGCGAAACAAAGGCGAAAAGCGCCCGCACCCACCGTGTCTGGGTGACTGGCGCGCATACCCCCAACCTACCGGAGTTTTTGAATGAAATCCCTCGCCCCCCTATCGGGCCTCTTGATGGCCCTGTCTCTTGTTGCATTGGGAGCGCTCCGTGCCCCGGCACAGGCAGACGTTGTCTCCGTACCTGCCAACCTCCTCCTCGCACCGACGGAAGAAAACCCGCGCAATTCAGAGGGAGACTTCATCGCCCTGAAGGATGGCCGGATACTGTTTGTCTATACCCATTTCTCCACCGGAGCCGGCGATTATGCCCAGGCCCACCTCGCCGGGCGCTATTCCTCCGATGGCGGGAAAACCTGGGACGAAAAAGACACGGTCATCCTCCCCTTCCCCGGCGGTATGAATATCATGTCGGTTTCTCTGCTGCGCCTGCAGGATGGTCGAATCGCCTTCCTCTATCTCCACAAGGTGCATGAAGATGAATGCATTCCCATGTTGATGTTCTCCACCGACGAAGCCAAGACCTGGTCGGCACCGGTCCAATGCATCACGGACCCGCTAGGCTACTATGTGGTCAACAACGACCGCATGATCCAGTTGAAAAGCGGACGCCTACTGATTCCGGCCGCCCGCCATCTCCTTAAGGGAGAAACCGATTTCCAACGGGGTCAGGCCCTCTGCACCATCTCCGACGATGGGGGCAAAACCTGGCACATGAGTAAGACCACCCTCGTTGCACCGGACGACATCAAATCCGGCCTGCAGGAACCGGCCGTGCTCGAGTTGCTCGATGGCCGCGTCCTCATGCTCATCCGCACGAGTGGCGGTGCCCAGTACCGCTCCTATTCGGAAGACCAGGGAGAAACGTGGTCGCCCGTGGAAAAGACGGCGCTGGCGTCCCCTGTTTCCCCCGCGACTGTCGAGCGCTTTCCCGGCAGCGACGACCTGCTGCTGGTCTGGAACGACCACACCGATGTGGACGAAACCCGTCGTGGCAAACGCACCCCCCTGCGGGCTGCCATCTCGAAGGACGACGGGAAGACGTGGCACGTCACCCAGACCCTCGAAGACCTCGCCTCGGGCTGGTATTGCTACATTGCCATGGATTTCGTCGGCGACCACGTGTTGTTGGGCTACTGTGCCGGCGACCGCCGAAACGGCAATGGCCTGGAGACCACCAAAGTAACGCGTCTCGCGATTAGCGATCTGTACCACGACCTGGGCAACGCCCGAACCATAAAGGAACAATAAAATGAAACGTTTCATCGCTGTGGCACTGCTCGCCGTAGTTGCCGGAATAACTGTCTCCCATGTCGCCGTCAAGGCCGTCGAAAAGAAGGAACCCACCAAGGTGCTCCGACACATCGTACTCTTCAAGTTCAGCGAAAGCGCCCCGAAGGAAGACGTCCAGAAAATCGTGGATGCCTTCATCGCACTGGAAGACAAGATCGATCTCATTGCCGATTTCGAGTGGGGCACGAATGTAAGTAAAGAAGGCCTCGACAAGGGCTTGACCCACGGCTTCAACCTGACCTTCAAGACGCAGGAAGACTTAGACGCCTACATCGTGCACCCCGACCATAAGGCCTTTGTGGCCATGCTGGGCGACAACATCGCCGACGTCTGTGTCTTCGACTACTGGGCTGAATAAGCGCCCGACCCAGTTCAAGAACACGTTTAACGCGGGCCGCCCCGGATTGGGGCGGCCCGTGTTGCATCCATTGACATATAGGCCCGATAGTGTCACTATAAATGGGCAGCATTGACATAAGCTCTCCTGACGTTGTGGTTAGTACAACAGCAATGGGTCTGGGCGACGCGTTTTCTATCGGATATCGCAGGGCAACTCCGGCATCACGCCGGAACATTCACAGGAAAGGGGCAACTACCACCACGGGCTTGACTGTCTAACGGGGCACGGCAATATTACGCCGTCGCAACAGTCAGCCACCATAACGGCCAACCCAGAAATCCTTGTTCCGCCTTAGGGGGCAGACCGCATTTTTGGGATCCGTGTCCGCTTTCAGCGATTGGGCGGTGTCTAAGGGGCAAGCAGTGCGCCTGACACCCACTATCAGACCAAGCGGCGCACACGGTGGCCATCGCGGCAGAAAAGAAGGTTTCTATGGATTCCCTATCAGATATTGCGCTATTGCGGCAATGGCGCGACAGAAGGGACGCACACGCGTTCAATATCCTCGCCCAACGTTACGGCGGACTCGTATTTGGTATCTGCAACCGGGTGCTGAAAAACGGGGCCGACGCCGAGGAAGTCACCCAGGAGTGCTTCCTCAAACTGGCAACCCATTCCCGGCCCCCGGAACGCTCCCTCGGCCCCTGGCTCCACTCAGTAGCGGTGCGCAGTTCCCTCAACTTCCTGCGAAGCGAAACACGGCGTCGACACCGGGAGGAAAGGTTTGCCGCCACCCAATCCGCCGACGATCGGGTGGGGGCGCGGAAGGTTATTGAACACGTCGACGAGGCCATTTCCGCACTGCCGGACGAACTTCGCCATTGTCTCGTGGCAGCCTTCCTGGAAGGCAAATCCCAGGGGGAAGTGGCAGAGGAACTGGAGCTCTCTCCACGTACGATACGTCGCAAAACAGACGAAGCCATCGAAGGGGTCCGTCGAATTCTGGCAGAGCGCGGCGTAATGACGGGCACGGGCGCACTTGGGATTATGCTGGCCGGACTGAGGGCGGAGGCAGTTCCCCCGGCGCTGGGCATGGCCCTGGGCAAACTGGCGGTGAGCGGAAGCAGCGCGACGGGGCAGCAGGCTCCAGGGGCTGTGGCAGAGCGGGCAACATTCAAAGGAGGCACTTTCACCATGAAGCATCTCATCTGGGCCGTGGCGGGCATGGCAATCGTAGCAGGCAGTTTCAGCTGGGGCAACCGGGATCGGGGCACCACAGGGGAAGGCCGTGGAAACACCATCGTGCTGGCACAGCGCACAGAAGCGCCCACTCCGGCACCGGAGGCCATCACTCCGGAAACCGAAACACCCCCTGCAACGGTCGTTCGCTCCGAGGAAAGCCCACACAGCGCCCCCCCACCGGCCCTCCGTACGATTGCGGATATCCTGCCCATTGCGCAGCCGACGGACTACGCGTCCCTCTCCGGCGTGGTAGAAGACATGGCGGGCCAGCCCATTCCCGGCGCCACGGTTTCGGCCCTGGTAGCCGGGGTGACGCTGGAGGAGACGGCGGGCCTGTCTCTGGAGGGGTATCCGGAGCCGACCGAGGGCATGGCCGGTGCCATCTTCTCCGAACGTCCCCATCGGGTCCTGGAAAGAGCCTTTGCAACACCTGGGCACCAGTTCCGTGCCCAATCAGGGGCGGGAGGCGGCTTTCTCCTACGGGATATTCCTTACTATGGCGAGACCCGCATGCTGGCCGAGGCGGATGGCTACGCCCCGGAAATGCAACGCACCCAACTTACTGCGGCTCCCCATTCCGAGGTACACTTCGCCCTGCGCTCCGCACGCCCGTTGCGGGGACGTATCGTTACGCCGACGGGCACGGGTGTGGTCGATGGCCGGGTCGCGGTTACGGGGACGCGAAACCAACATGGTGGGGGAAGTTCCAGCAGTTCGCCCCTGCCCGAGTCCTTTTGGGCCCGAACGGATCACGAAGGCTATTTTACCCTTTGGATCGCCGACGCCGAGTGGGCAACCGTGATCGTACGCAGCGAACGTTACGGCAAGGGGGCCTTCTACGATGTGCCCGTAGGCAGTGAAGCACCGGTCACCTTGGCCCTCACATCCCATATGGGCGCCTTGGAAGGGCACCTTGTTCTCGCCACCACCCAGCCCGCAAGCGGCTATTATGTTCATCTGGCCGGGGCACTCCACGACACCGCTTCGGACAGTGAAAGCAGTCCCCAATTTCCGCTCGACGGATCGCGCTTCGAGATCCAGACCGATTCTGAAGGACGATTCGAAATCGCGCCCATCCCCACCAATGAAGAATTCAAGGCTGCGATCTATGATGCCACGGGCAAGAAAGTCGGTGATGCCAGTGTACCGGTCCTCCTGCCCAAGACATTGACGCCGTGGACCCATCGGCTGGAAGCACCCACGCGTATTACCGGAAGGGTAATCGCCCGGAAGAGCGGGAAAGGCATGGCCAACGTGCTCGTCCGTGGCATGCGGGCTGCCGACTTGGGACATCGCGGGCTGACTATCGACAGCACGACCACGGCGGAAGATGGCTCCTTTACGCTGGCGCTCTATTCCGGAGACGGAGAGTACCTGGTCCAGGCCACGACCGATCCCCACGCGGGCGTGACCCACGATCCCACGCTCTACGAATCCGTCGTGGTCAAAAGAGGCAAGCCACCGCACGTCACCATCCAACTGGCGGAAACTTGGTCCCGTCGCTTTCTGGTGGTGGATCCGCATGGGAACCCCGTTCCCGAGGCGACCGTACGGCTGAATCAAATGGGTCCGCAGGGCGGATCGCAGCGCCACCTCCGGGGGGTGTCGACCGACGAGACAGGGCTATTCACGTACGAGCAGCTGGCGGGGGACGCGAAATCGGTGTTTACCTTTCAGAAAGCAGGTTTTCTGGACACCGAGAGCGTGGCCCTTTCGGCACCGGATGTGGAGCACACCGTGGAAGAGATCATTACCCTGTATCCCGCCGCGACAGTTACCCTTCGCGCACTGACGGGTTCCGGGGCTCCCTTGTCGGATACGGAACTTCTCGCCACCGTGTACCTCCCCGACGGCACGGTGCGTAGCATCGATGTCACCAGCGACGCCGACGGGTGGATTATTCTCCGGGACTGGCTCCCTGCGACCGTCATCGATCTAAGCCTCCGCCTCCCGGGGAACGACACGGCAGACGGCCAGAAGATGTTTATGGGGGGCAGCGGCGCCCCGACCGTTGCCATGCGAGAACGTATGGCGGCGCTCGCCGTGAAGACTGCCGCAGCGCAGAACACCCCCTCCGCCCTGCTGGAAGGGGTTGCACTCCAGGCAGCCATGGAGACGGAACTGGGCGATGTCTGGCTTCAGACGCCATCGAAGGGTGTGACTTCCCAATAAGGACCCCGTTAACGGGCCATGGAGCCGCCCCCTGTGCGGTGGCTTCATGGCCTTCGCCTTGCCGTCGTACCCGCCCGTGCGTTAGGCTGCCAAAGAGCCCCAAACCTCGGAGGTCCCCCATGCTGCTCACCTGTGCCGTCCTGTTGCTCCTCTACGCCCTCCTACTCTGGGTAGCAAGTGCCCTCCTGCACGACGCCAGTATTATCGACCGATTCTGGGGCGCGGGATTCATTCTGGTGGGGGCAACAGGCCTCTGGCAGGCGGAGACGATCACATCCCACCACGCCCTGCTGGTCGGACTGGTCACCCTCTGGGGAGCGCGCTTGTCGCTCCATCTGACGTGGCGCAACTGGGGCACCGGAGAAGATTACCGCTACCGCGCGATGCGAGAAAAACATGGGCGCGCCTTCGTCTGGAAAAGTCTCTTCTCCGTGTTTCTCCTGCAGGCATTCCTGACCTGGTTTATTTCCCTTCCCCTCCAGTGGACCTTCGTCTCCCCGGTGGAAGGCCCCCTGCCTCCCCTCGCACTCGCTGGCACGGCAATTTTTGCTATCGGATTCCTTTTCGAGGGGATCGGCGACTGGCAACTGGCCCGCTTCAAGGCGAACCCTGAAAACGCGGGGAAGGTCATGGACCAGGGCCTGTGGCACTATACGCGTCACCCCAATTACTTTGGCGACGCGGTCTTGTGGTGGGGACTCTACCTCAGTGCCCTGCCCGCGCCCGGGACGATTTACACCTTCCTCAGCCCGGTGGTCATGACCCTCTTCCTGATGAAGGTATCGGGAGTCCCACTCCTGGAAAAACGTATGGCCGAAACACGCCCGGCCTATGCGGACTATGCGCAGCGCACACCAACGTTCTTTCCGTGGTGGCCGAAACCCGACAGGTCGTAACCCACAGCGCCCCGGGCATAGCCCCTACTCCAGGTCGCCGAGGAGCATAATGGCACCGGCGTACCAATTGGTCCCGTCAAAGCGTTCCGGCTTGTCCATCGTGTTTCCATTCTTGCTCAAGATGGCCGCCTTGTCGGGCTGCTCCGGGTGAACCGTGACTTCCACCGTGTGGACGCCCTCTTCCAGGCCCGTCGCGAGTGTGAGGGTCGCGAGGCGGTGATAGGTGCAGTAGGCGTCGAAGCGGGGCACCACCTTGGGCTCACCGCCGTCGACACGGACCGTCACTTGTCCACAATCGGGGCCGACCAGATCGTAGATGGCCGCATGGGTTCCGCGAAAGCGAAAGGTGAGGGTGGTTCCCGGAGTTTCGGCCCGCCACATGGCCGGCATCTTCGATTGGAAGCGCTTAGCCAACGCGTTGGCCTTGGGGTCCAGCCTGACCCAACCTTCCCCCAATTTTGCGTGGTCAAAAGGCACCATCTTGGCCTTTTCCCAGTTATCGGCGACAAAGGGATCGGGCAGGGCGTGGGTCCCCGGCGTGCCCCCTTCCTTGATGGACGTCATGGCACGGGATACCGCTTCCAGATAGAGCACATGCCCCCCTTCGGGGTAGGGGTGCACACCGTCTTTGGAGAAAAGGATTTTACCTCCCAGGGCGGCCTTTTCTGCCTCGGATTCGGGTTGGGGTGCCTTAAAGATGACCGTGCCTGCCGCCTCGCGCCGTGCCACTTCCAGGCCCATGTGGATCGAGGGAATGCCGTAATGGTCAGCAATGTGCTCCATGGCGCTGGCGGCCCGGGGAAACTTACCCCCTTGCAGGTCTTCGAGCATCTTGTCGGTGAGCGTATAGACGAAACAGATATCGGTGGTGGGGTCGGCCTTCCGGGTTTGTCGGACGATGCCTTCCATGGAGCGGTAGATGCTCTCGGGGGCCGTGCCACCGTCGTTAACCGCAAACTCCACGAAGAGCAGGTCGGGTTTATGTTGCAACACATCCTGCTGCACCCGGAAGACGCCGAGATTCGATCCGGTGCCGCCGATGGCCGCATTGAGCTCCGACAGCTTCGCTCCGGGATACTGCGCCTGAAACCAGGCGAGGGTCTTAGGGCGCCACCCGGGCTGGGCTGTGATACTGCCGCCAAGATAGCCAATCTTAACTGCGGCACCCGATTCGAGCTTGGCGAAGAAATTCGGAAGACCATCGCGGACGGTGTATTCCACCGCGTCGCGGAGTGGGAAGTCCGGGGCGTCTTCGGCGTGGATGACCAGAGATGTGAGTAGAATAAAAAGGCTGGGGACGTAACGTAGAAGTCGCATAGAATTACCTTTGGGATGTGTACGGAACAGATTTACTCCGGATGATTCTCGTTTATCCACGGTATTGGGTGCAAGCCTTGGGAACAGGCTGCCCCCGTCCCGCTGGAGCGGAACGGCAGGCGTCACGACGGGAGACCGTCGTGACGAGTAACATGAGGAGGGGGACAGCCTCGACCTCGCCGACATGAGCCCAATTTATGGCCTCGCTGACCGCCAAGACGGTTGCGTACGTAGGGATAGCAAACCGGGTCGAGGCAGTCCCCGCAGTCCCCATGCGAAAACGCCCGCGTCTCGATTGAAACGCGGGCGTCGTATTACTTATGGGTTGGGCAGCAGGCTATGCCTTGGCTTCTTCTTCCAGGGCTGCTGCACCTTTGGCCCACACGTCTTCGCGGGTGATTTTACCGGCGTCGAGGGCTTTGATGAGCTTGCGCTGCAACAAGTAGTCCTTGTTTTCCTGACCAGCCTTGCTCTGGAGCATACGCCAGGCCTTGCGGCGCTCGACGTTGAAGAGGACCATCTGACGGGAAAGCTTCATGGGGAAGATATTTCCACTGGCTCCTTCCACCATGACGTAGGACCCGAAATCGGGTACGAAGCTACGGGATTCGGGGTCGATGTAACGACGGTTGACCACGTCTCCCTGTTCGATGCAGAGCAGGAGATTGTCCAACGGCACCATGTTGGCCACATCTTCTTCCGTGGTCTTCTTGATGTGCTGACGGAAGCGCGCTTCGGTCGCCGCCCAGTGGGACACCGTGTAGTTGTACTTCTCTTTGGTCGACTTGTAGGTTGCCGTCATCCAATCCTGATCGGGATTGCGGTTACCTTTCAGGCTCATGGCCTCGTCGTAGGTTTCGCCGAGGGCCGGGTTAAAGGTGAACTCGGGAAGACCGCGGGAATCCCGGATCATCTTGGCCTGCTGGGTCGCCATATCATCCCCCACGCCGTGTTCGGGCTGGCAGGTGGTGAAGCACAGGTAGAAGGCCGTACCCCGGTAGGTGAGGCCATCGAGCAGGCATTTGTAGAACTTGGGCTCGTCGGCCATAGAGACCTGGGCGATATAGGGTGAACCGTGACCGCTGGTAAAGGACTCGGCGATGTTTTTCATCTCGACGAGCTTGCCCTGCGATGCGGCACCGAACTGGTTCATATCGAAGCCACCCGTCATGGGCGAGGCATCCGAGTTCTGACCACCGGTGTTGGAGTAGACCTGGGTATCGAGCATGAGGCACTTGATGTTGGGCCGGTTCTGCACGATAACCTTGGAGACGTTCTGGTAGCCAATGTCGCCCATACCACCGTCACCGCCGACGCACCAGACTTTGGGCAGTTCGGCAATTTCCCGCTCGGTCATGAGCGTATCGGTGAAGTGGGTATAGTTGAAGTAATCCACCTCGGTCATGGCGCGGCCTTCGAGCAAATGATCGGCCAGACGCTCCGGCGTAATGGAGAAGCGCGCATTTTCGATCATGAAGCTCTCGCCCATGAGCCAGCTGATGGTGGCACCATCCTGGAAGAGGGAGTTCATCCAGGGGTAAGGGTGCGGATTGTTGGGCGGTGTGGAGCCGTACACCGTGTTACACCCGGTGTGGGCACCCATGGCCATGACGGACATGCCGTTGGAAAGGCGTCCGTCCAGGGCCTGCAGGGTATCGTGATTGAAGGCCGTCTGACGCATTACCGCCACGAGCGCCTCAATAAGCTGTGCGTCGCTGATTACCCCGTGTTTCGCGAGCCGGTAGGTGGTGTCGTCGTCAGTCTCACCACCCAGTCCCATGATAATGTGGGCCACCGAACGCTTGAACAACGCGTGGGCTTCGGGCGACTTTTTCGCCAGGGCTTCGAGTGACGCCAGGCCATTCTGCTCCAGCTCATTGGCTTTCATACGGAAGCGTTTGGCCTTGGAGTGATAGAGGGGGCGCATGTAGGCTTCGGTCACCGACGCGAGGGCGTGGAGCACGGATTTCTCACCGCAACCGGCGCAGGCACCATCACCCGACACCATGGCCTCATAGTTCCGTCGCACCATAAAGTGGTTACGCAGGGCCGCCTGACGGGATTCTTCCGGGCTTTCGGCGTCGTATTTGCCGAGGTATTTGTCGGGCGTTTCGGGCAGCAGGTCAAAGAAGTTCTGCGCCGACGTAATTCCCGAGTTCACTTCTTCGTTGTCCGGCACCATGACCAGGGCATTGTGATCGCCACATTCCGTCACGCACTCGCCGCACCCTTTGCACAGGTCCGATACGAAGATGGAGAACATACCGCCGGAACCCGCTTCTTTCTTCTCGCGGCTGGCGAAAATGGCGTTGGTCTTGGTATAGGCCACGGGCACACGATTCAATACGGTGCTCAGTTCTTCACGGGATTCGCCGGAGACAACACCCTGAAGGTCAATCTCATCCATGATGAGTTCGGCATAGCTGGGCGGTTCTTTGGACTTGGCGTTCTCCAGCATCTTGGCGCGAACCGTCGTGTCGATAGCCGGTACAGCTTCGAGCAGTTTCTTGCGGTCCTCTTCATCACGCACGTAGTTGGTGATGGCCGTTTCCATGATGGTCGACAAGTCCTGGGCCGTATTGGGCAGGGCGGTGTCGGGACAGGCCGCGATGCATTCCATACACTGGGTGCAGTTTTCCGGAATCCATTTGGGCGTTTCCCGCCGGGCACCATACTTGGAAGCCGTGGCGCCGGAGCCCGCCGCCATGACGCCCACGGAGGACAGGGGCGAAGCCGGCTGGTTGTAGCCCAGGCCCGCACGGTACTCGTCGTCAAAGGTTTTCATTTTGTACATGGGCACGCGCTCGGGCTGAGCCTCGGGCGTACCGCAACCACAGCGGCTTCCGCAACCGGTGAGGGGCTCGAGGGCCGCGCCGCGCATGCTGGATGCGTCCATGGCTGCCACGTCGCCGTAGTTTACCTTCTGGAGTCGCTCACCCCCCTGAATCATGACTTCCATGTTGGAGGCCACGACCGACTCACCGAAACGTCCAAACTTCTTGTTGTACTGGGCTTCCACCAGCTCACGGAAGAGTTCTTCGGAAATATCGAAATTCTGAAGGAGGGGCGAAACCTTGAAGAAGGCACCGAGGAAGGCGTTGCCCTGCATACGAAGCTGCAGGTCCGGCCGGTCGGTAGCTTCCTTGGCGATCTTGAAGCCGGGCAGGATGTAGACATTGATGTTCTTGTCGATAATCTGCTGGCGGTATTTCTTGGGGATACGGGTCCAGGCCTTTTCGGGCGTTTCTTCGGATTCCCACACCAGGGTGCCGCCTTCGGCGATACCGTCGATGGGATTGATGTGGGTGAAGGCCCGGGGGTCGCAGCACAGCACCACGTTCACGTGACGCAGGTCGCAATTCACCCGAACCCGCTCGGGGGCCGCCACGAGGAAATAGGACGTGGGCGAACCTTTTTTCTCGGAGCCATATTTGGGGTTGGCGCTGATGTGGATGACTTCGCCCTGCTGGTCGAACTCGTCTTTCACGCCATCGCGCTCGGCCACATGGTTACCGATCTCACCGACGATCTCCGCCAGGTTCTTACCGGTCGTGATCATACCCCAGCCGCCGATGGAGTGGAGTCGGACGGCTACTGCATTTTCCGGCAGCAGCGAGGGGGTCTCTTCGGAGCGCACGTTGTAGGGGTGCTCGATTCCAAGGGTGAAGAAAGAGGCCCCATCGGCCAGGGTTTTGCCATCCTGGCGCTTCGTCTGGCCCTGGGTATATTCGTAGGCCCCGATGATATCTTCGGGCCGGAAGTCACGGGAGCCGAGTCCATAGATACCCGTGGCAATATGCGGCATCTCTGCGGGCGAAATCGCGGGAATACCGGCATAGGCCACGCCATCGTGATTCTGGAGGGCCTTGCTGAGGGCGGTGCGAATGTCGCGCGCCATGGGGTTGTCACCGGCCATAGGCTCATCGGTACGCTCGAGGATGATGACCTGCTTCTTGCCGGCCAGGGCTTTCACCATGGCGGCTTCCGGGAAGGGGCGAATCACGTTGAGATGGATCGAGCCGACCTTGGCGTTCCGCGTCTTGCGGAGGTAGTCGGTGGCCGCTTCGATGTTTTCGGCGGCCGAACCCATGGAGACATAAACCGTATCGGCGTCTTCCGTGTTGTATTCGCTGATGAGGCCATAACGACGGCCAGTCAACTCAGCGAACTCCTCATAGGCTTCTTCAAGGAAACCGAGGATGGGTTCAATAAAGTTGTTACGACGTGCCGCCACGCCGTTCATGTAGTGTTCCTGATTCTGCACCGGGCCGATCATGGCGGGGTGCTGCAAATCAATCACCTTGGGTACCCGCAACCGGGTCGGGCCGAAGAGGGTACGCTGGGTCTCCGTCGGGCACTCGATGATATCGTCGGGGGAACCCAGGAACTCCCGGATCAAATCGGACTCGTGCTTGAGGAAGGTCCGCTCCAGGTGGGAGGTCAGGAAGCCGTCCTGGATATTCATGCCGGGCGTGAGAGACTTTTCCGTGACCTTACGGATGATCAGGGCCTGATCTGCCGCCTGCTGGGCATCTTTGCCGAAAAGCATAATCCAGCCTACGTCCAGCGCGGCATAGATATCATCGTGGCCACAGTGCACGTTGAGGGCATGTTTGGTGAGGGCACGCGCCGCCACCTCAATGACCATGGTGGAGAGCTTGCCGGGAGCGTGGTAGTACTGCTCGATACCGTAGACAATACCCTGGCCGCTGGTGAAGTTTACCGTACGACGTCCGGTTACGGAGTAGGCAATGGCACCACCCTGGGCCGCGTGTTCGCCCTCACATTCGATGGCAATCTTTTGACGTCCAAAGACGTTGAGCTTCCCTTCCGCATAAGACTGCTGGTAGAGCTCCCCCATTTCCGTCGATGCGGTAATGGGATAGAAAATGCCACCGTCGGTCAATCGCGTTTCCGTATGGTAGGAAACCAGCTGATTGCCGTTGGTCGTAATTCGTGTGCCCGGATACTTGGGTGTAGCCATTGCTATATCGCCTTTCTCTCATGGTCCCGTTGCATCGCTGCCCGCTGGACGCCGAGATATGATGGTTTTATGACGAGGGAGGAAATGTCTTCCTTTGCTCTAACCTCGTAATTACAATGCCCGATGGGATGGTCTATCGGACCCGACTCAGAACCTGCGTGAGGCCCTCTTGCAGCGTGCTATTCTACGCTATCCGGACGCTTCGATGCGAACGAAGCGCGCGGCCTGAAAACTTTCTGAACGCAGCCCCCCCACAGGCACTCGAATCCCTGTTTCTCTATTAATAGCAATCGGTTGGGAACTTGATAGCCTCCGGATATACCGGGTAGGATGCATAAGCTACATCGTAAAGATATATTATGCGTACTCCTATACACCGTAAACAGTCTTTTTACCCCTAAAATTCCCGCCTGGCGGGAGTGCCCGTGGCACGCAGGAGGCCGGATGTCGGAAGAGCGTAAGACCATTCATGTTGTATCCAATTCGCACTGGGACCGGGAGTGGGGCTACCCCTTCGAAGAAACCCGCCTGCTCCTGCTGGACTTTATGGATGAACTGCTGGATCTGCTTGACAGCGACCCCGATTTCAAGTCCTTCACCATGGATTCCCAGACCCTCTGCGTAGAGGATTACCTGGAATTGCGCCCGGAAATGCGCGCCACCGTGGAAAAACACGTCCGCTCGGGGCGCCTGATCGTGGGGCCCTGGTACAGCCTTCCGGAAGAGTATATCGTCAACGGCGAGTCCCTGGTGCGCAACCTGGTCGTCGGCCATCGGGTGGCCGATGCGCTGGGCGGCTGTTCCAAAACAGGCTATACGCCCTTCAGCTACGGGCAGACCTCCCAGATCCCTCAGATTTACCAGGGCTTCGGCATCGACACCATCATCTTCTACCGGGGTATCAACACCCCGAAAAGCGAATTCTTGCTGGAAGGGGTCGATGGCAGCCGACTCCTGGGCATGCGCTTTGGCTGTATGAGCCGCTTCAGCTATTACGTCTACGTCTACCGGGTACTCCGCTATGGCAGTGATGATGTCTTCAAGCGTTATGACTGGGACCGGGGTGCGGCCCCTTTCCGCATGGCCGGGGACGACCGCCCGCGGAGTCACTATTACGTCCTCGACGACCAGAAGAAACAGTGGAATGAGGGGCCCATTCGTGACCAACTCCTGAAGCTGGTCCGCGATGAGTCGGAGCACTTCACCACCCGCCATATCTGCTGCATGCAGGGCTTTGACACCTCCAATCCTGACCCCAAAGAGTCGGACATCATCAAAACGTGTCAGGAATTACTGCCCGAGCACGACATCAAGCTCTCCAACCTGAAAGACTACATGGAAGCCATGCGCGCGGAGGTCGGGGAGCTGGAACCCATCCCGGGAGAGTGGCGTGACCCTGGCTCGGTGGGGAAATGGACCCACCTCTATGGCGATGTCATCAGTGCCCGGCAAATCCTGAAAAAAGCCAACAACGCGGCCGAGGTCAATCTCCAGCGTAAGGCAGAGCCGTGGAGTGCCATCGGGAAAATGGCCGGCGGGCGCTATGAGAAAAGTGCGCTGGACCGCTGTTGGAAGCTGCTCCTGAAAAACCACCCCCACGACACCATCACCGGCGCGGGCATTGACCAGATGGAGAAGGATTCCCTCTTCCGGGTGGACCAGATAAACATTATCAGTGAGGGACTCACCCGCCGGGGCATGCAGGCGGTCCAGATTGCCGTCGACAATAGTGACCTGGATGCCAAAGACGCGGTACTCACCGTCTTCAACGGCACCCCCTTCCCCCGCAGCGGCGTAGTGTCCGCCTACATCGACCTCCCGGACAACATGGGTTATGAGGCGTTCCGCATTGAAACCCCCGATGGCCAACCGGCCGGGCGCATCCAGGTGAAGGAACAGTTCCCCTGGTGTTCGCTGGTCCGCAATCTCCAGGATGTGTCCATTGAACTGAACAGCCTGCGGGTACGGTGTCACGTGGAGGTTTCCAACATCCCCGCCTTCGGTTATCAGACCTTCCATCTCGTGCGGGAAGAAAAGTTCGTGAGTGAAGCGGGCACCCTTGCCCCCGAGACGAACGTGTTGGAAAACGAGCATCTGCGGGTCCGATTCAATGCCGATGGCACCCTCAACCTGACCCAGAAAGACACGGGAAATACCTTCGAAAACATCCACTATCTCGAGGATTCGGGCGAAACGGGCCACAGTTGGGTGCATATGGAACCCGACGACAACGCCGTCATTACGTCCCACGGTTTTCCCTGCACTATCGCGCTGGAAGAGTCCGGCCCCCTGTTGGCCCGCATGCGGGTGGATTATCACCTCCAGATCCCCGTCACCATCGAGGACGAACTGGATGAGCATTTTCGGGGAGAGCGCATGGACCATACGCGGCGCACCCGGGAAAGCCGTGAAATGGTGGTAAGCAGCCGCTTTACCTTGCGGGCGGGTCAAAAACGTCTGGACGTGCTAACCCGTTTTGAAAACACCTGTAAGCATCACCGGCTCCGGGTAGTCTTCCCCACGCGCCTCCAGTGTGATCGCACGGACTCGGAGGCGGGCTTTGATGTGATCTCCCGGGACATCCACGTCAAAAAGGGCAACGCGTACTACGGCAAGCCCAACCCCCAGTATCCCATGCACCGCTTTGTAGACATGACCGATGGCAAACAGGGTTTTGCCGTACTGAACAACTCGGGCCTCCGCGAATATGAAGCCATGGACCGGGCAGACCGCCCCCTGGCCATCACCCTCATGCGGGCCTTCACTTATCGTAACTGTCCCATCTTCGGGCGCTTCGAGACCCACCCCGAGATGACGCGTTCCCAGTGCCTCGGAGAACACGAATACAGCTACGCCCTCTACCCCCACGGGGGCGACTGGGAAAACGGTGTCTTCGCGGAGGCGGAAGACCTGAACCTGCCGCTCGAGCCCGCCCAGGCCGGCCCCCACGAGGGCACCTTGCCCAAAGGCATGGGCTTTGTGGAATTGACAGGCGACAACCTCCAGCTCACCGCCTTCAAGCAGGCCGAAGACCGCCCAGACAGCTATGTGGTGCGACTTTTTAACCCCACGGAACGAACGATAAACGGTACGCTGAAGCTTTGCCGCCCCCTGAAGGCCGCCTGGCGCACAAATCTGAATGAGGAGCGACAGGAGGAATTGAAGGTCGCGGGCCAGACCATAGCGCTTGAAGTTGCGAAGAAGAAGATCGTGACACTGGAATTGGTGTTGACCTGAGCCCCCCTCGTCTATTTTACTGGAACAGTTGACAGGGGCCATTTTTTGGCGTACAATTTGGCCGAATTCACGAATGGGTACTGCCCCGGAATTTCGGTGGGGTTGCACCTCAGCAACCCGGGTGAGTCTGGTGCACACTGTGTGCGCCATTCACCGCAGCGGACACCTTGTGTTCGCCATCATTGGGCAACTACAGAAGGCCAGGTAGAGAAAACACGAAATGTGCGCGTCAATCCGTCCGTTCATTTTCCCTCTAACTTCACCTCTGTAGGAAGTCCCCCATGTCTCTTCGACGTGTATGTCCCATTCTTCTGGCTGCCCTGTGCATTGCCTGCTCAGCACCAGCCATCACCGTTTCTTCCACCCTCAGCCTTGGCGGCCCCTTCGACTGGTTCACCTATTCCACGCCGAGCACCTTAAACGAGGACTGGTATGAATCCCGTGTCGGCATTAACGGCTCCCCCATCACGGGAATCGCCAACGAGCTTGGCTTCGCCCTGCCCGGACACCCGCTGTATCGCATCGGATCTGGCCTCGACTCGACTTCCCCCGGAACGGGCGGCCAGAATTTCGATATTGAACAGGGATTCTACGGCTTCTCCGGCAATATGTCGGGTGGCACCCTGTTCATCGGCCTGGTCACGGGCTTTGACCCGACAGGCGTGCGCTCAAACGGAGCCAACTACTTTTCGGGTGATTTCTTCCTGAATCTGGGCGACCAGACCGTCGGGCCTAACGCCGCCTATGATATCGCGCTGGGCACGTCGATAGCGGGGCCGGGCGCCAATCTCGCCGCGAATCACGCCCCCACCACGGTAAATGAAGCGACGTCCCGCCTGGGAATGGCGTGGGATTTGACCCAGCCCTGGACCCGAACCCGTGTCAGTATTCCAGCGCACCGGCCTGTCTCTGATCCCTATCGCGTTGCCACGGGAACGGCCTATACCGGTGCCTATGAAGTATCGTGGCTCATGGACATTCTGGGCAACCGCTCGGATCATAACCTCCTGCAAGTGGCCATCAACCTGAACCAGGCCCAGACCGCCCTGTTGGCCCAAGGTGGTTTTGGTGCCCATTGGACCATGGAGTGCGGGAACGACCTGCTCCCCATACTTGGCAGTGTGCGCATTCCTCTGGATCCGGGACCGATGAATCCCGTTCCGGAGCCGGCGACCTTCCTCCTCCTCGGCACGGGGCTCCTGGGTATACTCTTGCGGGCCCGTCGGATGACGATTTAGCACCCGGCAGTCTTTTCCTGCGGTACCCTGATGAAAACAACGCGGACCGCGGACTTTCGGGTTCGCGGTCCGATTCATTTCTCTGTAGCGTGGGGCCACGCGGTAGAACGGAACCGCACCAGGATTAAATGCCGAGACTACGAAGGCCCTTTTTCCCTTTTACCCCTTCATAGTGGGTGCGCTGTTCCTGGCTGAGCACCTCCGACGCTACCCAGCGCTCCAAGTCCAGAAAGGCCGCGGCGCTGGGATTGACCGCCCCCTGATTGAGCGCCTGGGCAACGGCTTCGGGGCCCGTCTGGGAGATAGCCGCAACCTGCTCCGCACTGAGCCCCAGGGGCTCCATCGTCGTCAGCAAACGGGTGGACACCTCATGACCCTGCCATTGAATCTGTTGCGACGGCGTCAGCGCATCCAGAATAGCTTGTTCACCGTCCTCTACGATCTTTCGCAATGCCTCCCGGAGGGGGGTGGCCGCTTGGGTCGACGCTCGCACCCCCGCGAGATCCTGGTTCCGGGCTGCTACGGCCATCTCTGACTCGAGTGCAATGAGCTTTTGCCCCCGCTCTCCCGCCAGAAAGTTCTCGAAAGCCATATCCCGGGCCTCGAATGCGGCCGCCACCCGATCGGCGTCCGCCCCGGACAATCCGAGCACCGCTATCATTGACGCCCGCTTCTCATCTGGAGGGCCCTCCGCACGGAGCTTCGCCTCCACTTCTTCCTGCATGCCGGCTGGAGGCCCCTCTTCCACCGGCGCACAACCGACCACGCCCAATCCTATACCAAAAACGATTGCACACTTCGTAACGATTCTCAACGAAAACGCTCCCTTTCTTATTCAGCCAGCCCGCGACATCCACACCGCGGACTATAGCACCACTGCCGCAATTACCTAAGCCGTCTACTATTCCTCAGGACCTGATCTCGTCCACGATGCCAACAGCAGCAGCGAAACCCCGAGCAGGAACAGGTCTCCCAGTGAACGGGTGATACCCTTCATGAAGTCGGCCTTACTAAGTGGACATCCTGCTGTCGGCGTCTCACCTTCACCTTCACCTTCACCTTCACCTTCACCTTCACCTTCACCTTCACCTTCACCCGCGACAACCTGGGCTGCCAGTTCGGACGACGACAGGAAACCATCACCGTCCGTATCGATGGTGTCAAATTGAGACTGGGTCAGTCCGGAGAATACCGAAGCGGCTTCCGAAAAGCTCAGCTGTCCATCAGAATCTTCATCTGCGCTCTCAAAGGCCTCAATGAGATCTTGGGAAATCTCCATCAGTTCACCTTCGCCCTCACCTTCACCTTCACCTTCACCTTCACCTTCACCTTCACCTTCACCTTCGCCTTCGCCTTCGCCTTCGCCTTCGCCTTCGCCTTCGCCTTCGCCCTCGCCTTCGCCTTCGCCTTCGCCTTCGCCTTCGCCTTCGCCTTCGCCTTCGCCTTCGCCTTCACCTTCACCTTCGCCTTCGCCTTCGCCTTCGCCTTCGCCTTCGCCTTCGCCTTCGCCTTCACC
>JAXMOL010000033.1:0-86959 GCA_034669905.1 Candidatus Hydrogenedentota bacterium
TTGCCGGTGGCTATAGCGACAGGGCCACACCCGTTCCCATTCCGAACACGGAAGTTAAGCCTGTCAGCGCCCATGGTACTGCAAGGGTGACTTTGTGGGAGAGTAGGTCGTTGCCGGCACAAAATTAAAAGACCCGTATAGGTTATCCTATACGGGTCTTTTTCGTATCTGGACGGGTTCCGGTGCTGTGGTGTACCCTGAAGCAGGGCGCTTCGCAGCCCGATAGGGTCGTGGGAAGGAAGTGCGCGCAAGTGATCTTCGACGTGAGCAAGGGCAGGGCAACGCTCTATCTTCTGAGTATGGGCCTGGTGCTACTGGTACTCCGGATCTTGGCCCTCGGTGACGAGGCCGCCTGGGGCGATGAGGCCCTCACCACGGTGTGCTTTCCCAATGAGGGGTTTGCCGGCTACCTGCGTTGTGTTTTTGCCGAAGATGGCATTCCACGGCTCGCCCCCCTCTACTATGGCGTGCAATACGGGTGGTCCGTGCTCTTCGGGGGCGATCTCCGGTCCCTCCGTCTCCTTTCTGTCTTCCTCAATCTCGTTGCCTTTGTGCAGCTGTTCGTATTGGTAGCGTCTATCGCCAATCGACGGGCTGCACGGTGGGCGACGTTTTTTTTTGCCGTCTCTCTATTCGAGATATATTACGGCCAGGAAGTCCGTTTCTATGCCCTGATGAACGTCTTTGCCCTGCTCGCATTGCAGGGTGCGTGGTATTATTCGCACGGGAAGCGGGGGCTGGGACTCGGTCTGGCCTTGTTGGGGAACGGTGGTCTGGTCTGGACCCATGCGTTTGGGGTGGTCTTCGTGCTCAGTTTGGGGTTCTACATGCTTCGATTCGTGCGGAAGCCGCGCCTTTTCTTGCCTTGGATGGGTGCCCATAGTCTTCTCGCCGTTGCGCTGTTGGGGTGGGTGGTCTGGCTGGGCTATGACGTCGATACGCAGGGCACGGCCTATGGCGACCTGCCGGCGGGCTGGCGCGAGCTCCTCAGCACCTATGTGCAATTCGCTGGTGGGCGCTTTTCCAATATGAACCCGGCCGAGTTTCTCCCCTTGGGGTTCAGTGCCGACCTGATCATAGCGGCGTTCATGGCGTCATTTGTGCTCATCGCCGTCTACACGATCGGGACAATGGCCCGCAAACCGGAAACGCACGATGCGCTATGGGGAGGTGTCTTGTTGCTCATAGTCCTTAGTGTGCCGGTTTTGATGCTTTTTCTTCTGGGAAAACTCTGGCGTCCCTGCTTTTTCACACGCTATGTCATCTATGCTGCCTTGCCATTCTATGCGCTCGCAGGCATCGGAGTTGCCCAGTGCGTCCACCGTCGCTTGGGTCAGGCCGCCGCTGTGCTTCTGGTGGCGCTGTTTACGTGGCAGAATCTGGCGTTGCCCCGGCCTTTTCGGGCGGATTACGGCAGCGTGGCCCGGGCGGTGACTTCCGAAGAGGGACAGGAGAAAACTATCCTGGCGCTGAAACCCTTCAATTACGATGCCGTGGCCTACGCCGTGCGCGATCTGCCCGTTACAACGGAGTTACTCTATGGATTGAAAGAGACCGTCGGTATTGGCGCCCAGCGTGTGGCGGAAGGAAAGTCGGTGTGGGTGGTGTTCTATCGGTGGGATGATCTCGCTGGCTTCGAAGCGGGGGTAGAGGCCGTGGGCCTGGCGTATCGTCGTACCGAAACAGCCGGGATGCCCCCGTTGCAGATCTACCATCTCTATGACGCGAAGGCGGATCTGATACGGCCGACAGCGGCTGCCGCTATTTTGTCCCCCAATATAGTGGATCGCCCAACCGTGCCGCGCGATCCCGCTATGGGAGTCCGTGAATAAAACGGGATGCATGGAAGGGTTGCTGGGGCACGGGAGTGGGAAGAGGGATTGGAAGGCGGGTTTGTACGTTCCCAGGTGACGCCATCGACGTGCTAGCGCGGGGCGCGCACGAATTCTCCTCCGGCGAATCTTCGACCGTCGATGTGTCGTTTTCGTCACGTCGTGGAGCTATGACCTTAGATATATGGTGCCGGATCCCGCGGCACGCAGGTAATGCCGCCGGCCTGTAGACGCGGAGGCCTGGAACGAAGTCTCCTCCGGTGAATCTTCGACGTTCGTTGTTTCGACGTTTGGCAGTGCATTCCCTGTAGTCGCTTTGCGTGCAACGCCGGGGTGTAGTACTGTAATGCTGGGGGGCCGTGGGGCTCTCTGGGAAACACGTACGACAGGAGGGGCGATGATTCTAGTACCTTACGAAGCCGATGTGACCATGTACCGTTGGCCCTATGCCAATGTGGGGCTCATTATCGCGATAACACTCGTCTCGGTCATGGCCTTCGCAGAAAGCGCCGGCTCGCCATTGGTGCTACTGGTTCTCAACGGGTGGGGTCCCATCGGGATGGTGGGCCATGTGTTCCTTCACGGGGGTATTTTACATCTCCTGGGTAACATGATGTTTCTTTGGACCTTTGGGAACGCGGTTTGTGCCAAGTGGGGTGACCTCGCCTTTCTGGTGATATTTTTCGGACTCGCCGTCGCCTCGGCGACCATTCACAATTTATTCGACGGCCATCCCGCCATTGGGGCCAGTGGCGCTATCAATGGGGTCGTGGGTTTGTTTCTCGTCTACTTCCCCCGAAACGACATTCGATGCTTCTGGTATATTTTTGTTCGCGCCGGCACGTTTGGCATCGGCAGTATCTGGATGATTTTGCTGTGGCTCGCCTTCGATATCTGGGGTGCTGCCAGCGGCGGTGGCGGCGTGGCCTATTGGGCGCACCTCGGTGGCTTCGGTGCGGGCGTGGCCCTCGGGCTCGCAAGTCTCCGCTATGACTGGGTGGAGATGACCGACACGGAATGTTCCCTGGTGGAGATGATGGGCTCACGGTGAGGTGGCGTAATACCGCGCACTCAACACCCATATGGCCGTTCGTTCCTCACGTCCGTATAGGGGGGGTATGCGTTGGAGATTATCGTTGGCCCGACGCTGTGATGTCCCGCCTATGCCGTGGGGCGTCGTGGCGCGCGGCCACCGCGTTTGAAGAGCACTTCGTCGGCGTGGAGTACTTCGGGGCGCTCTTCGAAAATAGGATCAAAGCTGGGGAAGCGTTCGACGACCTGGTGGCGTTCGTGGTAGCGGCTGATAAGGTGGAGCGTGAAGAGGAGCCGTCCAATCCGGTATTGGGTGGAGCTGCCGCAGAAAATACCAAAGCCATGGTTGCAGGCGTGGGCCAGGGAATCGGCACAGGCCTCAGGACGTCCTGCGTCGGCGTCCGACCAGGCCAGGAGTTCCATGCCTTCACCCGCGTTTTGCTCGTCGTAGGGATGTTGCTCGTCAAAGTCTTCGGTGAACTTTTCATAGAGGGACACCACCCGGTCGAACCAGAAGAAGATGGCGCGATAGCCCTCTTCCTGGAGGTCCACCATGATGCGGGCATCGTCGATGGAGTTCAGCGATTGGACGGAAAGATAATGTTCCCGGTCTTCGTTGTTGTCGGGCACCATACGCACGCGGAGCTTTTCTTCCGGCGCGCCATAGTTGAAGCTTTCAAGAATGGTGTGGACGTCGATTTTGCATTGAGAAAGTAACTTGCTCTCCACGATAAATTCGGCGGCCAGGGGCGTGCGCTGCAGGGCGGCTTCCAGCTCGGGGTCCGGACGGAAGAGGTCGATACGCCAGTCAAACCACATGTCGTGGAAGAGGTGGGACAGGGTGTCCCCGGGATTTTGGGCCGTACCATTCCAGCAGTCTTGCACCAGATCTTCGAAGCGCTGCTCCAGCTGGGCGCGGGTGCGGCGGAAGATGGTGTGGGAAAAGAGATAGCGCACGGCGAGCACACGGTCGACTAAGAGATCGGCGCTGGCTTCCGGGCACGCGGCATTCTTCACAAATTGGTCTACCCAGAAGGCGCGCCAATCGCGAAGTTGACGGGACAGGGTGCTTCGTGGCGGACGGCGGAGTTCGCTGAGTGACCAGCGGTCCATGGTGGCCTTGGTCAGGACGGGGGCGAATTCTTCCTGGAACTCTTCCTGATTCTGGGCGCAGAGAAGGAGGGTGTCCTGGGTGAGATCATAGAGGTAGCTCGTGCGCAGGTCACTCACCAGGAGATAGGGCACGTTGAGGGTGGCCATCTCATCCACTACCAGCCGGGTTGTCTTGCAGAAGTCCAGGCCGCGCTCATAGAGGAGGGAGGGATTCTCCAGCATATCGTTGGGCAGGAAAAGGGCCGCTACCGAATCGCCCGATTGGGCACGGAGCAGGAAGGGCGCGGCATGGAGTGCCTCGACCCGTTCCGATGGGGAGAAGGAAAGGGGGAATTCCCAACCAAGCATGGCCAGGCACTGTCGCGCGCTGCTGCGTAGATCGACACGGGCCGTCTGGCAATCTTCATACAATGCTTTGAGCGCTAAAACAGGGTCTCTCATGGTATCCCTTCTCCCTTTTCCACGTGATAACCGTGGCCTTCTATGCGCCGCCAGATAATATCTTCGCGGCGTCCCAGCAGATCAATGCCCGTGGTCAGATAGGGTTCCAGGACGGGATTGCGCTCCTGGACCCAGGTTAAAAAGGTCTCGCTGCTCACCAACTCCAGGGAAATGGGCTCGGGTAAGCTTAGCGAGGGATTCTGTCCTTTACGGGCCACCACCAGCACGTGGGCTTCATCGGCATGCATAAAGGCCAGCCGAACGGCGGGCTCCATGGCAAGCCGGCTGCGCATCACGTCCCGGTCTTCGCTTGTCTTCAAGATGATATTTCGCAACTCGGGAAAGAGCGGAAACTCCATATCGACCTGATGATAGGTCCGGTTGCCTTCCACATGGCGGAAAAGCAGCCCGATGGAGACCATGCGCTCTAACTCCCGCTGTATGGCGCGGATAGCGAGCCCGGTCGCCTGTTCCAGCTGACGCTGATAATAGGCGCGGACGGGGTCCAGCATAAAGACCTGTAACAGGGACACCCGCGCGCTGGAGGCGAAGAGTGCCGACAAGGTCTCTTTGGAATCGTTATGACTAAGTATTGTAGTCAAGGACACAAGATATGGTCTCAATTGGGTTCGTTTTTACCGGCTCTTGGTGATGCATAACGACCAAAAGCACAACATAGTAGGTATAAGACTACACGATTTTATGCAAAAACACAAGATATAGATTGTACAATGCGCAAGAGGAGTCAATAGGTGCTCTATATGTAGTATTTTTCAGGTTTTTGAATACCGATACATCCATCCAGATACCAATGGGGTGGGTGCAGTTGTTGGGGGTGTTGCGTTGGGGCCCGAGGTAGTTTTTGAACCTCGAAGAACGCAGAGAACTGAAAAGCAGACGTCTTTTGTGCTCTTTGCGTTCTTTGAGGTTGTGATTCATTTACTACCTTTAGGCCGCCACCCGCTTCGCGGGCAAATTACCAAGAACGTATGCCCAAGATGGCGATGTTTTCTGCTCCGTTCCGACCAAACTGGAACGTGTGTGCGAGGAGACTTTTTAATCTCAAAGAACACAGAGAACACAAAGGGAGACGCTTTTTTGTGCTCTTGGCGTTCTTTGAGGTTATGTTTCATCTTCCACCTTTTGGGCCGCCACCCGCTTCGCGGGTTTGTGGAATCGCATCTGCGCAACCTGGGGTTCGCTCGTGCCTCGCTTCACCCCAGGCTTTAGGCCGCCACCCGCTTCGCGGGCAAACTACCAAGAACGCATGCCCAGATGGCGACGTTTTCCGCTCCGTTCCGTTCCGCCCAAACCGGAACGTGTGTGCGAGGAGACTTTTTAACCTCAAAGGACGCAGAGAACACAAAGGGAGACGCCTTTTTGTGCTCTTTGCGTTCTTTGAGGTTATGTTTCATCTTCCACCTTTTGGGCCGTCACCCGCTTCGCGGGTTTGTGGAATCGCATCTGCGCAACCTGGGGTTCGCTCGTGCCTCGCTTCACCCCAGGCTTTAGGCCGCCACCCGCTTCGCGGGCAAACTACCAAGAACGTATGCCCAAGATGGCGACGTTTTCCGCTCCGTTCCGTTCCGCCCAAACCGGAACGTGTGTGCGAAGAGACTTTTTAACCTCAAAGAACACAGAGAACACAAAGGGAGACGCCTTTTTGTGCTCTTTGCGTTCTTTGAGGTTGTGATTCATTTACCACCTTTTGGGCCGTCACCCGCTTCGCGGGCAAATTACCAAGAACGTATGCCCAAGATGGCGATGTTTTCTGCTCCGTTCCGCCCAAACTGGAACGTGAGTGCGAGGAGATTTTTTGACCTTAAAGAACGCAGAGAACTCAAGAGCAGACCTTTTTTGTGCTCTTTGTGTTCTTTGAGGTTAAGAAAATATTCACAAACCACCGTCCGGGTACCGTACCACTCGCCAGGCGGTGTCATCATGGTGTCGAAAGCCTGGACCATTGACATCGTGTGCTTACTGTGTCAGGTTAGGTAGCGGTCGGTATTTTATGCCGTTCCCACGCTGAAGGAGAGCTGAACTATGTTGCGCTATCTAATGAGTCTGTCCGTTTGTACCGTTATCGTCGCGGGAAGCTACGCTGCCGATGTACCCGGTCCTATTGAAGGGGGCTTCCAATTGCCGAATGGCTGGCAGATTACGCCGGTCGGCAAGGCGGTCCACACCAATGATCTACTGACCCATCTGATGCCCACGCCCGACGGAAAATTCATGGTGGGACTGAGCAGTGGTTTCAATCCCCACGAACTGATGCTCATCGATTGTGCGACGGATGAAAAGATTCAGACCATTCCCCTGGTTACCAGTTTTATGGGCCTGGCCTGGTCGCCCGATGGCACCACGCTCTACGTCTCAGGCGGGAATAACAAGTCGCGGAAAGAAGTACGGGCTCCCGTGTTTGTCTTTGGCTATGACGGGGAAAAACTCACCGAGACCCCCGTTCGCGAACTGGTGGAAACCATTGCGCCAAAGGATATCTATTGGTCAGGCCTCGTCCACCATCCCACCGAGCCCCTGCTTTATGCCGCCAACCGCACCGCGGGCAATGTGGTGGTCTTCAACACGGAATCGGGTGAAATCGTCACGCGCATCAGCACGGAGGTCAACCCCTATGACCTCGTGTTGTCGGCCGATGCTACCCAACTTTATGTTTCCAATTGGGCCAGCGACAGTGTTTCGGTCATCGACACGACGACCCACACGGTCACCGCCACCATCGCTGTGGGCGACAATCCCAACGATATGATCCTCGCAAAGGACGGCCGCCTCTTCGTCTGCTGTTCCAATGACAATACGGTGGTGGTCATCGACACAGCAAAGAACCGTGCGGTGGATACGATTATCACATCCCTCTACGAGCGCGCGCCGGAAGGGTCCACGCCCAACGCGCTGGCCCTCGATCCCGGACACGAAACCCTCTACATCGCCAATGCCGACAACAACAACGTCTGTGTGGTGGCCATCGAAGACCGGGATGAAAACACGGTCCTCGGCTTTATCCCGGCCGGGTGGTATCCCTCGGCGCTGGGCATGAGCGTCGATGGCAAGAAACTCTATGTGGGGAATGGTAAAGGGCTGGCCTCCGCTTCAAACATTCGCGGACCGCTGAGTCCCCTGCCCGATGGGGAGGAGGGAAAAGGTACGACGCGGAGCACGACCAAGGGCTCCATCAACGTCGTGTCGGTGGAGGACTACAAGCTTCAACTTCGCGAGCTTACGCGGCAGGCCTATGCGAATTGTCCGTACAACGATGAGCAATTGGCGACGGCGAAGCAACTGAATGCAGAACCGAATATCGTACCGAGCACGGTCGGTGCTGGCTCGGTGATTAAACATGTAGTTTATATCATCAAAGAAAACCGGACCTATGATCAGGTGCTCGGTGATATGCCCCAGGGTAACGGCGACCCGCGCATTTGTATCTTCGGCCGGGAAATTACGCCCAACCACCATGCCCTGGCGGAGCAGTTCGTGTTACTGGACAACCTCTACTGTGATGCGGAAGTCAGCGTCGATGGGCACCAATGGAGCAACGCAGCCTACGCCACCGACTTTGCGGAAAAACTTTGGCCGGCCTCTTACGGCGGAAAAGGCAACGGTCCCTTCACCGCAGCGGCGACACCGGCCTCGGGCTATATGTGGGATCTCTGCAAGCGCAAGGGCCTGACCTATCGCAGTTACGGCGAGTTTGCCCGGCGCCAGAGTGAAGGGGAGCCCATGACCAGTCTGGCCCCGGGCCTGGTGGGCCACGTGGCCCCCAAGTACCTGAGCTGGGGTGCCCGGGACACGGAAAACGCGGCGGAGTTTATCAAGGAATTTAACGGCTATGTGTCTCACTACGACAGTGAGGATCCCGAGAAGCGCTTTCCCAACTACACGGTTATTGCCCTGCCCGAAGATCACACCAAAGGGGGCAGCCCCGGACAGCCCACCATCCAGGCGGCCGTCGCCAGCAACGACCTCGGCCTCGGTATGATTGTGGAAGCCATCAGCCACAGTCCCTATTGGCCCGAGACGGCCATCTTCGTCATCGAAGACGATGCACAGAACGGATCGGACCATGTGGATGCCCGACGCACCATTGGCTTTGTTATCAGCCCCTACACGCGGCGCGCATCGGTGGACAGTACCTTCTACACGACGAGCTCCATGTTGCGGACCATGCAGCTCCTCCTGGGCCTGCCGCCCATGAGCCAGTTTGACGCATCGGCCAATCCCATGTACCGCAGCTTTACGAACGTGGCGGACAACACGCCCTACACCAAGCTGGAGGCCAACATCGATATCAACGCGTTGAACGAAAAGACGGCCCTGGGTGCGCAGGAATCGCTGGAGATGGATTTCAGTACCTTTGACGAAATGCCCATGGATGAGTTTAACCGCATAATCTGGGCCCTCGCCAAGGGACCGGACAGTGAGATGCCTTTGCCCGTGCACCGTTTTGTCGCCGCGAGTCTGGTGGAGGCAGAATAGGGAATTTAGAATTTAGAATGTGCGTGCAGCGTCAGTCGGAGGCGGAGAGGCATGTTATTCACGATTCAAAATTCTCTATTCGACCAGGCGGAAACCTTGTCCATGAATTTCCTCGCCACGTGTAAATTCCCAATGTACTACTCCAATTTCTAAATCCCGCCCTCGGCTTCAAGCCGTTCAGGAACGGCATTGCCTTCCACGCGAAATTCCACCGGGATGCCGAGGCATTCGCGAATTGCATTGGCCAGGGGGCGCGCTGTTTCTACGGTGGCGATGTAGTTGCTTTCCGGTGCATAGACTTCGTGGTACACGGTGAGGCGATGTGGCGCGAACTGGCACCAGCCCGTTTCCATCAGGGTCATCGGAGGGGTTACAGACTGTGCCTGAAGCTGGAGTTCCACGCCCACCACGTCGCGGAAGTGTCTCCGCACGGTATTTCCGTCCTCATCGACGATATCCAGCGAAGTGGACGTTTCCCCCAGTTCATGGTGGAACTGCACCACGAAAGAGACGGGTTCCGTCAGCAGATAGGTCCGCTGCCTCCCGCCACGGGCATGGTGCTCCAGCACCAGCGTATCGCCATCCCGCCGCCGCAGGATGGCTTCCCGAAAGCCCATGATACCCAGACCTTGCTGAAGCACCGCGAGGCAAAAGAATGTGCCGAGGCCAGTGACCAGAAGGTGAACGCCCCAATGCAAGGTGTAGTCCGTTTGGTAGAGGGCCGCCAGGAGAATGACGTAGAGGCCCAGCGGCAGGAAGGCAAACAGGAGGAGGGCGAGCAACCAAAGGCCCCGCAAGTCGTACCGGGGAGACCGGACCTCCAATCGAATGCTACGGGAATCAAGCCGTGCGCGATATAGACCTTCGGTGTCGGGTAGAGGGATTTCGTGCAAATTGTTCATGGCGGACAATCTCCGCAGGTGATCCAGCCCCCATCAGCCCCCCTTTAGTTCCAGCATAGACCCTTTCCCGGTGGGCGTCAAGACCAATGTTGAAAACAAGTCGCCGGGTTCCTATAGAGCGCGGCGAATCCACCCTTACGCGAGTACTTTCTCCACCACTTTTCCCGCTACATCCGTGAGGCGATAGTCCCGGCCCTGATGGCGGTAGGTGAGGCGTTCGTGGTTGATGCCGAGGCAATGGAGTATCGTGGCCTGCAGGTCGTGGACGTGGACGGGGTCTTCGGTGATGTGGAAGCCGAGCTCGTCGGTGGCGCCGACGACGGTGCCGGGTTTGATGCCGCCACCGGCCATCCACAGGCTGAAGGCAAAGGGATGGTGGTCCCGTCCTTCCTGACCCGGGGTGTTTCCCCGACGGATTTCATTCATGGGGGTTCGCCCAAATTCTCCGCCCCAGATAACCAACGTTTCGTCGAGGAGTCCCCGTTGTTTCAAATCCTTAATCAGCGCCGCGCAGGGCAGGTCGGTCATGGCGCAGTTTATCTTCAGGTTTTTGTTCAGCTCCGAGTGGTCGTCCCACGTGGAGTGGTAAAGCTGCACAAAGCGCACGCCCCGCTCCACCATGCGCCGGGCCATGAGGCAGTTGGTGCCAAAGGGCGTGGTGATATCCTGGTCGAGGCCATACATCTTTTTCGTGGCGTCGGTCTCGTCGGAAAAATCCAACAGGCCCGGGACGGACAGCTGCATGTTGAAGGCCATTTCATAGGCCGCGATGCGCGAGGCGATTTCCTGGTCGCCCGTTTTTTCCAGATGGTGTTGATTGAGATCGGCCAGGGCATCGATGCGGGCCCGCTGGGCATCGTGACTGACGCCTTTCGGGTTAGAGAGGTAGAGCACAGGGTCGCCACTGCTCCGAAAGGTAACCCCCCGATGGGACGAGGGCAGAAAACCATTGGACCAATTGGAAGAGCCGCCGTCGATACCCTTGCCCGAGTCGGAGGTGAGGACCACGAATCCGGGCAGGTTGTCGCATTCGCTGCCGAGTCCATAGCTCACCCAGCTTCCCATAGCGGGGTGGCCAAAGCGGGGCACGCCGCAATTCATCAATAACTGGGCGGGGTGGTGATTGCTCACGTCGGTGTGCATGGAGTGGACCATGCAAAGTTCATCGGCGATGGATCCGGTGTGGGGCAGAAAGTCAGAGAACTCCATGCCGCTCTCGCCATAGTGCTGGAAGGTGCGGGGACTGGCAAAGACCTGGGCCGTGCTCTTCATGAGCTGGTCCTGGAGGCCTTTCATAAAGTGTGCGGGCACCGGGGTGCCGTGCCACTTGGTCATAATGGGTTTGGGGGCGATGAGATCATATTGAGACGGCGCGCCCGCCATAAAGAGGTAGATGACATTCTTTGCCCGGGGCGCAATGTGGGGGACGAGGGATTCTGCCGCCTGGGCCGCCCGGCCTTCCCGGGAAAGGAGGCCGTGCAGGGCGATGGTACCGATGCCGCCCGCGCACGAGCGAAAAAAATCCCGTCGGCTCTGGATGCTGCGAAAGCGTTGGGTGTCCATGGGCCTATTCCTTCGTGATGAATTCGTCGAGATTAAGTATGACACTACACACCATGACCCAGGCGGCCGACTCGGGTTCCTCCTGGAGGGGCGCGAAGTCACGCACCATGGCTGGGATGGAATCCGGTGAAGCGGCGCGGCGGGAATGCTCCTCGTCGAAATAGCGACGTAGCCGTTCGCGCTCGGTGGCATCGGGATAGCGCGCGAGACAACGGAGGAAGGCGTCGTCCAGTCGGGCATCCCAATCGGTGATGGGGATGGTCGTTGCCGCGAGATGGCGTGCCGCGTCGACGAAGGTGACATCATTGAGCAGGTTCAGGGCCTGGAGGGGGGTGTTGGAACGTTCCCGTCGGGTGCAGGCCCGGTTGGTGTCGGGGAAATCGAAGTTGACGGATTGGCCAAAGGGCGACGTGCGCTGAATAAAGGTGTAAAGTCCCCGGCGATAGCGGTCTGGCCCTTCGTCCGCGACCCAGGTCTGGTCAAAGGCTTCCTTGGTCACACTGTCAGGCTGGGGTGGCCGCACGCTGGGTCCGCCAATGGCCCGGTGCAGGAGACCACTCGCCGCGAGGGCATTGTCCCGCGTGAGCTCGGCCGAAAGACGGGCGCGGTTCTGGCGCGCCAGCAAGACGTTCCCGGGATCCTGTTCCTGGCGGTCGGCGCGCGCGTCGGATTGCTGGCGGTAGGTGGACGATAGGACCATGGTCTTGAGGAGGGCCTTCACGTCCCAGCCACTTTCCACGAAGTGGACGGCGAGCCAATCCAGCAAATCAGGATGGCTTGGGCGGGCACCCCGTACCCCGAAGTCATCAGACGTGGCCACGATGCCCCGACCAAAGAGTTCCTGCCAGAAGCGGTTGACGGTCACCCGCGGGGTGAGGGGATTCTCGGGGGCGACGAGCCACTGGGCCAGATCGAGTCGGTCCGGTGGGCCATCGGGCGTGAAGGGATGGAGGGCTTCCGGCGTGCCCATGCCGACGGGTTCTTTGGGTGCGCGAAAATCGCCACGGTGCATAATGTGGGTTGGGCGCGGGTCGCGACTTGCCCGCATGGCCGGTGCGCGGCTCATGGGGGGAATGGCTTTTTTCAGTTCCGCAATCCGGGCGGCCAGTTCGCTGATTTTCAGTTCCTTGAAGCGGGCTTCATCCACGAGGCTGCCTCGGGAAAAAAAGTAGTCCTGCAAGCGGAACTGCTCATCCAGCGTACGTTCGGCTACGGGTTTCCGGACGATATAGGTGCCTTCCAATTGGCCTTCGCCGAAGTTTTGGCCCCAGATTAACCCCAGGACTTCCCAGGCGCGGTCCCAGTGGTAATTGCCTTCGCCCGGGTGGTCGGCGGCCCACATCATTTTCTCTTCCCACTGGCCCTGCAATGCGGCCAGCGCGTCGGCCACGGGTTCGAGGAGGGCGATGCGGGCGGCGGCGTATTCGTTCCACGCCGCTTCATAGGGGGCGGCCTGGCCGGGGAGGGGAGCGTTAATGTTCACCTCATCGGCGTTATTGAAGAAGGCATAGAACGCATAGAACTCGCGCTGGGAGATGGGGTCGTACTTGTGATCGTGGCACCGGGCGCACTCCATGGTCTCCGCGAGCCACACGGTGCCCACCGATATGACCCGCTCGGTGGCCTGCATGACCCGGTACTCTTCCAGGTCGGCACCGCCCTCCCGATTGGCGAGGGTATTGCGCAAGAAGCCCGTGCCCATCTGTTGATCCACCGTGGCCTGGGGCAAGAGGTCGCCCGCGATCTGACGGATCGTGAATTGGTCGAAGGGGAGGTTGGCGTTCAGGGCATCCACCACCCACTGGCGATAGCGCCAGGCCTGGGGGCGTTGGAAGTCGGAGAGGAAGCCATCGCTGTCCGCGTAGCCCGCGAGGTCGAGCCACCACCGGGCCCACTTTTCACCGAAGTGGGGGGAGGCCAGCAAGCGATCTACCTGGCGCGCATAGGCGTCGGGTGACGTGTCGGAGAGAAAGGTAAGTAGGTCGTCGGTGCTTGGCGGCAGTCCGATCAGGTCGAGGTGGAGCCGTCGGAGAAGCGTCCGTTTGTCGGCTTCGGGCGACGGGTGGGTACCGGCTTTTTCCAGTCGGGCGAGGATGAAGGCGTCGATGGCATTACGTGGCCAGTCGACATTCGTCACGGCCGGTGGCGCGGGCCGGTTGGGTGGGGTATAGGCCCAGTGTGTTTCCCAGGGCGCGCCGGCATCAATCCACGCACCGAGGCGCGCGATCTGGGTTTCGCTCAGGCCGTCGCCCGTCTCCAACGGGGGCATGCGGTCGTCGTCGGTGGCGTTGATGCGCTGAAAGAGGGCGCTCCCATGTCGGTCCCCCGGTATGACGGCAATGGCCTCTGATTTCAACAGCGCCTTGGCGCCTGCTTCTGTGTCAAGGCGCAGGCCTGCCTCCCGCGCGGCGCCATCGGCACCGTGGCACTTGAAACAGTGGTCGGCGAGGATAGGGAGGATGTCGCGATTAAAGCGGGGGGCTTCCGCAAATGCGGCGAAAGGCGTTCCCAGCAGGTGGAGGGACAAGAGGCCGAGTAGTATGGTCCGAATCACAGAAAATACCTCGTACAATAGAATCTGAGCGCAGCCCCACAATGTCACTATAGATTACGGTACTGACTTTCGGCGGGAAAGGCAAGGGGAGCTTTGAAGGGTGAAGGGTGAAGGGTGAAGGGTGAAGGGTGAAGGGTGAAGGGTGAAGGGTGAAGGGTGAAGGGTGAAGGGTGAAGGGCGGCGGTTGGTGCTTGGGCGTGTTGCCGCGTACAATGGCGTCTCTCTATACGTTGGTCACGGAAGGATATTCATGAAGAAATGTATCAGTTATTGGACGCTCGGCGGATTCGAGGGCGAAGTTCCTGTAGTGGAGGCGGCACAGGCGGCCCACGATCTGGGTTTTGACGCCATTGAATTGTGCTATGGCGCGGGAGAGTTGGTGCCGGAAGCCACGCCGGAGACCCTGGCGGAGATTCGTCGGGCGTGTGAAGCCATCGGTATTGCATTGCCGTCGTTGTGCTCGGGAAACTACTGGAGCATTTCGCTGTGCTCGGAAGACGAAAGCGAGCGGCAGGCTGCCTTAGAATTTAGCAAAGCCTATATCGGGTGCGCAGCAGCGCTGGGTGCCGACACGGTCTTAGTGCTGCCGGGTACGGTGGAAGTGCCGTGGAATCCGGAGCGTCCTGTTGTGCCGGCGAAACGTGCGTGGGAGCTTGCCCAGCAATCGCTGACGGAATTGATTCCCGTGGCGGAATCCCACGGCGTGGTCATGGCCCTGGAAAACGTGTGGAGCAAATTCCTCACGGGCCCCTTCGAGTTTGCGGCCTTCGTCGATGCCTTGTCGTCGCCCTGGGTGAAGTGCTATTTCGACGTGGGCAACGTGGCGATTAACGGTTATCCGGAGCACTGGATCGAGATCCTGGGGGACCGCATTGCGCGCGTCCACGTGAAAGGTTTCAAGGGGCACGATGGCGGCGGCACGCTGGCCGACTTCACGGAAAGCCATTTCGACAGCACCATTAACTGGACGGCCGTGCTGGCGGCCTTACGTGCGATTGGCTACGACAGCTACCTCACCGCCGAGCTGATTGTCAGTGCGAATGGCCTGCCGGACAAGGCGCTGGCGGAGAAGGCGGCGAAAGAGTTGAGTGAACTCATCACCATGTAGTGCGCTTGATCCTTGTGGATTGGTGTTTTCCGGGGCACTCGTTCTAAGGTTTTGGAAAAGTGGTGGTGTTAAATAACCGGATTTTATGAAGCCGGATAAACTTCGCTACGTGCCGCGCGATCCCCAAAAGGCGAGTATCAACGAGTCCTGACGGGTTCGTGCGTGTGTCGTCGTATCGAACACGCAATGAGCAATGGCAAGGGCCAGTTTGTTGCTCCAATCGCACGAACTCTCCTACGGCGAGTCTTCGACCCTCGTTCCTCGGGATCGCGCGGCACGTCCGATATCATTCATAACGAGAAATACTATAGGCTTCCCCACTTTTGCCCTGACGCCTCATTTTTCGGTCTCCATCACGATGCGGAGTCCGAAGCCCACGCCGGGCGCATAGCCATAGCGCGCCGCCGAGCGAATAAAGGCGGCCTTGCTTTTGGACTGGCCGCCCCGCAATACCTTAGCCCCGTTTCCGGGCGGCCCCGTTGGGTCGGTCACGGGCTCCGTGCTGTAGCGTCTTCCCACGTTGTCGAGGCAATACTGGGCCTGGTTGCCGTGCATGTCATAGAGTCCCCAGGGGTTGGGCGGATACTGGGCCACGGACACGTTCTTACCGATGTAGTTGCCCGCCGGATTGAAGCGGGTTGCTTGTTTGCCGTCAAAGTTCGCCTGGTCCGTGGAGATGGTGTCCCCCGTGTAGAAGGCGGTGGTCGTGCCGGCGCGACAGGCGTACTCCCATTCCGCTTCGGTGGGAAGGCGGAAGGTGCGCCCGGTTTTCTGGCTCAGCAATTCGCAGAACTCAACGCCCTCAAACCAGGTCACTTCGTGGGCCGGAAAATTTTCCTGCCCTTTCCGGGTGCGCCGTTCCGTGGGCCCCATGACGGTGACATACTGACGGTTGGTGATGAGGGTCGTGCCCATGAAGAAGGGCCGGCTGATGGTGACGGGCTGTTGGGGGTGTTCTTCCGGTTCGCCGCCCTCACTCTCCGGGGAGCCCATGAGAAAGGTGCCCGCGGGAATGGGCGCGAGGTCGAGGTGGATCGTGTCGCCAAGCCATACGCGCGCGATGCCGTCCTGCGCGTCGATGCGCACGTCCATGGCGGCAAGCTTGGCATCCCGCGCCGCTTTGTGCGCCTCCGCTTCGGCCTTCATGCGCGCGTCGTAGGCGTTCTTTCCGTCCATGGTCCGCTGTAGGGCCGCCTGCTGTTGCGCGAGGAAGGGAGCCTTTTCCAGCTGCACGTTTTCCTCGGGATGGCGGGGGTTCGTACCGTTCAGGTATTCCTCGAGGTTGGGGTAGCCATCGCCATCGGGATCGTTGAGGTAGTCCTCCATGGCGACCGTGTCGAGGTCGTGTTCCAATTCCCAGGCATCCGGCATGCCGTCTCCATCGGTGTCCGCTGGTGGGTCGTCACTCACCAGCTCGGGCCAGCCGCCCACGTCCTTCGGGGAGTCGATGATGCGCCCCGTGCCGGTGCGGATTTCTTCCAGGAGCCGTGCGTCGGCGCTATCGCGTCGGGGCAAGGTCGCGCCGGATTCCGCCAGCACCCTTTCGAATGCTTCTGAAGCGCTCTCCGTGGCAACGGCGACGGTGGGAAAAGGGGCATCCACGGTGACGATGTCTCGTATGGTCTCCGCTTCAAATCCGCGGAGGGGTTTCAGAAGCAGGTGGTTGTTGGCTGTTTCATCGGATTGCCCTTCCAGCACATTGCCCTCAAGAAAAATGCGGGGTGCATCATCGCCGGGTTCAAAGACATAGGTGCGCACGGACTTGCGAGTGGACGGTCCCGCCTTGAAGTAGTTGTTGATGTAGTTGATGAAGCCCGGTCCCTGGGTGGTGTAGCCACCGCGATAGCCCCAGTTGTAGACGATGTTGTTGCGGAAATCGAGGACGATATTGTTGACCCGGGCGTTGCGCGCGGCGTTGTGGGCATAGATGTTGTGGTGGAGCGAGAAGCCCCCTTTTCCATCGAGGATGGAGCCCTTGCTGTGCTCGCCTTTCGGGTGAAAGGAGCGGGAGAGGCCCTCGGCGATGATGCTCCACTGAACCGTGATATTGGATGCGCCGAAGGTGCTGAGCACTTCGTCGACGGCCCAGGTCATGGAGCAGTGATCGAGGATGACGTTGTTGCCGCCAAAAATGCCTACGGTCAGTTGTTCTTCCTGCGGGGCGTCACCCGAGCGCATGCGCAGGTGTCGCAGGATAACATCGTGGGTTGCGACGACGAACATGTGGTCTTTGAGCGCAATGCCATCGCCGGGTGCGGTCTGTCCGGCGATGGTGACGAAGGGATGGCGCACATAGAGGTCTGTTTTCAGGGCGATGGTGCCACTGACGCGAAACAGAATGTAGCGGGGCCCTTTGGCATCGATGGCCGCGCGCAGGCTCCCGGCCACAGGGCCTTCCTCGCCGGGCACATAGTCTTCCAGGGTGGTGACGAAGTGTATGGAGCCGCCCCGGCCCCCCGGCGTGGTGGCGCCGAATCCTTCGGCTTCGGGAAAGGCGCGAAGCAGGTGCTCCTGTGCGGGCACTGCGGTTGCACAGAGAAAGAGTAGGAAGACAGCGGGCCATCGGTGGTACAGCATGGTAGGTAATTCCTGGATTTCTGGTCGTGACAGACGTTTCCCAGCGGGTTTCAGTGCAACCGAGGGATTGGGGGTCACTATAGGGAATTGGCGCCGGATACTACAATCCGACCAGCGTCAGGAAGGGGATGAGCCGCCTCGTACCCATGGTCTCAGTGCGCAACGGTGGCCAGCGCGATCGAATACAGCACAAAGCCCGCAAGAAAAACCGCGCCTTCCCGCCGCGAAAGGACGCCTCCGGAGCGCACGAAGGGAATCAGGGCGGCGGAGAAAAGGATCATGACCGGAATCCCGATAAGGCCGGCCTGTGCCGTGATGGGCTGGGGGGCGAAGAGGGCACAGGTCCCCAGGATGCCGAGGATATTGAAGATGTTGGAGCCGATGAAGTTTCCCACCGCCACATCGGCACTCTTTCGACAGGCCGCTACGATGGAGGTGACAAGTTCGGGGAGGGACGTGCCCACGGCCACAATGGTCAGACCGATGATGAATTCGGAGACCCCCCATGCCTGGGCAATCGATGTGGCGGCACCTACGAAGGCCTGGGAGCCGCCAATGAGGAGTGCCAACCCTGCGACACCCAGCAGGAGGTGCAGCGCAACGTATTTTTCGGGTAGGTCCTGCGGGCTCTGGGGCGTGAGGTGGGCCGCCTCCAGCTCGGCCTGTGCCGTTTTCTGGGTCTGTTTCATGGCCGCCCGATCGGCGATGTAGGCGGCACTGAGATAAAGGGTCAGGCCCACGAGGGAGAGGAGGCCTACCCATCCGGGAACGGCACCAAAGAGGAAATAGGAGCCGAGGGGCAGCAGGCAAACACCCAACGCCACGAACAGGTCCCGTCGCACGGCAGGAAAGGACACGGCAATGGGATGGATGAGTGCAGTCAAACCGAGTATGAAGCCGATATTGAAAATGTTGGACCCAATGACGTTGCCCATGCTGATACCCGTGTTTCCGGCCAGCGTCGCGGAAAGGCTCGCCCCCAATTCCGGTGAGGAGGTGCCAAAGCCCACCACGGTCAGGCCCACGAAGAGCGGCGATATGCCGAGACGTAGTGCGAGGAGCGAAGCGCCCCGTACGAAGAGTTCTGCACCGAGGGTCAATACCGCGATGGCAAGGAGTACGGTCAGGAAATCTATGAGCATGGTGGTATGCCTTCTGGGCTGCGGCGGGGGGGGCGCCGCGCCCGTTCATCAGGGACGCTATAGCACACGAAAAGCCGGTAAGGAGCGTGTGCTCCTCAGCGCGCTACAGGGCGCGCCGCTTCCGTAGCGTACCACGGACCACCGTTTTTTGCGTACTCGAATGATTCCATTATAAATATGGGATTAATGTGATTTGTGCCGACGTGTCGCCTTTTTATGGGTAATAAACCGGGTGAAATCTGGTAGACTTAAGGGTGTGCAATCATCGCAGTCGGAGGGACGTCGTCCCGGTGGTCAGGAAAGAGGAAATCCCGTGAACACTTCAGTTTTTAAGGTAGCCCATACATTCATTTGGACCGTGGCAGGTCTCGGCTTATGGACTTCGACCGCGTTGGCACAGGTGGCTACGGCTCCTGATATTGGCGCCCTGAAGGGGGGACGGCAGGCCGACACGGGTATCAGCAAGCAAGTCAGCAGTTCGGATCGGCTGCGCCACGAAATCTGGGGCCAGTCCAACTATGGCGATGGCTATATCTATGGCCCGACCAACCGCCGCTCCGGCATGACCGTGGTGGATATCGACCTGGACGGGGACAACGACTTCGTATTTCCCAGCAGTATATCGAGCCCCCAGCTGATGCAGAATCTGGGCTCGAGCAGCGCCTTCTACCCCGGTGGCTCGGTGACCCTTCCGATGGATGATTTGCCGGAGTTTACGCGGTGGGATCTGAATATGGATTTCGCGGATCTGACCGGCGATGGCTTGCCCGATTTGGTGGCCGTAGTGAATTTTGAAAACGGATTTGGCACCTTCAACAAGCAAGTGGTCTTTTACCGCAACGAAGGCCCCCGAACGGAACCCACCTTTTCCTACCAGGGATTGCTGGCGTCCAGCGTTCAGGACTCGGGGGATCAGCGCGCCATGTGGGTGGCCCTGGGGGATATCAACGGCGACGGCCTGCAGGATCTCTTCATTGCGGAAGCGTGGATCTTTGCGACGGAACGGCAACACCGGGTGTACCTTGGCGTAAACGTCGGGACGAGCAGCGCGCCCCTCTTTGCTTCCTTTCAGGAAGTGACGGAACTGAGCAACCTGATGCCGTCGCGCATAGAAACCACGAAAGATGACAAAGAAGCGCCGGTACGTGCGGAGGCTGCCGTGGAGCAGTTGAAAAGCAGCACGGCGAAGGGCACGAGTTTTTCCTACAACCTGGGCGACATCGCCATCTATGACTGGGATTTCGATGGCGTACTCGATTTTATGTTCTACGATCGCACCGAAGGGCTGACCCTTGTGCGCAACGTGGGCACCACAACAGAGCCCGCCTGGAATGACGAAATAGGTACGGACTTCGTTACCTACATCTACGATCACAACGCGATCGACGACCTGACCTATGCGGAAGGGACGTTTGCTGTACGGGAAAACCCCGACTCAGCCTTACCCGGCGTGGATTGGACGCGGGATGTATTGGTCTCCGTTAACAGCCGCCTTAAGAATTACCGTTTCTTCACCAACGAAGGCGAGAATGGGGCCTATCGGATTAATCAGCAAAACGCGGTGGCTTTTCCCGCGGGTCAAGGCGACGTCGCCTTTTGGGATGCGGATGGCGACGGGGACCTGGACATGTTTCGGACGGGCATCAGTTCCTCATCATCTACCAACCTGATCATGTTGCGAAATGAAGGGGCGCCCTATGCGCCGGCGTGGGGTGAGTTCGCCTCTGCCAACAGCATTCTCAATGTGCCGTTGGATTCGGGCGATGACAGCAATGAATATCGCAATGACCTCTTCCTCTTTGCCGACCACGACAATGATGGCGTGCAGTCCCTCTTCATACAGAAGCTCGACGGACACATTGCCTACTACGGAGCGACGCAGGCCGGCAGCGGTCCTCCCACCTTCACGTTGCTGGACAGCGAATTTGTCGATTCCGTGGACAGCAGTCACACGGTGTCGACGCCCCGTGGTTTTGCCATGACGGATTTTGACCGCTTTAATGACGGGAATGCGGAGCTGATCACGGCCTATTCCTACAGCGGGGATACGACCTTGCGGGTCATCGACACGGGGTTTGGCTTTGTCTATGATTTAAATGAAGGCACGCTCCCGGCCAACTTCATGCCAGACCCCGATAACAGTGCCATCTCCATAGATCCGATTAATATTGAATCCATGACGAGCGGTGATCTCAATCTCGATGGTCGGCCCGATCTGATTGTGGCCTATTCGACGGACGAAGATTTCGAAGATACCGAGCTGCTCTATTACATCAACGAAATCGTGACGGACCACAATAACTTCAGCATCCCCGCCTTCCGCTTCAGCTACAACGGGCGCCTGGACTTGCCCTACGATACGGACCACCGTTTTGGCCGCATGCCGAAGATGGCCGATATCGATTCCGATGGCGATATGGACCTGTTTGTCGGGCATCGGTACCCGGACAATCATGGGAGCAACCTGCGCTCCTACCTGCGTTTTTACCGCAATATTATTGATTCCGGAGTGGACATTTACCGCCAGCGTCTGGTGACCGAGCAGCTCATCGATCTGACGGTGGGCGGTGTGCAGCCCGAATATAACATCATTCAAAATAACAGCGGTGGTCGCATCGAAGGGGATGCCCTCTATCGCACCGGTACCACCGCGCCGACCATTGATATTCTCGAGAGTGTGGGGCTCGAGCGGAATGCCCGGGTCTTTCTGGA
This sequence comes from Candidatus Hydrogenedentota bacterium, assembly GCA_034669905.1. GTDB lineage: Bacteria > Hydrogenedentota > Hydrogenedentia > Hydrogenedentales > JAEUWI01 > JAEUWI01. The sequence continues at coordinate 21,471 of JAXMOL010000033.1, forward strand.
TGTGCTTCCGGAAGTGGGCGATAACGAGTCCAAGGCCATTATTGTGGTGGGCGACACGGCGGACGATTCGCTCTACGATACATTTGCGACCCTCGCCGACTTTGCCTATTTTGTGTTGCGTTCGGAAGGGCTACCGGCCGACAACATCCGCTTCTATGCGGATGATGCCTCCCAACTGGATGGCGAAGTTATCGGGAAGCCTACCCTGGCCAGCCTGGAGGATTCCATCACCAACTGGGCCCAGGGAACGGAGAAACTCCTGGTCTATCTGGTGGACCACGGTCAGCGGGATCGCTTCCGAATGAATGCGACGGAGTACCTGGAAGCGGACGATCTGGACGCGTGGTATGACGAACTCCAGAATGTCGACATTTCGGTGCGGCCCATGATTACCACCATGATCGATACCTGCGAGTCCGGCAGCTTCATCGACAACCTGGCTCTGAGCAAATCCCAGAAAGCCGACGAAGAAAAGGGCACGACGGGTCCCCAGCGCATCTCGATGACGAGTGCGGGACAAGGTCCGGTGGAAGGCGTAGCCCTCTTCGATCAGGCCCAGTACATCAGTTTCTCGCTGAACTTCTGGTTTAATATTTTCAATGGCCGGGATTATGGTCAGGCCTTTGACGAGGCGAAGATCGCCATCGAGGCGGTGAACCCCCTTCAGATTCCCCAGATTGACAGCGACGGGGATGGGGTGGCCAACCAGGGCGGGGATAGTGCCACTGCCACAGGCCACCGTCCGGGTGCGACCTTTGATATCCAGGTGCCGGGTGTGTTCATCGGTAGTGTTACCTCCGACCAGGCCATCAGCTCCAATTCGGCCACCCTTTCGATGGGCAACATCGTGTCACCCTTCCCGGTGGAAGGCGCCGGTGCCCTTATTGTGCCGCCCAACTTCCAGCGGCCTTCGCTGGGCAACGATGACGAACAGCCCATTTCCGGGCTCGATTTCATCGAGTTTACCTTTAACGACAGTACCCAGCGCTGGGAAGGGGAGTATACCGAGTTCGACGAAGGGGGGCTGTTCCAGGTCCAATACTTCGTGCGGGCCGGTGGACAATTCCACGCCTCCCCACGTATCGGTTTTGTCGACCGAATCGGAATTGCCGATGCTTGGGAATCGGATGATACGGGCGAAGAGGCCAACTGGATTCCCATCAACTCGGTACAGGGCCACAATTTCCATGATGACGGCGACGCGGACTGGGTGCAGTTTTCACCCCTTCCGAACCAGACCGCAACCATCGGTATCATTAACCCGGGACCCAATAACCGGGCCGTGGTAGAGCTGTTCCGGGCGGAGGATATTCTCGCGGATGGTTCGGACAACGCCACGCCGGTGCGCACGGTGACCAGTGCCGATTTCGGTGAAGACCTGGTTTTCCAGGAGACCTTCTCCACTTCGGAACAGTACTATCTGCGGGTTACCAATGAGGATTCCGGCCTTAGTGGCGAAGGTACGTCCTATCTCTTGCTGGTCGCGGTCGGCACCGGCGGGTCGAACCTGATCCCCACGACCTTGATCGTCACGGTTATGGATTCCGATGGCCGTACGCCGATTTCGGGTGCAGACGTCATGTTCGATGGCCGTAATGTGGGTAAGTCTTCCCGCGAAGGTATCTGTCACATGTCGGTGAGTGCCTATTCGACCTACGTCGTGGAAGCGTCCAAGGCGGGCTTCTCTCCGCGCAGCCGCAGCGTTACGGTGAACAACATCATCGAAGAGGCAGAGATTGAAATGTCGGCGGTCGCGGGCGAGGGTGAAGGCGAAGGGGAGGGGGAGGGTGAAGGCGAAGGTGAAGGCGAAGGTGAAGGAGAGGGCGAAGGCGAGACACCGTTGTCCGAGCTCGCGCAGGACCTCATCGATTCCTTTGATGCGGCCGATGCGGACAATGATGACCGGCTTTCTCTGGCTGAGGCGACTGGCGCGTCAGGCAGTCTGACGGTGACGCAGTTCAATGCGATGGATACGGATAGCGACGGATTCCTTACGCAGACGGAGCTCAATGCCCAGGTCGCTGCGGGTGAAGGCGAAGGCGAAGGTGAAGGAGAGGGCGAAGGCGAAGGTGAAACCCCGAAAGAACCGGGTGCCAGTTGCTCGGCTGCCGGTTCCAAGACCGGCGTGACGGGAATGACCGGTGATATTCTCGCCGTCCTGTTGAGCCTGGGCCTTCTGTGTTGGCACGCCGGACTCCTGAGCCGTGGTCGTCGAGATGCGGCTTGAGTGGCACACCACGATAAACTAAACTGTTAGGGACCTTTACGGGTCATGGGTTCAAGGAACTCATGGCCCGTTTTCTTTATGTACCGATGAGAGGAACCGGCGATGGTAGCGCGCAGTGTAGTACGTTGGGGTATTCGAAGTGGGATCGCGGGGTGTTGCTTTGCGGCGCTGGTGCTTATTCCCTTGGCCGTCGTGGCGCAGGGGGAGGCCGGCATCTTTTCGCGCGACAATCTCGTGGCCTGGTGCATTGTGCCCTTTGACAGCAAGAAGCGGGGGCCCGAAGCCCGTGCGGAAATGATGGCCCGGCTGGGGATTAAGAAATTCGCCTACGATTGGCGGGCCGAGCACATTCCCACCTTTGATGAAGAGTTGCAGGTGCTCCAACGTTACGGCATCGAACTGACCGCTTTCTGGTTTCCGTCTGCGCTAAACGCGGAGGCCCAGACCATCCTGGCGGCCCTCAAGCGCAATGACGTTAAGACCCAACTCTGGGTGACCATGGGGGGGGGCGACATCGAATGTACGCCCGAGGAACAGGCGCAGCGCGTGAAGGAGCATGCCGATGCCCTCCGGCCTCTCGTGAAAGCAGCGGCCGAAATAGGCTGCTCCGTGGGGCTCTATAACCACGGTCACTGGTTTGGCGAGCCGGACAACCAGATTGCCATCATCAAGGCCCTCGATGCGCCCAACGTGGGTATCGTCTATAACCTGCACCACGGCCATGGACATGTGGACCAGCTCCCCGAACTCTTGCAGCGCATGAAGCCCTACCTCTATGCCTTTAATCTGAATGGGATGAATCGGGAGGGCGACAAGAAGGGCCAGAAGATTCTTCCCCTGGCCCAGGGCGAATTGGACCTGCACCTGCTCCAGGTACTGCGCGAGAGTGGCTATGACGGGCCGGTCGGTGTCCTCGGACATACCCAGGATGACGCGGAAACGACCCTGCAGGATAACCTCGACGGCCTGGGATGGTTGTTGCCTCAGTTGGACGGCGGCGCGGCCCCGGGTCCCAGGCCTGTTCCGCAGCGAGCGAGTCTCCGTCCCAAGTCGGCCTTGGGAAAGCCCTCTCTCTCCGAGGTCTTTGGCAAGGCATTGGCCGGGGGTATGGTGGTGCCGGGGAAGGACGCATACCGCACGCCGCCCATGACGGTGACGTGCCGCGCCAAACTCGACAGCGCGACGGGCTTTAATATTCTCATTGCGAGTGATACGAAGGCCTCCGGTGCCCACTGGGAAATATTCACCCAGTCCGGCAGCGGTGAACTCTCGGTGTACATGCCCGGGAGCGCGCCGGATCATGGCCGCACGGGCCGCAACATCACCGACGGCCAATGGCATCAGATCGTGTTTCAATACGGCGTCGACGAAATTGCCCTCTATCTTGATGGCAAAGAAGTGCTGCGCCAGGACATTGAAAATCAAGGCAAGCCCACGGTCCCGGGCGACCTGGCCTTTGGGCAACTTGTGTCGGGGCGGGGCGGCTGCGATGGGCTGATCGATGATGTTCACCTTCAGCGGGGCATTCAGCCCGTGGGCGCCCCGGCGGAGGGCCCCCACGCGGCGGGCGAACACACGATTGGGCTCTGGTCTTTCGATGATCTGACGGAGACCCAGGTGGCGAGACTACCCGCCGTGGAAGACCCGGCGGTGCGGGCGGCCTTGCCAGAATACCAGGTTATTCCGGCGGCCGACGAGGGGCAGCTTACCCCCGCCAATGGCTTTCCCGCCGCGGAGGCCTATAGCACCTGGCACCGTTCCCACGGCGACAGCTCCAACAGCCGCTATTCGTCGGCGAACCAAATTAATCGGGAGACGGTGAAGGACCTGAAAGTGGCGTGGGAATACCGCTCCGGGGACGGAGAAGGTAACATCCAATGCAACCCCGTGGTTGTGGGTGATACGCTCTACGTCCCTACGCCGGGGAATCACCTGGTGGCCCTCGATGCCCGCACGGGTGCGGAGAAGTGGCGCTTCAAGGGAGCGGGACGTCCCGCCCACCGCGGCCTGGTTTATTGGCCCGGTTGGGGCACCCACGGCCCGCGCCTGCTGGTGAGTATTGGGGAAGAACTCTGGGCCATCGACCCGACGACGGGTACGCCCATCGCGGCCTTTGGCGATGGGGGCAAGGTACAGACCGGCGTTTCCGTGGTGGCGGGCGCCATCTTTCAAAACGTGCTCGTGCTGCCGGGTTTTCAACGGGATGTGTGGGGACACGATATCGTTACGGGCGAACGCCTCTGGACCTTTCACACCATGCCCACGGGCGACGCATATGGCGCCGATACCTGGGAGAATCCGGCCGATGGGGCCAACTGCTGGGGGGGCATGGCCCTGGATGAACAGCGGGGCATCGCCTATATTTCGACGGGCTCACCCAAGCCCAATTTCGTGGGCGTCCACCACACGGGACAGAATCTCTTTGCCAACAGCGTGATTGCCCTCGATGCCCTTACGGGCGCGCGCCGCTGGCACTTTCAGGAAATTCGCCACGACATTTGGGATCTCGACATCCCCGCGCCGCCCAACCTGGTCACGGTAACGCGCCACGGCAAGCAGGTGGATGCCGTCGCCCAGGTGACCAAAATCGGCAATACCCTCTTGCTTGACCGGCTCACCGGCGAGCCCCTCTACCCCTTTCGGTTGCGCCGGGCGCCCGTTTCGACCTTACCCGGCGAGAAGACCTGGCCCTATCAGCCTGATGTGGAACTGCCCGAACCCTTCGCCCGTCAGCACTTCACGCCCGACGACATCACCCAGCGCAACGACGAGGCCACGACGTATGTGCGCAACATTGTAAACCTCAGTAACCATGGGTGGTTTGAGCCCTTCTCCGACGGCAAGCCCACCGTGTTTTTCGGACTCCACGGTGGTGCCGAATGGACCGGTGCGGCGGTGGACCCCAAGCGGGGACGGCTCTATGTGAGTGCCAACGAGATGGCGTGGAATGTGGCCGTCATTAAGGCCGTGGAGATTCGGCGCAAGGCGGGCGCTTCCCCCAGTCGGGGCCAGGCCGTTTACGAAGAGCGCTGTGTCACCTGCCACGGCAACAACCTCCAGGGAAACAGCCTCGCGCCGCCCCTTATCGGACTGGCAGACCGCCTCAGCGACGACGAGGTGCGCGCCCTTATCAAGACGGGCCGCAACCTCATGCCCGCCGCCGAAGGGCTGAGCGCGGAAGACGAAGCGGCGCTCCTCGACTACATTTTCCTGCGCGAGCCCGACCTCGAAATCATTCGCCCTGAGGATAATGGCGTGCCGCGCTACACCTTCAACGGCTACAACAAGCTCCTCGATCACGAGGGATATCCCGGCGTGACACCGCCCTGGGGAACGCTCAACTGCATCGATCTGAACACGGGAAAAATCGCCTGGAAAGTGCCCCTGGGCTATTACCCCGAACTCGCCTTCTGGGGCGACGACAAGACGGGCGCAGAGAATTTTGGTGGTGCCATGGTGACGGCGGGCGGCCTCGTCTTTTGTGCGGGCACGCCCGACAACATGATTCGCGCCTTTGATGCCGATACGGGCGAAGAACTGTGGAAACACGAGCTCCCCTTCGGCGGCTACGCGCCTCCCGCGACCTATGAAGTGGATGGCAAGCAGTATGTGGTGATCGCAGCTACGGGGGCGGGAAAACTGGCCACCGAAGCGGGCGATGCCTGGGTGGCTTTTGCCCTGCCGGGGTGACGGGGTGGCTGCTGAAACGTCAGGGATGACAGAGACAACAGGGACAGCAGGGACTAAAACCTGCCGTGGCCCAAGGCGTACGGCGCAGGTGGTCCATTATGTCGTTTTTGTCCTTTAGGTCCTATATTTCCCATCTTCCAGTTGATTTTCTCTGGCCTGCGCGCTAAGGTGACCTGCCCTGAGAGCACAGTTGTTTTACCCTATGCCGCATGTTGGAGGAGAGCCCATGCAAGCCGTCACGATTTTTACCTTTGTCTTTTTTACGGGCCTGGTGGGCTTTATTACCTGGCGGATGACGCGTAAGGATGATCACGGCACGACGGATGGCTATTTCCTGGCGGGGCGCAGCCTGACGGGCGGCTTCATTGCGGGCTCCCTCATGTTGACCAATCTCTCCACCGAGCAATTGGTAGGCCTCAACGGCGCGGCCTACACCGACGGCTTCTCCGTCATGGCGTGGGAGGTCATTGCGGCGGTCTCCCTCGTGGTGATGGGCTTGTTTTTCCTGCCGCGCTACCTGAAGAGCGGCATTGCCACCATCCCGGAATTCCTGGCGCTGCGCTATGACAAACACACCCAATCGATCACCAATGTGATTTTTATCTTTGCCTACACGGCCATCTTGTTGCCCATTATTCTGTATACGGGTGCCACGGGGCTCAATGGCATTCTCGACATGCAGGCCCTCACGGGACTCCCCACGGAGTCGGCTACCCTCTGGTTTACCGTGTGGATGGTGGGCATCATCGGGTCCATCTACGCCATCTTCGGCGGGCTGCGCACCGTGGCGGTGTCTGACACGATCAATGGACTGGGCTTGCTGGTGGGCGGCGTGTTGATTACGTGGTTCGGTCTGCGTACCCTGGGTGGCGATGGGGGATTCTTTCAGGGCCTCGAAATCGTGAAGACGGTTCACCCCGAAAAGCTGAACTCCATCGGTGGGGCCGAGCAGTCGGTGCCTTTCTCCACCCTCTTTACCGGTGTGCTCTTGCTCAACCTGTTTTATTGGTGCACCAACCAGCAGATTATTCAGCGGACCTTCGGTGCGAGCAGCCTGAAGGAAGGCCAGAAGGGGGTTCTGCTTGCGGGATTCTTCAAGGTCCTGGCGCCGCTGATATTGGTGCTTCCGGGTGTCATCGCCTATCACCTCTACGTCGGTGACGACATCAAGGCGGACCATGCCTATGGTACGTTGGTGAACAATGTATTGCCCGCGCCCCTGGTAGGATTCTTCGCGGCGGTGCTGGTAGGGGCCATCCTCAGTTCCTTTAACTCCGCCCTCAACAGCACGTGCACCCTCTTCAGCCTGGGCGTTTACAAGCACTGGATCAAGCCCGATGCCGACCAGGCCCAACTGATCAAGTCCGGTAAAGTCTTCGGCATCATCATCGCCCTCTCTGCCATGTGCATCGCCCCCGCCCTCGCGGGACAGGAGAGTATCTTCGGCTACCTTCAGCAGATGAATGGCCTTTATTTTATCCCCATCTTCGCCGTGGTGGTCGTGGGTATTGCCAACAAGCGGGTACCCGCCTTCGCCGCGAATGTGGCGCTGCTTCTGGGCTTCGCGGCCATCGCCAGCGGCTATTGGATGCCGGGCTTCAAGACGTTGGCGGGCAAGATTTACGCCTTCCACTACCTGGGTTTGGTCTTCGCCCTGCTGGTGGTCCTGCAATTGGTCCTGGGTGTGATTCGCCCCCGGGAAACGGCGTGGGAACAGGCCGATGCCCAGGCGGTGGACCTCACGCCGTGGAAGTATGCGAAACCCGTGGGGGCATTGCTGGTCTTCGTCGTGTTGGCGATTTACGTGATGCTTGCGGACCTGTCTGTCCTGTAGGTGTACTTCCGGCAGGGGAGCAGGTGCGCGCGTCGCGGAAAGCTCAGGGCGCCGTGTGGACCTTCCGCTCGTTCTTTGGATCGACGGCGGGGTTCCCTCCCAGTTTGAGCCCCAGGTAGTAGGCCTTCGCAATGGGTCGGGGCACGCCATCTTTCACGCAAATCTTTTGGAAGAGGCGGTCGGCCGGATCTTTGTGATCCTTCTTCGTCAGCTTTCGCAAACGGATAAGCTGGTACAGGGCGTCGTGTACCAATGAGGCGCGCATGTTGCGATCTGTGTCGACGACCGGGCCCGATGGGCCATCCCAGGCGTAGCCTTCGGCGATGTGCAGGGTGCCGTCCAGTGCCAGTTTCACAAAGGGGGTGTCAATATCCCTTTTCGGCTTTATCCCGCTGGCGAGGAAGTAGTCATTCGCCAATTGATACTTGTAGCCACTGCGATAGGTAATTTGTTCTGCCACGATTCTTGCTCCCTACGTAAGTTTTCCGGAATATTTTTCTCACGATACGCGCGCGAGTTCCCGTGTATTGCGAACAAGCTGTCACGGGGCCCGCACGGAGAAGTTAACCGTCATTTTCAGGCCCGCTGTGAGGTCCCGTACCTGGAGGGTCCACGATCCCGGCAGGTCATTCAAGCCTGCCTCAAAGGGCACGGTGAGCAGGCCGTTGCGGGCGCAATGGAAACCGCTGTAGGCGTTAAGCGCCCCGTCGGCATCCGTGATGGTCAATTCCAACGGCTGCAGCCCAGCCAGCGGTGCGCCCCGTCCATCTTCCACGAAGATATGGAGGGAAGCCCGCTCACCGAGAAAAACCTCCGACGGCGGGACAAAACGAAGGCGTTCCGCTGCTTCCGGATAGAGCGCCAGGATGGTGCCACCCAGCTCGTCCAGCCCAACTGGGATGTGCCAGCCCGATGCGTCGCGGGTTGCGGGCAACGCCGTGTGGCGCACCATGTCGTAGGCGACCAGGGTGTCACCGGGCCAATCGCGCAGGGTCACCGTGGTGTCGATGGGCACGAGCTTATCGAGGACGGCCTTGTATTGCTTGCCCGCCCGCTCGCCGTATTCCCGGTTGTCGTTTATCAGCACCAGGTAGCGGGTGCCGTCCTTTTCGAGTGCGTTGAGGAGAACCCGTGGCGTGTCGCAATAGACTTCGGGTTCCACCTTGCCCTTCAGGCCCGCCTTCAATTGGGCCGCGTAGCCCTCCATGATGCGCTGGTCATCCAGGGCCGTCACGCCGACCACTTCCTGTAAGGCCGCGCTGTCGGGTTGGAGCTGATCGTTCCAGTTGGCGAAGTCGGTATTGTTCGCGATGGCGTTTGCGCTGATTTTCTTCCGGTAGGTGAAGTCGAAATCGAAGTGCAGCACATTGGGCAATTCCGGGCCGAGGTATTGGTCGGCAATGACTACCCCGCCACGGGCCTGGAAGGCCTGTACTTCGCGATACACTGACTCGGTTAAGGCATCGCACTTGGGCAACACCAGCACGTCGTAGTCCCCCAGGCCATGCCGTTCGATGGTCTCGTCGAGCAGCACATCGGCGTTGAGATGGTTCATGGCGAGGAGGGTATAAAAATGGTATATCTGGAGGTTGCGATAGTGGCCCAGCAGGTTGGGCGACGTGCCGTGGATGCCCGATGCCATGGAGCTGAGCACGGCGATTCGACGGGGTGCGATGTCTGCCTGGGTCAACAAGGGGCCGAGGGGCTTGAAGACCTTTTCGCTCAACTCCCGGATGGCTTCGCTGGTGGCATAGGGCACGTTGACCGTGTCTTCGCCCTGGGGATTGCAGGCGCTGGAGTAGTAGTAGCCCAGCGCCTTGGGGGCCCGGGACAGGTTGATCCACGTGGTGACCTTGGTCCGCGCGGGGCCCATGAGCATCCAATCCTCCGTGGGGGCGAGTTGGCCCGGGTAGTTGAGGAGGGTGACCGTGTGCAATGCTTCCGACCTGGTCCGACCACAGGCGGCCCGCAGGGTCTCGACGAACAGCATGAACTTGGGGTCCGGGTTGGTGTAGGTCCAGGTGCTGACGGCGTCGATGCCGGGGAACATATCCAGGAATCCCGCCTCGCGGTAGGGGTCATTCACCGTCATGATGTCGGGGCGGTAACGCTTAATCATCTCGGAGGTGCGCTGGTTGGCGAGGACCAGGCCGTTGCCCTGCTGGTAGTGGAATTTCCAGAATCGATAGAGCGGATCGTCATCGGCCAGGACGCCCTTCGCTACCCAGTGGGGCTCCTTGGCAGGTCGTTCGGTCGTGCCCAGCGCCTCCTCCATGAGGGCAAGCCCCGCCGCGTTCCGGTTCGTCTCGAGTCCATCGACAATCTCCGTGTTGAAGAAGGCGGTCTTCACCTGGGGAAAATGCTGGACGAATTCCATGAGCTTCCGATTGGCGTCATTCTGAATTCGGGCGACCTCAGGATGGAAGGGATTGGCGACGGGCTTTTTCTCATGGGATTCCATGGCCACGTTGGTGGCGTCGGGATCGTCCAGCGTGGTGGGGTCTACATCGCGCAGGCCGCCGTTGGGGCGAATCCCCACATCACCTCCGGCCACCAGCGCCTGATCCAGCGCGCGAATCCAGTTATCCGCCGTGTAGTCCGTCTCCCAGCCGGGACCGGAGAGGGTGGTGAAGCCGTGGTCCATGTACCAGGAGGAGCCGCCACCGCCCCAGAGCCAGATCATCATCCGGTCGGGGTTGGGCGCATGAACGGTCGTCAATACAGTGGGTTCCGAGCGGACTTCCGCCACCGGGTTGCTGTAGTGCCCGCGAAGTTCATAGGCCCCGGCCTTGAGTTGGGACAAGGGAAGGGCCTGACCCGTGTGATAGGTCGCGCCCGGGGCCACCGTGGGTACGGCGTCACGAAACGTCTCGACGTCTCCCAATTCCACGACCACTTCGCCCGCCGCGAGAGGGGTGTCCCCCGTGTTTTTAAGTGCAACGCCCACCACCGGTGTTTCGCTACGGTGGTAGGCGTGGCGATTCAACGGCGTGGTGATGGAAAGCGTGACGGTATCGGCACCGGGTGCCGCGAGGGCACACATCAACATGAGAAGGAAACAAGAGCGTTTGAGCATTATGAATTTCCTGAGCGTTTGAGTACACTTCACCGGACCAGACGCATGAAATTGAACGGCGTGGGCCGTCCCACTACCATAGGGGATCGATTGTAGTGTCTGCCTCAACGGGATTCCACCCCCGACTGACGGCGGGCGCTTGAATGCTCGAAGAGACATGGGCGGGGCCGCAGGGTCCCGTTGGAAAGATGACCCGCTTTGCAAAATAGATCCACTATTCTAACGGTTACTTTGACGTCCCGTCTCCTGGTCTTAGTGGCGTGCCTGGCGGCTTTGTCCGCTCATTCCGACGACTGGCCCACGTGGCGTCATGACGCAAGCCGTAGCAACCACACCTTGGAGGCACTTCCATCGGAGCGGCACCTCCAGTGGAAGCGGGTCTTGCCGCCGGTTAAACCGGCCTTCCACAAGGCGCGCCTTCAGTTTGACGCGGGCTACGAGCCGATTGTCGCGGAGAAATCCGTGTTTGTCGCCTTGCCCGATGTGGATGCCGTCGTGTCCTACGCCCTGGATACCGGGGCGGAGCAGTGGCGCTTTTACACGGCGGGCCCGGTGCGTCTGGCACCCGTGGCGGGGGAAGGGAAGCTCTACTTCGGTTCCGATGACGGTCACCTCCATTGTCTCGATGCCACCACGGGCACCTTGCAGTGGAAGTTTCGCGCCGTGCCTTCCACGCGAAAAATCTTTGGCAACGGCCGCCTCATTTCCGTGTGGCCCCTGCGCGGTGGGCCGGTCCTGGCAGATGGCACAATCTATTTTGCCGCGGGCGTGTGGCCCCTCGAGGGCGTCTTTGTTTACGCGCTGGACGCCAAAACGGGCGCGGTGAAGTGGGTGAACGACCGCTGCGGTTCCCTGTTTGGCCAGACGCCCCACGGGGGACAGGCCATAGGCGGTCTTACGCCCCAGGGCTATCTGCTCGTCAATGGCGATGACCTGGTGGTCCCCTGTGGAACCGCGAAGCCCGCCACCTTGAACCGGCACACCGGCGAGCTTATCGATTTTAAGCTCCCCGGTGAGGGCCGTGCGCCGGGTGGTTGGTTCATGATGGCCGATACCCAGGAAGCCCGGGATATTCGCCGGGGCAAGATCCAGTTTGACAGCGAGGTAAACCAGGACCTCCATGAGGACAAGCCCCAGCCGGGGGATGGTGTCCCCGGCATTCGTCGTCAACTTCGCATGGGGGATGAGACCCTGTCCTACGGCGATGGGATAGACGGCGTGGAGGGCACCATCCACAGCATGGCAATCGCGGGAGGACGGCTCCTCGTGACCACCCTCGAAGGGGCGCTCTATTGCTACGGCGCCGAAGCGGTCACGCCACAGACCTACCCGTTGGCCGTGCCTGTACACAAGGAAATTCCACTGAGCGCGCCGGTTGCCACTGCGTTGGACGCCCTTCGCGTTCAGGAAGGCTATGCGCTGGTGCTGGGTTCGGACCGCGGAGACGTGGCCCGGCAACTGGCGGCCCATAGTGGGCTGCGCGTGTTGCTTTCCCTTCCCCAGGCAGAAGCAGGGGAAAAGCTCCGTCGCGAATTGGGGCAAGCGGGATTGCTGAATAATCCCATCTCCGTGTTAGCGGGGGACTTACTCCAACTGTCCCTGCCGCCCTACTTCGCCGACCTCATTGTGGTAGACGATGACGGGTTGATGGATTGGAGCGATGCCCGCCTTGTTGCGGTGTATGAATGTCTTCGTCCCTATGGCGGTGTGGCCTGTCTTCCCCTGTCGCCCGATAGGGAGGTGCAGCTCCGCAGTGCCTTGGATGACGCGGGATACGGCGAGGCGACGATAGAACGTGAGGGGGAACTGGTTTATCTGCGGCGGGAGGGTGCGCTGCCGGGGTCGGTGGATTACACCAAAGATTGGACCGCCCCCGACGAACGGGTACGCGCGCCGCTCGGCATGCTGTGGTACGACGATTCGGTGGCCCATTTCAAGCGGGCGCCCCAACCGCACATTATCGGTGGCGTCATGGTTTCCCGGGACAAAGAATGGACCGGTGAGCGGGTGACAGCCGGCCCAGTGAATCAATTGCAGGAAGACGGCACCGGTCGCTTTGTCATTGGGGAAGCCCGTTTCACCGATGTCTATACCGGGCGCGTCATGACCCGCGAAGAGGCCGAGGCTCGGATGGGCCCCGCACCGGAAGGGCCAGCGGAAGACTTTCGACCACCCTATCAATACCGCCCGCCCTATGTGGACGCCTACTATGCGGAGCACAAGGCCAAGGGCACCAATCCCGGCGTGTTCCCCTTTCTGGTGAAGCGCGAGAAGGGTGAAATGGTGAATCCCATCACGGGTGAGTCTGAAACGCGCCGTTACGTAAAGAGCTATGGCTGTGACGGCGGCAATGACTACGGCCATTTAATTACTATGCGCTCAGCCACCCCGGCCTTCTACGACAAGCGGATCGAAAGCGGCACCATCAACATCAGTGGTCCCCGTTCCGGCTGTACCAACAGCATCATCCCCGCCAATGGCGTTCTGAATATGCCCTACTTTTACGACGGCTGTGTGTGCAGCTATCCCTTGCCCACGGGCGCGTCACTGGTCTCCATGCCCCAGAGCTTCGAGCAGTGGACGGCCTGGGGACCGGGTAAGATCGGGCCCATGGCACGCATTGGTATCAACCTCGGTGCGCCGGGCGATCGGATGACCAACGAAGGCACGCTCTTCGTCGATTACCCCAGCGTGGGCGGGCCCTCGCCCGAGATTGGGGTAGCGACCGTACCCGAGCATCCCGATTTTTTCTATCACCACGCGGTGTTCCATGAAGGGGGAGCCGGGTGGCCCTGGGTCACCAGTTCCGGGGTGGAAGGGCTTACGTCCTTGCAGGTCACGGGACTCAAGGCGGGTAGTTTTACGGTCCGGCTTTATTTCATTGAGCCCCAGCACACCGAGAAGGGTGCGCGCATACTCAATGTGGCGATACAGGGCAAAATGGCATTAGAGCACTTCGACATCGTGGCCGAGGCCGGCGGCAGCATGCGCGGCGTCGTAAAGGAATTTACGGATGTCGCGATTGACGGAAACTGTAAGATTGCCCTCGAATCCGTGAAGGGTGCAACCCTGCTCAGCGGTATCGAACTGGTGTTCGCCGGTCTGCCCGTCGACCCGATCGTGGTCGCAGCGCGTTAGTCGCACGGGTGAGTAAAAGAAACACACGAAGAACGCCACCGAAAGGAGCGCGGACATTCCTGTCCGCGGCAAGGCAGACTCGGATGCGAGAGCCCACGTATGGGCTGGAATGGAAACCGGATAGATTCGGTTTGGGTCCAGAGCTGGGATGCGTGGCTTTCTACAAGGCGTTGGGCCAGTGTTTCCGCAGACAGGAATGTCCGCAATCCGAGGGACGTTTTTGTTTCCTATCTTAACGCGGAATGCTACTATGCACCCTTCGAAAAATTCCCGTTAATTTGGGCTGTGCGCTTGAAGGAACAAGCGACCATTACGGGCGAATAGGTGGGTTTGTATTTTCCGGGTTGCCCTGTAACCAGGTCGCCCTTGACGATTTCAAAGGAGAACTCATGAAGAAGATTATCTGTAACGTGTTGGCGTCGGTCGTCGTTTTGTTCGCAATTGCGGGTTGTCAGAGCATCGGTGCTGATTCGGGCGACGTCAAGCCTATCAAGGCGCTGCTCATCACGGGGGGATGTTGTCATGACTATGACGCCCAAACGCGGCTTCTCATGGCGGGCATTGGAAAATATGCCAATGTGGAGTTTGACGTTGTTCAGGAAGGCGAGGGCACGGAGCATGTGCATTCTGTTTTCAAAAAAGAAAACTGGACCCGGGGTTATGACGTCGTCATTCACAATGAATGTTCTGCCGACGTGGGCGATGACGTGGGCAATGCGGTGGCCAAAGAGCATTTCGAATCCGGCACCGGCGCCGTTATGATTCACTGCGCCTTCCACACCTTCCGTAAAATGGAAGGGGATGCCTGGCGTGCCACCCTGGGCGCGACGTCCAAGCGGCACACCCACCAGAAGCCCATCGCCGTTACCTTCGACGAGCCGACCCATCCGATTCTGGTCGGCACAGAAGAATTCGTAACGGGCGACGAGGAACTCTATATCATCGACAAGATTTTCGAGCATTCTCTCCCCATCGCAACCGGCCACCAGGGAGAAAACGTGTATCCCCTCATGTTCGCCAATGAATACGGGAAGGCCAAAATATTTAGCGTGACGGTGGGCCACAACACCGAGACCTTCGAAATTGAGGAATGGATGCATATCGTGGCGAAGGGCCTGTTGTGGTCCTGCGATAAAATAAACGAGGACGGGACGGCAAAGGCGGGCTACGGCCCTCGGTAGTGGATCGCTTCAACGTTAGGGGGATACTTCGTTGGTCCCTTTCATCTGCCCCTCCCGGACAATTCCCCTCTCCGGAGGGGACCTTCCAAAAAGTAATTTAAATCACTAAATTGGCCTGAGTGCCACGGGCAGGCCCGGTAGGGTTTGCCCGTGTAAAAACTCATACAGGCTGTAGACACTCGTAACACGTAAACCGAAGATGGTGTTCTTAATACAGGGTCTATGGACACTTTTGGATACCAAGACACGTCACGGGCAATCTTGATCGCCTGCCCGTGGCACCCAAAGTCCCTGCTGCGGAGTATGGCCAGACTTGAACTAGTGGTCTGAACTAAGCAGATGGGCCATTATTGAGCGCCTTTCCGCTGGGCAAGAATAGATTTGGAAACCGATGTGTGTTGTAGCGATGTTCTATGAGACGGGCTTTCAGCCCTCCGTGGATGAAGCGGGCCGAAAACATGGGGCTTCGCCCCATGCTGGTATGTTGCCGGGCCGTTGGCCCTAAAAAAAGAGAAACGGCAACGACGATTTTTTCAGCGCCAAAGGCGCGCCCCATATCAGCCTGGGGCGAAGCCCCAGGAATAAGAACAAAAAATTATGGACAGGGCTGAAAGCCCGATTCATTTTACGCAAGAAAAAAGCCTTCAACTACAGTTCAGACCACTAGAAATTCACCGCAACGTAATGACCCATCTGATTGATTCAGACCACCAACACCAGGAAACACCGGCAATGAAGTATTACGCCCTTCTCTGTATTGCAACCACGCTCACCCTGACTGGCGCGGCAACCGCCAACGAAAGCGTTCCCAGCGAAAAGCCCCGGGTCATTGTGTCCACCGACATTGGCGGCAGCGATCCCGATGACTTCCAGTCCATGGTCCATTACCTGGTCTATGCCGACCGTTTCGACACCGAAGGCCTCATCAGTTCACCACCCCACGAAGGGCGCGTGACCCATATTTTGGAGGCGCTTAGGGCCTATGAGAAAGATTTCCCGAATCTGCGTACGTGGTCATCGGCCTATCCGACGCCCGATGCGTTACGGGCCGTGACCCTTCAGGGCGCCACCGAAGTGCAAGCGGGCGATCTCCCCGACGGTACCGTGAACGACGGGGCGCGCCATCTCATTGAGCGTGCCCATGCGAAGGATAGCCGCCCCCTCTATGTGCTGGCCTGGGGCTCGATGACCGACGTGGCCATCGCGGTGCATGCCGACCCCACCATCAAGAAGACGATTCGCATCTATTCCATTGGCTCCTGGAACACGAAACAGGACAAGAAATCGCGCGATTACCTGGTTAAACATCACCCCGACTTGTGGTGGATCGAATGCGACACCACCTTTCGGGGCATGTACATGGGCGGCGTTCAGGACGGTGAATGGGGTAACCTCGGTTTTACCGAGGCAAACGTCACGGGCCATGGTGCCTTGGGTGCGCTCTTCATGGCGCAAAAGGCCGACATCAAAATGAGCGACACGGCGTGTGTTTACTACCTGCTCCACGGCGACCCCGATACCCCCGAATCGGCACACTGGGGTGGGGCCTTCATTCGTCCCGACCCGGAGAAGCGTCCGACCTATTGGCACGATAACCCGGACCCCGCGTTGGCCGTGAAAGACAAGTGGGGTGCGGTCACGGTGAACCGTTGGCGGAAGGACTTCCTGGAAGACTGGAAACATCGGATGGACCGGGCGCAGCATCCCAAAGAATAGAAAGAGGGGTGCGGCACCCGGGCGAGGAGGCGTTGGAGGCGGTAGATAGTGGCGGGTACGGGAACGTATTAGTTCAGAACGGGCGATTCATCGCCCCAAACCATTCCAGCAACAAGGAGTTTCAGGTTGATAAAGCATCGTTTCATCTGCGCGTTAGCCTACCTGGTAGCCAGCTATTTTACGATGGCGGATATCGCGGTAGCCGATCAACTTCCCCGGGTCATCGTGTCCACCGACATTGGCGGTAGTGACCCCGACGACTTCCAGTCCATGGTCCACTACCTGATCTATGCCGACCGTTTCGATACGGAGGGGCTCATCAGTTCACCGCCGGACAAAGGACGGGCGGCCCATATTATGGAAGCCATCGCGGCCTACGAGGGCGACTATCCGAATCTGCGCAGCTGGTCCGACGCCTACCCCGCGCCCGATGCCCTCCGCGCCGTGGTCCGACAGGGGGCGACCGAGCGCCAGCCGGAGGATGTTCCCACCGCGATCAGCGAAGGGGCGCGACTCATCGTGGAACGGGCCAACGTCGAAGATGCGCGACCACTCTACGTGTTGGTCTGGGGCTCCATTACCGACGTCGCCCAGGCGGTGCATGCGGACCCAGGCATCAAGAAAACCCTCCGTGTGCATTCCATTGGTTCTTGGAATACGTCGATGGACAAGAAGGCCCGGGCCTACTTGTTTAATCACCACCCGGACCTCTGGTGGATTGAGAGCGATACGACCTTTCGGGGCATGTATATGGGCGGTGAGCAGGGGGGCGAATGGGGTAACCTGGCCTTTCCGGAGGCCCACGTGAAGGGCCATGGCCATCTGGGTGCCCTCTTCATGGCGCAAAAAAAAGACATTAAAATGGGCGATACGCCGACCGTGCTCTACATGCTCCACGGCGATCCCAACACCCCCGAGTCCGATCACTGGGGCGGCGCCTTCATCCGCCCCGACCCGGAAAAGCGGCCTGATTATTGGCACGACAATCCCGATGCCGCACTCGCGGTGAAAGACAAGCGGGGCGCGGTCACGGTGAATCGTTGGCGCAAGGATTTTCTGAGTGATTGGGCCGCGCGGATGGATCGGGCGCGCGAGAAGATGGAATAGCTGAACCAGAATAAGTGTTCAGAGATGACACCGAAATATTCCTTAAAACCATAATCCCCAGCCGCAAAGCGACGCGCCACTATCTGGGAGTATCCGAATGAAACGCCATACGTTGGACAAAGAAGAGCAAGAAACTCTTGACGCTTTCGAAGGTGGGGAGTTGGAATCCGCGCTCACCCCGGAACGACGAGACCAACTTGCCTCCATCGCCCGGGATACCTTCAAGAAAGACCAGCGCATCAATATCCGTCTTTCCGCGCATGACCTGGATGGATTGAAGCGGCGCGCCCTGGCCGAGGGCATCCCCTATCAGACGCTGGTGTCGAGCATCCTCCATAAGTACGTCTCCGGTAGTCTTTACGATGTCAACGCGGGGAAGTAAGGGAACTTGTCTCCAGCATATTGCCATTGGGAATCTACCCTGATGCCCCGCCAAATTTCCGCGCCCCCATGCCCCCCTGAAATTCACTCGTATTCGCCCATGAGCACACCCCGAAAATCAGCAGTCTATCTCGCCTGTGCCATGGTGGTCCTTATACTTGGCCTGGCATCACGGCGCTATGGGACCTACCTGCCCCCATCCGTCGCAACCTATGCGGGGGACACCCTGTGGGCGCTCCTGGTCTTCCTGGGAGGCAGTGCCCTGATGCCCGGGCTTCGCTTGTCCTATCGGGCGGGAATGGCCGTTGCCTTCGCGTTTTTCATCGAGCTGGGTCAGCTGTATCATGCGCCGTGGATCGACGGGCTGCGCGACACCACCCTTGGCGGTCTGGTGCTGGGCTTCGGGTTTCTGTGGTCGGATCTGCTCTGCTACCTGGTGGGGATTGGCATGGGGGTCGCGGCGGATTGGGCCGTGCGGGGACTGCACCGACGCGATGTCGGTAGGTGAGGCCGGTGTTCGCAGGGGCGAGCGAGGGCGTGTCGTCATGGAGGAAGAAACGGGACGTCGGGGCTGTCCCCCTCTTAAAGACGACCGCGGCCTTCGACGCTACGCATAGTAGCCCTTCGCGTGTCCTGCACCCATAAGCTCCCCCGCTTCGCTCCTCCGCGTAAGGGTGGCACCCTTAGAGTCATCTGCTTTGAGAGGAGGCAGCGCTCTTCAAGAGGGGGACAGCCTCGACGGGCATCGCTTCCGGCCCAGTCCGACACTTCCTCGTTCGCCAAGTCGCAACTCCTTCGAACACATCGTGCACGCGGTCGAGGCAGTCCCCATAGAAAACGCCCGGTGACCAAGGGCACCGGGCGTTCCATTCAATCAAGCTATCTAAACTAAGCGATGGCCTAGTAGCGGTAGTGGTCGGGCTTGTAGGGGCCTTCTTTGGGGATGCTCATGTACTTGGACTGGGCGTCGGTAAGGACGTCGAGACGGGCACCGAGTTTCTCCAGGTGGAGGCGGGCCACTTCTTCGTCGAGCAACTTGGGCAGGGTATAGACCTTGCCGACTTCGTATTTTTCGGGCTCGGTGAAGAGGGCAATCTGCGCCAGGGTCTGGTTGGCGAAGGAGTTGGACATGACGAAGGAGGGGTGGCCGGTGGCACAACCCAGGTTTACCAGACGGCCTTTGGCAAGGACGATGATGGACTTTCCGTCAGGGAAGGTAAACTTGTCGACCTGGGGTTTGATTTCCAGTTCGACCACGCCGGGCATGTTCTCCAGTGCGGCAATCTGAATCTCGGAGTCAAAGTGGCCGATGTTGCAGACAATCGAGTTGTCCTTCATGGCCTTCATGTGCTCGAGGGTGATGACGTCGGCGCAGCCCGTGGTGGTGACGAAGATGTCGCCCTGGGTGGCGGCTTCGGCCATGGGAAGGACTTCGTAGCCTTCCATGCAGGCCTGGAGGGCACAGATGGGGTCGATTTCCGTGACCATCACGCGGGCTCCGAGGCCCTTCATGGCGTCGGCACAGCCCTTACCCACGTCACCGTAACCGGCGACGACGACGACCTTACCGGCGATCATCACGTCGGTGGCGCGCTTGATGCCATCGGCGAGGGATTCGCGGCAGCCATAGAGGTTGTCGAACTTGGACTTGGTGACCGAGTCGTTCACGTTCATGGCGCGGGTGCGGAGTTCGCCTTTTTCCATCATCTGGTAAAGACGGTGCACACCGGTGGTGGTTTCTTCCGAAACGCCAATCCAGTTATCGATGGTCTTGTGCCAGCGGTTGGGATCTTCCGCGTGGACCTTGTGGAGGAGCGTGTCGACCACTTCGATTTCTTCGTTGTCCGTGCAGATTTCGGGGAGCGTGCCGTGGGCATTGTAGTGCTTTTCGAAATCGTAGCCACGGTGGATGAGGAGCGTGGCGTCACCACCGTCGTCCACGATCATGTTCAGCGTGCGGCCGCCGGAGAAGAGCATGGCCTGGTAGGTGCACCACCAGTATTCTTCCAGGGATTCGCCCTTCCAGGCGAAGACGGGCACGCCGGTCTTGGCGATGGCGGCGGCGGCGTGGTCCTGCGTCGAGAAGATGTTGCAGCTGGCCCAGCGCACTTCGGCACCGAGGGCGACGAGGGTTTCAATCAACACGGCCGTCTGGATGGTCATGTGGAGGGAGCCCATTATGACGGCACCCTTGAGGGGCTTGTCGGCGGCGTACCGATCGCGGATGGCGACGAGGCCGGGCATTTCGATTTCTGCGATGTCGAGTTCTTTGCGGCCCCAGTCGGCCAGGCTCATGTCCGCAACCTTGTAAGGCAGGGCGGGGTCGATAGCCGGAATTCGGTCTGTGGTGGCAACAGCCATGGTGTATTCTCCTTGTTTTCTCAATGGGTTTTACGTGAAAAATCGGTATGTAACCGGAGGCCGAGGGCCTCTGAGTGCAGCGCGAGGCCACAGCGGGTTAGCGGGGGTTAAGAGCGCAGAGTATAGTAGCTGCCTTCAATTTCTATCAAGTTTCGTAATTCTGTTTTTCAGGGGGCTTCCCAGCGCTGCGGTTCCTTTCCCCTCCGGGGGGCGCTGGCTGGCGGGGTGGGCCCGTCGCAACAGGCGGAAGTTCAAACTGTCTGAATCGTCGCACTAACGGGCCAGTCCGCCCGGCATGGTTACCCGGCCCCCGTAACGATGGAGCAGTCGGGCCGCACTTTCTTTTCCGAAGAAGAGGGCCTCTTCCATGGGGGTTTTCTGGAACATACGGTCACTGCGGTTTACATCGGCGCCGTGTAGGAGGAGCTGTTGCACCAAATCATCCCGCCCCCGTACCGAAGCCGCGTGCAAGGGCGTAAAGCCAAAGGAGCCTGCGTTGCGGTCGATGGCGCGAGGCTGCCGTTCCAGCAACTCAAACAGGGCGGTCTCATTGTTTAAGGCGATGGCGCTGATGGGGTCCAGGGTCGCGCCGCGCTCCAGGAGGTAGTGACACAGGGTGGTGTGGCCCCGCTCCGCCGCAATCTGAAGGGGGGTAGCGCCAATGCGCAATTTCCGCGAGAGCGCGCCCTCATCGGCATGGAGCAATGAGTCGGCCAGGCCCACGTGTCCAAGCGCTGCCGCGGTGAAGATATCAAGTCGCAGGCCGGCGTGGCGCACCCGCTCGATCAGGCCCTCGTTGCCATTGCAGGCCGCGAGGTGGAGCAGGTTTTTGCCATTGTTCATCACCCGACGGGGGTCGCCGCCCCGGGAAAGTAAGCGACTGAGCAAGGCATCGTGACCGAAGTCCACCGCCAGGTGCACGCTGGTGCAGCCCCAGTGATCGACGGTATTCGGATTCGCGCCATGGTCAAGCAGTGCGGTTACCAGGGCCTCATGCCCCCCACAGACGGCCCAATGAAGGGCGGTGCGGTGCCAGGGGCCCGTCGTATCGACTGGAGTCGCGGGCAGGGCGCGGAGCACGGCGGCGCGATGCCCGAGGGCCGCTGCCGCAAAGAAATCCGGCTGGGCACCGGCGCTCAAGAGGCTTGTGGTGATTTCATCCCGCTGGCTGTAGTGGGCCGCGTGGGCCGCAAAGAGCAGCAGCGACAACCCTTCACTGTTCCGCGCCTGCAGCAGGTCGGGTTGCTCGATCAATAAGGTCTGTACCCGGGCACGGTGTCCATGCCAGGCCGCCATGAAAATCTGGGTTTCGGCCGAAAACGCCGTGGCTTCTGCCGGGGATGGGTCCACCGTCACCCGCGCGGGTTCCACCAGGCGGGCCAGTTTCTGGCGGGCATTGTAGAGGCGCTTTTTTACCGTGGTCAGGGGGAGTCCCAGTTTTTCGGCGATAGCTTTCTGGGGGGTGTTCTCCCAATAGACCGCATGCAGGAGCGCGCGCTGTGTATCGGTAAGCTCCTTAAGGCCTTGCTGCAAAATAGCTTGCGGGACCTGGTCCTTCAGCAGGCCCTCGGGGAGGCGCGGCTCATCCGCCACATCGGCACCATGGATGAGTTCCACCGTGGGGAGCGTCTTCTTCCGGGTGACCCGGTCGCATTGTTTTACCAGAATCCGTTTGAACCACGACGAGAAGGCGTGGGGCGATTGGAGCTGATGAATCTTCAGCGCCGCCTCCAGAAATGCCTCCTGAACCACCTCTTCCGCCCGATGGTGGTCGCCCAGCCATGCGAATGCCCGCTCATGGGCCGTGCCACCGAAACGGGACACGAGGGCATTGAAGGCCTCCGTATCGCCGTTCTGGGCATCTAAAACGATGGATTTGAGCGGTTTCATAGGGTTCCTGGGGTGGTTTTTGGACGAGTTACGGGTAGCTTTGGCGAAAAATGGGTCGCTGCGGACTCATTCCCCTCATTATACCGTGAAAGTCCCACTTTGTGCGCTGTGGGATACCTATGGGAGCAAAATGGGCCTATTCTTGTGGACTTTGTGGACGAGGTGGACTGGGTGGACTGGGTGGACGGTGCTGCTGGTCCACCTCGTCCACAGTGTCCACAAAGTTTCAAGGCGTCGCTTTCGCGCTCTTGACGCATGACCTATATTCGGTCTATATTAAGTTCGATACGACAGAAAGGATATTCCATGCGACTTTCCACCCAAATCAAACCCATCAGCTACCTCAAGGCCCACGCGGCGGAAATCGTCCGCGAGCTCGGCAAGGACGGCGAGCCCCTCGTGATTACCCAGAATGGCGAGGCCAAGGCCATCATGCAGAGTCTGGCGGAATACGAGCGCACCCAGGAGACGTTGGCGCTGTTAAAAATCCTGGCCTTGGGGCGTAAGGATGTGGAAGAAGGTAAACTTGTTCCCGCAGACGAATTCTTTACCGAATTCCGTGCGAAACGAAACATAGATTGATGGCGTACGAAGTCTTCCTGACGGAAAAGGCGCAACGAGATCTAATTGAGATCTACGACTACATCGCGGACAACGACTCTCCGGAAGCGGCCGACTACGTTTACGAAAGCATCGAGGAGGTCATTCAAAGTCTTCGTGAGCTTCCTCACCGAGGCGTGTGTCCCAAAGAATTCCTCGAACGCGGGGTGACGGACTTCCGCGAACTTTTTTTCAAGCCCTACCGCATTATTTACGAAGTAGAGGGCAGCGCGGTCTATGTGTACTTGGTGGCAGATGGTCGACGAAATATGTCGGCCCTTCTTCAACGGCGACTACTGGCCGAATAAAGATTCGGGCTACCGCCGCACCTCGAACAGGATATCGCCCTTCTCCTCCTGTTCCGCTCGCTTCCGAAACGCCACGCCGCCGTCATCGGCCAGGTTTTCGCCGACGCTGTAGAGCAGGTAGCCCCTTTTCTTCATCACGTAGCGAATCGGCTCACCATCGAAGGGGTCGGCCATATTGAGGGCGGGATTGGATGCGACCAGGGCGGCGAGGCTAGCGGGCAACGCGCCATGTTGCACCCGATGGCGCTCCAGGGCCAGGGCGGTGCGGGTGAGGTTTAATTTCGCGCGAATTTTGATGACACCAGGAACATTTTCGAATGGCCCCATTTCGTAGTCCTCAGAGAACCGATTGCCCGACGCCGATGCTGAGGCTTCACGCTCCCTGATAATTGAGGCGGCTTCGCTCCACGGTTTCTCGCAACAATGATAAGCCGCCAGTGCGTTTTCCAATACCCGCAATTTGAAGCGCTCATAGTCCCGGCCCGCGAGCCATTTAATCGCTCCGTCGGAAAGGGGGGATTGGGCGGCATACGTCCAATAGGGATCCAGCAAGAGAAACCATCGCGGTTCGAGGATGTCTCCCGGATCGGTATGTTGCACGAGGGACATACGAAACCAGGCAATCGGGTCGAGCGGTTCGAGCAGGGCGGCCATGCCCTCCAGCTCCCGCTCCGAAAAGGGCCGATGGTTCAGCGCCCGTTCGATGACTTCGCAGGTGACGTGTGCCGTGGCGCTTCGGTAGGAGGCCACATAGTCCTCATAGAGTTTGTACGCCGATGCCTGCCCACCCAGAAGCCGCCATAGCGCCTCGTCATCACCGGTTGCGAGGGCCAGGTCGAAGGCTACCCGGACGGTATCGCGCATACGTTGTATTTCAACGGCGAACTCGTACCAATCTTCTCTATCTTCCATTGGCGTCGGTGCCAGGGAGGTGGTGTCCATATAGGGCTGCTCCACGCCCAGGAGGAAGGCGTCAATCGCCGGCTGGTTCATGTCCACAAAGGCCGTCATAGCCGCGATACGCGCTTCGGAGTAGACCTCATAGGGCGCGGGCGCTTCGCCTTGGCCCACATAGGGAAGCAGATCGAAGTGGTCATTTGAGACGCCTCGCCACAATCTCAGGGCTTCTTTGATAGGGGGGGCGCCTTGGTTATTTTCCGCAAGCAACGGTTGTTGGGCCGCCCAACCGGCCCAGGTGGAAGGGTAGCCCGTCGCCTCATATGTCTCGCGTACCTGGTCCTGCTCGGCTTGGATGGCGGCAATTGCGCGGGATTGCCACCACAGGCCTGCGCCGGTGATTGTCGCGGCAAGCAACAGGGGTGCGAGACACAGCAGCACAACGCCGAGAAGACGTTTCCGCGACCAGCCACGCTTTTCATGTTGTTTCATCGTAGGGGCCATCCTTTTCGAATGAAGTGTCTACTATTGGTCTGTTTCAAAGTTGTGGGAACTTATTTCGCCAGTCCCATTTCAGTTAGTCCCCTGCCAATTCCCCTCCTGGGAGGTGCCAGGGGTGGGTTAGCGGCGCTTTTTGTGACTTGACCCACCCCCAAACCCTCCGAGGAGGGGAGTACTATCGGATATCGGTCGAGGATTTCGCACTAGATTTAATGACCCATCTGCGTGAATCACACCACTATACCTGACGGGGAAAGCTTCTATTTTGATTGACGCGGCCATGGTGCCTCGCAGGGACGATAGGGACAGGACAGACCGCGTTGATTGGTGGGGCCGTGGCGCGGTATTCGCTGCCTTGGTTTATTTGTGCGCATAGCGTCGTGCTTACGTATAATCTCCGTTTCCCTGTAGCTTTCTGGAGTACCTGATGAACGAAATTGCCGAAGACGCAGTCATGCAAGAAATCGAGGCCTCCCAGCCGGTGTCCGCCACCGCTGCGACGACCACCATGAGTGTGTTGGTCGCCCTGAGTCTGTCTCACATGATGAACGACACGATTCAGGCGGTACTACCTGCCATATACCCCCTCCTCAAGGCGAACTACACCCTCTCCTTCACCGAAATCGGCCTGATTAGTGTGGCCTTCATGATGTCTTCATCGGTGCTCCAGCCCCTGATAGGGCTCTACACCGACCGCAACCCCAAACCCTATTCACTCGCCATGGGCATGGGGATTACCCTGTGTGGCCTGTTGCTCCTGTCGACCGCGGGGACTTATCCCATTGTGCTTGCCTCGGCCGCCATGATAGGTAGTGGGTCTGCGATATTTCATCCTGAGGCCTCGCGCTTGGCCCATTTGGCCGCGGGGCGTCGCCATGGCTTCGCCCAAAGCCTTTTTCAGGTCGGTGGTAACTTCGGGAGTTCTCTCGGGCCCTTGCTCGCGGCGTGGATTATTGTGCCCCGTGGCCAGGGGGCCGTGGTGTGGTTTTCACTCATTGCCTGCGTGGCCATCTTCGTGTTGACCATGGTGGGCCGTTGGTACGCCGGGCACCTGGACGCACGCCGTCGCAATGCCGGGGCCGTGGCGCCTGCGAAGCCCAAGTACCAGCTGTCACGCCGGGCGACCATGGTTGCCCTGAGCATTCTCGTGGTGCTGATTATGTCGAAGTTTTTCTACATGATCAGCCTGACGAATTATTACACCTTTTATCTCATCGATAAGTTTGGTGTCTCCGTGCAGGCGTCCCAGATTTACCTTTTCGTGTTTCTCTTTGCCGTAGCGGCGGGCACGATCGCGGGCGGGCCCCTCGGTGATCACTTCGGGCGGAAGGCGATAATATGGGTGTCCATACTTGGCGTCGCGCCCTTCTCCCTGGCCTTGCCCCACATGGGCCTGACGGGCACGGTGGTGTTGAGCATGTTTGCCGGAGCCATTCTGGCGTCGGCCTTTTCGGCGATCCTGGTCTTTGCCCAGGAGTTGGTGCCGGGCCGGGTCGGACTGGTGGCCGGGCTCTTTTTCGGCTTCGCCTTTGGCATCAGCGGGATTGCTTCGGCCGCCCTGGGCAAGGTGGCGGATTGGACGAGTATCGGCTACGTCTTCCAGGTGTGCGCCTACCTGCCTTTGCTCGGTATCTTTGCGGCGTTCCTGCCGGGACGGAAGCACCGGGTGTGACGAGAGCGCAGGCTGGAGCGGGCTGTGCCCTATCAGGCTGTGTCGCCCTTTCGTGCCGAAGACCTTTGAGAAGAATCTCCAGGTGCCCGAAGGCGCGCCAAAGTGGGTTGGCCTTCCAGGCTGACACAACGCACCCTCGACACGGCAGATAGCGCGAGGTCGTAAAACGTTGGCTACGACATTCCAGGGTGCTGCTCATGGCGCGCCGCTCCCTTGGGTGTTTTGAGCGAACGACATGACAGGCTGGAAGCCTATCCCACTTTGGCTAACCGGTTATAGTCGGGGCATCCACACGGATCCCCGAATTATTCCTTCAGCACCATGTCGATGCACATGACGGCAGCGAGGATGAGTTTCCGGATGGGGCTGCCTGCGGGTACGTCATCGCTGATTTTCAAGACGTAATTGTCGGCCGAGGTGAAGAGTTCTTTGCCGAGTCCTGCCCACTGTTTGCTGACATGGGCCAGCTCGGTCTCGCCGGCCAGGAAGCGGAAATCCCAGCCGGTCCATTTTCCCTTCAGCGCGCATACCTCATTGTCTTGGGGATCCAATACCCGGAAGGCACCGCCGAGGCTGAAGAGCTTTTGTTTGAAGCCGCCGATGAGTTGGTTGTTTTCGTCGAAGACCTCTACTTTCGATAGAAAGATGCTGATACCCCGGCGCACGGTAATGAGAGGCTGGCCGTCGGGCGTGCGGATTTCGACTTCGAAGGGCGTCATGCGTTTGTAGTCGGTGAAGCGAAGCATCTTGGTGAAGAGGCCCAGGTTGTCTTCCCGGCAATGGAGGATTTCTTCGCTGGTTTCCGGGTTCAGAATATCGAAATTATTGGCGGCTTTGAACATGCCGACATGTTCGCGGACAAAGAAAAGGTTACGATCCAATACAGTGCTACTCATGGGTTTCTCCCGGAAAAAGAAAACGGGCCAAGCCCCCTGCGGGCCTGCGTCCTATGGCGCACAACGCTAGCAGATTGATCGCGGAGGATCAACCAGCACCGACGTAGGTGAGCGCTCAAGCTTCGCGAAGGGGCCTTCTACCCCTATGGCGTCGCGGTGGGTAGGGGCCAGACCGATATGGTGGGGGGCTCCTGGTTCCACCGGATGGACCCCACCGCAGGCACACCGGATGGAAGTTTCAGACGAAACATGCCCGTATCTGCGTTGACGACTCGAAACTCGTAGGGCTCAGAGCCGCCGGGTCCGGGCCAGAAATCAGACAAGCGCGTGACGGTCTTGTCTTCGTAGCGATAGGTGTAGAGTTCTTCCCCGAACTCCGGTTCCCGCGCTGTAAAAAAGAGGCGGTCTTCTGCGCCAGCGATGCTGTAGGGATCCGCCGATTCGGGGCCCACCCAGATATCCGCGACGATCCGGGTCCCCTCGGGCGTGCCATCGGTCATCCATAATTCTTTTCCGTGGGCGGCGTCGGTGGCCCGGAAGAAAAGAAACTCTCCCCCGTCGACGAATCCGTGGGGCTCGCCGTTTTCGATGCCCGGATTGATGTCACGAAGCAACCGTGTGCCGGATGCCGTGCCATCGGAAACCCATAATTCGCTGCCGGTTTCCGGAGATGTCGCGCGGAAGTAGAGCTTCCCCTGCCAGGTAAACAGCTCGTCCGGGCTGGAGGATTCCGGCCCTGCAACCAAATCGACGAGCAATTGGATGCCCTCACTCCCTTTTCGATGAATCCAGAGTTCCGTGCCGTGGGCCTCGTCACGATGGGCGAGAAGCATCGTGTCTCCCATTACACTCATGGTGCTCGCATCGTCAAAGAGTTCGGCGATAT
Source organism: Candidatus Hydrogenedentota bacterium (assembly GCA_034669905.1). Taxonomy (GTDB): domain Bacteria; phylum Hydrogenedentota; class Hydrogenedentia; order Hydrogenedentales; family JAEUWI01; genus JAEUWI01. Next base: position 49,832 of record JAXMOL010000033.1, read on the forward strand.
CCCGTACGGTATGGGTTTCGCTCTCATACTCGAAAAGGAACTGCGCATGACCCACGCTCTGCAGTCCCATGAAATACATGGTCTTCGTGCCCCAGGTTACCTTGGGGGTCATCATGGCGGAGCCATTTCTGCCCGGAAAAATATCTTTGACCATGGCCGTTTGTTGTTCACGGGTATTGGTCATCCAGAGTTCCCGGCCCTCTTGGAGTGTTGTGGCGTAAAAAAGAACGAATCCGTCCAGTTCGCCGAAGCACCACGGTTCGCTCCCCATGGTGCCGGGGATAATATCGCGGACTATACCTACGTGGAAGACATCGGGAGCGTGCTTTCTGGCAACCCAGAGTTCCTCCCCATGGTCTGGGGTCTGGGCGGCAAACAAGACGGTGTTCGAATTGGGAATGTGGAACAAACGGCGGGGATGGGAGCCCTTGGGTCCGGGCCAGATGTCCATCACCATACCCATTCTACCGGAGACGTCGATGTGCCACAGTTCGGGGCCGTGGATGCCGTCGTCGTAGACGAAGTGGGCCCCATGGGCCGTTGGCGTGAATTCGCGCGGCTCAGGTCGGGGGGTACTTCCCGCGGCGCTCGTGTCGGGATTGGTGGCGGTTGCAAGCCCGTCTTCCCGTTCCGGGCGGGGGAACATGGCGGCGATGGCGATGAGGAGCACGAGGGCCAGGGCAAGGCCCAGGAAGGCCACCGCGGCGAAACGCCTCGAACGTTTGTTGCGTACCCCACCGCGCCCCCGGGGTGCCACCCGTTCCATGGGCAGCGTCTCGGCCAGTTCCTCGTTGTATTCGGGTATGTCTTGAAGGCGCTCGAGCGCCTCCTGGGCTGATGCGGGCCGCCGCGTCTCGTCGCGATCCATCAGATCCGCAATGAGGGCCGCCAGTTCCAGCGACACGTCGGGCCGTCGTTCGCTGATGGGGGTGGGGTCCGAGAGGAGGACCTGCTTCATTACGGCTGCCGGGGTATTGCCGGAAAAGGCGATTTCCGCCGTCAGGGCCTCATACATCACGACGCCGAGGGCATAAAGGTCCCACCGGAAATTCGGTTTGGCATCTTCCCAGGCTTCCGGCGGGCTGTAGCGGGGCGTACCCCAGAAAGGACCGGTACGGGCGGTCAGCGTGGTCCCCTCCGGCGCACTCAGGTCCAGTGCGCGGGCGATGCCGAAGTCGGCGAGGTAGACATGCCGGTCGGGCGTCACCAGGAGATTTCCGGGTTTCAGGTCGCAGTGGATTACGCCCTGCTCATGGCAGGCCACGAGCGCTGTCAGCACCTGCTCCATGTAGCCGAGGACGTGGCCGAGGGGTAATGGCGTGGCGCCAATCATGGAAGAGAGGGGGCTGCCCTCGATGTATTCCATTTCGATGGCGAGTTCGTCCCCGATGGGCTCCAGGTGATAAACCCGAACCACGTTGGGGTGTTCGATGCGCGCTGCCGCCTTGGCCTCGCGGAGGAAGCGTCGCTTAATGGACTCGTCGGCAAGGAGGTGACCATGGATCATTTTCAGCGCGACCTTGCGGTCCAGCCGTGTGTCCCAGGCGGCATAGACGACGCCCATGCCTCCAGAACCCAGCGTCCCCAGAATGCGGTAGGCACCCCGCTGGTCATGTTGCTTCATCTCTTGTTCACTGGAATGCAATTGCGCTCAGCTTTCCGATCGTCCGGGAATGCGTTCGTTCTGAACCCCCCGGGCGCTGTTAACCGATCGAGAATCACCATGGCCACTAGACTAAACGCTTCCGCGCATATTACGCAACAACCCACTACGGTGATGACATGGCAGATGGTGCGCTGCTTGTAGGTGATCGCCTCCTCAACCCCGCGTAGGCGAATGGGGTGGACGTTGGGCCTCGCTGGAGTCCTGCCGTCCTGCCACGACGGATCGGGGTTGCGGCGTCAACCTGCTTCGTGCCCTTCATCCGGACCTGTTTAGAGCGGGATCTTGATGACGATGGGCTTGCCCCCCCGATTGATTTTCAGGTTGAGCTCTTTCGCGCCCTGCAGCTGCCCCACGAGGCCAAAGAGCTGGGCCTCGTTGGTAAGCTGGATTCCGTTGATGGATTGGACGATGTCGCCATTCTGGAAGCCCAGCTGGTTGGCACCGGGAATGTTGCCGATATCGCTCGCCGTAAGGCCCAGGGCATTGCCCTGTTCATCCCGGGCGATGCGGGGCTGGTGTTTGACCACCAGGCCCATGTAATCCTCTGGGATTTCGGGCAGTCCGGCGGGCTTGGGCTTCATGGTGCCCTTCGCTGCAATGGTCGGGGTCTCACTGGGCACGGGCGCGGGCTCCGCCGCCTCCGGTGCTTTTTGTAGGACGGTGTAGCTGACCGGCGGGAGGCTGTGGCTGATGCGGTAGTCCCACGGGGCCAGGGGTGCGGCATTCTTCCAGAGTCCCCGTTTCGCCTGAAGGGCTTCCACCATGAGGTTACTCAGATGCCGGGCGTCGGGCGCGTTGGGCTCATCCCACCAGGCGAAGCCGTCGCGGACGAGGATTTCGTTGAGGCTGGGGCCCTCCTTCAGGCGAACCCAGGCGACCGGGAGGCCGTCTCTGTCTTCCGTGAGCACTTCCACGTCGACCGCTTCCCGTTGTTTGTAGCTGGCAATCAGACTTCCGGCGAGGGTGGCGTTGACTTGCCCGGCGACGGGACAGGCGATACCGTAGAGCCGCACGGGGCGCTCTGCGCCTGCGGTGGTTTTGACACGAACCACATCGGCGGTGGGCTGGGCATGGAGCAGGGTGCCGCTGAAGGAAGGGGGCGCGCCATTTTCGTTGCCGTGGGTCACCGCGGTGAAAAGAGCGAGCAGGATCGTGAGCAGGGTAGTGCGGGGAATGGTGCGCATGGGGATTCTCCACAAATTCGGGTTGTTCAGGGGGTATCGTCCGGTCTCAGCATAGCACGTTTGTCGCCCGCCCCTTCTGAGACTTTTTTTGATAGGCATCGAAAAGGAGCAATGCCCAGACGGGGAGGTACTCTAACCAGACGATTCGGTAGTGAAAGAATTCAACGGCGCCCCGGGCATCGAAGTAAAAACGCAGATAATACAGCGGCAGGACCAGCGTGAGCAGGAGCAGTCCGCGGTTGGGATAGAGGGTCAGCAAGGGCAGGAGCCAGAGGAAGTACCAGGGGAATTGGGTGGGACTGAGGAGGAAGAGGGCACCCACGATGGCGAGCAATCCGCCACACAGGCCGTGGGCGGTGTGTTGGCCGGAACCGTGAGATCGATAGGTGTTGCGCGTCGCCCAGGCGACCACGCCGAGGGTGAGGAGGGCGACCAGGGCCTTTCCTGCGCGATGGGCCGTGCCGTGAGATAAATCCATCTGGAGCAGATGGGCCGCCCCTTCGGCGATCCAGGGGAAGACCATGAAGAGGGCGTCGTTCATTTCCCAGCGGCTGCCGTAGGCGACGAAGCCCGACTCGTCTTCCATGGCGGTGATGCTAAGCAAGGGGCTGAGCAACACGATGGTAGTGAGTAGAAAAAGCATCAGGGCGAGGGCGACCTTGCGCGGCTGGTGCCGGGCGGTGGCCAGCACCGGCAGGAGCAAGAGCACGGGCCAGAGCTTGGTGGCCACGGCGAGGGCGAGGGGGACCATGGCCCAGATGACACGCCCACGGAGTGCCAGCAGCACGGTCCCGAGGAGCAAGGGGACAAGGAGGATGTCCATGTGGACGCTGTTATAAATTTCCTTCGCCGCCAGGGGGTTCCACCAGTAGATGAGGGTGAGCAGGGGGGAGCGACCAAGTTGTTGCAAGAGCAATACGAGCAAGGCAAAGACGACACCGTCTACCGCGTAATAAAGGAGGCGCAGGCCACTCAGTTTCCAGGGCGAAAGGGTGTGGGCCAGGGCGAAGGCGGCCTGGGCCACGGGAGGGTAGACCGTGCCCAGTTGGGGATGATTGACCCGCTCCAGAACCCTGCCGGCCTCCTTGCCCAGGTCGAGGAGGGGGGCAGACACATGGGCGTCACGATCCTGCACATCCAGGGGGATGACGCCGTAGGGATTTTCTCCGTGGGCTGTCACGGCACCGTCCCACAGGTAGCGGTAATAGTCATCTTCGAGCACAGGTTGAGACGTGGCCAGGATGAGTCGCATTAGGGCGCCCACGGCGAAGATGCCATAGGCCAACTGCTTGGTGGGCGTCGTGCGGGCAGCGAGATAGATGGCGCCAAAGTACACGAGTGACGCACCCATGAGGAGGGCTACGAAGGGCAGGATGGGGCGTGCGCGCATGTCGCTGCCGTAGTCAAAGTCTTGCGACAGGGCGGCCAGGGCGACCGTGCAGAGCAGCAGGGTTACGCCACATCCCCACCAGGCCCACAGGGGCGTGTTCTTTGGCGCACTAGTCACGGCGCAGTGCCGCCAGGTGGTTCCGGCATTGCTTCCGTGGATGCTCGAAGCGCCGGCGCCAATGTTCAAACACGTAGACGGAGAAGGCGTGGCGTCCCGCCGTGCTGTCGCCGCCCTGGAGGCGGGTGAGCATGGTCTGGAGGTACGCCGGATTAAATAGTCTATCGCCGTCGGAGCCCAGGTCACGGACCATGTCGTTTAACTCTTCGTTCAGCGAGGCACGAAACCACGCGGTGACGGGCACTTCGAATCCCTGCTTTTTTCGGTAGACAAAATCGTGGGGCATGTGTTTGGCCAGTAGTTTTTTCAGCAATATCTTAAGGTGTCGGGGGCCCATTTTTTCATGTTTGGGAAGGGATAATCCAAACGCCACGAGCCGGGGGTCGAGGAAGGGGAAGCGCCCTTCCAGACCCGACGCCATGGCCAGCTTGTCGGCTTTGAGCATGAGGTCGTCGGGCACGAAATTATGTAACTCGCAATACTGGCGTTGCCCCAGGGCGTCTAAGCCCAGCTGTCGTGCGTCTTGGAAGAGGGCCTCAAAGATCACCCCCGATCGGTGATCGCCCACGGCATCCAGCAGATCGGGGTGGAGGAGCTGATGTTTCGTTTCGTCGGGCACCATGGTGAACCAGTTCAGATAGCGTCGCGCAGGCGAGAGTCCCGCATACTGGCAGAACTTGTCGCCCCGACGGCCCAGGTTGCGGGCAGGCTCGGGGAGGCGCTGGAGGGCGCGAAAGGCGGGGGCCAGCAGCCCTTTCCGCAGGGGGGCGGGCACCCGCCCGAATTGGGTGGCCACTTCATCCCAGAAGAAACGGGGGTAGCCCCCGAAGGCTTCATCGGCCCCGTCCCCACAATGGACCACCGTCACGTGCTTTGCCGCTTCCCGACAGAGGGTGAAGAGGGGGAGCATGGCGGCGTCGGAGAGGGGCTCTTCCACGTGCCAGAGCATGTCGGGCAAGTCGGCGACGGACTCCGGGCCACAGTGAAACTCATGGTGTCGGGCGCCACAGGCCTCCGCCGCCTGGCGCGCGTAATTGGATTCGTCAAAGCCCTTCTGGCCATGGAATCCCATCGCAAAAGTCGATACAGGCTGGTCCGTGAGCTTGCTGTGGAGGAGGGCGATGAGGGTGGAGTCCACGCCTCCGCTGAGGAAGACCCCGAGGGGGACCTCACTCATGCGCTGCTCATCGACGACGTCGTGGAGGAGGCTTTCGAGGGCCTCCAGGTGTTCGCCTTCACTGCCGGGCATGGGCTGGGCTACGGCGGGCTGCCAATAGCGCTCAACGTGCACCTGGTCGCCGCTTACGGTCATCCAGTGGCCCTGGGGTAGTTTCTGGATGACCTGGTACGGGGTGCGGGGGCCGGGCACGAATTTAAACGTGAAGTAATCGTAGATGGCCGTGAGGTCCAGGGTTTCATCGACGGCGTCGTCGAGAAACAGGGCTTTCATCTCCGAGGCGAAAAGAAAGGCATCGGTGGTCTGGGTGTAGTAGAGGGGCTTGATACCGAAATGGTCCCGGGCGAGGAAAAGCCGTTGCTTTCGCGCGTCCCAGATGGCGAAGGCAAACATGCCGCGAAGTCTGGCCACACAGTCGGTGCCATAGGCCGCGTAGGCATGGAGAATCGTTTCTGTGTCCGTGTGGGTTTTGTAGTGGTAGCCTCTGGCCTCCAGTTCGTGCCGCAGTTCCTGGTGGTTGTAGATCTCGCCATTGAACACGATCCAGAGGGATTCGTCGGCATTGGAGATGGGCTGGTGCCCGCCTCCGACATCGATAATGCTGAGACGGCGATGCCCCAGGCCGACCGGGCCTTCGGTGTGAATGCCCTCGTCATCGGGACCCCGGTGGGTCATGAGGGTGCACATGTCCGCCAGCAACGCCGGGGAGACCGGGCGGCTTGGGTCAAAATTCAGTTTTCCAGCAATACCACACATGATCAGACAATTGATGGTTGACAGTTAGCAGTTGGGTGTGTGCGCGGTGACGCACTTCGGGGCGTTAGGGTCGCAACACCCGTTTCACGGCCGCAAACACGTCTTCGACTTCATGCACCGTCAGGCACACGGGCTCCTCATACAACGGGCAGGTGTCTTCCAGACAGGGACTGCATTCGGGATTGTCCCGCAGAACGACATGTTGATCGCCATAGGGATACCAGCGATGGGCGTGGTCCCGGGCAGAAAAAATCGCGACGACGGGGGTGCCGGTGCAGGCCGCGACGTGCATGGTGCCGGTGTCGTTGGAAACGAAGAGGCGGCAGCGTGCGGCCAGTGCGGCGAGTTCGGGAATGGTGGTTTTGCCCGCCAGGTTGGTGCAGCCGGGTCCAATGCCTGCGGCAATCGTGTCGAGCAGCGATGCCTCGCCCGCGCTTCCGGTGAGGAGCAATTCGGCCTCGTGTTCGGCGATGAGCCGCTTGCCCAGGGCGATAAAGCGCTCGGGCATCCAACGGTTGGCAGGCCGTTTGGCACCACATTGCATACCGATGAGCGGACGGTCCCCGTATTCGGGCAGCATGGCCGTAACCCGTGCTTCGTCTTTGTCGTCAAAGTGGATCCAGGGGAAGGCTTCCACTTCCGGGCAGCCCAAGGGCTCCAGCAGGGACATGATGCGGGGCACCTGTCCTTGCGAGACCTTGTTGGGTGGCACGACTTCGGCCCCTACGATGCGTCGCACCCCGGCGGCGCTGAGCAGGGCCATCTGCTTGACCAGACTCTTGGTGGTTGTCCGGTCGTCCGGCAGGAGCACCGCCAGGTCAACGGGTGTTGCGGCCAGTCGTTGCCGCAGGTTCCGCAGAAAGTCGGGCCGGGAAGATTCGTCTTCGTAGTAGATGATCGTGGCATCGAAGGTCGTGTCTTTAGCGAGGACTTCCTGGGCGCCGGGCGCACCCCGTTTCGTGGGCGAGGTCAGCAGCGTCATGTGGGCGTTGGGAAAGCGCAGCCGCAGGGCATGAAAGGCCGGCAGGGAAACCACGATGTCCCCCAGGTTGCCCAGTCGATAGACGAGGATGTGGTGGGGGTTGGGATTGCGCACGCCACCTGGGATACGGGCGTTGAGTCCCGTCAGGCCACGGAGGAGGCGATTGGCCACGCCCGCCATCAGATGAGGTGCTCTGCAATTGTTGCTTCAGCCACGGCGAATACGCTCGATGATAGCCGAGGTGGACTTGGTCACATCGCCCGCGATGAGGGCGATGCACCCGCCCGAAGCTTCGATGACGTTGCGTTCGCCGTCGTCCAGGCCGCCATGGAGATGGTGAAATCCCTTGGCATAGACATCGGGCTGAAGGGCCTGCAAAAGCTCCGTACAGTCGGGCTGATCAAATACAGTGATATGGTCGATACACTCCACGGCGGAAAGGACCAGCAGCCGCTCGGCTTCCCGGGTGAGGGGGTGCCCTTCGCCTTTCACCTTCGTGACCGACGCATCACTGTTAACCCCGACGATGAAAATGTCGGCCAGGCGCGACGCCTTCACCAGAAAATCGATGTGGCCCGCGTGGAGGATTTCAAAGCAGCCATTGGTCCAGACGATGGTCTTGCCCTGGTGCCGATAGTGTTGGGCCAACTCGATGAGTTCATCGAGGGAGGCTTCCTTGCGGGAGCGGGGGATAGGGGGCGGGGCGTTGTTCATGGCGTTTTTTCCTGGGCGAGGGTGTCTCTCCAGTAACGCAGGAGATCATGGAGCAAGGTGTCAAAATCGATTTCGGGTTCCCAGTGGGTGGCCGCCGTCAGGGCATCGTGAGAACCGCGCACCTCCGGCACGTCAGAGGGCCGAAGACGGGCGGGGTCCTGCTCCACCTGAATCGTGACTTCACTGAAAGCCAGGAGCCGGTCGAGGGCTTCTTGGATCGTGTGGCTCTGCCCGGAGCAGACATTGTATACCGCACCGGGGGCCCCCAGGAGCGCCGCCGCTTCATAGGCACGGAGCACGTCATCGACGTGGAGAAAGTCGCGCGCGGCATCCAGATTTCCGACGCGTACGACGGCGTCGGCCTGGCCCGCTTCGATGGCCGCAATCTGCCGGGCGAAACTCGACAAGACATAGTGGTCGGTCTGGCCCGGCCCGGAATGGTTGAAGGGGCGCATCCGCACAATATCCAACACCCCTATGCGGGAAAGGTGCGCGCAGTAGTGGTCCGCCGCGGTCTTGCTGATGGAATACACGTTATTGGGATTCAGGGGATGGTCTTCCGTCGTGGGCAGGTGCACGGGGGGGCCATAGGATTCCGCGCTGCCAACGTAGACGAACCGGGGCGGCTGCTCCAGGGCACGAAGGGCGTCACAGAGCCGGATGGTGCCATTGAGGTTTACGTCCATTGCGCGCGTGGGATCCTGGGCCGCATCGGGTACAAAGGCAATGGCGCCCAGGTGAAATACATGGGTGAGGGGTCCCGCCGCACGAAGGGCCTCCGCAATGGACGCTGGATTCGTCACATCGCAGGGGACCATGCCGGGGGCCTGGGGGTAGGCACCGCCGACGACCTCCCACCCCGTGGTCTGGAGATGCTGGGTCAGCCGCCGGCCGACGAATCCGCCCGCGCCGGTGATAAAGGCGCGCTTGCTCATACCGTAACGACGCGGTTGTCGATCTCCGCCTGGACCCGTTCCAGGTCCGCGTCGACCATGCGGTTGACGAGGTCGGCGAAGCTGCATTCCCGTTTCCAGCCCAGCTGCTTGCGGGCCTTGGTGCAGTCGCCGAGTAATACGTGGACTTCGGCGGGGCGATAAAACTTGGGGTCCACCTTCACAAACTCTTTGTAGTCCAAGTCGACCCGGCCAAAGGCCAATTTGCAGAAATCCCGGACACTGTGGGTCTCTTCCGTGGCGATGACGTAGTCGTCGGGCGTGTCCTGCTGGAGCATGAGCCACATGGCCTGAACGTAGTCTCCCGCATAGCCCCAATCCCGTTTGGCGTCCAGGTTTCCCAGGCGCAGGTCCGATTGCTTGCCGAGTTTGATGCGGGCCACGCCATCGGTGATTTTCCGGGTGACGAATTCCAGGCCGCGCCGGGGCGACTCGTGGTTAAACAGGATGCCCGAGCAGGCATACATATCGTAGCTTTCCCGGTAATTGATCGTAATCCAATGGCCATAGACCTTGGCCACACCGTAGGGGCTCCGGGGGTAAAAGGGCGTCTCCTCTGTCTGGGGTGTTTCCTGCACGTGGCCAAACATCTCGCTGGAGGAGGCCTGATAGAAACGAATGTCTTTGTTGACCCGGCGGACGGCTTCGAGGAGGCGGGTAACACCCAGGGCTGTGGTATCGCCCGTCAACAGGGGCTGGTTCCACGAAGTGGGCACGAAGGACTGGGCCGCCAGGTTATAAATTTCCCGTGGGCGGATGTCGCCTACCGCCTCGAGGAGGGACACCTGATCGGCCAGGTCGGCCTGCACAAGATGAATACGGTCCTTGATGTGGTTGATGCGCTCGAATTTCTCCGTGCTGGAGCGCCGGACCATTCCGTAGACCTCATAGCCCTTTTCCAGGAGCAATTCGGCGAGATAGGAGCCGTCTTGTCCGGTGATGCCGGTGATTATCGCGCGGGGCGCCTGATCGTTCATGGTATTCCTCTAGTGCCGGGGGTCGAACTGCTTCACTCTCGGGTATTTTACCCACGGCGGGGCATGAATGTACACGGGCACGGTGTTTGGCGGGGAGGGCGTCGCTACTGGGCGCGGTACCATTTCACGAAGCGGGCGATGCCTTCATCCATGGTGAAATGGGGGTTGTAGCCCAGTTTTTCCTTGGCGTGGTCCACGTTCGCGTAGGTCTGTTCCACGTCACCGGCCTGCATGGGCTGCTGATCGATCACCGCTTTTTCGCCCGTGTGTTTCTCGATAAGACCGATGAGTTCCTTGAGGCTGGTCGTGTGGCTTTCGCCCAGATTGAAGATCTCATAGTCGAAGGGCGTATCCACACAACGGACCACGCCGTCGATGATGTCGTCGATATAGGTATAGTCCCGCAAGGTGGAACCGTCGCCAAACATGGGGATGGGTTCGCCGTTGAGTATCATCTTCACAAACTTGTGAATGGCCATGTCGGGCCGCTGGCGGGGGCCGTAAACCGTGAAGAAGCGGAGCATGGTGGTGCGGACGCCGTAGACATGTTGGTAGACGTGGGCCTGGAGCTCGTTCATGCGCTTGGTGGCCGCGTAGGGGCTCACGGGGGTCATGACAGGGTCCGTCTCCTGGAAGGGCACGTCCACACTGCCGCCGTAGACCGAAGAGCTGGAGGCGAAAACCAAGTGAGACGGCTTGTGATGGCGGCAGGCGTCGAGGATGTGCTGGCCGCCAATGACGTTTACCCGGTGGTAAAGATTGGGGTCCTGCAGGGAAGGACGCACGCCCGCCCGGGCCGCCAGGTGCACCACCACCTCGGGCTGGGTCTCGGCGAAAAGGGCATTGACGGCCTCTTCGTCACAGATATCCACTTCGTGGAGGGTGAAGCGGTCCATGCTATCGGCCTGCGCAAGATTGCGGCGTTTGATGGCGGGGTCGTAGTACGTGTTGAAGTTGTCCACGCCAATAACTTCGTCGCCCCGGGCCAACAGTTCGTCGGTCAGGCTGGACCCGATAAAGCCGGCCGCGCCGGTGATGAGTACGCGTTTCATGGAGCAGGTGCACCTCTCTTGGCAAGGTTAAAACGGGAACAACACGGGTGATGAATAGACGTAAAGTATAAGAAAGGGCAAGGGGACAACACAACAAAATCGGGGAAAAGTGGGAAACCTTTGACGCGCTCTCGCCCTTCTCGCGTCTTTGTTATCTCCGCGTCTCCGTCATCCCCGCGCAGGCGGGGATCCAGACGCGCGCCCGGAGTGGGCGTGGTAACCCACTGGATTCCCGCCTTCGCGGGAATGACGAACTACGTTGCCTTAATGTAGTCTAGCGCGCGCACCACGCCGTCAGACTCGCCTCCAATATCCCCAGCGCTTCGTCCATTTCTTCGCGACTGATCGTGAGGGGCGGCACGAGGGTCAAGATATTGCCCATGCTCACCTTGAAGCTCAGTCCCCGGGAGAGGCAGCCATAGAGCACCTGCTCCGCCGCTTCCGTGGCCCGCGCACCCGTCTTGGGGTCCTTTAATTCCACCCCCATCAACAGCCCCAGCCCGCGTACATCGCCGATGATGGGGAAGGTGGCTTGCATTTCGCGGAGCCGCGTCATCGCATAGTCACCCATGGCCGTGGCCTGTTTCAGCAGGCTTTCCGATTCAATAGTCTCGATGGTGGCCAGGGCGGCGGCGCAGGCCACGGGACTCTTCTCGTGGGTGTAGTGGCCCAGCGCACGGTCGGCCATGGCGGTGTTGAGTTCTTCCCGGGCGATGAGGGCCGCAAGGGGAAAAATGCCGCCGCCAAGGCCCTTGCCAATGACCACCATGTCGGGCACTACGTCGTAGTGTTCGTGAACGAAGTAGGCACCCGTCCGCCCGAGGCACGTGGGGATTTCATCTAGTATGAGGAGCGCCCCATGGCGGTCGCAGGCGGCCCGCACTTTTTTCCAATAGTCGCGGGGCGGAATATAGGGCGAGCTGCGCACCGTCTCTGCGATGACCGCCGCCACATCGCCTTCCTTCTCCAAGACGTACTCGATGTAGTCCGCACACTGAAGGTTGCACACCGTGCCACAGTTAAAGGGACAGCCTGTGGGGTCGGGCGGGGGGACGTGCTCCGTGCCGGGGAGGAGGGGTCCCATGCCGTTGCGGAAAATCGCCTCACCGCCAATGGAGATGGCATCCAACGAGGCCCCATGAAAGGAATCCCACAGGGAGATGGTTTTGTGCCGCCCGGTAGCCGCCCGGGCGAGTTTGAGGGCCATGCCGATGGCCGCCGTTCCGCCCGGTGCAAAGAGGACGCGGTTGAGATCGCCCGGCGCTTTTTCCACCAGTTTCTTCGCCAGCGCGATAGCGGAGCGGTTGGTGTAGCGCCGGGGACAAAAGGGGAGCTCGGCGAGCTGCTGTTGGATGGCCGCCACGACGCGGGGATGGCCGTAGCCCACCTGGTGGACCGAGTTGCCGTGAAAATCGAGGATCTTCCGCCCCTCCACATCGTGGAGGTAACTGCCGTCGCACCCATCAAGGGCGTTCAGGCAGGGCGTGGAGAGGGACTGGTGCAGAAAGTAGCGGGCGTCCTCCGCCAACAGGGCCTCGGTATCTTCGTGCAGATGGGTGGCGGCCCACTCCGACCGGGCAGGCGACAGGTTGAGGTCACCTTCCGAGCGGAGCTGGTCCAGGGAGTCATGGTCCGTCATGGCAGGGCGCTTTCGGTTGAAGGATGCAGCATGGCTACAGCGTAATAAACCGATTGAATAGCAAGTCAAGTTTCTAACGAGTATCAAAGATACGCTGCGGGTGCCACCCTTACGCGGAGGAGCGAAGCGGGGGAGCTTATGGGTGCGGGGTGCCACGGGCAAGCCCCGGAGGGCTCGCCCGTGTCCCAGTCCTACACGCGCACCACCGCTTCCGAACCCACCACCTGCTGGACCAAGGCGTCCAGATCATCACCATCCACCGCACCCGGCACCGTGTCCGCAAAGCGTACGAAGGCTTCGTAGAGCCGGTCACGGTCACCCTCACCGACCACGTGGCCCCGTTGGCGCGCCATATGGACCACGGCGTTGCGGCCCGACCGTGCCGTCAAGACGAAGTCGTGGCCCGCCCGCCCGATGAGCTCCGGGGCGACAAACTGATAGTTTTCCGCGGCTTTCAAGATGCCGTCCTGATGGATTCCCGAACTGTGGGTGAAGGCATTGCCCCCCACGATGGCACGGTTGGGCTGGATGGGCACCCCGGTGACGGCGGCCACCTGGGCGCTGATGGCACGGAGCTGGTCCAACTGAATGCCCGAATCCGCCACGTCTTTCAACGCGAGGATCACGGCAATTTCTTCCAGCGCCGTGTTGCCTGCCCGTTCGCCAATGCCATTGACCGTGCACTCCACCTGGCGCGCACCGGCCTTCACGGCGGCGAGGGCATTGGCCGTCGCGAGGCCCATGTCGTTGTGGCAGTGGGCCGACACGATAACGTCGGGACCGAGAAATTGGACCATGTCATAAATCATGGGGCCAAACTCATCGGGTGTCATGCAGCCCACCGTGTCTGCAATGTTGATGCGCGTGGCACCGGCTTCCACCGCCGTGAGGGCGCATTGGCGGAGGAACACCGGGTCGCTCCGCGTGGCATCTTCCAGACTGAACTGGACCTCGCGGGACCACCGCCGTGCCCGTTGGACGCTTCGCGTGATAATGCCCAACAACGTCGCCCGACTGACCCCCAACTTGTGGGTCATGTGGATGTCGGAGCTGCCAATCACCAGGTGCATGACCGGGTGGGTGGCTTCCTGCAGGGCTTCGCCGGCCGCATCGATATCCCTGTCGACACAGCGGGACAAGGCGGCCACTTCCGCACCCTGCACGGCCTGGGCAATGGTACGGACCGCCATACTATCACCGGGGGACGACGCGGGGAAACCCGCTTCAATGGTCGCCACCCCCAGGGCCTCCAGGGCCACGGCGATGGCACATTTTTCCTGAATGTCTATATGAACTCCGGGCGTCTGTTCGCCATCGCGGAGTGTGGTGTCTAAAACCCGAATTTTCTTTCGCATGCTGCACTTTCCATAGTAGTCGGTTAAGGGATACTCAAACGGCGCGTGATGGGGTGCGTAGCAGGCGATGGAATCGGGTTACCGCAGTTCCACGTCCATATTACGTCCCTCCTTTCTAACGTTGTGTTTTCGGGGGGCCATCCCCGATAAACAAAAAAAATGGCCACGGGCGTGTAGCCCGTGGCCTCTATACAAACCCCAGTGGGGTTGCTATCGAATAAGAATTCGAGGCACAACGGAGCTACGCTCCTCCAGCAGCAGGAGGAGTGGGAGACGTAGTTCCAGGCTATGCTTCGAATTGGTAAACATGGTAAAAAATTCCTTGAGCCATAACTCTACCACAGGTTTTCCGGCATTGCAAACCGATTTCGAATAGTGAATTGAGAATGATGAATTGAGAATGTGAGGGCGATTCAATCCCCCGGCCTTTCCGAAGGGGACGCCTACTCGTGAAAATTCGTATTCATTCGTGGTTCCCCCCAAAGAAACAGCCCGGCCCGCCATGGCCTACTTCCAAAAGCTAACGTTGGAATACCCGCGGCGCAAACCCTGAGAAAGCGCCGTCCATCGTGCTACATTTTTTGGACACGAAACGTGGCGCGGGATTACAATGGAAGCGTCCTGACCGAGCGGCATCCGCACGCCGGCACACCCAAGTTACTGCCCGGAAAGAAGTACCATGGCCCTTAAATTCACTGCTCTCCTCTTCGCCTTTCTTATTGGCGCCACCTCCCTTTTTTCAGCCCGTGCGACGGCGCTGGAGACCGCTGATTTGCGGTGTGAATACCGTCCGAATCCCCTGGGAATTGATACCGCGATTCCGCGCCTGAGTTGGAAGCTACGCAGCGAGGGTCGGGGCGTGACGCAACGGGCCTATCACATTCTCGTGGCCTCGTCGCAAGACCTGTTGGACAACAATCAGGGTGACCTCTGGGACAGTGGCAAGGTCGAAAGCGATCAGTCGGTGCACGTCGCGTATGCGGGCACGCCCCTCACCTCCCGTCAGTTCTGCTTCTGGAAGGTCCGTATCTGGAATCAGGACGACCAACCCAGCGCATGGAGTGAGGCCGCCCGCTGGACCATGGGCTTGTTGTCGCCCAATGACTGGTCGGCCGCGTGGATTGGCGTGGACTGGATGGAGGACAACGCGGGCGCCCTGCCCTGGCTACGCACTTCCGTCTCGCTGGAATCCGTCCCCGAGCGCGCCATGGCCTATGTCTGCGCCCTGGGGTATTACGAGCTCTACATCAATGGCCAGAAGGTGGATGACCACGTGCTTTCGCCGGCCGTGAGTGACTACAGCAAGCGGGGGCTCTATTTGACCCATGATATTGCCCCTTACCTGAAGTCCGGCAAAAACAGTATCGCCATCTGGCTCGGCCGGGGCTGGTCGCGCCTCCTGCTGGAAAAGGCGTCGAAGAAGGCACCCTTCGTGCGCGCCCAATTCGAGCTGGGTACCCACACCGACAAGCCGCTCATCGTCACGACCGACGCGAACTGGAAAGTGCACCCAAGCCCCATTACGCCGCTCGGTAAACTGCAGAGCGGGCAGTATGGCGGGGAGCGTTACGACAGCCGCCTGGAAATCTCCGACTGGGCCGCGACGGATTTTGACGATAGCAACTGGGACCATGCCGTCGTCTACACCCCGCCGACGCCGATCATGGCCGCCCAGATGTCCGAGCCCAACCGGGTCCTGGGCGAGGTTCCAGCCCAATCGGTAACGCGCCAGGAAGACGGAAGCTACCTGGTAGACATGGGGAAGAACTTTGTGGGCTGGGTGACCTACCACTTCCCCGAAGGAGGGCCGGCAGGTTCGGAAGTTCACCTGGAATACGGCGACAAATTTCGCGACGATGGATCGCTTCAGTCCTACAGCCAGGTGGATGAATACGTATTTCGTGGTCCGGAAGCCCAGACCTTCAAAACCCGCTTCAACTACCATGCCTTCCGCTATATGATTGTGAAGGGTCTGGAGGCGGCGCCGAAGCCCAAGGACATCACGGGCTATTGGATATCCACCGATTACACCCCGACGTCCACCTTCACCAGCTCCAACCCGTTGCTGAACTGGATTTATGAAACTTCCAACTGGACCTACCGCTGCCTGACCCTCGGCAGCTACGTAGTGGACTGTCCCCACCGCGAGCGCCTGGGCTATGGCGGCGACTCGGGCACGTCGATGGAAATGGGCCTGACCAACTTCAACACCGCGCCCCTCTACAGCAAGTGGCTCGCCGACTGGCGCGATACCCAGGCCCCCGATGGCGACCTGCCCCACACGGCACCCAGCGCCCAGATAGCGGGCGGCGGCCCCGCCTGGAGCGGCATCTGCATCACCATGCCGTGGCAGGTCTACCGCCAATATGGCGATACGCGCGTGTTGGAAGAGAACTACCCCACCATGAAGCGCTGGCTCGCCTTCGTGGAAACCAAGATGAAAGACGGTATCCTCGCGCCCTACTACGGCGTGGGCTACACGAGTTTGGAGTGGTCTTTCCTGGGCGATTGGGTGTCGCCCAACCGCGGTCAGGGAGCGGGTAGCCGTGTGGACGACAACTCCACGCTCTTCTTTAATAACTGCTACTACGTGCACAACCTGCAGCTTGCGGCCCAGACGGCCACGGTGTTGGGCAAGACGGAAGACGCGGCAAACTACACCCGCCAGGCAGAGGCCCTGGCCGCACGCCTTCATGAACGTTTCCTCAATCCCGATGGCGTGACCTATGCCAACGGCGAACAGCCCTACCTGTCCATGCCCCTGCTCTTCAACATCACCCCGGAAGCCAAGCGTCCCGATGTAATGGCCGCCTTGCGCGAATCGATTCTGGTGAAAGAAAAAGGCCACCTGAATACCGGTATGCACGGCACCTACTACATGATTCGCTACCTGACCGACACGGACCAAAATGATCTGGTCTATTCCATCGCGTCGAAGCGGACCTTCCCCAGCTGGGGCTTCATGCGCGAGAACGGCGCCACGACCATCTGGGAAGAATGGAACGGGGACAACTCCCACATTCACGACACCCTCATCTCCGTGGGTATGTGGTTTGTTCAGGGGCTGGCGGGCATTCTGCCAGACGAAGGGCACCCGGGTTTCAAACACTTCTTCATCCAACCCGCCCTCGTCGGCGACTTGACCCACGTATCCGGGACGCACGACACGATGTACGGCACCATCGAATCCCATTGGAAGCGCGAAGGCGACACGGCCACCTACACGGTTGTGGTTCCGCCCAACACCACGGCCACCATGATGATCCCCGGCGATGACCCGGGCGCGATAATGCTGGACGGCAAGCCCCTGGCCGAGAGCTCCCTGGTAAGTGCTGTGAACGTGGAGGCAGGGCGCGTACGTGGGACCCTGGCTTCGGGTACCTACGAATTTACGGCCCCCGCGCCCCCGTTGGCCCAACCCTAGTCAAGCGTGCGTGGCCCCCTCTTCTCGAGTTGCCCTGTCGGGGCTATCGGGGAGAGGGGGCCATTTTTTTGTGTGTGGGGCAAAAGGAGACAGGGCGAAAACTCCGCTGCGGTGCGCTATAGCAGCAAGTCCGCAAAGCCGTCCCACAGGCTACTCTTCGCCAGGCGCATGATGAGGGCCCCCGCCAGAACGAGCCCCACATAGCCAATCATTAGCGGTTGACTTAATTTGCGCGTAAGGGCTCCGTGCAGCCCGACGAGAAAGAGGGCGACGACCAGCATGCTGAAGAAGGGACCGAAAATGGTCCCGAAAATCGTTTCGGCATAAAGGGATTTGATGGCGTCAATGCGGTCCATGGCGGCGGGCATGGTGATCAGGACGGCCAACAGCATCAGGGGACGGTGAAGCTCCGGCTGCCGCCGTTTCCAGACGCCGATGGCCACGAGGGTGCCAAAGAGCGTGATGCTGATGAGGGGAATGGCCATGAATTGTCGGGGTGTCAGATCCCAAAGCAGCAAGTCGGGGGGATTGACCCGGGCCGACGCAACACCCAACCAGAGTCCGAAAATGACGGCCGCTCCGGCGAGGCCCGCGCCGAGTTTTCCCAGCATCATGTGCACGTGACGCCTACCGGAAAGGATCAGCAGGGGCTGAATCGCAAACAACAGCATCCAGGCGGTCATGCTGATGCCGTGGAGGATAATCAACAGGCGTATGGGCGGGGTGAGTTCCCGGCCGGGGTAGGCCTTGCCGTGGAGATAGAACTGCTGGAATCCTAGAATCATCAACAGGAGTAACAAAAGGGCCGCCCCGGAATAAAAGTACCGTGCGAGATCTTGTGACGTATGTCTCTCAGAGTGGGGCGGAGTGAGCGGTAATGCCTGGCTGGTGTTCATGGCGTGATTCCTTTTTTATCAGAATTCAATGCCCTTCTTTCACCCAACAGTTTCACCCGGCACCAGCGAATTCACGACGCCCGTCCGGTCGAGGTGAAATGCCGAAACCTGTCCATGCGGCCTGGAGTTAAGATTCCGGCGGCAAATCATATCGCTGCCGAATCCTGCGTGTCAACTCGATAGATAGCTGGGGTAGCACTGCTGTGGCAAGCTGATGAATCGGTGGGGCTATTCCTTCGTTATCCCCCGCGCCTTTCCCAAGGCGCCGCACCCCATTGGCGGCACCCCGAACGCCAGGCGTCGTCATACCCGCGAAGGCGGGAATCCAGTCGGTATGCACGGTTATGTGGCCCCGTTCCTGGATCCCCGCCTTCGCGGGGATGACGGTCTTGGAATCTCTACGAAAAGACTAGAAATGGACGGATGCTAATGCGAATAGGAGCTTCGCAACAAGGCGAAGGTCGGTAGCGCGCAGCCCCCCGACACACCATTCAAAGCCCACCTTTCCCAGGGCGACGCTTTGGAGTGTGGCAGCTTGCTGCCACTTTGCTAAGGGAGCTTGCTCCCGGCACGCGCACAGCAGGCTTCGCTCAAACAAATTGTCTGTTGGTACGCGCTCACCAGAACCGCCCCGAAGGGGCCCTACAGCTCCCAGCCCTGGGCACCGCCCAGGGGACCAAGCGACCTCCCCTCCATTCGCCCTGAAAGGGCAACATCCCCTCGTGCAGTGCTACAGATCTTCAACCACGAATGGACACGAATTAACACGAATACATAGGGGGTCGAAACGCTTTTCAGCTCGAAACGAGCGGTATAGTGTGGTCCAGGCGGGTATCCCCTGCCAGAAGGACAGGCTTCCCAGTCCACCTTCGCGCTTCGATGACCTGTCATAAAGGACCCGCCCACCAAAACGATGCCCAGCCCGGAACGGGCGACATACCGTAGCCCAGGCGCGAACGTAGTGAGCCCTGGGTCTGCGTCCCTCAAATCGAAGAGCCCCAGCGGGGCGGTATAGGTGGTGTTCACATGAGGGACGTCGTATTTCGTCTCGCGCCCACACACCATTCAAAACCCACCTTTCCCAAGACGCCGCTTTGGAGTGTGGCAGCTTGCTGCCACCTTATTCAGGGAGCTTGCTCCCGGCACGCGCACAGCAGGCCTCGCTCAAACAAATTGTCTGTTGGTACGCGAACACCATAGTCGCCCCGAAGGGGCCTTACAGCTCCCAGCCTTGGGCTGTGGAACTGTGCAGGCCCTTCGGGCCGGAAACGCCGAAGCCCACGACATCCTGTAGCGCACCAACCTTTCAGCGAATCAGGTTCTGCGCAAAGCAAAGGCATTCCACCATGGCGCTTCTGCTCGTGAAGATATCGGGCGGGCGACGTGTCAGGCCAGAGGCCTAACCCACTGATGGGCGCTACTCTTCGTCATTTTCTTATTCGTGTAAATTCGTGTCCATTCGTGGTCGCCCCTCCCCAAAAGAAAAAGCCCGGCGCGTGGCCGGGCTTTCTCGTGTTCCAATTCTATTGCTGCGCCTACCCCTCGAGCGGCAACTCCACATCGTCAAAATTATCCATCATCCGCTCGCCGCGTAAGCGCTCGAGCGCCAGGTGCGCGTCGCCGATTGCTACGGTCTTTTGCTGTTTGCTGCAGTAGCGGCGCCAGGTGATGGTGCGGTTTTCTTTTTCTTTGCCGCCGATGATCCACAGGTTGGGAATCTTGTGGGTGATGGCGTTGCGGATCTTCTTGTTGAAGCTCTCGTTGCTGTAGTCGATTTCGGCGCGGAAGAGGTTGGTGCGGAGGTCTTCGGCAATCTCTTCGGCGTAGTCGGCCACGTCGTCGTTCACGGGGATGAGCTGGACCTGCAGGGGGGCCATCCAGGTGGGGAAGGCACCGCCGTAGAGTTCAATCAAGAAGCTGATCATGCGCTCGTGGGTGCTCAGGGGCGCGCGGTGGATGATGAAAGGCACCTTGCGCTCGCCGTCGGAGTCCACGTATTCGAGGCCAAAGCGCTCGGCCACCACGAAGTCGAGCTGGCAGGTGGAGACCGTCTCTTCGCGGCCCATGAGGTTTTTCACCTGGATGTCGATCTTGGGTCCGTAGAAGGCGGCTTCGCCCTTTTCTTCTTCGTATTCCACGCCCAGGTTATTGAGCACCTCGCGGACGATGGCCTCGGTCTTGAGCCATTCGTCGGTCTTGCCCACGAATTTTTCGGACTCGGGGTCGTGGAGCGACAGGCGGACGCGGAAGCTGCCCATGCGCAGGTGGTTGTAGTAGTAGTCATACATGGACATGACCGAGCGGAATTCCTGCTCGACCTGTTCGGGCGTGCAATAGATGTGGGCATCATTCATGCACATGGCGCGGACGCGCAAGAGTCCCGCGAGGGAGCCGTGCTTTTCATAGCGGTAGGTGTTGCCATATTCCGCGAGGCGGAGGGGCAGCTCGCGGTAGGAGCGGGGCCGTGCGCCGTAGATCTTGTGGTGGTGGGGGCAGTTCATGGGCCGCAGGTAATATTCGTCATGGTCATCCACCTGCATGGGGGGATACATGTCCTCCGCATAATAGGGGAGGTGACCCGACTTGAGATAGAGCTCCTTGCGCGTGATGGCCGGGGTGCTGACCCGTTTGAAGCCCGCCTTGAACTCTGTTTCCCGGGCCCAGTCTTCCAACTCATCACGGACCACCGAGCCGTTGGGCATCCACATGGGCAGGCCCACGCCCACTTCCTGGTCCATGAAGAAGAGGTCGAGCTCTTCGCCCAGTTTGCGGTGGTCCCGCTCCATGGCGAGTTTGCGGCGCTCTTCAAAGGCTTTCAGCTCGCCTTTACTCTCAAAGGCGAGGCCATAGATGCGGGTGAGCATGGGGTTCTTTTCATCCCCGCGCCAATAGCTTCCCGAGATGCGGTCGAGCTTGAAACAGGCCTTGGGCACTTCGCCCGTGTGCTCCAGGTGGGGGCCTTCGCACATGTCGATGAAGGGTCCGTTGACATAAAAGCCCAGACCTTCATCACCCGCACGGCCCGATTCTACCAGCTCATTGGCATATTCGATTTTGTAGCTCTGGTCCGTCTCACTGAGCAGGGCCACGGCCTCGTCGAGGGTCTTATAGGACTGCTCAAAGGGCTGTTTCTGCTTGATGATGCGGCGCATGCCGTTTTCGATTTGTTCCAGATCGCGCTCGCCGATGGGGGTGTCGCCAAAGTCGAAATCGTAGTAAAAGCCAAATTCCACGGGGGGGCCAAAGGCCATCCGGGCGTCGGGACGGATTTCGAGCACGGCCTGGGCCATGATATGGGCCAGGGAGTGACGAATCTTGTAGATACGGCTCTGTTTCGGGTCTTCGTGGTTACTGCACATGGGTCAGCATCCTGTCGGGTAAATCGTGCACATTGCGGGGGGCGTCCGGCGAGGGGCCGGTCACGGGGCGCACCGCACGCGATAAAAAGGGCGTTTGGAAAGGCCGTAGAATAGCAATAATGCCTGTATTATGTCCATCGACTATGCGCAGTTTGAATGGAGAATGGAGAATTTAGAATAGAGAATAGTGATCTTGGCGGAAAGCACATATCTCCATCACCCCATCGCCTGCCGTCGCGTAC
This sequence comes from Candidatus Hydrogenedentota bacterium, assembly GCA_034669905.1. Classification (GTDB taxonomy): domain Bacteria; phylum Hydrogenedentota; class Hydrogenedentia; order Hydrogenedentales; family JAEUWI01; genus JAEUWI01. Next base: position 71,715 of record JAXMOL010000033.1, read on the forward strand.
TGCGTATCAGGTATGCCCCAAAGACCGTACCCATCAACGCCATCATGCAAGTGACCCGGAGGTCGATGTTGGGTACCGTATCACTGGCGCTCCAAAGGGCACGATGGCCGCCGACCCGTCCAATAGCCACGCTGAAATCATAGGCCAGACTCAGAACGGAGGCAATCACGAGAATACCGCCCACATCTCGACTCGGATTAAGTATCAGGCCAAGCGCCTTTCCAACCCCGTAGAAGAACAGCAGAACACATAAGGTGGCCAAGAGTCTGTACGAGGCGGATGGCGTCAGAAGCGAGTGCGCCGCAGGTATCGATAGTAGTGGCACCAGAAGGACGGTAATCACCGTATAACAAAGTACCGTTCCAATTTGGTAGGTCAGGCGCGAGGACAGCCCCGTGTCCCGGAAAAATCGGCCGTTTCGCGGAAGGTAAAGCGCCACGCTTCCAAGTACAACAAGGATGCTATCGATCGGAAAGGTGTTCCAGTGGTCGAACCAGTCCAGCACGATACCTCGCAGTAGGTTAGACACCAGCACACCAACCACGCCGACCCGGGCCCAGGCCTTCCCCTTAAGCAATGCGACACAGCCGTATACCAGGAGAGTAGAAAGGATGACTTCGAGGCACCAGTTTACGTCGACGGCACCACGGGACGTTCCGTTGTCTGGCATTAGAAGTGCGTAGAGCTTTTGAGCCAGACGCACGGCCCCTTCTGTCATACCGGCCCAACCCACTATCGAAATCGAAAGGGGCCTGACACGGGGGGGGACCGTCAATTTCATTCTGTGTTCCCCTGTTCTTCTGCCAAAGGTCCATCGCACCGCGAAGATTGCCAAGCGTTGATACGTCCTATCGACAGAATAGCAGCATTCGCGCCCGGGACTCCATCGGCCATACGCAGATTGAATTTAGAATCGTGAATTTAGCAATGCTGGATTCGAGTGGAAGCGGTCACCGCGGCATTAAGACGTGGCTTCCTGGGGGATGGGCTGTCCTTTTGGGGTGTCGGATGCCGTATTGCGCTCGAAGAAGCGGTCCTTAAACTGAAGGAACCACTTCTCCATATACTCGTAGCTGAGCACGCTGACGAGGATGGTCAGGCCGAGGGCGAGGGGGATGCGGATGAGCTCGCTGGTATCGGGGAGGGTGGCGGTGATGACCATGATGATGCCAAAGTGGTAAACGTAGAGCCCGTAGCTGATGCGGCCCAGGTAGTCGAGCACCCTGTTTTCGAACACGAGGGGTAGAAATTTCCGGTCACGGATGTGAATCAGGGCGTGGGCGAAGACGAAGTTGAGGAGGGAATAGCCCCAGATGTGCTTGGCCGAATCCTTCATGAAGGGTCCGTAGCCCAGCTCGGTGGCCACAAAGGTGCCCGTCGTCATCCATGCCGTGCCCACACCAATGACATAGGCCAGCGCCAGGAGCACCCATACCGAATAGCCCGAGCCGCTCTTTCCAAAAAGCGCAAAGTAGCCCCCGATGGCGAAGGCATCGATATGAGAGAAGGGCAGGGTGTAGACCAGCAGGGCCTTGTCGGTGGTGAGGAAGGGAAGGGTCTGGGGCACGGCATCCAGGGCGATGATCCAACGGATGATGGGGCCTGCCACGATGAGTCCCATCAGGACGGCGCGCAGGTTCAGCCTTGGGATGAAAAAAAGTACGAGGGGCCATACCAGGTAGAACTGCTCTTCCACCGCCAGCGACCAGAAGTGGGTCAGGAGGCGCGTTTTTTCATAGTCCGCGAAGCCGTGGGCAAAGTCGATGAGGAAGAGGGAGGCCAGGGGGACCTGGTCCAGGAAGGCTTCCACCTGGTAACGCGACGGGAATTCGTCCCATTGGAGCGCGATGAGGGCCAACAGGGAGACGAGGAAGAGATAGAAATAGTAGAGCGGAAAAATGCGCAGGGCGCGGCGGCCATAGAAGCGCCGGAAGAAGCCACCCGCGTCAAAATTTTCCCGCATGTCGACGAGGATAGGGGTGAGTAGGAACCCGGAGAGCACGAAAAAGGCCATAACACCGAGGTAGCCCGCGTGGAGCTTGTAGACATGGAAGAGAAAGACGGCCAGAAACGCAAAGGCCCGAAAGGCGTTCAATCCAGGATACATAGGGTGTTCCTCCGGGCCGTCATGGCCCCCTCAATCGCCGCAGCGATGGCTTGCTCACCGCAAGTCGCCGCGGCATGGCGACGGTGCATGTGCAGACTCGGTGCCCCCGCCCGGGACGCCCTCATTCACGCTTCCCCTGTACCCGGCGTGTGTCACCCCAACTCAACGCGCCGCAGAAGCTGGGTAAACGGTAGCAGAGGCGTATTACAGTGTTCAAGAGGTGCGGGGGGCGGGGGGAGCCGCCACCGTGTTTCGGTGCACCGCTCCCGAGATAGATATACTGGATAAATATTTAGTATCATGGGTGGGTAATCCGGGGGGATGGTTTACGGGGGCCGTGTCCGCCACGTATCATGGGGGGCTTGATCCACACCGAAATTTCGGCCAACAGGGTAGTACGCACATGGCGCCTAAAAAGACTGTTTCCACCAATGTGATTACCATCAAGGGTGCGCGCGAGCACAACCTCGACAACCTGAATCTGGAAATCCCGCGCGAAAAACTCGTGGTCATCACCGGCCTCAGTGGCTCGGGGAAGTCGAGCCTCGCCTTCGACACCCTCTATGCCGAAGGGCAGCGCCGCTATGTGGAGAGCCTCTCCGCCTACGCACGCCAGTTCCTCGATCAGATGGACAAGCCCGATGTGGATCATATCGAAGGGCTGAGTCCCGCCATCTCCATCGAGCAGAAGACGACCCACCGGAACCCCCGGTCCACGGTCGGCACCGTGACCGAGATCTACGATTACCTGCGGCTCCTCTTTGCGCGTATCGGCACGCCCCACTGCTACAAGTGCGGACAGGTGATTGAAGCCCAGACGACCCAGACCATCGTCGACTCTGTGTTGGCCCTGCCCGAAGGCACCAAGGCGCAGTTGCTCGCCCCCATCATTCGCCAGCGCAAAGGCACCTATCAGAAAGTCTTCGAAGACGTGAAGCGCCAGGGCTTCGCCCGCATCCGGGTGGATGGCACCTTCTATCACGTGGACGATGACATTGAGATGGAGCGCTATGTAAAGCACGACATCGACGTGGTGGTGGATCGGGTGGCCGTGAAAGACAGCGCCCGGAAGCGCATCACCGATTCGGTGGAAATCTGCCTCAAACAAGGCAAGGGCCTCATCCGCATCTGGTATCAAACCAAGGACGGGGAAGAGGGCGAAATGCTCCAGAGCGAACACCTCGCCTGTGTGGCCTGCGGCATTGCCTCGGAAGAACTGGAGCCCCGGGCCTTCTCCTTCAATAACCCCCATGGTGCCTGCCCCAATTGCACGGGCCTCGGCACGGTGATGGAAGTGGACCCCGAGCTGGTCATCCCCGATCCCCAACTCAGTATCGAGAAAGGTGCCGTGCGGCCCTGGAGCATGCACAAGGCCATGGACGGTATGTATCGCCGGGCCCTGCTCTCTGTGTGTAAACACTACAAACAGAGCCCCCAGAAGGCGTGGTCCAGTCTGCCCCAGGATTTTCGCGATGCCGTCCTCTATGGGTCGGGCAAAGAGGAAGTTTCCTTTTCCTATTCCAACTCCAAGCGCACCTACGAAACCAAACGGGTCTTCGAAGGCGTTATTCCCAACCTGGAGCGGCGCTTCCGCGACACCGACTCCAACTGGTCCCGCGATACGATTGCCGAGTTCATGGCCAAGCGGCCCTGCCCCCAGTGTAATGGCTCACGCCTTCGCCCGGAGTCCATGGCCGTGAAAGTGGACGACCACACCATCATGGATGTGACTGCCATGTCCATCGGGCACGCCGTGGAGTATATGAAGGGGCTCAAGCTGGAGAAGTCCCAGAAAATCATTGCCGAGCGCATCCTCAAAGAGATTCGCGAGCGGCTCGGTTTCCTTTCCAGCGTGGGCCTCAACTATCTTTCCCTCGACCGGCAGGCGGGCTCCCTTTCGGGGGGCGAATCACAGCGCATCCGGCTGGCGACCCAGATTGGCTCGGGCCTCGTGGGCGTGGTCTACATCCTCGACGAGCCAAGCATCGGCCTTCACCAGCGGGACAACGCCAAACTTATCGCCACCCTGGAGCGCCTCCGCAATCTGGGGAACACCGTGATCGTCGTGGAACACGACGAGGATACGATTCGCACGGCGGACTATGTCATCGACATGGGGCCGGGCGCGGGGGTCCACGGCGGTCGTATCGTGGCCCAGGGCACGCCCAAGCAGCTCATGGCCTCGAAGAAATCCCTCACGGGCCAATACCTCACGGGGAAGCTCTCCATTCACGCGCCCGAGGAATTGCGGAAGCCCGGCGATAAGTTTATCGCCATCCGCGGGGCAACCCACAACAACCTGAAGAAGGTGAATGTCGATATCCCCCTGGGGCTCTTCGTGTGCATCACGGGAGTGTCGGGCTCGGGTAAATCGAGTCTCATCAACGAGACCCTTTATCCGGCCGTGTCCCGCGCGCTCCATGGCGGCTCCAAGAAAAAGCCCGGGGCCCACAAGGCCATCGAAGGCCTGGAGCACATCGACAAGATTATCGACATCGACCAGTCGCCCATTGGCCGCACGCCTCGGTCGAACCCGGCCACCTACACGGGCATGTTCGGACCTATTCGTGATTTGTTTGCCAAGTTGCCCGAAGCCAAGGCCCGAGGCTATAAACCCGGACGCTTCAGTTTCAACGTAAAGGGCGGACGCTGTGAGGCCTGCGAGGGCAACGGACTGATTACTATTGAGATGCACTTCCTGCCCGATGTCTACGTGCCCTGCGATACCTGCAATGGGCACCGCTATAACCGGGACACGCTGGAAGTCCGCTACAAAGGGAAGAACATCGCCGAGGTGCTCGAGATGACGGTGGAAGACGGCTGCACCTTCTTCAAGGCGATTCCGGCCATCTATCGCCCTGTCCAGACCCTGTTCGATGTGGGGCTCGGCTACATCACCCTCGGCCAGGCGGCCACGACCCTTTCGGGGGGCGAGGCGCAGCGCGTGAAGCTGGCTTCCGAATTGGCCAAGCGCCAGACAGGCCGGACCCTCTACATCCTCGACGAGCCGACCACGGGCTTACACGCCGCCGATGTGGACAAGCTCCTCCAGGTGCTGCACCGCCTCACCGGCTACGGCAACACGGTGGTGGTCATCGAGCACAACCTGGACGTCATCCGCACGGCGGACTGGATCATCGATATTGGTCCCGAAGGCGGCGACGCGGGCGGCAAGATCATCGCCACCGGACCACCCGCGAAAATCGTGAAGCAGAAGAAAAGCTACACAGGCCAGTATTTGAAGGATAAGCTGTAGGGGCATAGTAGAGGAGCTTGCGAGAGCAGGTGGCGTTTCAGCACGGGTAAACCCTGCCGGGCCTACCCGTGGCTCCCTTTCGTGACGTTGGGGTGCCACCCTCAAAGACGGGAGCTCCGCGACCGCATTTGTGGGTGTGGCTTGTCCAGGGGTATGGGAATTGTCTTGACGACGTGTGGCGTTCATGGGTCACCCACAAGCTTCTGTGGCTTCGCCACAACGCTTGAGGGTGGCACCCTTGGGGCTCTTTCATGACGTTGGTGTGGCACCCTTGGGTCTCTTTGGTGACGTTACCCGTGGCACTCCACCGTTGCTGTGCTGACACCAACGTGCCCTACAGAATCAGCATCACGTCGCCGTAGGAATAAAACCGAAACTTTTCGCGGATGGCGTACTGATAGGCCTCCATGATGAGGTCGCGCCCGGCGAAGGCGAAGACCAGGGCCAGGAGGCTCGACTTGGGCAGGTGGAAGTTGGTCTGCAAGACATCCACGCCGCCGAAGTCGTAGGGCGGATAGATGTACTTGTCCGTGCGCCCTTCGCCGGCCTGGAAGGCACCGTCGCGAAACTGGGTTTCCAGGGTGCGGGTGGCCGTCGTACCAATGGCCACGACCCGTCCGCCCTGGGCGCGCGTCGCGTTGAGGGTGGCCGCCGCCTCTTCCGACACGAAAAAGTCTTCGGGGTCTACGTAGTGCTCTTCCAGCGTTTCCGCCGAGATGGGCTTGAAGGTGCCGTAGCCCACGTGGAGGGTTATAGCGGCCCGATTCACCCCCTTGGCATCCAGCGCCGCAAAGACTTCGGGCGTAAAATGGAGCCCCGCCGTGGGAGCCGCCACGGCGCCATGCTGGGCGGCATAGACCGTCTGATAGCGCGTCAGGTCGCTGTCCACCTGGGTGTCCCGATGGATGTAGGGGGGCAGGGGCAGTTCGCCGATGGTTTCGAGTGTCTGGATGACGTCGGGCGTGTCGAAGGTGACCAGCCGTCGTCCCTCGGGCAACACCGCGCCGGCTGTCGCCACCACGCCGCCGGCCAGATGGACCGCCGTGCCCGGTTTGACCTTGGCGGAAGGGCGCACGAGGGCCGTCCATTCGCCGGGGCCCTCTTCGTGGAGCAGGAATATCTCCACCTTGCCGCCCGTGGGCTTGGTGCCATGAAGGCGCGCCCGGATAACCCGGGTGTCATTGAGCGCCAGGCAATCACCGGAATTCAGGTAGTTCGGCTGATTGGCGAACACATCCTCCGTGATCGTGCCTGCCGCGCGGTCAATCACGAGCATACGTGACTGGTCCCGATTGGGGCAGGGTTCCTGGGCGATGAGTGCTTCGGGGAGGTCGTAGTGGAGGTCGTCGACGTGCATGGGTGCTGGGTGCCTGGTGGAAATTGCGCGATGGTAGGCCGTCGTTGGCCGGGAGCAAGATCATATCATGCCGGGCCTGTCCGTGGCACCCGGAGACTGCTCTTCAGGTGCGAGGCTGCCTTTGCTGTAAAGGTTTCATAAAGGTTCTTATTCCATAACTCTCCCTACGCTGTTTGCACTGAGTTCGAGCGCCGAACCTGTGTTGGAATCTGAGAGGGCTACCACCTGCACGGTTCCGGGTGCCAAACTCGTGCCGAAGCTCCCTGCGCCATCATGTCCACGAACGAACTCCGGTCAGCACGCCCCGTGGATGAGATTGCAGGGCTAAGTCTGGAATGGATACGTGCCTGTTCATCCCTTAAAAGGGGCTTTTGTGTTATGTCTTTAAGTCGGAAAGAGTTAGGTATATAGTGTTCACAGATGAATAAGAATCGCCGAATTAATGGCGATAATTCACCATGGAATGGGCGACGGTTTTTCTTAAGTGGTTTAGCGTAAAGGGTTTGCCCCATGATCGCGCTATGGGAACGATTCTTGCTTCAAAGTGGCCGCAGCAGAAGAGGGTATGTGCTTGGGCAAGGGGCTTGGGGTTGCTGAAACATCAAATTCTCCTTTCGCTGCGCTGTTCGTCCAGTGTGTGCTGGATATCCATTTTGGCGGGGCAATTGCCCTGAATCGAAGGAGATTTGAGTTGAAGAAGACAGTTTTGACCTTGATGATGGCGGCGGCACTCGGCATGGCCGGAACGGCCTCGGCCGTGAGTTATGATGCCAACCTGACCCATGGTGTCATCATGGGTGATGGCATTGGTACCGGTTCGTGGACCGTTGATCAAAACAGTGGTGTTGAGCTTGGACTGCGCGCCAAGCTGCGTCACAATGCCATCGGTAATCCAGAGAATACGTACAATAGCAACGGGGACGGCACCTATAGTTTTGCGGCCGGCGTCGCGCCAACGCAGAGTGCCCCCACGGGCGTCTGGAGTTTCGAGTGGTCCATTAATACCGATTTCGACGGAACGAGCGGATTCGACCTCGATGAATTGACCTATGAATTGGGACTGGATAAGGACGCTGGCGCGGGCACCGATTTCGAAATCTTTGACCCCATCAACGATCTCGATCCCAATTCGGCCTGGCCGTTCCTCTACTGGGATCACAGCCTGGGAAACAATGCCACGACCGCCGCGACGGACGTTAAAGCGACTGTGTTTAACTACAATACCCATATCAGCAACAACAATGTGGCCCAGAATTCCTGGAAAGCACACTGGTACATCCCAGGCTTCGACCCGACCCTGGATGGCGTGTACAACATCTACTTGAGCGCCTCGGACAGCAACGGTCTGGTGTCCCGCACGGAAATTCAAGTCATCGTGGGTGCCGGTGCAAGTGCACCGATCCCCGAGCCTGCAACCATGACCCTGCTGGGCCTTGGGCTTGCCGGTCTCGGTCTCCGCGCCCGCAAGCGGAACATTGCGTGAGTTCCGCCTGCGCGGAGTCTCTTGCCTCTTAAATAAATACGCCCCGCATGCTTCATGCGGGGCGTTCTTGATCAATATGATGGGCGTCCCGTGTGGCTGGTCATGCCGCACGGGATGATTTGCTATGGACGAGCAGCGTGGTTATTCCCCGGCTTCCGGGAAGCTCACCGTGATGGCATACACCACCGGGTCGAGTTCCTGCATCACCGCATGGTCGGAGCTGAACTCCGTGTCGCCCGCAACCTGGGAATACTTCTCCTGCGGAAAGTCCGGCTTGGCGTCATAATCGGGCTGGAAGGTGAGGCCGAAAAATACGGGTTGAAAGCCCTTCTCCGGGTCTTCGTGGGGGAGACCCGTGATGTGCCCGTTGTTGCCTTCCGACAGGGAGCCGCCATAGTCCCACTCGAAGCCATAGAGCTTGAAGGGCTTGCCATTGATTTCCTGGACCTTGGTAAGGGGCGTACCCAGGGAAATGCCTTCGGCCGTTTTCCAGACCGATTTCGTGCCGGTCAGCTCTACCGTGGCAGGCTTTGCCTTGTTCTCGGGGTCTATCCAGAGGATACGGACCGTCTTGGTCTCGTCATCGAGAAAGAGGCCCGTGCCCATTTCCGTTTCTCCTTCGCCCAGGAAAAACTCCGTGTCCTTCACATTCTCGGCACCATAGGCGGCAATGAGATCGGCGGCGGTGGAGCTGGCCGTGATCTTTCCGACCCGTTCACCGGGGACGATGAGCCAGTCTTCGGCCGGGGCTGCCGCTTCCGGGGCAGGTGGGGGTGTTACGGGGGCCGGAGTCGCGTCCGGCGTTGCTTCGGCAGCCGGCGTGGCGTCCATGCTTTCCGCAGTGGAGGCCGATTCCGTCGGCGCAACCGGTGCAGGGGTAGTGCCTGGCGTTTCCGGGGTGGTGGACTTTCCGCAGCCCATAACAGACAGGGCAATCAAGGCGCACAGGGCGAGCAGCGGAAGGCGCGCGGGTTTACGGTGCATGGTGTCGTACTCCATTCTATAAGGCCAGTTCGTGGGGTGCCCATGACGATCACAGGCACGGTGGCCCAGTGTAATCGGCCACCAAAAAGGGATTCAAGTTTTCTTGGCAGAAATGAGAATACCATGAGTTTCCCGTGGGGCCACGGGGAATGCTGGATGTGTTCCTATGTTAGATTCTGTTCACATTTGATAAACAATATCCGTAAAAGTGCCGGTAATTTGACGACCTGAAAAGGGGCGTATTTTCTAAGTGGCTGGCATGGTTTCTCTTAACAGTGCGACTATCACTCGGTATGATTCTTGCACTTGTTATTACCATAGCGAGAGAGTGAAGTGTGCTTGGGCAAGGCGCTTGGGGTTGCTTCGAATTCAGTTCCTTTCTCGGTATATCCAAGGTCGTCCAGTGTGTGCTGGAGAGTTGTACTCAGGCAGGGGAATTTTCCCAGAGAGAAACAGGAGAGTGTTTTTATGAAGAACAAGACAATTATGGCTGCGACTATCGCTGCCGCCCTTACGGTTGCGGGAAGCGCATCCGCCGTCACTACTTTTGACGACAACGTAACACCCGTAAATGGAGTTGTCGGTGGTATGATTTTCGGTGGTGGTAACTCCAATGGCAGCTTCACCGTCGATCGTGAAGGAAGTGTAGAACTCGGACTGCGCGGAAAGCTCCGTCATAATGGGTCCGGTATTGCGGAAAACACTTTCAACAGCAATGGCGACGGCACCTACTCCTTCGCCGCAGGCGTTGCCCCGACTCAGTCCGCCCCGACCGGTGTTTGGAGCTTCGAGTGGGCTATCAACACCGACTATAATGACACCACTGGGTTCAACCTCGGTGACCTGACCTACGAACTCGGAATTGACTTTGATCCGGGTGCCGGCACGAGCTTCGTGGCGTTCGATCCAATTCACACCCCCAATCCCGGGCAGGCAGACGGTCACTGGGACCACTCCATTGGCGACAACACCACCGGTGGTGGTGCGGGTTCCGAAGCGACGGATATCGCCAGTTACAATGCACTTGTTGCCAACAATAATGTGGCCCAGCAGTCCTGGAAAGCCCACTGGTACATCCCCGGCTTCGACCCGACCGTTGACGGTGTATACGACTTCTATCTTAGTGCGTCGGACGGTAGCGGCGAAATCGCCCGCACCGAAATCCAGATCATCGTGGGTGCTGGCGCGCCCATCCCCGAACCTGCGACCATGACCCTTCTTGGTCTTGGCCTTGCCGGTCTCGGACTTCGCGCCCGCAAGCGCAAGAGCGCCTGATAGCCACTGACTACACGCAAGAGTGGTCACAAGTTTGCCCCGCATCGCCTTCCTGAGGTGGTGCGGGGTTTTTGCATTTATCCCAGTCAGGGTGAAATACGGGCGTGGGACTTGCACCGAATCGGTGTACACCCTATGATACAAGGCGTGCAGCCCGTGGCAGTGCGGGGTGGCAAGAACAGGGTGGGTCAATGATTTCCATGACAAGCCTGCGAATCATCATGAATCAGCGTGCGCCCCAAGTGCACGCGGTTCAGTTCGCCCGTTCTGTGGCCCCCTTGACGGCATTGGCCCCCCCGTTGTACGATACTGAACACTTCCTAACGACCGTTAAGTAGAGCGGCCCAACATTTCGGAGAGAAGGAGAGAAGAACCCATGCGGGAAATTAAACGTGTTGCCGTGCTCGGCTCCGGCGTTATGGGCGCCGCGATTGCCGCCCACCTGGCAAACTGTGGCATCCCCAGCATCATGCTGGATATCGTGCCCCCCGACTTGTCCGATGCGGATAAGAAAAAGAAGAGCAAGCGCAACGCCATCGTAGACGGGGCCAAGGCCGCCCTCCTCAAGGCCAAGCCCTCGCCTATTTACACCAAGTCGGTGTTGGGTCTCATTGAAACGGGTAATTTCGACGATGACATGGGCAAGATCGCCGATTGCGACTGGATCGTGGAGGTGGTGAAGGAAGACCTCAAGATTAAGAAGATGGTCTACGCCAACATCGCGAAACACCGCACCGAGGGCACCATCGTCAGCTCCAACACGAGCGGCATCCCCATCAAGGCCATGGCGGCCGATATGACGGAAGAGATGAGCGCCCACTTCCTCGGCACCCACTTCTTCAATCCGCCCCGCTACCTCAAGCTGTTGGAAATCATCCCCAGCCCCAACACGAAGCCCGAAGTCATTGAGACCATGGCGGCCTTTTGTGAAAACGTCCTGGGCAAGGGTATCGTCTATGCCAAAGACACGCCCAACTTTGTGGCCAACCGCCTCCTCACTTTCGCCATGCAATACACCATGCACGAGATGGGCAAAGACGGCCTGAGCTTCGAAGAAGTGGACGCCCTCACGGGACCGGCCATCGGCCACGCTTCTTCCGCCACCTTCCGCACGGCCGACCTGGTGGGCCTTGATACGCTCAACCTGGTGGTGGGCAATGTGCGTAATGGCTGCCCCGATGATGAGCGGGTAGACCTCATGCAAGGGCCCGATTGGTTTGACAAGATGGTGGAGAAGGGCCTCCTCGGGAATAAGAGTGGCTCTGGCTTCTACAAGAAGACCAAAGAGCGGGATGAGAAGGGCAGGTCTATTATCCTGGGCCTCGATCCCGAGACCCTCGAATACCGTCCCCCCATTAAGCCCCGCTTCGAATGCACCGGCGCGGTCCGCAATGTGGAGACCATCGAAGAGAAGCTCAAAATCATGAATCTGGGCGACGACAAGGGCGCTCAGTTTGTCTTCAAGCAATTTGCCAACCTGGCCCAGTACGCGGGCAACCGCATCCCCGAGATTGCCGACGACATTGTGAACATCGACAATGCGGTCAAGTGGGGATTCGCCTGGGAAGTGGGCATCTTTGAAACCTGGGATATCCTGGGTTTTGACACGGTCTGCGAAAAGATGGCCACCATCGGCGTGGCGCTTCCGCCCATTGCCAAGGCCCTGAAAGACGCGGGCTTCAACAGCTTCTACCGCGTCGAGAACGGCGTCGACGAGTACTTCGACCTCGACAGCAAGTCCTATAAGGCTGTGCCCAAGAATCCCCGGGAAATCAGCCTGGCCAACATCAAGACCGACAGCACCAAGGTGGTGGCGACGAACGACAGCGCCAGTCTCATCGACATGGGCGACGGTATTGTCTGCTGCGAATTTCATTGCAAGATGAACGCCATCGACCCCGACCTTACCGCCATGATTAACAAGGGCGTGGATCTGCTCGAGGCCGATGAATTCGACGGCATGATCATTGCCAACCAGGGACCCCACTTTTGTGCGGGCGCCAACATCTTCCTGATTCTCGGCGAAATCATGCAGCAGAATTGGGACGGCGTCGAGAAGGCCGTACGCGGATTGCAGGGCACGCTCCTTCGGATGAAGTATTGCAGCAAGCCCGTGGTCGCCGCACCCCACCATTACACCTTCGGTGGCGGCGTCGAAATCTGCCAGCATGCCGACCGCGTCGTGCTCGCGGGCGAGACCTATGCGGGCCTCGTCGAAATGGGCGTGGGCCTCATTCCCGGTGGCGGTGGCTGCAAAGAGATGCACCTCCGCGCCATGGAATACTGTCCCGCCAACGTCATCGTAGACCCCTTCCCCTTCCTGCGTCGTTCCTTTGAGGCCATCGGACAGGCCAAGGTGGGTACGAGTGCGGCTGAGGTTATCGAGCTCGGCTATTTCCGTCGCAGCGATATTGTGTTGCCCAACTACGAGCACCAGATTGCCAAGGCCAAGTCGGTCTGTCAGGGCATGGTCGTGGCCGGCTACAAGCCACCGATTCCGCCCCAACTCAAGGCCCTGGGCAATGGCCCTGCGGCGGCCTTCAACGCCGCGGTGTGGAGCATGCAGCAAAATGGCTGGGCCAGCGAACACGACGCCCTCATCGCCAGCAAGGCTGTCAACGTCCTCGTGGGCGGGGATCGCCTGGCGGGCACGCCCATTACCGAGCAGGACCTCCTGGATCTCGAATGCGAAGGCTTCCTCAGTCTCTGCGGTACGGAAAAGACCGTCGAGCGCATTCAGCACATGTTGATGAACAACAAACCGCTGCGGAATTAGTAGCCATCGGTCAGACGAAAATAAATAGTTGAACCACGAATGAACACGAATAAACACGAATTGAAAAAACGGGAATCGTTCCTCCCGGCCACCCAGTTGTAGCGAGGCTTCACTCCTCGCGCCGGAGTGTATACAGACCCTGATTTCAATACAATTGCTGCGATGTTAAGGCGTGATCTTTTGTGCTCATTGCGTTCTTTGTGGTTACAACACGTTGAGAATCCAAGCATAGCGTATGAAATTTTAAACAAAGCTACGAATCGCCAATGAACGGCCTGTTCGTGTCGATTCGTGTTCATTCGTGGTTAAAATCTTCATTTGCGGTTTCAGATGGTCAACCAGTCAAGATCGCAGAAAGGTATAAGAACAATGGATAATGTATACGTAGTATCCGCAAAGCGGACCGCAGTGGGTAAATCCGGACGGGGTACCCTCCAGCAGACCCGCCCCGACGATATGGCCGCCGTGGCCATCAAAGGCGCCGTGGAAGCGTCGGGCATTGACCCTTCGAAAATCGATGACGTCGTGCTGGGCTGTGCCACGCCCGAGGCCGAGCAGGGCATGAACGTCGCCCGTATCGCCCTCCTGCGCGCCGGCCTGCCCAAGTGCGTCAACGGTATGACCATCAACCGCTTCTGCTCCTCCGGCACCGAAGCCATGGCCGTGGCTGCCGCGAAGATTGAATGCGGTATGCTCGACGTCGCCGTGGCCGGTGGCACGGAATCCATGAGCCTCATCGGACCAGGCGGCAACAAGCCCAGCCCCAACCCGACCCTCGTGGAAGAGCTCCCCGAAATCTACATCGCCATGGGCACCTGTGGCGACAACGTGGGCCGCGACTTCAACATCACCCGTGAAGAGGCCGACAAATGGGGCGCCCGCAGTCAGCAGCGCGCCGGGGCCGCCATTGCCGCCGGAAAATTCAAAGAGGAAATCGTGCCCCTCGAAGTGAAGACCCCCGGTGGTGGCACCATCACCTTCGACACCGACGAAGGCCCACGACCCGAGACCACGCCCGAAGTGCTCGCGGGCCTGCGCCTGGCCTTCGCTGCATCGCCGAAGATGGGCGTGTGTACCGCCGGTAACTCCAGCCAGACCAGCGATGGTGCGGCGGCCTGCGTGCTGGCCAGTGGCGAAGCCGTGAAAGAACACGGACTCAAGCCCCTGGGCAAAATGCGCGCCTGGGTCGTCAAAGCCGGCGAACCCAAATACCTCGGGCCGCCCCAGATACCCGCGATTCACGCCGCCTGTAAAATGGCCGGCATTACCCCCGAAGACATCGGCCTCGTCGAATGCAACGAAGCCTTCGCCACCCAGACCATCCACGTCGTCCGCGAGATGGGCTTTTCGGAGGACATTGTCAACGTCAACGGCGGCGCCATCGCCCTGGGGCACCCCCTCGGCTGTACCGGCGCGAAGTTGGCCGCCACCTTGCTGCACGAGATGAAGCGCAGCAAGATCAAATACGGCCTCGTGACCATGTGCATCGGCGGCGGCATGGGCGGCGCGGGGATTTTTGAGTTGTGTGAGTAGCCTGCGCTGAGAGGATAGGCTGGATTAAAAGTACGACGCCCCGCTGGAGCTTTTCTGGCGGGGCGTTTTTATAGTAGAAGCCCGGGTGTCTAAGGTGGTCCGCTTTTTTTTGGGGGGGTTGGTATCTATTGTTTCGAGTGCAACACATATCCCCTTCACCGTGCCACGCGATCCGGCTCCGCCGGTTCGTGTGCATGGAGCGACCATGACTGGATGGAAGGTAAAGTGTATTTGCTCGGGCGTGCCATTGGTAATAGACGTGCGGCTTGTGGAAGTATCCGTTGCAGACCAACGTAGTCGGTGAATCCACGCACACGAACCGGCAGGGCCGGATCGCGTGGCACGAGTAGTTTTTATTATTCTGGTGGAAGTCGGTGTGGATAAGGTGGTTGGTTATTCGTCTGGGTTGGTATCTATTGTTTCGAGTGCAACACATATCCCCTTCACCGTGCCACGCGATCCGGCTCCGCCGGT
>JAXMOL010000034.1:0-85715 GCA_034669905.1 Candidatus Hydrogenedentota bacterium
GTATATGCTTTCGTTCGCGTCAGATAGTGGAAATAACGTTGCCGCTTTGCTTGTACAGTCACGCGGGGAAGCATCATCGAGTCTCTGGGTAGTGAGTCGTACTGCGCATATAATCACAACCCGCGAAGCGGGTATCGGCGTAAAGCCTGGGGTGGAGCGAGGCACGAGCGGAACCCCAGGAACCCTCGTGGCGACACAACGTCCAACCCGCGTAGCGGGTGACGGCAACCTCCCGGCACGAATTGCGGCACAACACCTCTGCTGGAAATGCTCGACAATCAGTTCCTCTATTCAGTCCCACAGATAACGTTCATCATATTCGATACCATGTTTTTCTAAGAGGCCGATGAATTCCTCCTGAAAGGTCATATGCTTGTGGTGCTCGCGCTGGTTGTCGATGTATCTCGACACGGACTCGATGTGGCTTGCACTTACCGTAAACGCCCCATAGCCCTGTTGCCATGCAAAGTCCTCGTAGCCCGGAAAAGTCTTGTGTACCCAACCCGATGAATTGGCCTTGATGTCGCGCAATACATCGCAGACGGATTTTGTCTGACGAAGTTTGGCCAGGATATGTACGTGGTCCTCCATCCCCCCCACACGAAACGAGACGCCGCCCTCGCCGCGAATGGCGCCACCGAGATACTCGTGGAGGCGCGCTTCAATGGCAGGGTCAATCCATGTCTTGCGCCCCTTCGTGGAGAACACCATGTGGTAAATGAGATTACAGTAGCTTGAGCTCATGTCTTGCCTCCCTCCGAACGCGCGGTGTTGGCGGTCGGTTGTTCTTCTCTGCCGGTGTTGCCGTCACCCGCTACGCGGGTTTGTGGATGGATATTTGGAAAATCTCCTGGGGTTCCGCTCGTACCTCGCTCCACCCCAGGCTTTACGCTGTTACCCGCTTCGCGGGCTGTTGTTATAAGGTGAGGTGCGTTCGCTATTCTAAGACGTGATTGGTGTTCTTGGATTCTAGACAGCTACCCCCTTACGCGCAATTTGCGATGATTCCTCCTCTGACGCATCACCGTATGTCCAAAATGAGCCTCTGGCAGCATACGTAATTAAGCGTGAAGACGGAGATATCTATTGTTGCGGTTATGCTATCCCTTCGCTTCGAAAAACGCAACAAAATGTCAGTGCATTCGGAACATACATAGGTAGCAGCCAGGGGAAGAGTTGTCCGGACATGTACTGCGTTGCAGCCCGCGTCGCTGATCACAGCATATACGCCCGCGCCACCCAGCACCTGAATCTGTTAGCCGGGTGTCAGGCAATGTGCCTGTGCATGCGTCCCCTGAGAATCCAGCGGTTCTTGGGAATGGAAGAGTTTCTACATCCGAAATCGAAACCCGCGGAGCGGGTATCGGCGTAAAGCTTGGGGTGTAGCGAGGCACGAGCGCAACCCCAGGAATCCCCGTGGTCATACCACGCCCAACCCGCGTAGCGGGTGACAGTATATGCTTCCGTTCGCGACAGCTAGTCGTAATGCCGTTGCTGCTTTGCTTGTATAGCCACGCTTGGAAGCATTATCGAGTCTCTGGGTAGCGAGTGGTACTGCGCATATAATCACAGCCCGCGAAGCGGGTATCGGCGTAAAGCCTGGGGTGTAGCGAGGCACGAGCGGAACCCCAGGAACGCTCGTGGCCACACAATGTCCAACCCGCGTAGCGGGTGACGGCATAACGTTGGTATTCTTTAGGCCCCGTGGCAATCTGGTTCATCTATGAATTGACCCTATTACGCTACAGATTCGAATTCATTTTGACACAGGCTAAGGACCTTCGCGGCTATCTTGGGTTTGGCTTCACGTCAGCGGCCTGCACCGTGCGGTTGCACCTGCTCGAATTTTCCCAATACAACCCGATACTATGTTTGGTGTTGCTATGTTCCAGACCTTGACGGCGTCACGCTACCCATAGGGAATCCATGACATGACCAAAGTACCCAGACTCCAGGTGCTATTCCTGATGGTGGGTTTCGTCCTTACTACGCCCGTTTGGTTAAGCACCGGGGCCTATGGCGAAAGCCCCGCGGTGGATGTTCATCGTGACCTGGTCTATTCCACCACGCCATCGGGTCCTCTCCTGCTCGATCTCTATGTGCCACAGAATGCGACCGGCCCCTTGCCGACCATCGTCGCCATTCCCGGCGGGGGCTTTAAGACGCAATCGCGGGCAAAGTTTGCGGCAGAGGCCCGGCGTTTTGCGGAGGCGGGCTTTGTCGCGGCCTCTATCGGATACCGGGGCGTACCCGAGCACACCTTCGCGACCACCGTGCACGACACCAAGGCGGCGGTCCGCTTCCTACGCGCCCAGGCGGAACACTATCCCATTGACCCACGGCGAATCGGTGCTTTCGGGCAATCGGCCGGCGGGCACCTGTCCCAGATGCTGGCCGTGTCGGCGGGAGACGCTGCCATGGAAGGGGCGGGTGGGCACCCGGAATTTTCCAGTCGCGTGCAGGCCGCCGTGTCCTTTGCCGGTGTGAGTGACTTTATAAGCCGTTTGAGAGAAGGAGGCCATCAGGGCGCGCGGCGCGATGAGCGCCGGGAGAGCAACGGACGGTGGATTGGCGTGCCCTTTTCTGCGGATAGCCCCGTGTGGAAGGCCGCGTCTCCCATAAACTATCTCTCCCACGATGACCCGCCCCTCCTATTGGTCCACGCCAAGGACGACGGTGTGGCCCCCTTTCAGCAGTCGGTCCAGATGTATGAGACCATGAAGCCAGTGCAGCCCTACACGGAGCTGTTGCTCTTTGAAGAAGGCGGTCACGGAATCCGTACTTCAAAGGTCATCGGTGACGAGGCATGGGCGGCCACCATCGGCTTTTTTAACACCCATCTCACCCACAACGTGAACCTGGCGGGACTGGACGACGATGAGGCCCTCTTCGTGCCCGCCGTGCCGCCGACCCATCGGGATGTGTCCTATGGCCCCCACGGCCGCAACCTGATGGATGTGTGGACGGTGGACTCCCCCACGCCCGCCCCCGTGTTGATTTCTATTCATGGTGGTGCCTTTCGGCATGGCCAGAAAAAAATCAGTAACCACTATCTCCGCGAATGCCTTGATGCGGGGATTGCGGTGGTGACGCTGACCTACCGATTTACCGATGAGGCCATCGCCCCCGCGCAATTTGAGGATGCCGCCCGTGCCCTTCAGTTCGTGCGGCATAATGCGGCGGCTTGGAATATGGACCCCACCCGTATCGCTTCGTCTGGCGGCTCTGCGGGGGCGGGCATTTCCCTGTGGCTCGGCTTTCATGATGACATGGCGGACCCTGACAACGCGGACCCGGTGTTGCGCCATTCGACCCGCCTCACCTGCATGGCCGTGGAGAATGGCCAGACCTCCTATGATCCCCGGTTCATTCGGGAGCTTTTTCCCGATAGCGATACGTGGACGACCGGTGCGCTGTCGAAATTGTTTGGCGTAAATCTCAAGAAGTTGGATAGCCTGCCCCCGGAGAAATACGCGCTCTTCGACGCCTATTCTGCCCTGCCCCATCTTACCCAGGATGACCCGCCGGCCCTGCTGATTTACAAAAGCGAAAAAGACGCCCCCATTATCAATCGCAGCATCGGAATCCACCATCCCCGCTTTGGCTATGCGCTCAAAGAGAAGATGGATCCCCTGGGTATCGAGTGCATCGTGCACCCGGGTGTGGAAGGCAAAGACGCGGAGCGGGCCGACGCCTTCATGGCCTTTATTAAGCGCCATCTCGGGGTGGCTTAGTGCTGTGCGTAGTTGCGCTGTTCACCGCACCAGCATATATATCCCAAACAACACGGCAAGCCAAAACAGCGCCCCCACCACATATTCCGCCACCGTCGGGCGGTCTTCCGTGTAGCGATTGCTTCCCACCGTGCATTCCAGGATGACCGTGCCGGGAAAGCGGATCAGGCTCGGAATGAAATGGAGGTCGAATACCCAAGCGAAGAGGTGGAGTATGCCCCTGCCAATCCAAAGGAAAAACCCCACCACGACTTCTTCCATGCGCTTTGTCCCCTGTGCTTTAGACTGCCAAATCCCACGTCGACAAGACCGGTCACCCGACGTCACCTCGCCTGCTTTCCATAGTAGCACAGGCTGCGCTATCATGCAGTTGATGGTGCGCAGCGTGCGCCACGCGAGGAAGGACGGAATAGGTAGCCTATGGGTTCACGGGACGACGATAGCAACAACACAGAAGCGCCGCAGGCCGATGCACGGCCCGATCTTCCCCCCATGTCGGGCCACGACCTGGATACGCCGGAAGACGACGCCCCCACGCCCTCCCAGTTGGTCACCCGTCCTCTCTTTCCCTCCATGGGGCTGGAAGACGAAGATGCCCTCGATATTTCTCGCCCCCTCCCCATGGACGAAACGGATGACAGCAATTTCGAGCCAGAGACCATCTTTGATGATGCCGATGCCCAGTTGGATATTCCCGTGGCACGGGAATTGAAAATTGCGCCCGAGTCGGTGGCCTATTCCCCCGAGATTGGGGATGTACTCAATGAGCGTTTCGAAGTGGTCGAGTTGGTGGCCGTGGGTACCATCGGCGCGGTGTACGTCGTGGATGATTTGCGGTTGAAAGCGCGGAAGGCCCTGAAGTTGATGCACCCGGACCTCATGAAGGACCCGCGCGCGGCCACACGGTTTATTGAAGAAATTAAGCTGCTTCAGAAACTTTCCCACGAGCACCTTATCCGGGTCTATGACTTTGGCCAGACCGAACGGGGAAATCTATCCTTCTTCACCATGGAATATGTGGAAGGTATGACCCTCGCTCGCCTCCTGAAGAAAAAAGGCGGGCATTTGCCGCTGGATAAGAGCCTCGTGCTCATTGACCAGATTCTGGATACCCTGGCCTATGTGCATAAGCATTGTGTCTATCGGAATCTGAAGCCCCTCAATATTATCGTCCGTCCGAGCGGGAAGATTGTCATGCTCAACGTGGGCCTCTCGCAGGCCACGGGGAGCCAGGGCTTTGACCGACGGGCAGCCTTGGGCACCATTCAATACATTGCCCCCGAGTTGATTGAAGATCCGGAATCCTGTGGGCCTCCGGCCGATATCTACGCGGTGGGAGTCCTGTTTTACCAGATGTTGACCGGGGAAGTTCCCATGGCCCAGGCACCGCCGCCTTCCCGGGTGAACCGTGCCCTGCCCCGCCGCCTCGATCGTGTGATTATGCGCTGTCTGTCCCACGACCCGGCCAGGCGTTTCGCCTCTGCCGACGAAATGAAACGGGCCATCCATGGGGCGTTGCGTCCGGCGACCACAAAATATGTGCTATTGGGGCTGGGGGCGTTGGTGCTGGCGGGGCTGCTCTATGCTTTCCTGACGGGGGGCAAGTGAGTTCCGGACTGATTCTGGCCAATTGGCGTGGCTGGAATAGGTTTCCCTACCGCGTTTTGGAACGCTCAGGGGTGGTTCGCCGTTGCAGGGGCGTCGCATAGGGTCGTATAATGGGGCCGTGGGATTTGGTGCCTGGTGGCGCTGCATAGCCACCATGTATTTCGTACGTCCCGCCCCCTGTATTGATTCATAAATCGCGCCCCAACCCCGTCGGAAGTCACTGATTTCACCGTATGAGCGAAGCCGAGAGCCAACCCCAATCCCCCCAACGCCGCGTTCGTGCCCGCACGGAAGCCGCCCCGATTCTCCAACGTCTTGTGGAGACCCTCTATATCCACCCCAAGCAGGATATTCTTTGTTTTGGCTGTGGTCGGGGCACGGATGTGAATTGGTTAAAGCGGCGTAAGTTTGATGCCGATGGGTACGACCCCCATGTGCCCTACGGATTCAGCAAGGTTCCGGAAAAACAATACGACCTCGTACTCATGATTTACCTCATGACCCGGCTCAAAACCGACGAGGCGCGGCGAGAAGTGATTGCGAAGGCCTTCGACCATCTCCGCCCTGGTGGTACCCTGCTCATCACCAGTCGCTATTGGATGAAACGCCTGGAGGATCCGAGTCTCGGGCGTGCGGGAGCCCTGGCGCAATTTGAGGGGCTGCTCGAAGGCAACGATACCAGCGACATCTCCTTACTTGAGGTCGAGTCGGAAGACAATGCCATTGCGATCGCAGCGCGGCGTGCAGGTATCTATCAACCCCGCTACCCCATTACCTGGGTCGAAACCTACGAGGCCATGTCTGAGGTGTGTCAGCGCCTTGAGCAGGAGCCCATGATAGCCCTCGATGTGGAGACGACGCTGGATGAACCCCGGGTGCTCTGCACCATCCAGTTGGGAATTGAGAACCACTCCTGGATCATTGATGCCCTGGCGATGGAAGACCTGGCCCCGGTCAAATCCCTGATGGAAAACGACGCGGTGGAAAAAGTCATACATAATGCCTTTTTCGAAGAACAGATGCTCGGGAAACATGGCATTCGCATCCACAACGTGATGGACACGCTCCACTTCTCCCGTCAACGGCACAAAAAGACCGTCGGACTGAGTCACAAGCTCGGCGACGTGTGCGAGCGCGAACTCGGGATCTACCTGGATAAGACCAATCAGACCTCCGATTGGACACTCCGCCCCCTTTCGCCGGACCAGATTCAATATGCGGCCATCGACGTGGAAGTTCTGGTAGACCTCTACCCTATCTTAAAACCCCCGAAAGAACCGGAAATTCTAGAGCTCTTTTCAGAGTGATTGCGGGTAGGGCTCTCAGGCCGTAAGCGGGTGGACCGCATTGGCCTGAAGGCGTTCGATAGCCATGGCGGCTTCCGAGACCCGCAGGCACGCCGGGCAATAGGTGTGGCTCACGTCGTGGGGACGTTCCAGCTGCGACTTCGTCCATGAATCTTCCAGCTTAATCTTTTTGCAAACACAGCACTGTACCGTCATGATAAGGACCTCCTTGTCCATCTGTTACTTGCGTCATAGTACTTCATCGGCAAATGGGTGGAGAACTTTACGGTATTTTTGTTCACAATGTAAATAAATTACCCTGGAGGTTTTTCGTGTCCACCTATCCCCATCTCCCCCAACAGCCTCAACAAGAGTCGGAGTGGCATCAGGCCCTCATTGATCTGGCCCGCTTCCTGCGCTCCCCGGAGGGCTGTCCCTGGGACCAGGAGCAAGATACCCGGGCTTTTGCCGGGTATGCCTGTGACGAAGCGGTCGAGTTTGCGGAGGCCGTCGCATCGGGCGATCGGGCCCATATGACAGAAGAGTGCGGGGATGCCCTCTTCACGCTGCTCGCCAGTATCGCGGCCGCCGAAGCCGAAGGCCATTTCACCTATCGGGAGGTCTTGGAGACCGCCCACGAGAAGATGATTCGCCGACATGACCATGTCTTTGGCGAAAACCGGGCCGCCACGCCAGAAGAAGCCATGGCCGCCTGGGAGCGGGTAAAAGCGGAAGAAAAGCGCCAACGATAGCACTTCGGAAATCGCTTTTATGCCGTGATTCAATATAAGCTCGAATTACACGATTAAATATTGTATGATTCATCGTAGCTGTTTTATGGTCAGTATGCTCCAATTACCCGGGCAATGCGAGGACTTGGGGCCTCATTGCGAAAGGATCAGGGATGAAATTTGATGTGAATGGCATTATATCGGCGGTGGTGACCCCCTTTACGAAGGGTGGCGAATTCGTCGATTTTGACAAAGTAGCTCCCCTCGCGGAGCACATGGTGAAGAAGGGCGCTGCGGGACTCTTTCCCTGTGGAACTACCGGCGAAGGCCACCTGTGTTCCACCGATGAGCGCAAGACGATTCTCGAAGAGACCCTTCAGGGGGCCGGGAAAAAGGCCAAAGTCATTGCCCATACCGGTGCGATGGACACAGCAACCACGATCGAGTTGACCCAGCACGCCCAGGCCGCCGGTGCCTATGCGGCGGCCGTGGTGACCCCGTGCTTCTATGGGTATGACGACGCAGCCCTGGAGCTTTTCTATAAGACCATTGCCAAGGCGGTACCCGATTTCCGAATCGTGCTCTACAATATTCCAAGTTGTGCGAAGAACGCCTTGTCGGCAGAGCTCGTTCATAAGCTGGCCACGAATCACGACAATATCGTGGGTATCAAGGACAGTTCGGGCAGCATGCCTCTCCTGACCCGCCTCTTCGGACAAGCGGAAAAAGGATTTGCCGTGATCAATGGCTCCGATGAGCAGGGATTCCAGGCGATGGTGGCGGGTGGAAAAGCCGTGGTATCGGGTTCCTCCAACGCCTACATCGATCTATACGTAGACGTTTACAACAACGTCGCGAAGGGCAACCTGAAGAAAGCCTGGCAAGCCCAGCTTCGTCTGGAGAAGGCTACCCGTCTCTTCACCTATGGCGGTGGCCTGGCGGCCCTGAAAGAAATCATGCGTCAACGTGGATTCGACCCTGGCTATGTCCGTCCCCCCCAGCGGGAACTGAACGCTGCGGAAAAGAAGCGCATTGCCAAGGGACTTGCCGAGCAGGGCTTGATCTAGCCAGACGCTTCCCGCCCACGGAAACCAAGCAAGCCAATACGCCCGACACGCGACAACGTGTGTCGGGCGTTTTTTTGTGAATCGCGATCCGGCACTGCTCCCCATTGCGCCGTACCGGCCGGCCTCGTGCTCAAATACATTTCCGTAGGTGCTCGCCTGCACCCAACGTGAAAAAAAACGAGCCTGACTACCCCGAGTGGGATTGTCAGGCTCGTTGTCGATCTGTGGTCTTCCGTGAAGCGCGGACTATTGCCCCAGCAACTCCGTGCTGTGATCCACGTGCCGATTGTGGGGTGCCCGGAACTGAAAGTCACCCGGCACCTGCGTCGGATAGTCGTTGTTAAAGCACCCCAGGCAGAAATGCTCTCGCGCACCGCCCGTTGCGGCCACGAGGGCATCAATCGGCAGGTAGGACAGGGTTTCAACGCCGAGATAGTCCCGAATCTCGTCCACCGTCATGTTGTGGGCGATGAGACGGCTGGGATTGGGGGTATCAATGCCGTAGTGGCAGGAATTGATAATCTGGGGCGATGAGATCCGAAAGTGAATCTCCTTTGCGCCGTGGCTCCGAAGAATCTTGATGATCTTTCGCGCCGTTGTACCGCGTACAATGCTATCGTCTACCAATACGATGCGCTTGCCCTCAATGGCACTGCGGCTGGGATTGAGCTTGATCTTCACACCGAAATCCCGGATGCCCTGCTCAGGCTCGATGAAGGTGCGTCCCACATAGTGGTTACGGATAATTCCCATATCGAAGGGGATGCCCGATTCGTGGGCATAGCCCAGCGCGGCCGGATTCGAGGAGTCGGGCACGGCCATCACCACGTCCGCCTCTACGGGGGCGTGACGGGCCAGTTCACGGCCCATGTTCTTGCGCACTTCGTCTACGCTCGCGCCGAAAATGTCGCTGTCCGGACGGGAGACGTAAATATATTCGAAGATGCACTGTTTGGGTACCACCGGTTCAAAGGGGCGCTGGGTATGAACACCGTTGCGGTTGATGGTGACCACCTCGCCCGGCGCTATCTCGCGCACGCGCTCCGCATCGATGATATCGAGGGCGCACGTTTCACTTGCGACAATGTAGCTGTCATCCAGCTTGCCGAGCCAAAGGGGGCGAAAGCCATAGGGGTCCCGGGCGGCGACAATCTCGTCGCCATCCATAATCACCACCGAGTAGGCGCCCATGACATCCCGGAGGGCATCAATAACGCACTCGGTGAAGTTGTTGCCTTCTGACCGCGAGATACGATGTAGAATCACTTCGCTGTCAGTGGTGGACTGGAAGATGGCTCCTTTGTCTTCCAGTTCATCGCGGAGCACGCCGGCGTTTACGAGATTGCCATTGTGGGCCACCGCCATGGAACCACTGCGATAGTCAACGACCAGCGGCTGCACGTTCTTCAGATTGTTGTTGCCGAAGGTGGAGTAGCGCACATGGCCGATGCCCTGTGCTCCTTTCACCCGGGCCAGCTTGTGGGGGCGAAACACATCGGAAACCAGCCCCACGCCCCGGTGGGCACTGAGGGCACCTTCGTCGGCGCAGACGATACCAGCACCTTCCTGGCCCCGGTGCTGTAGCGAATAGAGTCCGAGATAGATCAGTCGGGCTGCTTCGGGATGGCCGTAGACGCCAAAGACGCCACACTCATCCCGCACCTGATCGTCATCATCCCAGCCCTGCGGCCGGGGGAAATACTGGGGGGGCGGATTTTCAATCAGGGCGTCGAGTTGCGCTGCATCCATAGACTAGAGGTCCTTTTTGCCGGTGAGCAAGGTGTAGGCTTCAAGGTACTTTGCACGCGTTTGGGCCACCACGTCTTCGGGCAGGGGCGGCTGTTCAGAATTCTTGTCCCAGCCGGTGCTCGAGAGATAGTCGCGGACAAATTGCTTGTCAAAACTAGGTTGGGGTTCACCCGCCCGATAGGTCGCTGCCGGCCAGAAGCGGGAGGAGTCGGGCGTCAGTACCTCATCGGCAAGCACCAGTTCCCCGTCAAGCGTTCCGAATTCAAACTTCGTGTCACAGAGAATGATACCACGCTCGGCCGCAATCTCCTGCCCACGATGGTAGACGGCGAGGGCTGCCTCGGAGGCCCGGGTGTTCCAGGACTCCCCGATAATCTCGGCAGCCTTTTCGGGACTGATGTTGATGTCGTGCCCGTCGGTGGCTTTGGTTGCCGGGGTGTAGAGGGGCGAGGGGAGCTTACTGGACTCTACCAGGCCTTCGGGCAATGGAATGTCACAGACCGTGCCGGCCGTAGTGTATTCCTTCAGCCCGCTTCCAGCCAGGTAGCCGCGGATGACGAATTCCACGGGGAACATATCGCACTTTTTCACCAGCATGGAGCGCCCCGCGAAGACCTCCGGGGCTGCCTGGAATTCGGCGGGAAAATCTGCGATATCCGCCGAGATAAGATGATTGGGGACGAGGTCCTTAATCTGCTCAAACCAGAACAAGGAGATTTGGGTCAGTATACGCCCCTTGTCAGGAATGCCGACGGGATTGACCCAGTCAAAGGCCGATATCCGGTCTGTGGCAACCAACAAGAGCGTATCGCCCAGATCATAGAGGTCGCGCACCTTGCCTCGCGCCGTTGGCGCGCGATCGGGTAGGGAAGTCTCTACTACCGCATGACTCATATAAAGCTCCACGCAACGACGTTGCGTTGTCACCCGAATATCGGGGTGAGGACAAGTATCCTGCTGGGTACGGGGGGATCACCTCCCATACCATTGCTTAGCGGCTAGTGTTAGAAAAACGTACCCTGTAGGTGGGCTTTGTTTACTTCCAACAGGTCGTCGAGCAAGGCGCGGCAACCGGAGGCATTCGGCGTCAGCGGGTTAAGAAGCAAGGCCTGGAAAGCTTTCTCACGGTCTCCCGTGACCGCGGCTTCCACGGTCATCGTTTCATAGGCCTTTACCTGCTGCATCAAACCACGAATGATGGGCGCAGGCGCTTCCTGGGGAATGGCCTGGGCACCGTCTTTACCAATGATGGCGCTGACTTCCACCGAAATATCATCGTCGAAGGTGGGGATTGCACCGTTGTTCCGGCAGCATACAATCTGGCGATTCTGCCGGTCATTTTCGATGCCGTCGATGAGATAGAACGCGGCGGTTGAGTAGTGGGCTCCACCCCGTTTGCCCAGCTCTTCGGGCTTCTCATTCAGGTTGGGATCGGCGTATTTCTTGAACAACGCCGCCTCAATCTCAAGGACTTCTTCGCCCCGGGTCTTGTCTTTCTGCTTGATGGTTTCCAGCGCGGTATCCGTGGAGTAGAAATACTGCAGGTAGTAGTTGCAGAACATGCCCAGGCTCGACATGGCCGTAATCATGTTGTCCCGGGTTACTTCATGTTCCCACTCGGAACGGGCGTTCTCAAAAAACTTCTCGAGCACCCCGGCCGTGATGTCTTCGCCGGATTTGGTGAACTTGCGGACCCAGGAGAGGTGGTTCAGGCCCACATAGTCCAACTCGATGTCCGAAACTTCGCCACCGAAATATTTGATGGTTTCCATGATCATGCCGATGGGCACGTTGCAGAGGCCGACGCTCTTGATCTTGCTGTGCTTCAGCACGGCTTCCGTCACGATACCGGCGGGATTGGTGAAATTCAGCAAGTAGCCGTCGGGAGCCAATTCTTCCATGGCATGGGCTACTTCCAGGATGCGCGGGATGGTGCGCAGCGCGCAGGCGAAGCCACCAACACCGGTCGTTTCCTGACCCACGATGTTGTGGCGCAGTCCGAGGCGCTCGTCTTCGATACGGGCCTGCATCTGCCCTACCCGGATCTGGGTGATTACGTATTTGGCACCGGTGACGGCTTCACGCATGTCGTTGGTCGTGTGAACCGTGAAAGGATCGCCGTGGCGCGCCGCCATACGACGGGCAAAGTCCGCATTGATCTGCAGACGGGCATCGTCCAGATCCATCATCCACACTTCCGATACGGGGATGGAATCCAACCGGGAAAACAGGCCGTCAAGGAGTTCGGGGGTGTAGGAACTGCCGCCCCCGATGATGGTGAACTTCATGCTAGGTACCTCTGTTGGGTTCGTGATGTGATAAGGACCGTATTACTGGTGGAATGGGGAACCACAAGACCACCGATTCCGTCGCGTGCGCCGTTGTTAACATCGAAATCTTCCAAGGGAACACCCGACAGATTAACCAGGGACGAATTCGCGTCCGAATGAGATGTTGACGGGTACGGGCGCACGCCACGCCCACGACAGCCCCGATCATAGCGATCGGTCCCGCTCGAAGTCAATTCCGTGGGGTCAAAAAGGGATATTTCCCGGTGAAACGGTGGATTTATCCCCTGCTCCCCTGAGTTAAATTCGAGAAAAGTTGGACTTTTACGCCTTTGTCACGTTAACCTTCTAAGAGAGCGTCTGGGAGGAAATAAACCGATGGACTTGTTCAAGCCTTGTTAATCGTTCAGCTTGTCGGATATGCCCTGTTGATCCCCTTTTTTGGATGGGGTATTTACCTCCTTCGGAGAAGATTCCTCTACTACGAGGAAAGCACCGTTACGCTGGAATTGCTCACGGTCTTGTTCGTTGGGTTCTTCTTCTGGGTGGAGACCTTGGTACTGCGCCAGGCCTTGACGGGCCAACTCCTTCTATACCTCGCGGCCATACTCGGGTTGAGCATGGCCGGTTTCGCCCTCTACGCCCATGTCTTCATTTCTCTGCTCTCCCGCGTGGTCGTCGATATGGTGGCCCCGGGACAAGACACCGCCATCGATCAGCCCCGATTCGGACCGGTCGAGGCCCTGGAACGACAGGGAGACTACGATGCCGCCTTGGGAGAATACCTTGTTCTCGCGCGCATTTACCCACGGAATGTGGAGGTCTTGAGTCGGACGGCCAACATTCACGTGGCACTGGACCGTCCAGTGGAGGCGGTAGAGTGGTATCTGCGGGCGCGCAAACGGGCCAATCGGGCGGACGATGCCCTGGAAGTCGTTAACAGCCTGTGCCGTCTATACGATAGCGAGTTGGATGCGGCCGATAAAGCAGACTATCAACTCGCGCAGTTTATCCGCGACTTCCCCGACTCACCCGATGTGGATATCGTGCGTGATCGCCTCAGTCGGCGCGCCGACAAGACGGATTGGAGCGTTTCGGATTTTCTGGAGGCCATGGACAGCGATTCGGATATCGTGGAAGTTGGTGAGGCTCCCGGGGATGTGCTGGCCACGGAAGATGAGGGAACCGCACCGTCGGTGCCCGTAGAACTCGTTTCTCTCGAAGCAGCTGGTGCTGCGGAGCGGGAAGAAAAGGCCGTGGAAGACGTGATATCCGCCCCGGTGAAAAACAAACCGGAGAAGCCGCGCGCAGCCCTGGACCGGCTGGACGATCGGGTTCCCCCGAGTGGGCCCACGGATACACCGAAGGCGAAAGCGAAAAAGAAAAGCAAGTCAAAAAAGACCGCAACGTTGGAGAAGCGTTCGTCCTCTGCCCTCGAATCGCTGGACAGGCTGCCACGGGAGAAGGCTCCCCTGCCGCCGGAGCAACCGGCGAAAAAGAAGACGCCCGGACTGGGGCTTGAGCCCCTGGATGACCGGGATTCGTGAGGCGGTTATTCGCGTACCGGCTCCGGTGCGGTGCCGGGTTCTTCTGGCATCTTGGTGTGAATAATAAGCTTTTCCGCGCCCGTCTTGCGGGCGATATCGATGACGGCCACAAAATCCGCGTAGTCAGCCTCCCCGTCTGCCGTGAGCGCCATGCGGGCATCGGGTTCTTCCTGAAGTAGGCGGGTAAGCGCTTCTTCCAAGCCGGCCAGTTCCAGGCCCTCCTGCCCATCGAAACTGATGGTGCCATCACCCGTGATAAAGATGTCGTGGGGTGCCTCCTGCTGGCTGGTGGCCGTGGCGGCTGCGGGCAAGGTGATGTCGAGGCCGATGGTGTCCCGGAACACCGAGGAGACCATAAAGAAAATCAGGAGGAGAAACATTACGTCGATGAGGGACGTAATGTTGATGACGGGTTGTCGCCGCTTCTGTGGTCGTCCGAAGGCATTATTCATGGGGTGTTCATAATCCTTTGTGCCCACCGTGAGGAAGTGGCTCCCTCTTCAGAGTGCCACACATCCGATGCGCTATTGTATTCCACGGGGGCGGAGTGCCTCAACTCTCGACGCCATTCTACGATGCTTTGTTTGCGAAATCTTTACAAATCAGGTAAACTTCCGTCGATTGGCGTATTGGAGGGAAATAACAATGCATACGGCTTCGGGGATCTGAATTGGAACAATTCTCTGTCTGTGTCGCAGAAGACTGTGCGGATGAAAACGATCTGTTGTGCATGGGTCTGCGCTTAAATAACTATCGTGCCCTCTCGGCCTACACCGGGCAGGAAGCCCTCGATCTGTGCCGTAACGGCAAGGTTGATGTGGTGTTGCTTGATGTCGAGTTGCCGGACATGGACGGCTATGAAGTATGCCGCCAATTGAAGGCGGATCCGTCGACGGCCGAGATTCCGGTGATATTTATTACGGCCCACAATGATGCAGAAAACGTGATTCAAGGGTATAATCTAGGTGCGTGCGACTTTATTGGCAAGCCCTTCAATTTGCCCATTGTGATGATACGGATCGAGGCCATAATGCGAACAATGCAATCCGGGGATGATATCCCCCCCTCCGATGATATGTTTGATCCCGCCTATACCGACCAACTCACCGGGCTTCGAAACAGTCGTTTCCTGCTGGAGCGGCTCCAGGAAGAGGTGGAGAAGGCCCACCGCTATGATTACCCGGTTTCCTGTCTGGTGCTGGATGTAGACGACACCAAGGCCCTGGATGCCGAGTTGGGCACGGCGGCCCTCGACGATGTGCTCGTTGAAGTGGCGATGGCCATGCGCAACAGTTCGCGCACCTACGATATTCTGGCGCGCTACGACGGTGCGCTCTTTGCCGCCGTACTCCCCCACGCCCTCATCGAAGAGGCCGTGCGCTATGCGCAGAAGATTAACGAAGAAATCAGCACAACGACCTTTAATGACCCTTGCTGCCCGACCCATGCCAACCTTCGTTTCGGCATCGTATCGTGTCGGAATGGTGCCGCCAAGGGCGCGGATCATATTCTGGGTGAGGCCATGCGCGGTCTTCTCAAGGCCAAGAGCTACGATGACAAAAGTCTCCATGCGAAGGACCTCAATACCCAGACCGAATCGAGTTTCTGAAGACCCCTTTCAGAAAAGAATGCCCCGTAGCAGCCGAGGTTGCTATGGGGCGTTCGTGTTTTTGGTATGGTGTGCTGGATGCTTAGAGGTGCCGAAAGGCCTTCTGACCAATATCGGTGCGGAACTGCGCCCCGTCAAAATGGATTTTCTTCACGCCCGCATAGGCTTTTTCCAGGGTCTCTTTTAAGGTGGCGGCTCGGGCCGTCACCGCCAGTACACGCCCGCCTGTCGTGACCAGTTCCCCGTCCACCAGGCCGGTGCCCGCGTGGAATACCTGGGTGTCGGCTTCCGCCTCGGCTTCGTCGATTCCCGTGATGACCCGACCCTTCGGGTAACTCGCGGGGTAACCCTCGCTGGCCATCACCACCGTGGCGCAGGTTTCCGCCGTATAGTCCAGGGCGATGGTGTCCAACGTGCCGGTACAACACGCGCGCACGATTTCCACCAGATCACTCGTGAGACGGGGCAAGACCACCTGGGTTTCCGGATCGCCGAAGCGACAGTTAAACTCGACGACTTCAGGGCCTTTTTTCGTGATCATGAGGCCCGCGTAGAGCACACCGATATAGGGCGAGCCATCGGCGGCCATTCCTGCGACGCAGGGGTCCAGGATTTTTTCTTGTATGGTCTTCATTAACGCATCGGTGACGACAGGCGCAGGTGAATAGGCCCCCATTCCGCCGGTGTTCGGGCCCTGGTCACCATCCAGGGCCGCCTTGTGGTCCTGGCTGGAAGCCATGGGAACCACGGTCTTGCCATCGGAAAAGGCGAGGATAGACGCCTCTTCCCCATCCAGGAAACCTTCGATGATGATTTGATTGCCGGCATCACCGAATACGCCGGTAACCATGGCATCATCAATAGCCTGCAGGGCTGTCTCCTTGTCCATGGCGACGGTCACCCCTTTACCTGCGGCCAGACCGTCTGCCTTGACGACCAGGGGGGCACCGACGGATTCCACGTAGGCTTTGGCCGCTGCCGCATCGCTGAAGGCGGCATAGGGGGCCGTGGGGATGTCGTGACGGGCCATGAACTCTTTGGCGAAGGCCTTGCTCGCCTCCAGTCGTGCAGCCGCCTGGCAGGGGCCGAAGACCATGGCACCGGTGTCGGCCAGCGCATCGACGATACCTGCGGCCAACGGAGCTTCCGGTCCGACGAGGACCATCTCGATATTCTTCTCCCGCACCAACTGCTTCACGGCATCGAAGTCTTCCGCGTCTACGGGCAGACACGTTGCCTTATCCAGCTGGGCCATGCCCGGATTGCCCGGCGCGCAGTAGATGGTGTCAGCAAGTGGACTCTGGGCCGCTTTCCAGGCCATGGCGTGCTCACGGCCGCCACCACCGAGTACGAGAATATTCATGGGGATTCCTTGTAAGTCAGTAAGAGGTCAGTCCACCCGCAGGCAAAATCCGCTGCCCGGTGAGACACGTACGGAGCTGCCCGTCTGGGGGACATAATTCATCGGTTTCGGACTATTCCGCGGGGGGCTCGGTCTCGCGCAGGAATTCGGCGATGGAGTGGTCATAATCGGCCGTAAACGCGAAAGCATCCTGGGCAAGGCGATACCGGGTGGCGAACGTGATTTCACCGTCGTGGGCACGGAGCTCGTGCATGACCGACGCATAACGCTCGGGATTGACCACACTGGTCACGTAGCGAAAATTCTTTGCGGCGGACCGAATCATGGCAATGCCGCCAATGTCGGCCTGATTCACTATTTCTTCCGTCGAAATGCCGGGTTGACTCAAGATGGAGCTCATGGGCTGTACATTGACAACCAGCAAGTCTATCCACTCCATTTCATAGGACTGCATCTGCTCGCAGTGTATTTTGTTGTCCCGAATGCCGAGCAAGCCGGCGTGGACCTTCGGGTGCAGGGATTTAACCCGCCCCCCCATGAGTTCCGGGACCCCGGTGAAGTCTTCGATACTGGTCGCCGCAATATTGGCGTCGCGGAGGACACGGAGCGTGCCCGAGGTGCTGATGAGCTCCACACCGTATTCCGATAGCACCGATGCCATTTCGACGATGCCCGTTTTATCGTGACAGCTCAACAAGGCGCGTTTCACAGCAGGCATGGTATACCCTCCCGTTATCAATTAGCTGGGATACGTAAAGTAAAAGGAAACAAATGATACGCCATCGACGACGAAATGTCGAATTCCTGCGGGAGAAATCACCGGGTGCTGTGTCGCACCGTTGAAAATCAGGCGATGGTCTGCGCGCCAGAGTTTGTTTTTGGACAGACACCCTACTAGAATTGGACTCCATAGGCTTGGGCTGTTCAACGGGAAAGGAGCGGGGATATCGTGAAGGTTTGCATACTCGCCATTGCCAACCCCCTCCACTGGGTCGGTCCCTATGTGCGGGCATTTCGGCGGGTCGCGGATGTGCTCACCGTGGGGCCCCCCTTCGGCATGGAGTTTCTGAACGGCCTCGGCCTTCCCGGGCGCACGGATCTGCTCTGCCCCAATGACATAGAGACGCCCCTGGGCCGCGACGTTGACCTGGCCGCCTTGCTTCCCGAGGGATGGCGCCCTGATTTAATCGTGGCTATCTCCAATTTCGGTCGGTCGCTGAGTCCTCAGATGAATGGGTTGGATTGCCCCAAGGTATACCTCAGTATCGACACCTGGCAGAGTCCCCTGGATTTCCTGGATGCCCTGCACTATGACTATGTGTTTGCGGCACAGCGGGTATTCGTGCCGCACCTGGAGGCCACAGGCTCGCGGAATGTGCATTGGTTGCCCCTCGCCTGTGACCCGGAACTGCACCACCCCACTGGCGCGGAGTCGACGGCGGACATTTCGTTTGCCGGGGCCATTGCGCCATCTATCCACGACGAGCGCACCCGTTTGCTCGGAGTCCTTGGGGAGCGCTTTACAATTCACAGGGCCTCCAATGTCTACGGAGAAGACTATTGTGCAGCCATTGGTGCGGGGGTATTGACGTTTAACCATGCGGCCGTGAATGACCTCAACATGCGAATTTTCGAGGCGCCGGCCATGGGGGTGCCGCTGCTGACAAACCGTGCCAGTGATCGAAATGGGCTGTCGGAGCTGTTTACCCATCAGGAGCACCTGCTGATCTACGACAACGACGTGCAGTTGCTGGCGTTCGCCACGGAGTATCTCGCGGATCCCCAGGCTGCCCGTGCCCTCGCGGAAAGGGCTCGGCGGGAGGTGCTGGCCCGCCACACCTATGACCACCGGGTGGCCGAAATTCTGGCGCGGGTTTCCGAAGGATTTCAGGGTTTTCCCGGAACGCTGCCGACTCCATCCGGAGGAGACGGTGTGTGGGGCCAATACATTCCGCGGGATTCTCGCCGGATACTGGACATGGGGATGGGACTCTCGGAGGAATTGGCAGGATTTCGTCAGCGTGGATTGACGTATTGCGTAGGGTGTGCGCCGCAGGATAACTCCGGGCAAGGCGCCTGGGATGACTATAAGGCGTGGTCCCCTCAGGACGAGACGCCGGTGGAGGTAGACACGGTGGTGATCTCCCGAATGAGTGCCTTTGACGAGGAGCCTGACACCATCTTCAGTCGCGCCTTGCACCACCTTTGTGCCGGTGGATTTCTCGTCATTCGTTTGTCGGAAGTGGAGTGGCAGAACCTGGTGCCCGACAATGATACCGCCCGTTTGGTGCAACAATTTCTCGCCATGGATGGTCACCTCCGCAATATTTACCTGGACGTCCTTCCCGGCCCCCGTCCCTCTCAGGTATATACCCTGTGTGTCCGTAAGCGAAGACGCCCCCTGCTGGATGTCGTTGAAGAGGGGCTTTCTACCATTCCGGTTGCCTACAATGATGCATTGGACTGGGTTCGGAAGTTGGCGCCCAATCAGTAGGGCGCGTGCCCGTGCTCGTCGGTGTCAAGGGCTGTTTTCGTTGGGGAGGTGTCGGGGATGTTTCAATTGAAACGTTGGTACCTTCACCGCGAACGACTTCAAATCACTTCGGCGACATGTTATGATGCATCCATCAAATAAGGAGCATCATTTTGGGTCTCGGTAATTCGGATCGGGTTGGTGATTTCGACGCCCTCTACCGTAGAAATATGCAGCTGATAAGACAGGTGGATCACCTCTCTACGTTGCGTGAGATCAGTCTTGCTATTACCGAAACCCTCGAGCTCCACGAGGCCCTTCCCATTATCGCCAATGTGGTTCAGGGTTCCCTGGATGTGCGGCGACTGACCCTGTACGAATTGAGCAAGGACGGTAAGTCCCTGCATCCGCTGGTCGCCCGTTACGGGAAAGATCTGATTACGCGAGAACGTCTTGTTGAAGATACCCTGCCCGCCGGAGGGGCCCGATTCGAAAAAGCGCTGCAGGAGCGGGTAGTGACCTTGCACTACCAGGCGGGCCATGCAGAGGCCATTATTCCACTGGTCGCGAAGAATGAACCCCTCGGTCTCCTGGTCCTGGAAGCCCCCGAAGATGGTGAGGCCTTTCACGATGAAGATCGGGACCTTTTTCGGCAGTTGGGTTCCCAGATCGCGGTGGCCATTCACAATGCGAATCTCTATGCACTCGCGGTGACCGATGGCCTGACCGGGCTCTTTGTTCGGCGATATTTTGATCTGCGCCTGGAAGAAGAGTTTGCCGCCGCCCGCCGTTACAATCGGAAATTCTCCGTGTTGCTCTTTGACATTGATCACTTCAAGAAATTCAATGATACCCACGGCCATCAGACTGGCGATATGGTCTTACAGCAATTTTCCCGGCTACTGGAGCAGCACACGCGGGATGCGGACATCTGTTGCCGTTATGGCGGCGAGGAAATGACGGTTATCCTTCCGGAAACAGCCTTGCCGGAAGCCGCGTTGCTGGCGAATAAGCTCTGTCGTCAGATACGTCGTCATCGCTTCTCGGGAGCAACTGGTCAGAAACTGTCTGTCACGAGTAGTATTGGCGTGGCAGAATATACGCGCACCCGGCAGGGTCCGGGCGAAATTGTTGAGGCAGCGGATAAGGCCCTGTATCGTGCCAAAGCGTCAGGGCGGGACCGCGTAGAACTGGATGGGATGTAGCATCATGTCCTACACCGTGAAGGTCAAAAGAGGGAAATGGGTCGTGTTGCAGGGGGGGCTAACCCTCGTCGCACTGGTCGTTGTCACGGGGTGCTCACAAGAACCGGCACCGCCGCCCCCACCCCCGGCGACGGCTCCCGCCGTGCCGGTGCCGCCACCCCGCCCCCTGGTGACCCAGGCACAGTTCGATAAACTGCTCTACGACATGCCCTACGCCGATGTCGTCGAGTTTCTGGGGATGGAGCCCTCGCGCCAGGAATCGACCTACAACGAAGGGGTAGATGGCTATACGCGCCCTTCCCTGATTGCCTGGTATATCTGGGAAAACCCCGACGGCTCTTTCATGCGACTCGGGTTCACCAAGAAACTCCTGACAGACAAGCAGAGCGAAAATTTGCCCGCTGGCTAGCGCTCTTTCTGCGTTTGTTTCCGTTGGTGGTTGCGTGTGTACCGCACCAGTTGTTCTGCGCATTTGTGGAGCAGTTCGGTCAGGTCTTCGTCGAGGCAGTTTCCGGCATCGTCCAGTTTCGTGTGGGCTTCCGCCACCGACACCGGGTAAGGCAGTACAATAGCGCCTAAATGGGAACTTACGCTACGCAGGTGTTCCAGAGACTTTATGGCGCCAAGACGCCCTGCCGCGATACCGAGCAAGGAAACGGGTTTCCCTTCCATGATGGAAGGGTAGCCCATGTTGTCGATGAGTACTTTCAACACACTGCTGTAGCTGCCGTGGTACTCGGGCGTTGAAAGAATGAATCCGTCCGCATCTTTTGCCCGGGCCATGAGGGCATCCTGTAAGGGAATCGATGCCTCCTCTCCCGGGAATGCCAATTGGAAATCGCAGGGATCGATACAATCGACGGTGACGTCGGGATAGGCGCGCAGTACGTCCATCAACAAATCGAGGAAGCGCCGTGTGTAACCATCGCGCCGGACACTGCCGGCGACGGCCACAAGGTGAATCTTGGGGACTGGTATTGTTTCGGTCATTGGGTCTCCACTCAGGTCGGAGCTTGGGGCCATCGCCCCGGGGGCTTGCACTTGGATACCGCATTCTGCCAGCATACCGCGTGCCAATTCCACCTGAAGGGCTTGGTCTTCCCCCCACCGCTGCAACGTTCCGATGACAATAAAGGAGTTCATTCATGAGATTGCTGGCTATACTGACGCTGCTGGCCGTGGCCTTACTCAATTCTGCCGCCTATGCCCTTGATGTGACGGTGATGTCGTTCAATATTCGTTATGGCACCGCAGATGACGGGGCTGATTCCTGGCCCCATCGCCGCGAGATGGTCGTGGAAACCATACGGGAGGCCGCCCCCGACGTGGTAGGCCTTCAGGAGTGCCTTGATTTTCAGGCGGACTATATCGTGGAAAACCTGGCGGGCTACGCCTGGTTTGGATTGGGGCGTGAAGCCGATGGAACGGGTGAGATGACGGCCATCGTCTATCGCACGGACCGATTGCTCCCGATTGCGACCAATCACTACTGGCTTTCCGAAAGCCCGGAAATCCCAGGGTCCAAGTCCTGGGACTCGAGCCTGACCCGAATTGTATCGCGGGTTGCCTTTTTTCATGTGACAGAGAAGAAGCGTTTTGTTTTCTACAATACTCATTTCGACCACCGTGGCAAAGTAGCGCGCCAGGAAAGTGCCCGACTCCTGGTGACGTACATGAAAAACGAGTCCCTCCCGGTGGTGCTTACGGGGGATTTCAACGCCCAGGGGGGCACCAGTGCGCCGTGGCAAATCTTGATGGACGGCGGTTTTCTGGATGCCTGGGAGGCCGCCGATGTGCAGAAGGGGCCGTCCAACACGTGGAACGGATTCAAGATGCCGGCCCGGGGCGCGGAGAGACGCATTGACTGGATCGTGGTTTCTCCGGGGGTGACGGTGTCCTCCTGCACGACCCTTGATCACCACCAAGAGGGCCGTTACCCCTCCGACCACTTTCCGGTCGTCGCGCACCTGCGCCTGCCGCCCAGCCCCTGAGTCGTTCGGGGCGTGCCCCTACCCCTCGAATGGAAATGGGAAAATGCCTTCCTCCCTCTCGCCGTGGATCGTAGCCACTACGATTCACGGCTTTTTTTTGGAAAATTGGGGCGCAAGGTGGCTTGATCCCTCGGGATTTTCGGGACTTTAGGTCTTCGGTAACGTCGGCAAGACGTGAGAGATTGTGTGTCAAAATACGGGGTATTCCGGTTGAATTTGCTCGCAGATTTGCAGATTCTATCCCCAGATTTTCCACAGTCGGCCGATTTTTTCGCTTCGTTTAGGCATGTTGTAAGTGGTTGTAATTCGGTGGCTTGGGGAAGATATGACACAAATGTAAATTTTTTGTCATGCCTAAAAGTAGAAAAAATTGCACTTTTTTATTTTTTTTCTTGACGGGAGGATAGATTCATGGTATAAGCCGGGCAAGATTGAACGCGAAAACGAGTCATTAAACTCTCTCGAAAGGAGGTGATTGCTACTATGAAACAATGCACGTTATGTAATGAGCACATTGAAGATGTCGACTTCGAATTTGGAGAAGCCGTTGACCTTGAAGGTGAGTGCTGGCATGCCGAGTGTTACTACGAATATTTCGGCGAGGTACTGGAAACGGTATAAGTCGGCACATAGTATGGTCGTTTAGGTGCCTCGGAGGGGTATTGAATTCCCGTCCGAGGTTTTTTTATATTCCGGGGGAAACGCAGCGGGTGCTCCCCGTCGGCGCGGTGGCCCTTCGCCCTGCCCATTGGTTTTGGTGAACAGGCTTGTTCAGAGCATGCCGTGATTGTTAGACTCATAACAGGATGTGGTAGTGCATCCCCACCGCGTGCTGGATATGTTGAGCCTATCCATTTCGTAAGCGAAGTTAATCAATGAATCGACAGAAGGTGGCCTCTGGGTCGCCTCCCTGTTTACCCTCGTCGGGATTTAGATATCGTGCAACTTAAACGTTCCAAAAAAACTGCTGACGTCGTTCTCCCCTTTGAACGCCCTCTTGTTGATATAGAAGAACAAATCGCCGCGGCCGAAACGGACGAAGCCCGTTCCGAGTTGATGGCCCAACGGGATGCCCAACGGGAGGCGATCTTCGCGAATATCTCCCCGTGGGAACGTGTTCTCCTTGCCCGCCACCCCCAGCGTCCCCGAATGCGTGCCTTCGTTGAACACGTATTCGACGATTTCGTGGAGCTCCACGGTGACCGCGCCCTGGGTGACGATCCCGCGATGGTGACCGGTATTGCCCGTTTTCGTGGCCAGACGGTCTTCGTTGTAGGGCAGCAAAAGGGTGTCGACACCGATGAGAAGGTCCGGTGTAATTTCGGCATGGCCCATCCGGAAGGCTATCGAAAAGCACTGCGCATCTATCGCATGGCCGAGCGTCTTGGCCATCCCATTATCACCATCGTGGATACGCCTGCGGCCCACCCCGGCATTGATGCCGAGGCGCACGGTCAGGGCTACGCCATCGCCTACAACCTGCTGGAAGCGTTCAAAATCAATACGCCCATTCTCTCCATCATCCTCAGCGAAGGGGGAAGTGGCGGCGCGTTGGCGATTGCTGTCGGAGACCGCATCGCCATGTTTGAGAATGCCGTGTATGTGATTTGCCCACCCGAACGGTGCGCTGAAATCCTGTGGCGTGATGTGGAAAAGAAAGAAATGGCCGCCTCTGCCCTGCGGGTCTCTGCGGCTGACCTCAAGGAATTGGGGGTCATTGACAGCATCCTCAAGGAACCCAATGGCGGCGCCCACCGCGATTTGGATGGTGCCGCAGCCTCTATGGCGTCGGAGATTGCCGACTTTCTGGATCAGGCAGCCCAGGGCGCTTGGAAGTTGTCCGACCGTCAGGCCCGGTTTCAACGGATGGGTCAATGGCTCGAGTCCGCGCCGGAATTGCCTGCGGAAGAATCGGATGGACCCGCCGATACGGATGCCGACGGGGCCGAACCGGCCACCGAGGGGGATGCCGAAACCGCGAACGTCGCGGAGTAGGGGTGAGTTCCCCCCCACTCGAATCCGTTCCCGACGGGGTGCTCCTGCGGGTGCGGGTCCAGCCCAAGGCCTCGCGCGACAGTGTCGTGGTCGAAGAGGGGGGACGTGTGAGGGTAGCGTTGACGGCGCCGCCGGTAGACGGCGCGGCCAACACGGCACTGATA
Organism: Candidatus Hydrogenedentota bacterium; assembly: GCA_034669905.1. Taxonomy (GTDB): domain Bacteria; phylum Hydrogenedentota; class Hydrogenedentia; order Hydrogenedentales; family JAEUWI01; genus JAEUWI01. The sequence continues at coordinate 24,811 of JAXMOL010000034.1, forward strand.
CGTTTCATGGCCCGCCATCTGGGCATAAAGCGTCGCCAGGTGAGTTTGAAATCCGGCGAGCGTAGCCGCGACAAATCGCTCCTTCTGAGCGAGTGTTCGGTAGTGCAGGTCGCCACGCGCCTCAAGATAGACCTGGCGCAGAAGTGAAGATGCTTTACAATCCCGACCAATGGGGTTGCGCCGTTTGAAACGAGGCATAAATCTGTAAAACTGTGAGAGGGTTCACGCATTGTTACATGATCAGGTTTCTGAAGCCGCCGCCTATATCCGCGCTCAGGCATCCCTGGAGCCCCGGGTGGCCGTCGTATTGGGGACCGGACTCGGCGCCTTCGTTGAGCGGCTCACCGAGAGCACACGGTTGTCCTACGAGGGTATCCCCCACTTTCCGGCGGCCACCGTCGACTCCCATGCAGGGGAATTGGTCCTGGGCATGCTCGGCGACGTGCCCATCGTAGCCCTTTCCGGACGATTTCACTACTACGAGGGCTATAGTCTGCAGGAAGTCACCTTTCCGGTTCGGGTGGCCAAGGCGCTGGGCGTCGATACCCTGGTGGTCTCGAATGCCGCGGGTGGACTGAATCCCCAATTCAAGGCCGGTGACCTGATGTTGATTGCCGACCACATCAACTTTATCGGCGACAATCCCCTGATTGGGCCCAACGACGATGCCCTTGGTCCCCGTTTTCCCGACATGTGTGAGCCCTATTCGGAAGCGCTATTGCGTCTGACCGAAGAAAAAGCCCTCGCCATGGGTATTAAGACACAGCGTGGCGTTTATCTCGCGTGCAGTGGTCCCTGTCTGGAGACCCGGGCGGAATACCGGATGATGCGTCACATCGGCGCCGACGCGGTGGGTATGAGTACGGTGCCCGAAGTCATTGTGGCCGTCCATGCGGGCTTACGGGTGCTCGGCTTTTCCATTATCACGGATGAGTGTTTTCCCGATGCATTGGAACCCGTCAATATTGAAAAGATTGTCGCGACGGCCAATGGTGCCGAGCCGGTGCTGAGTGCCTTGGTGGACGGGGTGTTGCAGGCCCTGCCGCCGGTACCGGGAACGTCCGCATAGCGAAATTGCCCCCGTTGTGTTAGACTTTTTCTCAGCGGCATTTGGGTACGTGGCAAGTTACGGGCTCCCGGGGGGCCGTGTGTGCGCATGATTAGGAGTTAGAGAGCATTGATGTCGGAAAAACTTATTCGATCCATATTCGTCTTTTCATGCCTGATAATGGGCGTGATCTGGGGCGGCTTTGCCCATGAAGTAGCCAATCCGGAGGGGACGGCGAGCAGTCCTCTGCCGTGGTACGTCATTGGGGGATTCATCGGGGGAGCTTCTGGCTTTTCGGTGGCCCTCCTGTTGCGTTTTATCACCCAGGAAGTCTACGAAAAACTGGCGCCTGCGCTGGTGGCCATCGTCATCGGTATTCTTTTCGGCTATGCGATTGCCAACTGGCTGCTGCTCTGGGTTCCCGGTGCCAGTTACAATTTCAAACTCTATGTCATCGTTACCTTTGTGCTGGTGTTCGGCTTCATGGGTATCTTTCTCGGGCTTAAGTTTGGCTCGGCATGGCAGGCCCTCCTCTCTGCGGTGGAGCGAAACAAGGCCGGGGTAAACACCCTGAAGCTGGTGGACACGAGCGTAATTATCGATGGCCGGATTTCCGATATCTGTGAAAGCGGTTTTATCGAGGGTACGCTCCTGGTGCCCCGCTTTGTCTTGCTGGAACTCCAACACATCGCCGATTCCTCCGACGTGCTTCGCCGTGCGAAGGGCCGCCGTGGACTTGATATTCTCAAGGAACTGCAGCGGGAATCGTCCAAGGTGCTGGTCGAGGTTATCGAAGACGACCCCCAGGAAGTCCGCGAAGTTGACAGCAAATTGGTTCGTCTGGCCCAGAAATTTGGTGCCAAGATCCTCACCAATGATTTCAATCTCAACAAGGTTGCGCAGATCGAAGGCATTGTCGTGCTTAACATCAATGACCTCGCCAATGCCCTGAAGCCGGCAGTCCTTCCCGATGAACAGATGGAAGTGAAGATCATCAAGGAAGGCAAAGAGGCCAGTCAGGGCGTCGGCTATCTTGATGACGGCACCATGGTGGTCGTTGATGGCGGCCGGGTGCATATGGGCAAGATGGTGCAAGTGGTGGTGACCAGTGTGTTGCAAACCGCCGCCGGGCGCATGATCTTTACCCGATTTGACAACGTCTTGTCGTGACACGTCAGGTCATCATACCGGCCGGTGGTATGGGGCAACGGTTGGGCGAATCACTTCCCAAGGCGTTGGTGCCGCTCTGTGGCGTTCCCCTGCTGCTTCGAACCTTGTCCGCCTTTCACCCCCTTGGTCTCGCTAAAACGGCGGTGGTGACCGTGCCTGCAGGGCACGAGTCCCCCATTGTTACCCTGCTCGAAGCCGCCTTTCCCGGCAACCAGATCACGCTGGTGCCTGGCGGCGTGGAGCGCCAGGACTCCGTGCGGAATGCGCTGGCGGCGTTGCGATCGGATACGGCGCTGGTGGCCATCCACGATGCCGCGCGGCCATTTGTGAGCGCTGCGGTGGTGGAGGCATCCTTCGAGGCCGCGGCTACCCATGGAGCCGCAACGGTAGCCGTTCCTGCCATCGACACGATCTTGGTGGGCGACGGCGAAGGCTTTCTGTCCGATACCCCGGACCGGAGCACGGTCTGGTGTTGCCAGACGCCCCAGACCTTTCAGGTGGCGGTTATCCGAGCAGCCCACGATACGGCCCGGAAAAAATCGTTCCAGGGGACCGATGATGCCACACTGGTACGGCGTTGTGGGCACCCCGTGAAACTGGTTCCCGGCGATTTCACCAACCTGAAGGTAACTACCCCCACCGACATGACCATTGCAGAAACCTTTATAGAAAAGAAGCTGGTATGCGTATAGGCCAAGGCTATGACTTGCATCGGTTGGAAGCCGGTTATCCCCTGATATTGGGCGGCATCACGGTGCCCCACGACAAGGGGATGGTGGGGCATTCCGATGCCGATGTGTTGTCCCATGCGATTACCGATGCCCTTCTGGGGGCGGTGGCCCTGGGGAATATTGGACAGCTCTTCCCGGATACGGATCCGGCCTACAAGGGGGCTGACAGTCTCGTGCTCCTGAAAGAGGCCTGGCGGCGTGTCCAATCCACGGGGTACGCCATCGTCAATATCGACAGTACCATCGTGGCCCAGCAGCCCAAGCTGAATCCCTATATCGATACGATTCGCCTGCGATTGGCTGAGACCCTGGAGATCGCGGTGGAACAGATTTCGGTCAAGGCCAAGACCAATGAAAAGGTCGGGCCCGAAGGCCGGGAAGAAGCCATCAGTGTGCAGGCCGTGGTGCTCCTGCAGGAATCACCGTTGCCCTGATGCCGGGGCAGGGTTGCCTTGGCGTTGCCACGTTAGCGCCATCCGACAGGCCGCATCGCCGTCGATGAGGCCGGCCCCGGTCTGTGGGGAAACGGGGCCCCGTACCGTCGCTCGGAGTATGTCCCCCACTTCACCTGGCTTCAGGTGGGGATTCACCTCGAGCATGAGCGCGATTAGACCGGCTACCTGGGGCGCCGCGGAGGACGTGCCGGACGTGATGGCCCACCCCGACGTGGTTTTTCCCAGGGGCAGATTCTCCCCCTCCAAGACCGACGCCCGCGATGTGGGAAGCATGATGTGCCCTTTTCGCGGATAGGCGCCCCCCTCGCCCACGATACCGCAGAGATCGGGCACCTGTCGGCCGGGATAGAGCTGGCTTTCGTAGGAGCCCGCGAGCGTCGAAGGGATCAGGTCCCCCGATGCTGTCCAGGTCATTCCGCCCACTGCGATGACCTCCGGCATGGAAGCCGGAAAGGGGCGCTCTCCATTCCCGGCGGAGAACACGACGGTCACCCCGGCATCGATGGCCCCCCGGATGATACGCTCCATATCGTCGAATTGAAGCGCGGTATGGGGCTCTTCGGCCCGGAGCTGTTCCCACGAACGGTGGTCTTTGTCCCATCCCCAGGAGCAACTCAAGACCCGGGGCGACTGGGCCAGGGCGATCTCCAGGGCCGTCGCGGAAAAATCGCTCTGCCGGATGCCGATGAGGGTCGCCCCCGGGGCCACCGCGAGGGCATTGGCACAGGCCGCCGTACCGTGGCCTTGTTCATCCCCGGTGGGGTCCATGCCTTCGACGGTACTGATGCGTTCGATATGATACCCCTGGCGCTCAAACCAGGGATGGCGGGCGATTCCGGTGTCGGGCATGGCAATGGAGATGCCCGTGCCGCGGATTTCCCGTTGGTGACAGGGGGTGACCCGCAAGACATCACAGAGGGTGCTCAAACTGAGATGAAAGAGGGATGTCTCCGGCGGGGCGCTTGTCTCACCATGCGCGCCAGCCGCGCTTGGGCGGTAGACATAGGCAATGAGGGGCTGAAGGGGCGCTGGCACCGAAGGTAACCCGTCTCCGCGATCCGCATCGGGGGTGAGCAAGGCGTATTGTTCGGCAGTGACGGAAGATTCCAGGGTGCCGGGGCCGGGAGACCAGGTGTGGAGCTTCAGGCGCTGGAGGATTCGCTTCGCCGTCCGGGCGCGGTAGGGATCGGGCCAGGGGGTCGCACCGAATCGGGGGTCATCTCCCTGGCGGGTTCGGGCGACCCAACGCAGCGGAATCATGGGGCCTTCACTCATCCCGAAGGGCCGCCTTCATGGTGTTGGAACCGGGTGCAAATCCGTCTTCGGATGCCGTCTGGATGTGGTATCGATGCCCTTCCGCATTGTAGAACTGAATGATGCGTAGCAGTTCACTGAGATCGATTTGCCAATCCTGCGGGGCATAGTCACTGTCATGGGGGGCGCAAGTCTGCGGTCCGGGGCCTGCGTGATAACCATCCTCCCCGTCTACGTCACAAGAATACGTGGTGCTGTTGTAGAGTTGAACGACCCGAAGGACCTCCCCGACCGCTATCTGGCTGTCCCCGTTGGTGTCGGCCCGGTGGGCGGCAAAGGGCAGGGACACGGTGATGGTTGCCGTTTCCAGGGTCACGGTCAATGCGTCCGCGTCTCCGTTGGCTCCGCTCGAGTTGCCATTGGCAATCGACAGGATTTTCCCGGCCTCGGCGGTCGGCGTCACCGTGAATTCCAGGTCCGCCAGGGTCGTGGCGGTGAAGGCGCTGCTGCCTCCGAAAAAGACCAGGGTCGCACCCGATGGGGTCGCCTGAAAATCAGCGCTCCCATCCGTTGCCCCGGAATTCGCGACGACATTCGTCAGTGAAAGCTGCGTGGTGTCAAAAAGGAGGTCAATCACCAGGGTTGTGGGACCGTCGTCTCCATTGCTCAGCGTAAGGGACAGGAAGGAAGCGCTTCCGGCTGGTATGGTGACGGAGGGAAGTTGCAGTTCTACGGCGCTTCCCGAAGACGCCCCCACCCCCGCGAGGAAGAAGGCGAAGAAAAGCACCCACCGTCGGCGGAAACTATCCACCAGAACCATCATTTAATCCCTTTCACCCTGGACTGCATTGCGTGCTTCAAGTATACCGTATTGATTCAGGAGGTGGTATTTTCACCGGTGCGGGCGGGAAGGTGTATCCGACGCGTAAATCACGTATAATCAAGGTAACGAAACAACCCAATCACCCGGTAGTTTAGCTAACGTACTTCATGGCAAAAGAACGTCTCGACATCTTAGTGCAGCACCAGGCGGGTGTTTCCCGTTCCAAGGCGCAGGGTCTCATACAAACGGGCCAGGTATTTGACGCCGCAGGGAAACGGCTCGATAAGCCGGGGTTGCGTATGGACGCGGAGACGGCGCTCGAAGTGCGAGAGCAGCCGCGCTTTGTCAGCCGCGGCGGGCAAAAGATTGCCGCCGCGTTCGAAGCCTTTCCCTTCACCGTGCGCGATCAGGTATGTATTGACGTGGGCGCGTCTACCGGCGGCTTCACCGATTGCTGTCTCCAGGAAGGGGCCGCACGGGTATACGCCGTGGACGTGGGTTACGGCCAACTGGCCTGGTCCCTCCGGCAGGATGAGCGCGTGGTCGTGATGGAGCGCGTCAATGCGCGCAGCCTCCAGCCCGACATGTTCGACCCGCTCCCCACCCGATTCGTGGCCGACTGCTCTTTCATTTCGCTGCGGCTTATCCTTCCCCCGCTGATTCCCGTCCTTGGCGCGGCACCAGAGGGCGTGGTGCTTATCAAGCCCCAGTTTGAAGCGGGCAAAGATCAGGTGGGCAAAGGCGGCGTTGTGCGGGACGAAGCCGTGCGCGAACAAGTCGTGAATGCCACCTGCGCGCACGCCCGGTCCCTCGGTTTTCAGTCCATCGAGGTGGTGCCCTCTCCCCTGACCGGCCCCGCGGGGAACAAGGAGTTTCTTGCCTACCTTCACGACTTCAGCGCGCCCGAGTTGCCGCCATGTTAGTGACGCTCCGGATTCAGAATTTCGCCCTCATCGAAACAGTAGAGATCGATTTTCAGGAGGGCTTCAACGCCCTGACCGGGGAAACGGGCGCGGGTAAATCCATTCTCATTGGTGCGCTGAACCTGGCCCTCGGTGCCCGGGCCTCAGGCGATGTTTTGCGGGCCGGGGCCGACAAGGTCCAGATTGACGCCATCTTTCAACTTGCCGCGCCGGGCACGCGTCTTCAGGCCTTGCTCGAGCAACACGAACTGGCCGGGGATTCCGACGAATTGCACCTCTCTCGTACCATCGCGAAAGATGGCCGAAGCCGGGGGTACATCAACGGTGCGCTGGTGCCCATCGCCGTTCTGTCCGCCATTGGTGATGAACTGGTGGATATCCACGGTCAGCATGATCATCAGTCCCTGCTCAAGTCAGAACGGCAGATGGAGTTGCTCGATGCGTTCGGTGGTACCGAGGCGGACACGGCCTCCATGCGGGAGGCGGTGGCGACCTACCGTGCCCTGGAGCAGGAAATCGCCACCCTCGAGTCGGACGATCGCGATCGCAGTCGCCAAATGGACTTCTTGCGCTTTGAAGTGGACGAAATTGACGGGGCGGGACTCACGCCTGGTGAAGATGTGGAGCTGAAGGCCCGCATTAACCTGATTACGAACGCTGAAACCATTATTGAAGCGGCCCAGACCATCTATGGATTGCTCTTTGAGGGGGAAGACGGCGCCGCGATTGATCAACTTACCCGTGCCGCCCGCCATCTGGATGAACTGGTGGCCCTGGATGAGCGCTTTACCCCCCTGGCTACCCAGTTGGCCGAGGCCCAGGCAACGATAGATGCCGTGGCCGGGGAGATCCGGGACTACACGGAGTCCATGGAATTCGATCCGCAGGAACTGGAAGAGCTTAATCAGCGAAACAGCCTATTGGGTGATCTGCGACGAAAATACGGCCAGACTATCGAAGAGATCCTGGCCTACCGGGAGCGAATCGCTTCAGAACTCGAAAGTTATGAGAATCGGGATGAGCACCTGGCCGCCATGCGGGCAGAGGCGAAGAAGCAGTTGGTCGCCATCACGGAAGCGGGTAAGAAGCTCAGCGAGAAACGCCGTAAGGCCGGCCGTGCTTTGGAAAAGAAGGTGACGGCCGCGTTGCAGGATCTGGGGATGAAGGGCGCGCGCTTCGCCGCCAGCCTGGAGGCCGTTGAGCTGACGAGTACCGGCTTTGATCGGGCGACCTTTCAACTGGCCGCCAACCAGGGCGAGGCCCTCAAACCGATTAAGAGTGTGGCATCGGGCGGTGAGATTTCCCGTATCATGTTGGCGATCAAGACCGCGCTGGCCAGTGCCGACACCATTCCCACCCTTATTTTTGATGAGATTGACGCGGGTATCGGCGGGGATGTCGCCCGTATGGTGGCCCAGAAGATGAAGGCAGTGGCCGATTCTCATCAGGTTATGAGTGTGACCCACCTTGCCCAGATTGCCGCCGTGGCCGATGCCCACTTTACGGTGGCGAAGGCGACGAGCAAAGGGCGCACGAAGACGGCCGTTCACATGCTGACGGGCGCCGCGCGGGAAAAGGAAATTGCCCGCCTTTTGGATGGTTCCGTTTCTGGAGTCAGCCTGGAACATGCCCAGGTGTTGCTCGCTGGAGGTACGTAGGAGACGAGATTTGACATCATGAACCGAGACAGGACGTCGCATTGTATTTAAGGAGGTTGATATGGCCCGTATGCGAGTTAGCAGTAAACGTGTGTGCCCTTCCCTTGCGGTGAAAGGGCGAATCGTTCGTGTGAAGGTTACGTCCGGAAGGGGGATGGTGTCATGAAGTTCACGTCTTATGGTGCGGCCGAAGAAGTCACGGGGAGCAAGCACTTTCTCGAATTGAATGGGGCCCGGCTCCTTCTGGACTGTGGCATGTTTCAGGGGCGGCGCAAAGAATCTTCCGAGAAAAACCGACACTTCGGTTTTGACGTGGAGAGTATCAATGCCGTAATTCTGAGTCACGCCCATATTGACCACAGCGGCCTCCTCCCCATGTTGTCGAAATTCGGCTATCGGGGCTGTGTCTATTGCACCCCTGCCACCCGCGACCTGTGCTCCATCATGCTCCAGGACAGTGCCCGGATTCAGAAGCGGGACGCGGAGTGGCTGTCCAAGAAACACATGACCTTCTATCCGCCCCTCTACCACGATCAGGATGTGCGGGAAATCATGAAGCGCTTTGTCTCCGTGCCCTACGACGTTCGCTTTCCGGTGTTGCCCAACGTCTTTATGACCTTTCACGATGCGGGACACGTCCTGGGTTCGGCGATGGTCGAACTGGAATACGAGGAGAAAGGCGAGCGACGTCGTTTCCTCTTCAGCGGCGATATCGGACGTAAGAATATGGCCATTCTCGATGACCCGTGGGAGCCCGGACCCGCTGATGTGGTGGTGATGGAGAGTACCTACGGCGATCGGGACCATGACCCCATGGAGCTCATGGAAGACAAGCTGGCCGGCTACATCAACGAAACCGTGGAGCGGGGTGGCAAGATGATTATCCCGTCCTTCGCACTGGAGCGTGCCCAGGAGCTGGTCTATGCCCTGAAACGCCTCGAGCTGAAAAATGCAATTCACGACATCCCGGTTATCGTCGACAGCCCCTTGACGGTAAATATCACGGAGGTGTTCCGGCTGCACACCGAGTCCTTCGATGCGGAGTTTCGCCGTCTTATGACGGAAAACGGAGATCCTTTCCAGTTGAAGAATATTCGCTACATCCGTTCACTCGAGGAATCGATTGCGCTGAATCGGCTCGAAGGGCCGGCCATCATTATTTCCGCTGCGGGCATGTGTGAACATGGGCGCATATTGCACCATCTGAAAAATCATTGCGGGAACCGAAAAAACCGGATACTCATCATTGGATTCCAGGCGAAGAATACCTTGGGCCGACGCATCGTGGAGCGCAGTCGAACGATTCGGATTTTTGGTATGGATCATGATCTCTACGCCGATGTCCGCGTCATGAACGAGTTCAGCGCCCATGCCGGCCAGACCGAGCTCCTCGAGTTTGGCGAACGCTTCAAAGACTGTGCCGAAAAAGTGCTCCTCGTGCACGGGGAACCGGATGCGATGAAGTCGCTTCAGGACGGCTTGAAAAAGCGGGGTGTGGAGAATGTTATGATTCCCAAAGAGGGAATGACCCTTGATGTCTGATGATGAACGGCAGGTACCGCAATGGAACATGAAGCACTCAAGAATATTCTGACCGAGATTGAAGATGGTAAGGTGGCCGAGGCCCGACTGGCGCTCCGCCCCTACCTGACCGCGCCCCATGACGCACCTTCTCATGAGGTGCGCTATCTCTTAGGCCGGGCCTGGTTTGAGGAAGACAAGGCGACGGCCCGCTATCTCTTTGAGGCGGCGCTGGCGATTCAGTCGGACTTCGCCCCGGCGGGCCAATACGAGGCCCGCTGCGGATCGGCCCTGGAAGATCTGGAGGCCTTCAACGATGCGCGCCACCCTGCCTGCGACGCCTGTGGTTTGCGCTATCGCGATCACGAAGCCTTTTGCCCTTATTGCGGCAGCGCGGTTGCCCCTCCCCGGGACCAATCGGATGGCTCCATCGAGGATCAGCTTCGCAACGCGGGGCAGGACGTGGTGGACACCTTACGAACTTTTTCCGAGCGAGAAGACGTCAAACAGGCGAAAGAGAAAGTGGTGCACGCCGGGCAGCACGCCTACGACAAGGCCAAGGAGTTGGCAGAGAGCGAAAAAGCCCGGGAGCTGCGGGGAAAAGCAGAGGTACTCGGTCAGCGCGCAGCCGCCAAAGCGAAAGAAATAAGTGAGCGCAAAGAAGTGAAGGATGCGGTACACCAGGTACAGGAGTCGTCCACCCACTTCTTGGGGAAGGTGCAGGAATATCTGGCGACCGAACAAAAACGCATCAATGAGGCACAGGGTCCCGAAAAGGCAACGCTTATCGCAAAATGGGTCGGGATTATTCTGGTTATCCTTCTTGTCTTACGGTGGATCTTCTAGGGGGGCTTTCCACGGGCCATGCCCGGCAGCGGGCGTCCCTGTTGCCGGCAGCGGCCCGCTGCTCCCCTCGGTTGGACCTATCCCGCAATCGGGCAAACATCGACGGCCACCTCGAGGCGCTGTCCTCCCCCGCCCAGAATGACCCCCCGCATGGGACTCACTTCACCGTAGTTTCTCCCCCACGCTACGGTTATATGCTCCACAGTGGGCAGCACGTTGTTGGTGGGATCGAGATCAACCCATCCGAGCGTGGGCACATAGAGTGACAGCCAGGCGTGTGAGGCCTGGGCCCCAACAAAAGTCGCGCCGGTATCCGCATGTTTGGGGGCCACGTAGCCGCTGACATAGCGGGCAGCCAGGCCCAAGGCCCGAAGACAGCCAATCTGCAGGTGAGCAAAGTCCTGGCAGACCCCCCGCTTCTTGTGGAGCGTTTCCTCCACGGGGGTTGTGACTGTCGTCGCCGACGGGTCGTAGGCGAATTCCCTATAGATGCGTTCCATCAGGTTACGCGCACCCACCAACACGGGCGCACCGGTTGGGAAAGAGGGCTTGGCGAAGCTCCGCAAGGCCCGGGAAACGGCGATACTTTCCGAGGGATAACGAAAACGACAGGCCGCCCTGTCCAATGGATTGGCAGGGCATTGCAGGGATTCGACAACAGCCTCCCATGGAAGCGTATCCTCTGCAGGTGGCGGTGTGTGTGGGGTCAGCCATACTTCGCTACGGGCCGTGACCTCCAGGACGCGGTGCTGTTCCTGAATCGTGAAACTGACGATTTCATTGCCGTAATAATCGTGTCCCCGATGACCGAAGACCGCGGGTACGGGGTCGATTTCCAGGTGAGAGCGCAGGCATTGTTGTTGGGCCGTGTTCCGTGGGGTGAGATAGACCCGGTTGTATCCGATAGGTACGGCACCGTCATAGGTGTAGCGCGTGGTGTGGGCAATTCGGTATTTCATGGGGTGGGCTCCCCGGAGCCGAAACCGACCAGCGGTCGGAGTGGTGCGGTGTGGATAAAGTAACGTTGTTCCAAGAGATTGGCGAAACGGGGCAGGTCATGCTGGCACGCATCCAGCAAGCGCTGGAGGGCCTCCCGTGCTCCCTGCTCATTCGGGGCGGCCAACAGGTTGGCATCGGTCGTGCGAATGCGGGTGTTGAGTCGCTCGATGATCCGTTCCTCCTCATTGAACAAGCCCGCCCCACCGACATCGGGAAGCCATCGGAGTTGTTTTACGATGCGTTGCAGCTGGTAGGCCACGCTGCGGGGGTTGGTGTCATCGCAAATGAGCAGGTCGATCACCGGAGCGGCCTGGAAGACGTTCCCATAGCGCGCGCGATAGGTCATCGGGCTGTCACAAATCGACAGCAGGGCCTGGAGCAGGGCTTCCTCGTTATCCGTCCGTTGTTCCAGGGTGCGAAATACGAGGTGGGCCGTATGACTGCTGCGTTCCAGACGCTGGCCCATGTCGAGAAAGAGTTGGCCGGATTCCCGGGTCATGTTCTCGCGAAGCAGACCATTGAAGGCGGCAAAGCCCTTGACGAGTTGATTCAACGCATACAGGACTTCCCCCAGGGCCGGGCGGGAGCGCCGTTCCTGAAGTTGTATGAACTCCAGGGTGAAACTGTTCAGGATGCGCCAGTCGTCCTCCGAGAACCGTTCGCGTACGACCCATGCAGTCCGTCGCACTGCGAGGATATTGCTGGCGATGCTATTGGGCTGTTGCGCGTTGAATACCGCTTCAAAGACAACTTCTTGAATACGATCCAGGGACCGCAACCAATCGTAGCCTTCGCCCGGGGACCCATTCTCGTCGGTCCAGGCGGCGGAGAGTTTGGTGTCGGCACGCTTGGAAAAGAGTCCCATGGGCGCGGCACGCAAAAGATTCTGTAGGGCTCCCATACTGCGATAACCCGCTTCATCGGAGCATTGGTTCAGCAAGTGACGGACGTAGCGTACCGTGGCCTCGGTACGCTCGCAGTACCGCCCGAGCCACAAGAGATTTTCGGCCAGTCTGCTGGAAAGGTTTCGGGGGGAACGCCGCAAGGCCAGGGGCGTGCCCTTGTCTCGGAGCAGGCTGGTGAAGGGGGCCTTCCCTTCGGAAAGCACCCAGACATCCTTGCTGCCACACCCCTGTTGCATCGATATGTCGAAGGTGTGGGTGTGGGGACTGACCCGGGCCAGGCCGCCCGGCAAAACCCGGATACTGTCTTCATCCCGTCCGCCGGTGGCGTAGACACGCAGCACCAGGCTGTTGGGCACCAATTGGCCGTTGGTGAAAACCGGAATGGTCGAAGGGGTGACCGGTTCGACGGCCACGAATTCATAGGGGCGTTCCCGCCATTCCGCATAGCGCTGGTCACGTTCTTCCCGGGACATCTGCGCAACGGGGAGCGCCTTCTCCACGCCGTGAAAGGCCGACTGGAGATGGAGGGAGTCGAAATGGGCCTCCATCCACTCCCGGTCGGATTCGATGGCGCCCCACCGGGTCGGTGTCGAGGAGAGCAGTAATTCTTCGCCCAGGAGCCGTCGCGCGACGGCCGGAAGGACTGCACTCAGTGCCGCCACCTCCAAGAGGCCGCTGCCCACACTGTTGCACACGGTGACGTTGCCGGCCCGTACCGCGCCCAGTAGTCCGGAGATACCGAGGATCGAATCCCGCCGCAGTTCGAGGGGATCGCTGAAGGCGTCATCGACCCGACGGAGCAACACATCAACCCGCTTCAACCCCTCGATGGTCTTGAGGTAGACGTAGTTGTCGCGTACCGTGAGGTCCGCCCCTTCGAGCAGGTTGATTCCAAGATAGCGGGCAAGATAAACATGCTCGAAATACACTTCGTTGAGCGGGCCGGGCGTGTGTAGAACCACGGTGGGTTCGGCCTTGTCGCCGGGTGCGATATCCACCAGGGCATTCCGGAAGGTATCGAAAAAGTCTGCAAGCCGTTCTATCTTTCCCTCAGAAAAAAGTTGGGGCAACACCTGCGCGAGGATGACCCGGTTTTCCAAGGCGTAGCCCGTGCCGGATGGGGCCTGGGTACGATCACTATAGACCGTCCATTCGCCACTGGGACTGCGCACCAGGTCGACGGCGTATCGGGCAATATGCCCGTGGGGTGTTGAGGGAATGCCATGGCAAACCCGCTGAAACTGTGGATTGGCATGGACGAAGGCGTCTGGGACCACCTCTTCTTCGAGCAGCGTCTGCTCCCCATACAGGTCGGCCAGCATGCCGTTCAGTGCGGCCAGTCGTTGCTTTACCCCCTTCTCAATATGCTCCCACTCGGCCCGGGGGATTACTACGGGAAACAGATCGAGTGCCCAGGGGCGATCCATACCCTTCGCGTCACTATAGACGTTGTAAACGATCCCGTGTTGGCGGACGATTTCCTCCGCCTCCCGTCCGTAGTCATTGAGGCCCTGGACGCCGGTCGTTCCGAGGGCGTCCACAAACCATTGCCAATGAGGCCGTACATCGCCCCTGCCGTTTAGTAGCTCGTCGTGTCCTTTTGCTACCGTGCGGTAGGATTCGAGGAGTTTCAGCAAGGTGTCAGACGGAGCCCCGTCCCAGCTTTTTTGTTGTTGTCGCATAGATAAAAACCCATTACCAGTTGATTAATCTCCGTAGAGCTCTATGCAATTGTTATGCCATGAATCGGTGGTGGCACACTACTTGCTTTCTTGTCCTCACAGGCAACGTGCAGGGATACGCTTCTCAGGAAGTGCCGTTGTTCTGGCTTGGACGAAACCCCGCTCCCTCCCACTGTCAGTTCGTGGGAGAAAGGGACGGTAGCATATGAGAGCTGGGAGGCGCCAGACGCGCCCCCGAGAGAAGGGCAATTGGTTATGGGTGTTCGGATAGCGTTGCATCACCGGACCTGTTATGAGTATGACCGTTTAGTAAGATTGGCTCCCCACGTTGTGCGCTTGCGGCCGGCCCCGCATTGTCGCACCGCCGTTAACAGCTATGCCCTGAAGGTGCAGCCGCGCGATCACTTTTTGAACTGGCAACAGGACCCCCACGGAAACTACCTGGCGCGCCTCGTCTTTCAAGAGCCTGCCGATTCCCTTATTGTGGATGTGGATCTGGTGGCCGAGTTGTCGGTGTTTAATCCCTTCGACTTCTTTCTGGAAGACGATGCTTGCTTCTTCCCGTTTCAGTACGACCCCGCGACCTTGAAAGATCTGGCGCCCTACCTGGTGGTGGAAGCGCCCCAGGCGCAACTGCGTCGCTACCTCGCGTCCATACCGCGCACCAAACAGCCCGTGATGGATTTCGTGGTCGCCATCATCGACAAGCTCAGTAAGGACGTCCACTATAATGTTCGGATGGAACCGGGTGTCCAGACCTGTGAGGAAACCCTCACAGCAGGCAGCGGTTCGTGTCGCGACTCTGCCTGGCTTCTTGTTCAGATATTACGCAACCTCGGAATGGCCGCCCGATTCGTCAGTGGGTATTTGATTCAACTCGTCCCGGATGAGGCACCACTGGATGGCCCGGCCGGACCGACGCAGGATTTTACCGACCTGCATGCCTGGGCGGAAGTCTACTTGCCTGGCGCCGGTTGGGTGGGCCTTGATCCCACGTCAGGTTTGCTCGCGGGCGAAGGCCACCTTCCACTGGCGTCGACACCCGATCCGGTATCCGCAGCTCCCATTTCCGGGGCAACGGATAGGGCCGAGACCCAGTTCACTTTCGATATGTCGGTGCGCCGGGTTTTCGAGTCTCCCCGGGTTACCAAGCCCTTCTCCAACCGGCAGTGGGAAGCCATTGAGCTGCTCGGGTTCCGTGTGGATCAGAAGATGGAGGCCCAGGGAATTGGTCTCACGATGGGCGGTGAGCCGACGTTCGTTTCCGCGGTTGACCGGGAAAGCGCCGCGTGGCACACCGACGCGATGAGCGATACCAAGTACAACCTGGCCCACAAACTCTTTGAACGCCTGGTAAAAAAGTTCACCCAACAGCCCCTGCTCCATATGGGGCAGGGAAAATGGTACCCCGGAGAACCGATCCCCCGTTGGTCCATGGATGCCTTTTGGAGTGTGAATGGCGCGCCACTCTGGCGCGACGCGCGCTGGCTTGCCAATCCGCTGCGCGACTATGGGATGGAGATCGACGATGCGAAAGTCTTTGGTGCCCATCTGGCCGCGTTGCTTGGCGTAGCTGCTGACAACTTGTGCCCGGCCTATGAGGACACGTTCTATTATTTGTGGAAAGAGCGTCGCCTTCCCATTGGCACCGATCCCCTTGACAGTAAGTTGGAGGACCCACTCGAGCGCAACCGATTGGCGCGGATATTCGAACGTGGACTGGACAGTGTCACGGGATATGTGCTGCCGTTGGAGGCTACACACCTGGGCGACGATGTCCGCTGGAAGAGTACGTCGTGGTCCGTGCGTTCGGAGCGACTCTACCTGCTTCCCGGTGACTCTGCCATGGGCTATCGCCTTCCCCTGGATTCCCTGCCGTGGGAGCCCGAGGAGCGGCGACGCACCGTATTGGAGCGTGATCCAATGGCGACTCCGCCCGGCGGCGCTGAGGTGCCCTTCGTTATTCAGGAGCACGATGGGGCCCTTCCCACCCTGGCTCCCCATCCAGACGACGACGGCTCGGCGGGCTATGTGCGCACGGCCCTCTGTCTGGAAGCCCGTGATGGTCGTCTTCATGTGTTTATGCCGCCCGTGTCGCGCTCCGAAGATTATTTTACGCTGGTACGTGCCGTGGAGAATACCGCCAGCGCGCTGGAGTGTGCGGTGATTATTGAAGGGTATACCCCGCCCCACGATCCACGGGTACGGCGCTTCAGTGTGCAGCCCGATCCGGGAGTCATTGAGGTCAACATACATCCGGCCCACAACTGGGAAGAGCTGCGTTTTATCACGACCACGCTCTATGAGGAAGCCCGTCAGTGTCGATTGAGTGCGGAGAAATTCGGGCTCGATGGCCGCGCTTCCGGCACGGGGGGCGGCTGTCACATGGTGCTGGGCGCGGCCACGCCGCAGGAGAGCCCCTTCTTGCGTCGCCCTGATCTGCTCCGCAGTATGCTGGCCTTCTGGAACAATCACCCGAGTCTTTCCTACCTGTTTAGTGGCACCTTCATTGGGCCTACAAGTCAGGCCCCCCGTATCGATGAGGCCCGGAACGATGCCGTCGGGGAACTCGAAATCGCCTTTGCCAATCTGTCCAATGAGGAGAACCCGCCGCCCTGGTTGGTGGATCGCACCTTTCGAAATATTCTGGTGGATATTACGGGCAATACCCACCGGGCGGAGTTCTGCATTGACAAGCTGTTTTCCCCCGACTCGGCGACGGGACGACTGGGATTGCTTGAACTGCGGGCCTTCGAAATGGCCCCCCATCCGCGCATGAATCTGTTGCAGCAGTTGCTGATACGCGCGTTGGTGGCGGCATTCTGGAAGAGTCCCTACGATTTTCCGCTCGTACGGTGGAATACCTCACTCCACGACCGGCACGTTCTTCCGTACTACGTCTGGCAGGATTTCCAGGACGTCCTGGAAAACTTGCGTCGACAGAATATTGCGTTTGACTCGGCCTGGTTCGGACCCCAGTTTGAATTCCGCTTTCCACACTACGGCGAAGTGACCTACGCGGGCGTCCGGATGGAGCTGCGTGGGGCGTTGGAGCCGTGGCACGTCCTCGGGGAGCAGCCCGGTCCGGGGGGAACCGCCCGGTTTGTGGATAGCTCCCTTGACCGGGTCCAACTGCTGGTTCAGGGGCTGGTAGACCGGCGTCACGTCGTCGCCTGCAATGGTATCGAGGTCCCCCTCCATGCTACCGGAGTCGAAGGGGAATACGTGGCCGGCATCCGATTCAAAGCCTGGCAATTACCCAATGGGCTCCATCCCACGGTTCCGACCCATGTCCCCCTGGTTTTTGACCTGGTCGATACCTGGCAGGATATGTCCCTGGGTGGGTGTACCTATTGGCCAGCCCATCCCGGCGGCCGAAGTTATGAGACGTACCCCGTGAATGCCAATGAAGCGGAATCCCGCCGGGAATCGCGCTTCAGTCCTATCGGGCATACACCGGGTGAAATGACGGTTCGTCCCGCTGCAAAAGACAGGGAGCATCCCTGGACCTTGGATTTGCGACGGGTGCCGATTACGGAGGGCTCGTAGAAAGCACGTGGTATGTAGTCGGGGTGCAATTGTGTGCGCTGCCGGGGCTGCCCCGGTGGCAAGTCAACGAAGAGGATTGAATCATGATGATTCTCGATGTGTACGAGACCGAAGGTTTTTTTGATGAAATGCTGGATGACGGCGGCGCGCCTCGCTCCGGTATGACCAACATTGTGGAGAAGCTGGTTTCTATCAGCCAGGAGGAGATGACGAAGCAACAGGCATCCGCCGAGCGTACCCTCCGCGAAATGGGGATTACCTTTACCCTGAAGACAGAAGATGGGAATACAGAACGGATATTTCCTTTTGACCTCATCCCTCGGATAATTTCCGCAAAAGAATGGGCGTGGATTGATCGCGGCTTGAAGCAGCGTATTTTCGCCCTCAACGCCTTTCTTCAGGACATCTACAATGAGCAGCGGATCCTGAAAGACAAGGTGATTCCCGCTGAGCTTGTCCACTCCTCCCCCGGCTTCCGCAGAGAATGTATCGGACTGAACCCGCCCCAGGGTATCTGGGCCCATGTGACCGGTACGGATCTGGTCCGTGACGCCGATGGACAAATCTATGTGCTCGAAGACAACGTTCGGTGTCCGTCGGGTGTTTCCTATGTGTTGGAAAACCGGGACATCATGAAGCGCACCCTCCCCCACTTTTTTGATGTGGGCAAGGTGTGTCCGGTGGAAGAGTATCCCAGCAAGCTTCTGGAAATGCTGCTTCACCTGGTGCCCGAAGGTGTCGAGCGTCCCACGGTGGCCGTCTTGACCCCGGGTATTTTTAATAGCGCCTACTATGAGCATTCCTTCCTGGCCCACCAGATGGGCGTGGAACTGGTCGAAGGCCGTGACCTCGTGGTCATGGATGGCTATGTGAAGACCCGTACGACCTGTGGCTTCAAACGGGTGGACGTGATATATCGTCGTATCGATGATGATTTTATCGATCCTTTGTGCTTTCGTCCGGATTCTGTGTTGGGAGTTCCAGGGCTGATGGAAGTGTATCAGCAGGGACGTGTGGCACTGGCCAATGCGCCGGGCACCGGCGTGGCTGATGATAAAGTCATCTACGCGTACGTTCCCGACTTTATCCGCTACTACCTGGGCGAAGAGCCTATTATTCCCAACGTGCCCACCTACCTGTGTGAAAATCCCAAGGACCTGGGCTATGTCTGTGAAAACCTTGAGCACCTGGTGGTGAAACCTGCGAATGAGTCCGGGGGCGCCGGCATTCTCGTGGGGCCCCACGTTTCCCGGGGGGAGCGGGACGCGTATCGGGAACAGATCAAGCGCAATCCCCGAAATTTTATTGCCCAGCCGACCCTGAGTCTTTCGCGGGTACCCACCCTGTGCGAGGCAGGCTTTGAGGGCCGTCATGTCGATTTGCGACCCTATGCCCTCTATGGAAAAGAGCAATACATTCTGCCCGGGGCCCTTACACGGGTAGCCCTCACCAAGGGTTCCCTGATTGTGAACTCTTCCCAAGGGGGAGGTAGCAAAGATACGTGGGTTTTGGCCGAGTAACCTTACCGGGAAGAAGTCTTATGTTGAGTCGTGTCGCAGAATCAATCTATTGGATGTGTCGCTATATCGAGCGTGCCGAAAACGTGGCCCGGATCTTGAAAGTGAATTGGCACCTGACCCTTGATGCCTCCTCGGAGCCTCAGTGGCACCCACTGATAAGTATCATGGCCGACGAGATCTACTTCCAGGAACACTATCCGGAAGTGACCCAGGCCAACGTCATGCGCTTCCTCGCGTTCGACCGGGAATATCCCAACAGTATCTACAATTGCCTCCGGCAGGCCCGGGAAAACGCCCGCTCTATTCGGGAAGCCATCCCCACCGATGTCTGGGAGCAGGTGAACGTCTTCTTTCACGAGGTGGAACGGGCCACCCAGAGTAACGCGGTCTTAGAGGCCCCCCACGAATTCCTGGGGATGGTCGTCAAAGGGAGTAGTGAATTCATCGGTCGAAGCTACACCACCATGATGCATGACGAGGGATGGCACTTTGCCCGCATTGCCCGCATGTTGGAACGGGCCGACAAGACCTCGCGCATTCTCGATGTGAAGTACTTTTATTTGCTGCCGAAGGCCGAAGACGTTGGGACTTCGTTGGACAATATCCAGTGGCAAGCCCTCTTGCGCAGCGCCAGCGCCCTTCAGGCCTATCGACAGATTCATGGCCCCATCGCACCGGCAAACGTTGTAGAATTGCTCTTACTCGGCTATGGCTTTCCCCGATCGGTTAAGTTTTGCGTGGACCGGCTGCAACACTCGATTGCCTTTGTCTCCGGGTCGCCACCGGGACTCTATACCAACGAGGCAGAGCGTCATTGCGATCAGCTGCGTTCGCAACTCGCATGCGCCCGGGTAGACAGTATCATCGAGGCGGGCCTTCACGAGTTCGTAGATTCTCTTCAGGTCCAGCTGAACCAGGTTGGTGTCTGCGTTCAGTCCCAGTTTTTTGATTTCAGGGATGTCTCCCTTCCAGAAAAAGGATCGCCGGCAACGCCGCAGGTGCAACTCCAATAGAAAAGGCGGAGAGACTACCGAAGTAGCTCTCCGCCGAAAACACGTTGTACTTATATCGTGCGCCTAGAAGTTGCCAACCAGGGCAGCCCAGGCACGGGTCGCCGGATACACCGACGTGTATTTGTTGAATGCAACGTGTCCGTCCATGTAGAGCGCGTTCGCACCACCGGGGAGGTGATTGAAATCACCCGGGTCGGTTTCGATGCCATCATACTGCAGCACGACCTGGCTCTGGGCCTTCGCGGAAGCGGCAGGATTGTTGATGTCGGTGATCAGAAAGCGCTCGATACCTTCGCGGTTCGCGAGGAAGGTACGGTCGCGGCCATCGGAACCGGTCCATTCAAGATTCTTCTTGGCCTCTTCGGCAGCCTCTTCAACCGTTGCGGCACCATTTACCGCACCGACAAAGGCGAGCAACGCGCCCACAAAGGCGACGTCTACATAGGCACCAAACACGTTGGCCTGCGTAATGGCCCCATCATTGGAATCAACGCCGGGCATCAGAATCTCGGACTCGTCAATTGCCCAGCCGTTGTAAATGTAGGACAGGGTGTCCACGCGGCAGGGGTTTACCGGTCCCGCTTCGTCACCCAATTCGTTCCAACGGCCATTTACGTAGCGGTCCACGCCGTCCGCATCTGAGGGGCACACGTTGACGGCAAGATCGGTGAGGTATTCGGGGTACAGGGAGCTACCCTGCCACATGAAGTCGAGACCGATGTCATCACAGGAACCCGCGACCGCCCCTTCATCCGCATATTTTGGGGGAGGAAACGCTTCGCCTTCGGATTCGTTGGCATACATCTTGAACGAAATGCCCAGCTGTTTCAGGTTGTTCTGGCAACTTGCCCGACGGGCTGCTTCACGGGCGCGCGCCAGCGCGGGAAGCAGGATAGCCGCCAGGATACCGATGATGGCAATGACCACCAGCAGTTCTATGAGGGTGAAACCACGTTTCTTCATGATAGATAAATCCTCTTCATTTGATGATTGCGATTCCAGAAACACGCCTTCCATTTGTCAGCAATACTTCACGCGCTCGATGGCACGTACTCAGAAAGACCTCCAGCAGTCTGAGCCTCGGTGAACCATTGTTTGAGTAGAACACTATGAATTCTGTTATGAATGGTGGCACAGTTTCCGTGGACTGTCAAGAGGATACGCGATCGTTCTAGGAAGTATATTCACGAAATATACAAGACTTTATCATTATGCGTACTATGTGGGCGAGATTGTTTCATAATGGGAATCCAGCGGCAAGCTACGCTTGAGGTGTACCGCGTTGCTGCTGCGAAGGGGCACGGGCGGTCGGTGCGTCACTCGGGCGCACGTGTGCGGGCGGAGTCTATGGTGTTCCAATGGTATTTCTGCTCATGGCCCCCGCCCCTCAAAAAAAACGGAGAGACTGCCTGGGGCAGCTCTCCGTTTGTGATCGGGAATAGAAAGTGAAAGTGTCGGGGACTAGAAGTTACTGACCAATGCCGCCCAGGCCCGGCTGGCGGGGAAATCGGTACCTAACTTCAAGAAGGAGACGTGTCCATCCATGTAGAGCGCATTGGCACCACCGGGAATGTGGTTGAAGTCGCTGGGATCGGTTTCTACCCCGTCGTACTGCAGGACGATATTGCTCTGGGCCTTGGCGGAAGCGCCGGGGTTGTTGATATCGGTGATGAGGAAACGTTCCACCCCTTCGCGAACGGCCGAGAAGGTATGGTCAACGCCATCGGAACCCGTCCAGGAGAGGTCCTCGGAAGCGAGCCGGCGGGCTTCATCCACCGTGGCCGCACTGCTGACATCGGTCACGAAGTCGGTCAGGGCGACGACGAAAGCGACATCGATATAGGCGCCGATGACGGTGGCTTGGGTGATGCCGCCATCATTGGCATCCACGCCAGGCATCATGATTTGATCCTGATCCATGGCCCAGCCATTGTAAATGTAGGAGAGCGTGCTGATACGGCAGGGGTTGATGGGGAGGTCGATATCGCCCGCCTGATTCCAGACCCCGTCATCCAGTCGCGCAGCGCCGTCGGCATCGGAAGGACACACATTGACGGAGACATCGTTCAGATATTCCGGGTAGAGCAAGTGGCCCTGCCACATGAAGTCGACTCCAATGTCATCACAGGATCCGGGAATGGCGCTGTCTTCGCCGGCATAGTGGGGCGGCGGAAAGGCTTCGCCCTCGGATTCATTGGCGTACATTTTGAAGGCGAGGCCCATCTGCTTCAGGTTGTTCTGGCAGCTTGCGCGGCGGGCGGCTTCCCGGGCCCGGGCGAGGGCCGGAAGCAGGATGGCGGCGAGAATACCGATGATGGCAATGACGACGAGGAGTTCGATAAGCGTAAAACCACGTTTTTTCACGAGAAAATTCCTTGTACTGCAAAATAAGGTCAGGGGAATGATTGGATAATTTAAGCGCTCGATGGCGTAACGTCCTCGGACCTCCAGTTACGAGGACAGTGCTTCGGTTGATAGATTGTATTTGGGACGTTGTGAGAAGAATGTTCTCATAAAATAGGAACTTAGTCAAGGCCCAATTTTGAGAGAATATCTTGCTATACGGCGTAGTATACCGGGAAACAATGGGGGGAATTCAATAAATAATATGTAATATGAGTTATTTGAGTAATCGCTGAGCATGTCCATTTTGGGAGGTGTTTTAGGTGTGCTGTTGCGTAAGTACGTAAAGGTAGCGTGGCGTAAAAGGGGATATCTGTGTGGGTAAGCGTGTGGAATGTGGATGCTACGCCATTGATGGCGAAATGGCCAATCCCTACTCTCCGTCGGCACCGGGGCAGCTCCCGGTGTCTATTGTGGAACCAAGTTGCCGCTGTCGGCCAGCGACCCGGTACGAGGGTGAGGAGATGAACCGGAACAGGCAGCGTCAGCCGCAGGACGTCGCAGGGATTCTTTCGGCCTCCCCCAACGTGTTATAATCCCCGAAGTTTTGACGGGTAATCCCATTTTCAAACTGAAGATTTCTTATGACCACTACCAAAGACTCCCCAAAAACGTTTCCCGATTGGATTCGACAGCCGTGGCCTTCAGGCGAGGTGTTTCAGGAGGTCAAATCCCTTCTGGGAGATCTAAAACTCCACTCGGTCTGCCAGAGTGCCCACTGCCCCAACCAGTCGGAGTGCTGGGGCCGCAAGACGGCAACCTTTATGGTCATGGGTAACACCTGTACCCGCCATTGTACCTATTGCGCCGTCAACAGCGGGAAACCCGGCGAACTTGATCGGGATGAGCCGGAGCACATTGCCGAAGCCGTTCGGCGCCTGGGCTTGAAGCACACGGTGATAACCTCCGTGACCCGCGATGATTTGCCTGACGGCGGCGCACAGCACATTGCCGACACGATCTATGCCATCAAACGGGTCATGCGGGAGACGACGGTCGAGGTACTGGTTCAGGACTTCGACGGCAAGCGGGAAGATATCGCGATGGTGCAGGCGGCACAGCCGGAAATCTTCAGTCACAATATTGAGACCGTGGCCAGTGTCTTTTCCCGTATCCGTGATCGCCGTTTTACCTACGACCAGTCGCTGGAAGTGCTTCGAACGGCCCGGGAACTGAGTGAGGGGCATTTCATCAAGTCCGCCTTCATGCTGGGATGCGGTGAAACGGAAGCGGAAATCCGGGAGACCCTGGTCGACCTGAAGGAAGCGGGCTGTGATTCCGTGAGTATCGGTCAGTACCTCCAGCCCACGCCGAAACACCACGCGGTGGCCGCCTACATTCGCCCGGAGAAATTTAAGGAGTACGAAGCGATGGCCTATGAAATCGGCTTTGGTTTTGCCGTGGCGGGCCCCTTCGTACGTAGTTCCTATCGTTCTGAAGCCCTGTTGGAATCCGAGTACGCGGTGCAGCATCGCAACGCCCGCTCGGCGAGGAGTTAAGTACTATGCAGGTGGAAATCAGCTTGCCCAGCCTGGGTGACGACGACGATGCCGTAACAGGCGGCACCATTTCGGAGTGGTTGGTAAAAGAAGGTCCCGTTTCGGAGGGTGATGATCTGCTGGAACTGACGACGGATAAGGCGGCATTTGTGTTGCCCGCGCCACAAAACGGCACCCTGGTCGAACGTAAGGCTCAGGAAGGTGACACGGTCGCTGTAGGCGACGTAATATGCATCTTTGAGGTCTGATAGAAGACCGAATGCAATGCTACTTCAGGGTGGCACAGGCGTCCCGCCTGTGCAGTACGCAGCCGGGACGGCTGTGCCACGCTTTTTGATATTGAATGCCTTGGTTACAAGGAACGGGCGGAAGAGACTCCCCCAGAGGTTGGCTGAAAGGATTTAGAATGGCCTGCAAGGTTGGCGTAATTGGTGCCGGTACGGTTGGTGGTGGGGTGATCGAGACCCTGTTGTCAA
Source organism: Candidatus Hydrogenedentota bacterium (assembly GCA_034669905.1). Classification (GTDB taxonomy): domain Bacteria; phylum Hydrogenedentota; class Hydrogenedentia; order Hydrogenedentales; family JAEUWI01; genus JAEUWI01. The sequence goes on from JAXMOL010000034.1 coordinate 49,286, forward strand.
ACACCCAGGTGATCGCAGACAAGACGGGTATGGAGGTCGTGCTCACCCATGTGGCGGATCTGAACCCGGAGTTGTTGAGCGACTTTGATCTCACGGGCGTGACGGTCAGCAACGACGCCAACGCGCTGATTAGCGATCCCAATGTGGATGTGGTCTGCGAGCTCATTGGCGGCTATGAACCGGCCCGCACGTTTATTCTTGCCGCGCTGAATAATGGCAAGCACGTGGTGACGGCCAACAAGATGCTGCTGGCCATGGCGGGCCCCGAGCTCAACGAAGCGGCCGTGAAGAATGGCGTGGACTTGCGCTACGAGGCATCGGTGGCGGGTACCATTCCCATTATCAAGGCCATCCGTGAAAGCCTGGTTGCCAACAACATCGAGGCCGTCTACGGCATCCTGAACGGCACCTGCAACTACATTCTCACCCACATGGAGTTGGAGAACCTGGAGTTCGATGACGCCCTCCAGCGTGCCGTTGCCCTGGGTTTTGCGGAAACGCCGCCCGATTTGGATATCGAAGGCCATGACACGGCCCACAAATGCCAGATTCTCGCGAGTCTCTGCTACAGTACGCCGGTCTCCCTGGACGATATCTACGTTGAAGGGGTCACGAAGATCAGCCATATTGACGTGGCTTATGCCGCAGAAGTGGGCTATCAGATTAAGCTGCTCGCCGTGGTACGCCGCGTGGATGGTGAAATCGAGGCCCGTGTCCACCCCACGCTGGTGCCCAATGACCATCTGTTGGCGGCGGTGAAGTATGAGTTCAATGCGGTTTACGTAGAGACCGATATTGCGGATGCCACCCTCTATTACGGACGGGGTGCCGGCAAGCTTCCGACTGCCAGTGCGGTCGTCGCCGATGTGGTCGATATTGCCCGTCGCGGTGATGGTCCCGTAGAAGCCCCCTTCTGCTACAGTCACCAATTGGCCTTGCGTGATAATGGCCTCATCGAAGGGCGCTATTATCTTCGCCTGGCGACGCAGAATCATCCGGGCGTGCTGGGGGCGGTCTGCTCGATTCTGGGCAATCATGATGTCAGTATTGCTTCCTGCATTCAAAATGCCGAAGCAGAGGGCATTCCGGCTCACGTGGTACTGATGACCCATGAAACCCGGGAATCCAACGTCAAGGCAGCCCTGGCGGAAATTGATCGCAGTGATTTTGTTGATGAGCCTACCCACATGATTCGGGTTCTCGGCTGAGTAAAAAAATGACGGGGAATCCCCCGCGTTGAACGAAGGTAAATTCATGCGCAACGAAGGTTTGATAAATCGCTACCGGGACTACATGCCCGTATCGGAAGACACCCGGATCATTACCCTGAGCGAAGGTTCCACTCCCCTCATCCCGGCTTATAATCTCAGCAAGGCCATCCACCCCAAGTTGGAAATATGGCTCAAGTATGAGGGATTGAATCCCACGGGGTCCTTCAAGGATCGCGGGATGACCATGGCCATCACCAAGGCAGTGGAAGAAGGCTACAAGGCCGTCATGTGTGCTTCGACGGGGAATACCTCGGCTTCTGCCGCCGCCTACGCGGCCCGTGCCGGTATTCGCTGTGCGGTACTCATTCCCGAAGGAAAAATCGCCCTGGGGAAACTTTCCCAGGCCATGATTCACGGCGCCAAGGTGATTCAGATTCGGGGGAACTTCGATGAGGCCCTCACCCAGGTCCGCAAGATTTGTGAAGACAACCCCATCGCCCTCGTGAATTCCGTCAATCCTTTCCGTATTGAGGGTCAGAAGTCCGGTGCCTTTGAAATCGTCGATGATTTCGACGGTGTTGCACCCGATTTCCAGGCCATGCCCGTCGGAAATGCCGGCAATATCTCAGCCTACTGGAAGGGGTATACGGAATACCACGCCGCCGGTAAGAGTAAGAATCGTCCGGTCATGTTGGGATTCCAGGCCGCCGGCTCGGCACCCATTGTGTTGGGTCATCCTGTTGCCCAGCCCCAGACCTTTGCGACGGCCATTCGCATCGGGAATCCGGCGAGCTGGAAGACGGCCGAAGCGGCGCGAGACGAGTCGGGCGGTTTGATCGATATGGTCACCGACGATGAGATTCGGGCTGCCTACCAGAAGCTGGCCGCGACGGAAGGGGTCTTCTGTGAACCCGCCAGTGCTTCGGGAGTCGCGGGACTTATCAAGCTGTCGGCGGCGGGATACTTTGACGATAAGACGCCCGCCTATAGCGACAAGATTCGGGTGACTTGCATTCTGACGGGTCACGGCCTGAAAGATCCCGATAGCGCCATCGCCTCGGCCGAGGAGACGGTAACAGTCGATAACGATGAAGCTAAAATACTCGAGGCAATCGGCCTGGAAACGGTTGGCGCCTGATTTCGAATTCCCCTTCCCCCCTGTCCCGACGTTGTGGACCGGGGGGCGAGGGTCTCCCCCATTCAGCAGAAAATATCCCAGGAGTGTCCTTCTATTATGTACGGTTTGGTTTTTGATGTGGATGGTGTCCTTGGCGACACCGAGGGTTTGAGCGTAAAAGCCACCAGCCGTATGTATGAAACCCTCTACGGTCTGAAGGTCCAGCCGGAAGAGTTTACGCCGTATATCGGCACCGGTGCAGAGGTGTATTGCATTGAGCCCGCGCGCAAGCACGGCATCGAGATTGATGTGGCCGAGGCAGTCGAATTGCGGCACCAGTACTTTTTGGAACTCCTGGAATCGGATCCGGACATTTCCTTTCCGGGAATCCATCCCCTCATCGAGGCGACGGCCGCCGCACCCGATTGGAAACTGGGTATTGCCACCTCCAGCCCCGGGAAAAAGTCGGCCCAGACCCTGAAATCCTCACGGGTGAACACCGACTTGTTTGATGCCTGGATCCATGGCGACATGATTACCCACAAGAAGCCCCACCCCGAGATTTACGAGACGGCCGCCCGTGAACTGGGCCTTTCCCCCACCGACTGCGTGGCGGTGGAAGATGCCATTCTTGGCGTCCAGTCGGCGAAGACCGCCGGGATGAAGGTCATTGCCGTGACCAATTCCTTTACCGCCGAAGAATTGCGTGAAGCCGATGTGGTGGTCTCGTCGCTGGAAATGGTGACGTTGCAGACCGCCTTGAAGCTGCTCACGGACTGATTCAACATGGATGCACCAAAGGCCCATGACCTGGAAGTGATTCGGGAGCCGGTCCCGGTGGCCTATGAGGCCATATGGGCGCGTCAGCAGGCCCGTCATCAGGGCGTGGCCGAAGGGCGCTTGCCAGACACGCTCTATCTGCTGGAGCATTCCGCCGTCGTAACCATGGGGAAAGAGAGCCACGATGAAAACCTGTTGCTCTCCCCCGCGGATTTTGCGGCGCACGGTGTGGAGCTCGTGAAGACCAGCCGTGGCGGCGACGTGACCTACCATGGTCCGGGGCAATTGGTCGCCTACCCTATCCTCAATCTGAACCACTGGAAACTTTCGGTGGGCTGGTATCTGCGCAGCCTGGAAAGTGTATTGATTGATGTGCTGGCCGACTATGGCCTTCAGGGTTCGCGCGTAGAAGGACGAACGGGGGTCTGGGTGGGGGATGCCAAAGTGGCGGCCATCGGGATTGCGTTGCGGAAGTGGACCACCCTGCACGGTATCGCGCTGAACGTATCCCCCAACATGGATCACTTTGGATACATCATCCCCTGCGGCATTGCGGACAAGCCGGTGACTTCGCTGGCCCAACTGCTCGACACGCCTCCCCCCATCGACGAGGTGGCGGACCGCTTTGAGGGACACTTCCGACGGCACTTCGACTGCGTCTGATGGGGCATTGAGTTGCGGCGAGGACTGCAAGCGATTGGCTTCAATCAGACCGCTCGTGCAGGTAGCCCCTCCCCGTGGCCGGGATTAATCCGGTGCGTCCCATCAATTCACTAACGCAGGGGGCCTTTCCCGGCACCGGTTGCCGGGGCTGCCTGTTGTTGTGCCGCCTGTTCCTGGGCCTGTTTCAGTTGTTCCAAAGTCTGTTGGATGTTGGGTTGATCGGGATTCGCTTTCAGCGAAGACTCATAGCTGCTCCGGGCCCCTGGATAGTCCCCCATCTGGAGTTGAATCGCGGCGAGAAAATTCCACTTCGCCGTGTCATCAGGGGCGAGGCGCGCTGCCCGTTGTGCCGCGAGAACCGCCTGGGGCAGGCGTGCCGCTGCGTAGAGCAGACGGGCATAGGCATCGTGATTTTCGGCCGTGTCGCTGAAGCTTCTACGGTGTTCGTCAAAGTCTACCAGCGCCAGGCGCAACTGCCGACGCAGCAGAATATCATAGGGTTGGGCCTCCTTGCCGAGGGCGGAGAGTCGCGTGCCGGCTTCCGGTATGTTGCCCCGGAAAACGTCCACAACCAATTGTCCCAATTGGGCGCGCACATTGCCGCTCTCGATGGCGAGGGCCGCCTCAAAGGCCTGATGGGCGGCCCGGGGCATGCCGCTGTCGATGTAGTAGCTCCCCAATTCATTCCACGTGGTGACCGCTTCAGCCGACTGGTCATCCCGTTCCAGCGCGTTGTAGAGGGCGTTGATTCCTTCTTCCTCGTATTTCGTGCCCATGTTGAGGAGTCCGGTCCCCCGCTCCCGCCAGAGCGCGGCGTGGTCCAGTCCATCATCCAGTGCCTTTTTCGCGAAGGCTGCTGCCAGGTCGTGGTCGCCTCTCAGGCGGACGGCCGTAATGTATCCCATCGCGTTGGCCACGTCGGGCGTATCGGCGTACTGGGTTTCGAAGGCGAGGGCGGCATCGGAGAGGGCGTCTGCCGCATTGCGCTCTTGCTGGGCATAGGTTGCGCTGTCACGATTGGCCAGGGCTTCCTGTTGCTGTGCAATTGCCGCTTCGTAACGCTTCAAGGCTTCTCCGCCGGATACGGCAGGCTGGGCCATCGCCGGGGAAAGGGCGGCCAGCAAGAGGAGGGTCGGCAGCAGTGCGTGCCCCATCAGGTAACGTGTGTAAGATCTTCGGACCACAGGTCGGTCTCCATTTTGGTCAGTAGGTCAGAAAAGGAACTGCGGTCCAGGGCGCTCAGCGGAAAGCCATTAAACCGTTCGGTCAGGCCCGCGAGGGTCTCGGGATCGCACTTGTCCTGCTTGTTCAGAACACAGTAGGTGGGTTTCGTGTCCAGTTCCAATTCGCGCAGGAGTTTCACTACGGTGTCGAACTTGTCTTCAAAGTCGGGGCATGATGCGTCAATTACATGGAGGAGCATGTCGGCATCATGAAGCTCTTCAAAGGTCGTGCGGAAGGCCGCCTTGAGCTCTTTGGGGAGTTCCCGTATGAATCCCACGGTGTCGGTGATGATAACTTCCCGCTCCTGGGGAAAACGGATACGTCGCGATACGGGATTCAGGGTCGCGAAGAGGGCATCCTCGGCGGTCACCTGGCTGTTGGTCAGGTGATTGAGGAGGGTCGATTTACCGGCGTTGGTATAGCCTACCACGGCGACGGTGGGTACGCCCTTCCGTTTGCGAACACCACGCCGGAGTTCTCGTCGGTCACCCAATTTACTGACTTCCCGTTCGAGCCGGGCGATACGATCGCTGGCCCGGCGTCGGTCCACTTCCAGTTTGGTTTCACCCGGACCGCGCCCACCGATTCCTCCCGTCAGACGGGAGAAGGCGGAACTCTTCATGCCAAGGAAGGGCTGACGATAGCGCAACTGGGCGAGCTCTACCTGGAGCTTCCCTTCCCGGGTGACGGCGTGGAGGGCAAAGATATCGAGAATTACCTGGGTGCGGTCCACCACCTTGAGGTCCGTGAACTCGCTGATGCTTTTCATCTGTGACGGAGACAGGGCCATATCGAAAACGATGGTTTCGGCTCCGAGTTGCATGGCCTTGATGATGGCCGATTTGAGCTTGCCCTTACCGGTTACAAACTTGGGATCGGGATTTCGCCGCTGGATGATCTCATGGACTACCGTGATGCCGGCACTACGGGCCAGCTCTTTCAGTTCGTCGATAGAGTCCTGCGCCGCCGTATGGGGACGCCCCGAGACGTGGATAACGACGGCCCGGTCCATGTTGTCACCGCTTTCCCGTCCCCAGCTCTGGCGGGAAAACTCGTCCTCCAGTGCACCGATGAAGGCGAGAAAGTCTTCGGGTAAGTCGTGGACCCTGGTCTTTTCCAGCAGGGTCCAGGGCTCATCCCCATCGTTGGCCGGCATGAGGTGGGCGCGGTGTACTGTGCCCGGGAGTCCCTCCGGGCCGACCTCGATGGCCGCGATACAATCGAGTCGCAGCAGGGCCAGGTCGGTGAGATCGTCGTCATTGAGCGCTTCCTGATTCAGGTGGGTGTGCACCAGACGAAGGCCGCAGAGTCGGTTACGGCCACGGCGGTTGATGTCGGGCAGAAAGAGGGAGCGCGCATCGCCGACCACGGCGGCGGATACCCGGCCACGTCGATCAATCAAGAGCCCGATTTGCCGATTGAGCTCGCGGGACAATTCGGTGATGGCCCGGGCCAGCTCCGGGGAAATCAATTGGTCCGGGGCGACCTTGCGCTTGGAAAGTTTCTCCAACTGTTTGGTCTGATAGGCCTTGAGGCCCGATGTGTTACCGCTTAGCAGGGGATGCTACTCCTTTTGGAAACAGTTTGTCGTTAACGACCTGTCTTCGTCTATCGTACTATGGGGACCGGACGGGGTACAACAAAAACGACCCCATCCACTAAGGATAGGGTCGTTATGCATACCAAGTACACGTAATTGACTACTGGAGCATGATGCGGCGAATGATCCGCTGCGACTCCGTGGCGTCAAGGGTCTTCTGGGCTTTACGCAGTTCGGAGGTGTCCAGTTTTTCCAATTTCTTGTAGAGGATGGACAGGTTTCCGATGGCTATCTGGAGTGCGTGGGTCGGCTCGATGCGCTGGGGCAGCATGTCGACCGTAAGATAGCCTTTGTATTTGGCCGTCTTAAGATAGAAGAGGGCCTCCATGCATTCCCAGAGATTGAGGCTGCCCGGAATCATGGCGTCGTCCCACATGCGGTAGCTGTCACTGAAATACATCTGGAACAGCTTACTGGAACGGGTCAGGAAGGCAATGGACTCGGCGGGGTTTTCGCCCGACATCATGGCGTGGGAGAAATTCAGGGCCACGCCGACGTTTTTCATGGCGATTTCCTGACACATGGACAAGGCCTTGCCCACGGTGGCCACGGTCAAGTGCTTGCGGGGTTCACGGGGCTTGTAGGCGATCGCCACGTTGACATCAGGAGACGCATATTTGGCAATGGTCTTGATGGACGAGATGACCGTATTCCAGTGGGCCGTATAGTCCACCTGGAAGGGATAGTCGAAGCCATCGGTGTTGAGACGAAGGGTGATTTCAGTGGCACCAAGCGCACGGGCCAGATCAGCGGCTTTGCGGCCTTCGTCGATGGCCGCATTACGGGTTTTCTGGTGCTGGTGGCCGAAGCCCGCCAGAGAAAAGCGTCGGGAATGGCAGAGATTGGTGTTAACGCCGGAACACGCGAGGCCATTATCTTTCAGAAGGCGTTTCATGTCCTTCACCGGAAGATCGGAAGAAATGTCCGTTTGGCTGACTTCGACGCCCTTCAGGCCCTTAATCTTTGCCGCAAGTGAAACCGCCTCGGTGACTTTGGGCACGTCGCGATACCCCTCCACGCAATAGCGATCAGGGTTGCTCGAAAAGACCCACAGTCCCGTGGAAAATTTTGCGGTCATTATTGTCTCCTATTACATACTAGTGGCCTGTCAAAAAAAATAAGGCCGGGTTGGACGTGCACTACATGTGTGACGTAATCTGGTCCTGCATGGTACGCCGAAAATGCACTTCATACCTCTTGAAAAGGGGGAAGTATCAGAGAGCGTATTCCTGTCGGGTGCAGGTCGCAGGCCATCCGTACGACGCATTATAGGTGATAACTACAGGAATGTCAACAGGTTCTATAAGCTTCCCGGCTTCCTGTTGTGTCGCCTGGGAACTGTGAAAATCACATAATACTCCTACTGTGACGCCGCCCGGCTGACGCCTCCTGTAAAAAATAAGAGGCGAGTGCAGGTAGCGGGGGAACTACCGTATTGCACTCGCCGGTGGTGGGAACCAGTCATTGCTGACTGATAACGTCGGGAAATCTGGGGGAAAGATTTCATGCGACGTCACCATAGGAAACATCCTTTTCGTGCCCGGTATTCCCGTTATGTGCCATTGAATTGAAAAAAAGTTGCCGTTGGCGTCGGAGCCGGTAAATGGACCCCTTTCGGGCCCTGGATTTCCTGCCAGGACCGGTGCTGCGTAAAAATTCCCGGGAGCCCAGCGGGACGGAGTACAGGGGGTTGACGCATGAAGGGGCTATGTAGCATAGTGTCGGCATGTCAATCTCCAACGCACAGCGCCAGTGGTTGACCCTGAAAATGATTCCTGGGGTAGGGACCACGCTATTTGTTCGCCTTCTGTCACGTTTTGGAACGCCTCAGGAGGTCTTGAGGGCACCCGAATCTGCCTTGCGTGACGTGGTCGGCCCCAAGTTGGCCCAGCGCATCGGGGCCTATCGGGACGTGGTTGATGTGGAGCGTCAGATCGCCCTATTGGGCGAGTATGGTGCCGAAATCACCACCATGGACGACCCGACCTATCCCCTGCTACTCGCGGAAATCTATGACCCGCCCCTGGTGCTCTTCAGTCGCGGCATTCTGGCGGCGCCCGACGCACCCTGTGTGGCCTTGGTCGGTACGCGCAAACCTTCCTCGTACGGACTGCGGATGGCCCGGGGGCTGGCCTATGATCTGGCACTTCGGGGTATTACGGTGGTCAGCGGGATGGCGGAGGGGGTGGATACTGCGGCCCATGAGGGGGCGCTGGAGGCGGGCGGTCACACCATCGCAGTTCTTGGCTGCGGCGTGGACGTGGTATATCCTCCTCGAAACGCAGAACTCATGCATCGTATTATTCAGCAGGGCGCGGTCTATTCCTGTTTTGAAATGGGCGTCAAGCCCTCGAAGGGTCATTTCCCCTACCGAAACCGGATCATCAGCGGCCTCTCGCTGGGTACCGTCGTTGTCGAAGCACCCGTAGGCAGTGGCTCGCTGATTACCGCACGCAATGCCGCCGAACAAGGCCGGGAAGTCTATGCGGTGCCAGGCGAGGCGGGTTCCTACAACAGCCGCGGCCCCCACGCCCTGCTGCGTGAAGGGGCGAAGCTGGTGGAAAGTGCCGAGGATATCGTGGTGGAACTCAATCTGGAGGCGGCCCAGCGCCAGGCACCCGCGCGTGAGCCCCAAGTCCCCACCGTTCCGTCTCCGGAAGGGCCCGCCACCACGGTGATCGCGGCTCCCCCACGCCCCAACCTGAGCGCCACGGAGCAGGTCGTCATGGATGTGCTGCACCGGGAAGGCTCCTTCGTGGACGAGATTGCGGCGGCGGGCCGGGTCTCCGTTTCTGAAGCCTTGAGTGCCTTGACCATGCTGGAGCTCAAGGGCCTCGTTCGGCAGTTCAGCGGGAAGCGCTTTGCCCTGCGCTGACGGGATGACTTGCGGAAGATGGCGGGTGTGACGTACATTCACGAGGCTGTTGACCGCATTTCCAACCGACGGTAACTCCCGATGAAATCCTATTTCGACATGCTCGCCATGCGTGTGCGACTCGGCGAACCCCTGCCCGTGTTCTGGGATGTGCTCCTGCGCGCCCTGACGCCCCTGCCCCGATTCGGCATGGCCCGTCGCTTGCAGCAGACACCGGTCCGAGTGGATGCCCGGGTGGTGAGTTTTGGCAATATTAGCACCGGCGGAACGGGCAAGACGCCGGCCGTTATCGAGCGGGTTCAGGCTGAACTGGCACAAGGGAAGCGGGTTGCCGTTGTCACCCGGGGCTATGGCAGCGAGCGGGTAAAGGAACCTTTCGTAGTCCCCCCCACACTCGATCTGGCCACCGTGGCCCGACAGGTGGGGGACGAGCCCGCGCTTATCCGCTACCATGCGCCCGCGTGTATCCTGATCAAGGCGGCGAAGCGTGTGGACGGAGCCCGATTGGCCGTTTCCGAGTTGGGCTGTGACGTTATTGTGCTGGACGACGCCTTCCAGCATGTGGCCCTGGCCCGTGATGAGAACCACTGCCTCATTGACGCGTCCAACCCGTTTGGAAGTGGCCATCTGGTGCCCCGAGGCATTTTACGGGAGCCGCTGGAAGCCCTGCATCGGGCCACCCACATTCACCTGACGCGCTGCGATCAGGCGCAGGACCTGGAAAAACTGCGTGCCCAGATTGGAGCCGTCGTCCCCCATCTGCCCATTCGGGAGAGCTACCACGCTCCCGGTCGCTTCTGGTACGTGCGCAGTGGTGACGTGGTAGAAGACGCCGTAGTCGAGGATATTCGGTTGCGTGGTGTTACGGCCGTGTCGGCTATCGGAAATCCCGAGGCTTTCAGCCGTACCCTGGCGTGCTTGGGGATCCCGGTAAACCTGGCGTGGTGCTGTTCGGATCATGCGCAGATTGACCGTGAAGCGTTGGACCGTCCCGGCTATATAATGACCACGGAGAAAGATGCCATGCGTATCGTCTCTCCCCCGGAAAACCTGATTGCCTTGGAAATAGTTTTAAAGGATTGGAATGATTGATGACACAGCGACGAATTGCGACTTTCCTGGCGCTCTTGTTGGTGATGATGGGTAGTGTGTTCTCGGTTGGCGCCGCGGAATTTCCGACCGTCTTTCGGGCGGGTTTTGCCCAGGTCGAGATAACGCCCACCGTCCCGGTACCCCTGTGGGGATACGGCAAAGCACATCGTCCGGAAAATATTTCGACGGGGATACATGATCCGCTCTTCGCGAAAGTATTGGTACTCGAGGCGGATGAGTCCCGTGTGGCCCTCGTGGGCCTGGATCTTGGGCGCCCCCCTTTCGAACCCACCGTGCGTAGGATACAGACCCGGGTTCGGCAACGGGCGAACATCGACCACGTGCTCCTCGTGGCGTCCCATACGCACCACGGACCCGCACTGGAATTGGTCCCGGTTGGGGAGGAATCAGACCCGGCACTGGACAATGCCTTTGCCTATTACAAAGAATTGGAAGGCAAGTTGGTCGACGTCATCGGGGCGGCTGCCGAAAACCTCGCGGAGGCGCAGATCGGTTGGGTGAGCGGAAAAACGCAGGTCAACCGGAACCGTCACACCAAGGAAGCGCCCATTCCCCGGGACGACGAACTCTTTGTATTGCGGGTGGATGGGCTTTCAGGTGAGCCTATTGCCACGTTGGTGAATATGGCGGCCCACCCGACCAACCATCCCCATGGGAACAATCAATTCAGTGCCGACTTCCCGGGTGTCATGATGGCCGCCGTCGAAAAGGAAACGGGAGCGCCGTGTCTTTTCCTGCAGGGGGCGGCCGGGGACATGCAATGCGATGTGGATGACAGCCAATGGGGCAAGGTGGACCAGATGGTGGCGCCGGGCGAAGCTTTGGCTGCCGAAGTCCTGGCCCTTCATGCAAACCTGCGCACGGCGGTCCCCAAAATCCCGGATGTGCGGGGAATGGAGAATACCTTCTCTTTTCCCTTGCGCCTGGATTTGACGGACCCGGCGACCTCGGAGGGGATGCGCGCGGGGTTTGGCGACGCGCTCTATGAAAGCTACCGGGGAAAGTATGGCGCGGGTGTTATGCATCCAAAGCTCACGACGGTGCTGCTCAATGGGGAGCTCGCTTTCGTGGGGGCCTCGGGGGAGTTTTTCAGCGACCTTTCCGTTCAGTTGAAGACCCGCACAACGGAGGCCAAAGCGGTCTTCCTGGGCTACTGCAACGGCCACGATATGTATTTCCCGACGGAGCGGGCTATCGCCCAGGGAGGTTACGGTGCAGAGCCGTCCAGTGCCTGGGTAACGCCTGGTGGACCGGAGCAGATGATGGCCCGTGCGGTATACAACATCGCCGAGCTGCATCGGACGTTCGCGCGTGACCGGTTGCCGACGGAGCAGCCAGCGCCCTGAGTGGGGCGTGGCATCGTGGGTACTACCGTGATTCGGTGCGCCCTATCCCGCTGCTCCTACGCAAATCAGGGAGCGCAGGGTTTCCATTCGTTTGTCCCCGATGCCTTGTATGTTTCTGAGGTCTTCCACCTGCGTAAACGGCTGTTGCTCCCGGTACCGGATGATCTTCTCGGCGGTCTTGGGTCCCACTCCCGGCAGGGCTTCCAGTTCGGCCGACGTGGCGTGGTTGAGATCCGTGCAGCCGCTGCGAGTGCCCCCGACAGCGGTACGCGATTGGGGACCAGCACCTTCCTGAAACCAACCCGAGCGCGTATATTCGGCTGGATTCAGTTGGGCAGCCGTTGCACCGCTCGGGCTCGAATGGCTTATCTCTCCCGGAACAGTGAGTACACTTCCATCGCGCAGTGGCGCGGCAATATTGAGGTCGCGTATTTCTGCGGATGCGGTTACCCCACCGGCACGTTGCAAGGCTTCGTAGAGGCGGGTTCCCGGGGCGAAGGCATAGGCTCCCGGGCGTTGAACTGCCCCCTGGATTTCCACCTGAATCTTCGGGGTGACAGGCTGTGGACTGGTCGGTATCGGCTCGGCCATCAGGTCACGGCCCGCGAGGGCGGCATCCGCCGACACGTCACCAGATTCCGCTGTATCGCAGCCACCGTGCAGGAGCACAGCTCCCAGAAGAAGGCCGACTATCCATGGCATGTGCCCATGTCTGAACATCTGTTAGAACTCCCCACGTTGCGCGTGCCGCGAATCAGGAAGGCGGTGGTGTGCCGTCCAATACACGGCGCAAGGTTTCTGCCAGCTGCGAAATAATGACGGGTTTTGCGACCACCTCGCGAATCCCCGCCTTGCGAATATCGGCACTACTCACATCCTGACTGAAGCCGGTAAAGAGAATCACGGGAACGTCGGGCCGTATTTTGCGGATGCGACGGGCCAGATTGAGGCCGCTCATGTCGGGAAGGAGGTGATCGGTCATAATGATGTCGAAAGCGTTTGGATCGGCCTTAATGAGCGCCAGGGCATCGGCCGGGTGGCCTGCGGAATGCACCGTGTAGCCCAGTTGGGTCAGGGCCCGTTCGCAAAAACGGCGCACCGGTTGTTCGTCGTCGACTACGAGGATGCGCTCCGTGCCGCGCCGCAGCGAGGCACCGCGTTGCTTGTCGCGATGAGCTACCGCATCAATACGGGGAAGGTAGGTAGAAAAGACGGTGCCCTGCCCGAGTACACTGTCGACGAGCACAGCGCCGCCATGGTCGGCCACGATACCATAGACCATGGCGAGTCCCATCCCGGCCCCCTCCCCCGGGCCCTTTGTCGTAAAGAAGGGATCAAAGATGCGGCGGGCCACACTGGGGGTCATGCCGTGCCCCCGGTCAGATACGGTGAGTTTTACATAGGCGCCGGGACGGAGCTTCGGATTGGTGGCGGCGAAACGGTGGGAAACATCCACATCCTCCAGACGCACCTCCAGCACGCCATCCCGCTCGGCCATTGCCTGCAGGCCGTTGGTACAGTAATTCATGATCACCTGGTGCATTTGGGTGGGGTTGGCCATGACCATGCCACTTTGGGGCTCGATACTGTCTACAACCCGAATGCTGGATGGCACCGATGCCCGCAGCAGACTCAGGACCTCGCGGGCAATCACGTGGAGGAAGAGGGGCTCGTGTTCCTCGCCCGACTGTCGGCTGAAGGCGAGAATTTGTTTTACCAGATCCTTGGCGCGGTGTGCCGCGCCCAGGGACTCGCGAAGATCTTCCAGGATCTCATCAATGTCGGGCGTATTATCCGAAAAGGCCTGAATGGACATGTCCGTTAAGCCGATGATGGCGGCAAGGATATTGTTGAAGTCGTGGGCAATCCCGCCTGCGAGTACGCCGAGACTTTCAAGACGCTTGGAATGTTGCAGGGCTTGTTCGGCCTGTTGTTCTTCTTCGTCGCTCTGTACCTGCTCCGTCACGTCGCGTACGGTGCCCAGCAGTCGCGCGGGGCGGCCCGACTCGTCGGGCAGCACGATGCCCTCATCTGCGATGTGCCGATACTTTCCCGATGCGTGGTGGATGCGATAGCGTCGTTGGTAGGAGGTCAGGTTTTCCATGGTACGGGCCAGACCAGACAGGACCGCCGGACGATCATCGGGGTGGATGGCATGAAGCAGAGCCCGGCGACTGAGCCCTTCGATCTGTCGTTGGGACAGGCCCGTCAACCCGAGCATATCGCCCCAAACGTGGATTTCCCCGGTTTCCGGTGTAAGGATATAGTCGATCTGTCCACGGGCGTTGTCCCGATCATGGGCGACGTTTCCGGTGGCGTGTGCATTGGAAGGGGGGGCACCTTCGCGGACGCGAACGAGGAGTATGACGTAGGCCTGGTCACTGAAATTGTAGAGACGGGCAGATAAGGCCGCGGGAATCTGTTGACCATCGCGGGACATCAATATGGACTCGAAGAAGAGGTGGCGGTAGATCTGCAGGGCCTGTAAGCGGGACTCCACATAATTGACCCGATGGGACTCGAATATGTCCTTGGGCTGGAGTTCCATAAACTCGCTTCGGGGGTAGGCAAGCAATTGGCAAAGCTGGTTGTTGACTTCGGTGATGGTGAAGGGCGCGTTGCCTTTTTCCACTTCAAAGACAAGGATGCCATCGGAGCACGCGTTAAAGACCTGGCGAAAGCGCTCGTCACTTTCATAGAGCCGCTTGCTACGCTGGGTGACCAGCTTCGTCAACTGGTGATTGGCCAGCTGAAGGCGGGCCGTGTCTGCAGAGGCAGCACGACATCGCTGAGCGATTTCCAGGCCATCCACCGGCGATACGACGATGTCGAAATCGAAGGCTTCCGCGTCTTTGAGCCAGTCGGGACTGGATTCCTTTGGCGGGATAATCCAGAGCACATGGACGGTCGGGTCAGACTTTCGAATGAAGTCGGTGATGCCCCCCGGTGTCTGGCCGTCGCCACAAAAATCGGTGTGAATAATGACGCTGCGCGGCCCCTCGCTGCGGAGTAAGTAGTCGAGTGACTCCAGATTCTCCGCCTGCAGGATAGTTGTTTCCTGCAGGTATGGCCCCACCTTCCGGCCGAGTTGGGTGCGTTTGGATTGGGCCCCTGCCGCGATAACGATTTTCATAGTATCCATCCGTGGCACCATGTCCCATTCTGCTTGTGTATGGCCCCGGGGAATGTGGGCGCCCTCCCGATTGTTCCCTCACTATAGCATTCCGCGTGGCCGTAGTGGACACGCCTTCTCGGAATGTTGCTGTCGTGCGGGTGATGTATGCGAAGACGACATGCTATACTCTCCACCAAGGCGCACCCATTTTTCAACAATAATGCTGCACTCAGGAAGCATAAGGAGTTTACCCATGCCACCGATTTATGATCCAGAACAAGTTCGCCCTATGTGGGAAGAATTGGCCAATGTGGGCGTTCGCCCCTTGACCACGGTTGAAGATGTCGATGCCGTCTTAGGAAAAGACAGCGGAACGGTGTTGTGCGTCGTGAATTCCGTCTGTGGCTGTGCTGCAGGCGGTGCCCGGCCCGGGGTTTCTCTGGCCCTCCAGAGCGAAACGATTCCCGATGAGCTTGTGACAGTCTTCGCTGGTATGGACCAGGAAGCCGTTGCGAAGGCGCGGGATTACATGGTAGGCGTGGTTCCTTCCTCCCCTTGCATCGCTCTGTTTAAGGACGGTAAGCCGATCCACGTGCTGGAGCGGCGCCACATCGAACGCATGACGGCGATTGATATTGCGAACAATCTGACGGCTGTCTTTAAAGAGACCTGCAATCGCAAGGGGCCTTCGGTCGCACCCGAAGTATTCAACAGCAACGAGCATGTGGATACCTGTGGCTCAAGCATCAGTCCCTACCAGGGTGACTGACGTTGTCGCGATGAAGCGAAATTGGTATTGTGCGCGGTCAGACGCTATCCCGACTGACCGCGCACTTTCTACAGGAGTTTGCGGTAGTGAACAACAGGTCGGTTGGATGGTTTCAGGTTGCGGCGGTTTTGTGCGGTCTTGCGGTCGGACTGGGGGCTTTCGGGGCCCATGGACTGAAGGAACGACTGAGCCCCGAAATGCTGGTGATCTTCGAAGTGGGTGTCCGCTATCAGTTTTACCACGGTCTCGCATTGCTCGGTTTGTGCGCAGGGGGAGAGGGGCTTTGGCAGGGGAATTGGGCCAAACGGGCGGCGATCGCATGGCTCGTAGGGGTGCTCGTGTTTTCGGGTAGTCTCTATCTCCTTGCTCTCACAGGGCTTAGGTGGTTGGGTGCCATTACACCCCTCGGCGGCGTGGCCTTTTTAGTCGGGTGGGGCTTTGCGGTTCTCAGTGCCCGTGAATGGCGTCGCACCATGGCCTAAGATCTTTACCACCATTAAGTTGCAATGCCCCTTTCCGTTTGATATACTCAGTCTTCCCTTTAGAACTATCTAATCTTTCCAACGAGAGAATTTGAGAAAATGGCAAATATTAAATCCCAGAAAAAGCGTATCCTCACCAACGAAAAAGCCCGTCAGCGTAACATGGCGATTCGTTCGCGCATGCGGACGATGATCAAGCAGGCTCTTGCAGCAATCGATGCGAAGGATGCGGAGCAGATTAAGACGGCTGTGCCTACCGCCCTTTCCGCCATCGATCGTGCGGCTTCCAAGGGTGTGATTCACGCCAACAACGCGGCCCGCAAGAAGTCCTCCATTCAGCACCGCGCTGCTGCCGTTTAATTACGGCCTGAGTCTCTCAACATTAATACAATGCCGCAACCCTTTACGGGTTGCGGCCTTTTTTCGTGATTGGACGGCCGTGTTGGCGGACGTAATGAACTATCCCCTCGGAGTGGAAAACGCCGGGGTGGGCATGGGTCTGGCACCCACACTCGGGGCCCCTCGTGGACATGTCCGACGACGATCTCCTTGCTCTCAGCTCGTGCCAGCATACCGGGGCAGCCGCTCTCCGACTCTGCCGGGAGGTCGGCAGCCAGGCGAAAGCCGACGGCCCTCTCCCCTACTCGCGGCGTAGTCCCTTGATACAGGTGAGGAGCCGGTTGTCGAGTTGGTAATAGCGGACGTTCCCCGTCTTATCTAAGAGGGCGATCTGGGGAATAAAGACAATGCCATAGGTGGAAAAGGTGGTCTGTTCGTTCTCGTCACGGAGCACCGGGAATTGAATCCCGTAGCCGTTGATATAGTCTCGGATTTCATCCGCACTACTGATGGCATCGTGAACCGAAACGAAGGCGACGTCGTCCATATCGCTCAGCAGTTCGTAGAGCACATTCATTTCCCGCAAGACGACCGGGCCCATGTCCTCGTCGAAGCCTGCCCAGAAGAGCAGCACCACCACCTTGTCCTTGAGATCCGACAACTTGATGGGATCGCAGTTCACCCACTCCGTGCCCCGTAGCTCCGGCGCGGGCTTACCGACGAGGCTACTGAGGTTATTACGACCGGCAATGGGTTCGCGTTGGGCCAGGTCGGGCGTAAAGGCCTCCATGCGGACGTCGAAGGCGTCGGGTTTTTTCAGGGGGATCTCGATTTGCTGTCGTTGAAAACGGCGCTGGTGTTCGACTCCAAGTTGGAGGACTTTTGTCTCCGGCATGAAGTCAAGGGGCAGACGAATCTTGCCTTCTTCATCCGTGAGTATGTTATAGGGTACGGTAAGGTTTTGAACGGTCACGAGTACTTGCCCGGGCGCGTTGCCATCCTGGTCCCGAATAACGCCTTCAATGACCGGCAAGGCTTCCAGTCGGATGGGGTTTAATTCCATGCGGGTGACGTCACCCAGATCGACCGGGATATCACCGAAGTGGGGATTCTGGAAACCACGGGGCGGCACGATAGTGATACCACCCGGCCCGCTGGGCACACGCAAGGTAAAGGCACCGTCGTTGTTGGTAAAGGTGTCTTGAAAGACAACATTGTTCTTACGATAGATGACCCGGGTGCCGCCGCAGGGTTTCTTATCCGGATAGCGGACCTTACCAGTGATATAACGTGGCGATTCCAGTGCGATATTCACCGGTTCTGGCTCGGCCCGCGGCGGGACCTCGACGCCTGCGGGGGCTGGTGAAGCGTAATCCATATGCTGAACAGCAACCCCGTAACGGTCGGGGTGGACCCGGGCGAAGTAAAATCCTTCTTTGTCGGTCAACACCTCGGCGAACTCTTTTTGTCCATTCAGGCCTGACTTGAAGATGGAAACCCGGGCCCCGGCAACGCCCTTACCTTCATAGGTAACCCGGCCCGCCAGCCGCTTACCCTCCTGAAGGAGAACATTCCGTTGCTCGCCATCGACGGGAAGATAGCTCACATCAGAGTCGGCATAGTGCGGATGGCTGAGCACGAGCTTGACGAACCCGCCTTGCGGCAGGTGGGGAACGACGAGGATACCATCGTCACCACTTCGAATCGCAGGAAGGCCGTGGGGCACCAGATCTTCTACCGAAACCAGGAAGCGGTCTGCCACCCGCATGGAGCGCACCGTGGCCCCCGCCACGGGCTGGGACTTTGAATCGATAATCTTGAGGGTAATCAGATCGCCGGGTTCCAGCCGCAATTCTGCGGTGGCATCGCCTACGACCAGTGCGGTGGCGCCGCCAAGGGCAAAGCCCTCCTTGTAGGCCACCAGTTCCGTCATGGCCACATCAATGTTATCGAAGGAAAAGGCTCCGGAGGCGTTGGTTGTCATGGAGCGTACCTGTCGCTGCTGCGCCACCCAAACAGTGGCTCCGGCGACGGGGTCCCCATTGTGATTAACGACGGTGCCATCCAGGGTGGCCGCCTCTGTGCTGGCCCCAAAGAGGCCAGAAGAAATCAGGTAGAGCGTAAGAAACACACGAGAAAAACGCATGGATGGGTGGTCTCCCAAGTCGGGTTGAAACGTGAGGGGGCCTATTTGAGGCGTCGCAGCAGGTTGGCCGGCGGCATTCCGTTGGTCTCCAGCACTACCACGCCCCCCCGGTCTAAGACGAGTGTCGTGGCGTCTGTTTGGGCCGCTCCCCGTAAAATTGGAATGGGGCTGGTGCCGTCGCATGCCACATCCCCATCGGAGAGGAGGATGACATTCAATCCGCTATCGGCAAAACGTTGTTGTATTGCGCCGGCGGTTTCAACCAAGGCGGCCGCATTGGCACCATGGGCATAGAAAAGCAATGTTGGCTGGTCGGCCGTCCCCCCGCTGGCTGGCAGGGTGCCACAAATTACCTCATTTTGCTGCCAGGAGACGACTGTCCCGAGCAGGCTCTCTCCTCCCGTTCCGCCGGGCACTACAATTTCACCGATGGACTTTTCCTGGTCTGGCGCGAGATTAAAGGTTTCGGATTCGCCATGTGAATCCTTGTCGCGCCGCGCGGCACAGCGCTGGGGCACGCCGGGCACAACCGCGTCCCAGCGAAACATGCCGTCGGACCCACTGGTTGTTTGCCAAAGCAAGACGGCATCACCCGCCGTTTCACCGGGAAAGAAGGCGCCGACGGTGGCACCGGATACGGGGCGGCCCCGTTTGTTCACGATTTGGCCGGATACGGAGGCGAAGGGGTAGAGCTGGACGGTGCCAGGCGCCTGTTGCTGGGCTTCCAGGGTAAAGACGGCGCCTTGGGGGGCTGTGGGGTGTTCCGCCCGGGCGAGCAAGGGCCCTCCCTGGGGCGACTGCTGGACCTGTAAGCGCACCTTGCCTTCGGCATCGGCCACGTGCCAGCCGAACTGGGCCGGGCGCAACACGGAGACGAGGGCCCCAGGCACCGGCTCACCGGCTTCATCGACAATGACCACATCATAATCGGGCAAGGGTTTCAGCCACATCCCGGGCAACTCCACGGAGTTTCCCTCAAGGACGCTAACTTTGACGTCCTGCAACTCGGGTGGGAAATATCCGGGTGCCCCATCGAGGCGCACGATGTTTTCGCCTTCGCCGACGGTAAAGAGGAAATCCCCATTGGGACCGGTGCGGGTCACGGCGGCCGGCGCGCCGTTGGTCGTAAGGGACACGCGGACGTCACGAATCGGTGCGCTGCTCAGGGCATCCCGCACATTGCCCCGAATTTGCGCGGTGCCGGCGACGGCGAGCCGCACGTGTTCGACGGGCCGCTCGCCCGTAACGGTAAGGCGTTCCCAACCGGGACTGCGCATGCCGTTTCCGGTAGCCTGGTAGAGGTATACGCCTGGTTTGAGTCGTATGGAAAAGCGGCCCTGAAGATTCGAGCGGGTCAGGGCCGTATCGTGTGGCGGCTGGGCATTCTGCATCAACACGGCGGCCTGGGCGATGGCCACGTTATTGGCCCGGGAGACCACATTGCCTTCCACGAGTACGCCGGGATAGAGGACAACCTTGAGGGCATCGGTGCCCGCGGGTACATCGGCGACGCCTTCCTGCGCGTAGCTGGCGTGGCCAATCTTCAAATCGATGGTACACCCTGCGGGCACGTTGTCCAATACAAAGTGCCCTGTCGCGTCGCTTTGGGGTTCCGGGTAGCCATATTGGCGCAACTTGGCCAGGGGAATGCCCACTTTGTGGGTGCCTTTTACCCCGATACGGGTGATGCGGGCATCCTGCACCTCCCGGCCGTCGGCGTCTTTGATAGTGCCTTTGATCTGTGTTGCCGGGTGGAGTGTCAGCTGTATCGGTGGAATGGTGTCGGCGACAGCGACGCTCAGGTGCTGCCCTTCGAAACCGAAGCCGGGGGCGATAGCAAACAGGCCGACGGGCCCCGGCGCCACGTCTTCAAATCGGAAGGCTCCCGTATCACCGGAAATAGTATCGCGGATCATTCCGCCGAGGCCGGGCTCCAGAAAGACCTGGGCATGGGGTATGGCCGCGCCGTTTGCGTCGACGATTTGCCCCGAAACGGCGGTGATCCCGAGGATACTGTGCAGGGCCAACAGGGTCTCTATTAGTATGGACATGATTACTCCTCTGACAAGTGGGGGTCATCCTATAGAATCCGGGGGTAAATATCCAAGTAAAAGGGCGGTCCACAAGGGCCCAACGCGATTGTTCATTGCATCTATTGCGAATACTCCCTTAGAATGGGGCATTGATTGAGGAGGAATATTGAGAAGCGTCAATGTCAGATTTCTGCGGTCCGGGCAAGTCCTTGCCGATGCCGTAACCAATAGCAGCGGTGCGGTGCTTTGTCCATTGGGTTACCAATTGACGGACAAGGCCATTGAGCGTTTGAAGAACGCCAACGTGGGTTCTGTTTGGATTGAAGGTAGTGCCGAAAGCATGCCCGACGTAGCCGCTATGGAAGCTACCTTGAATCGACGCTTTGAAGGGGTCGAGGATCCCGTTCTGCTCCGCGTGAAGGCCCTGCTACAGAAACGCATCGACACGATCCGCGCGGAGTACAATTCCTAGGGCGTCACGCTTCGGCGTAAGTGTAAGGCAGCACTTCCCCGCTCCCACTTCGGTAATAGTTTGGACTGCCAACGGGGGGGCTTTTTCTGGTACCATACCAGTCAATCTGGTGGTGACTCTGGCAGTGGGCCAAACGGGATTCCGCAACGGATCTGAGTCATGGAAAACAAGCGCGCCACACCCTGTTTTTGGGAAGACGCCGAATCATAGCGGGGAATCGCATCGCATGGCCATGTCAGCAGAGTTGCTCAAGCGGAGGGTGGAAGATCTCTCTTCCCTTCCGACCTTGCCGGCATTTGTTACCGTCATAACGAATATGGTGGACGACGACTCTACGAGCGCGCAGGAAATCGGGGAAATCATCCAGCGCGATCAGGTGCTCAGTGCGAAGATCCTGAAACTTGTTAATTCGCCGGTCTATGGCTTTCCCCGTCGGATTTCATCTGTGACCCACGCGCTGGTCCTCCTTGGCTTCAATGTGGTCAAGGGGCTGGTACTCTCCACGGCCGTGTTTAACGATATGGCCAAGGACACCAGCGGGCTATGGGATCACAGTCTGGGTACGGCCATTTTATCGCGACGCATTGGTCAGGAATTGGGCATGCCCGATCCCGAAGAATGTATGATTGGTGGCTTGCTTCATGACCTGGGCAAGGTAATCCTGGCCCATTTGGCGCTTGACGACTATGTGTTTGCCATCCGCACGGCCCACGAGCGGGGTTGCCATATTGCAGAGGTGGAGCGGGAAGTCTTCGGTGTCGACCATACCCGCATTTCACTCTGGCTGGCCATGCGCTGGCATTTGCCCGACCGGCTAACCGACGCGCTCACACACCATCACAGTCCCTCGCGGGCGAAGTGTAGTCAGCAGATGGCTGCCATTGTACATCTCGCGGATATTCTCGCGCGGGCACAGGAATATGGCGAAGCGGGCGATGGTACCTTACCGCCCCTCGACAATGAGGCATTTGAGTTATTGGGGTTGACTGACCTGCAACTGGAGCGCATCATGACCGACTCGGACAAGCAATTTAGAGAAGGTGCGGATGTTATGGCCATGGGGCGATAAATGGTCGATTCGATGGCACCCAAGATTCTCGTTGTGGCACCCGGTGATGGCGCGCATGATCAGCTTATAGACGTTTTGAACGACGCGGGATTCGATGCCCGTCCTGTCGTGGAGCCTGATCTGATCCAGACGATCATTCAGGAAACACCACCGGCCTGTATCATCGTGCCCCATGGATTGCCTGGCTTTGATGGCTCCCCCACCCTGGCTGCTTCTATGAAGAATGACGCCATCTATGGGCACCTGCCGATGATCGTCACCCTGTCTTCCGATGCGCTGGATGCTATCGATTGGGTCACCTTGCGGGTAGATGACTTTCTGTTGGTGCCCTTTGAGCGCGAGACGTTGCTGGCCCGTGTGAGAATCTGTCTGGCACGAGCGCAACGGGATCTGAATGCCAATCCCCTGACCGGTTTGCCGGGCAACATCGCGATTATCCGTGAGGCCGAAGCGCGGTTACGGTCAGGAACCCCCTTCTGCGTGGGCTATCTTGATCTCGACCACTTTAAACCCTTCAACGATAAATATGGGTTTATTCGGGGGGATGAAGTGCTGCGTATGACTGCGCGGGTCGTGGTTAATGCGGTGCGGGGTGTCGGGCGTAACGACACGTACGTGGGCCATGTTGGCGGGGATGATTTCGTATTCATTCTGCCGAGCGAAGTGGCGACCGCCGTTTGCGAGGAAATTATCCGCAGTTTCGATCTCCTCATCTCCAACTTTTATGACGAAGAAGACCGGATCCGTGGGGCCATCCACTCGATTGACCGTCAGGGGAATTCAAGAACCTTTTCGATCATGACGTGCTCGGTCGCGGTGGTAGACACGGCAATCCATCCTGTAAAGCATGTGGCAGACATCAGTGCCCGGGCGGCGCAGGTAAAAAAGTTGGCCAAGTCGACGCAGGGCTCGAGTATTTGCTTCGATCGTCGGTCCTGAGCGAAGGAAATTCTTACCGGTAGGCGTCTGAAACTTCCCGTTCCAGCACATCATAGGTCTTACGATAGTTCCGTCCCAGTGCCTCTTCCGGGGCGGTGCCGGCCCGCAAGTCACTCAGCATGGGAACGACGCGACGCTGGCCATACTTCGTCCAGAGGAGGTTGACCGTCGCGTGGGCCTGGGCATAGGCCAGGGTCAGGGCTTCCGGATCGAGTTTGTGCAATTGACTGCCTTCCAATTGGCCCAGGGGATAGGTCAGTGCCCCCTGAAAGGCCCGTCGCAGTAGCTCGGTACGGGTGCCGTCAATGGGACGCGAGAGGGTTTCAGCAAGGCCTTCGTTGAGCCACCAGGGTACCTCCGGCCCAACCGCATGCCGCAAGGCGACGTGAACGTACTCGTGTATGAGACGCCGGGAGAGTTCCTTCTCCTCCAGCCATTGGCCATCCCGGTCGGTTATGGGGGCCCGAATTTTACCGTCGAACAATGCGCCCACATGGTTATCCAATTGCGTGGCTTCGCTAAACTGTTCTGCACTGTAGAGAATCACCTTAACGGTGTCGGGTGGATAAACGCCCCCCAACTTGCGCCCCACGTCGGAATAGGCACGTTCCAGGATAGACAGGACCTTGAAGCGGGTGTTTTGTGATACCCCCTTCGGATAACTCAACTGAAAGTGGCGTGTGGACGAGTTGTTGAAGTTTCGTTCGACCGATTCTTCGCGAAAAAGCTTTTCATACTTCTCCCGCAAACCGGGCCAATCGGGTTTTACTTCCAGAACATAATCCCACTGAACGCGGGCGGACGGCAGATCATTATCCCGATAGTAGGCTTCCCCCAGCAGGAAATGGGCATCGGCCAGTCCCGGTTTGGCCTCGATGGCCTCTTCCAATCGGAAGATCGCGTTGGATATCTGGTTTTCCTTCAGGAAGTAAGAACCCACCTGGACCAGGGGCGAAGGGTTTTCGGGATCGATGCCGATGGCCAATTCGAGATGTCGGATGGCCTCCTTCGTTTTGTTCTCCCGTTCCAGCTGGCTGGCGACTTCCTGATGGGCGTTGCAGAGGTTGTGCTTGATGACATCATTATCGGGCGCCTTCTCATAGGCTTCCTCAAAATAACTCAGTGCTTCCGTAAAAGACTTCGCGTTGTACGACGCAATGCCCCGTTCATTGTACTCGGCGGCCGTCTGTCCGATGGCCGGGCCAACACTCAGGAGCGAGAGCAGCGCGATGGCACCGCCTATGGTGAGTCGTACGTAAGGCATGGGCGTGGCCTAGGCGTTGGGAAGCAAAACGATGGCTTCCACTTCGACCTTGATGTCCAGGGGAAGTCGGGCCACTTCGACACAGGAGCGGGCCGGACTGCTTTCTGAAAAGTAGGAGGCGTACACGGTGTTAAACGCCTTGAAATCGTTCATGTCGGCCAGAAAACAGGTGGTCTTGACCACGTCTGTCATCTGAGCACCTGCATCCTCCACTACGGCCTTCAGGTTGTCGAGGGTGCGGGTGGTTTCCTCTTCGATGGTACCGGCAATCGCACCGCTGCCGTCTTTGGCGAAGGGGCCCTGACCGGAGATGAAGAGCAACTGTCCGGTTTGAACCGCGTGGGAGTAGGGGCCCATAGCGGGGCTGCCGTTGGGCGAGAAGACGCAGATCTTTTCCATTCGAATCCTTCCGCAGGGCAAGGGATAGGCCCTGAAATGCTGGGAGGCTGTGCGTTACAGCGACTATATCTGTGAACGTTGTGGGATGGATTCCCAAGGGGGCTTTCCAGCCCCGCAACAACTCTCTAAAAGGTATCACGGGGTGTACCATATCGTCAAACCGCGGGGGTGTACCAATTCCGGGAATGGGCCCATTATGTGGTAGCCTCGAAACAGGAAACCGCAAGTGAGCGTGGCGCGGATGGTGTACATGCGCCCAAAACGTAAGCAGGAGGAACACCCTATGGCCAAGGTCGCGTTCATCAC
Source organism: Candidatus Hydrogenedentota bacterium (assembly GCA_034669905.1). Classification (GTDB taxonomy): domain Bacteria; phylum Hydrogenedentota; class Hydrogenedentia; order Hydrogenedentales; family JAEUWI01; genus JAEUWI01. Next base: position 74,548 of record JAXMOL010000034.1, read on the forward strand.
GGGAGCCTCCCGTGGAATCGGGTACGCCTGTGCGAAGCGCCTCGCACGGGAAGGCTGGGACATCGTCGTGGCAGCGAAGACGGAAGCCCCGAATCCCCGGCTTCCGGGCACCATCTATACGGCCGCAGAATCTCTACGGGCCTTCGGTACGGAGATCCTTCCCGTGGCCTGCAATGTGCGGGATGAAGCTTCGGTGCGACGGGCGGCCGAGGCAACGTTGGACCACTTTGGTCGTGTGGATGCCGTGATCAACAATGCGGGGGCCCTTTGGTGGCGGACGATGGATGAGACGCCGCTGGGGAAATTTGATCTGGTGATGGAAGTCAATGCCCGCGGAGCCTATGCAGTCACCGAAGCCTTCCTCCCCACCTTGAAAGCCCAGGGATCGGGGCATGTGATTACCATGTCTCCGCCGATCGACATGGAAGTGCTCCCCGGGCACATCGCCTATATGATCAGTAAATTCGGGATGACTATGATGGCCTGTGGGATTGCAAAGGAATTCGCGGAGCTGGGCATCCATGGCACGGCCCTTTGGCCCCGAACCCTCATCGAGTCCGCGGCGACGAAAAACTTCAAGATGGGCGACGCCAACGTCTGGCGCAAGGCGGAGATCCTGGCAGACGCGACGTGGGAAGTGTTACAACACCCGGAATTGAGCAATGGCAAGGCCCTGATCGACGAAGAATTTCTCCGTACGGTGGGCTACACGGATTTCGATCGCTACCTGTGTGTGGCAGACGGCAAGCCTCTTGATCTGAACAGCAAGGTGATGTTGGAACTCCGAAGCTGAATCTTATCTACTTCGTCAGATGGGGCGTGAGCGATTCGGGGGGCCGGGCAATAACGACCAAATGGCCCAAATCCACGATGGGACGCTGGAGCAGCCTGGGCGTAGCGGCAAGTGCTGCGATCAGGGTGGCCGCGTCTTGCTGCGGGGAAAGCCCCTGCGCAGCGGCTTCGGCCTCTTTGAATCGCACGAAATCCGCTGCATCGGACTCCGAGCGGGCGATGAGATCTTCGAGTAACGCCACGTCGAGGGGCGTCTTCAGATACTCGACAAGGTGGGGCGTATACCCCGCCGCCTCGAGCAGGGCTACGGCCCCCCGGCTATTGGAGCACTTGGGATTGTGGTAAACCGTGATGTCTTGCATTGATTCTCCTATTCCAGCCAGACGCGATAATTCTTCGCACCGTCCTGGTGCTCAAAAAGTAGTTGTGGGGCGACGCCAGAGGCGCAGGCGCGGGCCTTGATTGCTTCGATATCGATGTTTTCCGCGTGAAGTCGGCGCAAGGTAAGCTCAGGGATAAGCTCTTCCAATACCGTAACCTGCAGGGCGGGCAGTGTTACTTCCGTGATGCATCGCTTCCCTTCACACACGGAAACCTTGAGATAGCGTGCCACTGCCTGAAAGTTCAGCATACTACGCTGAAGCCCTTCCGGGAGTGGTGGCAGGGATGTACTTCGCGCCCGTTCCCGAAGGGGCGTCTCAACAATGCGAAAAAAGATGGTTTGCCATGGCAAACCACACTGGAGACGGTCCAGTTGTATGGCGAGTCCGTGAAACGCGCGGATCAGGAGCAGAAGGTTGGGTGGTCCGGCGGCCCGAAACCACCACTTGAGATCGCCCAGCAGGGCGTCGACACGGTCCCCCACCTGCCATTGTTGCAGCGAGAAGGGCGTCGGCGTGGTGAAGGGTTCGACAAGAATCTGGGTCAGTGCAGGCAGCAGGGCCTGAACCGGTTGGAGTTTCGCAGCGCTGAATCCCATTGCCTGAAAGCAACGAAGCGGGTCCGTCTCGTCCCCTTCGATGGCCCCTAGAATCAACTGAATCAGGGCCAGCCGGGCGGACTCGGGGATAGTCATCACGCACCCGAAATCGAGAAGTACCACTTCAGGTTGTCCCGATGCCGTACGCCGTACCCGGTAATTGCCCGCGTGGGGATCACCGTGGAGCATCCCCTGTACAAAGAGACTCTGGAACATCGTGCAGGCGAGAATAACGGCCACGTGCTGCCGCAGATTCTCCGGCCAGTCGGTGATAGCCTCCAGGGGCACACCCTCTTCCCAGGACTGGACGAGGAGGGCATCTGAACTGAGTTCCGTATAGACGGAGGGGACGACGAGTCCGGAAACATTCAGTTGATCGCGGAAAAGGCGTTGCCGTAGTCCTTCGCCGTTGTAGTCCAATTCCTCTTGCAAGTCCTGATGGAGCAAGCGCTTATATTCGTTCAGGTCAAAGCCCCAACGTTTCAGGGGGCCCACGCTCGGCAACAGGTTGGCGAGGCGCAACTCCGCGTGCACGGCATCCGCGATATCGGGATAGCGCACTTTTACGGCGACCCATTCCCCGGTGTGTAATCGGGCTTTGTGCACTTGCCCCAGAGAGGCGGCAATCCCGATTTCGTCGATCTCAGAGAAAACCGCTGCCAAGGGCTTATGGAGGGCGCCTTCGATGGCGGGTGCCATCCGTGTGAAGGGTTGGGGCGGGATGCCCAGGGCCAATTCACGGAAGGCCTCCCCTTTCCCGAGGGTGCCCAGAAGCTGTCCTGCCTTTAGAGGGACACCCCGCGCGTCGGCGAGGAGGGCGGCAAGGGCACGTTGGGCCGCTTCCCGATTGTCACCCTCACTATGCGTGAGCTTCCGTGCGGCCCGGGCTATCTTTCCCACCTGTCGCGCACGTTGGCTGGTATGTCGGAGCTTGTCGAAGACCATGGGCAATCAGCAATTCGACAGCGTGGTGTGGGCTGTAGTGGTCATGCTCAGCAGGTCGTGCCGTGTTCGACAGGGCAGCAACCGGCTACTTGGCTGCCATCGGCCTGGCCATAGACTTCGTGATGGGGACGGCCAGCCAGAATCTGTTCCTTTCCCCAATCGACGATTTTACCGAATTTTTCCGAGGTGGTGAAGGCTTTAAACGCCGCCTCGTCTGTCCATTCCGAGACGATCAGATAGGAGTTGGATTGGTAGACATTGGAATAGAGCGCGGACTTTCCGTGACCGTCCATGGCCTCCATTATGGAGAGCACGCGCTTGAAGACGGATTCGAATTGCGCCCCTTTTCCTTCACGTACTTCGTAATTCATTCCAATAGTAACCAACTGAATTCCCTCCATGTGAACAATTGAGAGGTTGACCTGCCCCGGGCACCTGTCGCGGGACAGAGGGAACTTCCTTCTAATAAATAGTACGGGTATACCGACAGGGGTTTATTCTAACACGTATTGACCAGAATGACTTGCATGTTTCACACGCGTGAGGCTACCTGGAAAGTTTCCGTGTATGGTTAAGCTTACCTCGTTTCGGTGGGCAAAGGTTCCTTTGAAGCGGAACAATCCAGGACCCCAGCCTGTTGATTTCGGCACCGGTAGCCGTGGTTTTTTCGCGCCGAACGCTGTGTTGGGCAAGGGGTTTCGGGAACCTCTTGATGCAGGTTGCCCGTAGTTTTCCGGAGGCGCCTTCTTGACAGACGCAGCGGCGAGCAGGTAAAACGTGGGCTTGGCCTGCGGGCATTTTGACCCGGGTCCTGTGGAGAACACAGTTTTTTCTGTATAACCGTTGGAAGTATCCCTATGAAAAATGGCGTTGCCGTCGCCAAAGTAAGCGATGTCCCCCCTGGAAAGTCACTGGGCGTGACCTGTCACGATGAGGAGATCGCCGTGTTCAATCTCGATGGCGTCTTTTACGCGTGTACCAACCGGTGTCCCCATGCCGGAGCCCCGCTGGAAAACAGCATGATTGCGGGTACCGTAATTTCCTGCCCGTGGCATGGTTGGCGTTTCGACCTGGCTGCGGGACCCGATGCGCCGAAGGACGGTGTCATCCGTTTTCCCGTTGCGGTGGAGGGAGACGAGATCATGGTGGGACAACCCGAATAGCCCCCTATCTTCTACTTAGTTAGCCCCAATCAAGTGTTCGCACGACACGGCCCCCCCATGCTGCGTCCGGGTCACGCGTCACGTTACGTCGGAGTATTTTCATGTTAGTACACACCGTTTACTTCTGGATTAAGAAAGACTTGAGCGAAGAGCGTCGTGCGGCTTTTGTCCAGGGCGTAGAGTCCCTTGCGGGTATTGGATGTGCCGAGGCCGTGTATATCGGAACTCCCGCCGCAACCTCCCGCCCGGTTATCGATCGCACCTATGACATTGGCCTGACGGTGCTCTTGAAAGACATGGAAGCCCATGACGCCTACCAGGTAGACCCGCTGCACGTGGCTTTCCTCGATTCCTTTAGAAACGATTGGGAACGGGTCGTCATTTACGATGCGGATTAACTGCGTTTCGGTTGCTCAGAATTTTGAGGAGCTGCTTTCCAGGGATTCTAACTGAAAGATTCCTGTAATGGCGGCAAAGCCCTGCTGGGCGGCCAATTCCGCTGCGGTCATTCCCTTGTAGGTCAGGTTCCGGTCTGCCCCGTGCCGCAATAATAGACGTGTTATTGATACATCCCCCCGTCCTGCCGCCTGGTGGAGCGGGGTTTTTCCATTGTGGTTTGCCTCGTTGGGGTCGGCACCATAATTGAGGAGCATCTCCGTCATGGCGAAATGACCTTCCTTAATCGCCAACAAGAGGGGGGTCCAGCCATGGGACTTGGTTTTCAGATGCACGTCATCCGGATGCTGTTGCAGGCGAAGGCGGAGCAGGCTGATCTCATTGGAGAGGACGGCATCTACCACATTGTCCGGCATCTTCAGGGGAATCTCCCCCTGGGCATATTCGTGAAGCTTCGCGGCCAGTTTCGGGTACCCCGCCCGCATCGCCGTGGTGGCGAGTGTGAGTCCTTCAGGGGTGAGTTGGTTGGCGTTGGCACCCGCGCGAAGCAACAGAAGCATGCTCTCGTAGCCACCGGCTTTCACGGCGTACTGAAGCGCAGTCCGTCCCTTTTCGTCCCGTCGGTCGACACGGGCACCGCGCTCAATCAACCAGCGTGCCAGGCTGGGATCGTGGTGTTTGACCGCGATCATCAGGGGGGTCTTATCGCCATGGGCAGCGTGATCAATTTGAGCCCCCCATTTCATCAGGGCAGCGATGGCCTTCATCTGGCCTTTCTCCACCGCCATCATGAATGCCGTACGGCCGTGCTCCTCTTCCCATTCGAGATCGGCTCCTGCCTGGGCAAGCAAGTCGATGATCGAGTCCTGATTGGCCGCTGCTGCGACCATGAGGGGGGAAATATTGTGTTTTGCGGCCAGATTCACGTCGGCTCCCAATTCCAGAAGCACGTTGACCGCCTGTACGTGATTTGCTTTGATGGCCCGATAGAGCGGTGTGTCCCCCTTTCGGCCCGTCCGATCGATTTTTGCGCCCCGTGACTCCAGATAGCGCATGGCCTCCACCTGATTGGCCATCGTGGCCGCAATCAGCGGGGTGTGGCCATCGTCATCACGCAAGTTGACGTCATTGCCTTTGTCGAGCAATTTTCTCAACGTGGCGATGTCGCCTCGTTCGGCGGCTTGATGCAGTGTGGTAAAAAGTCCCATGGAAATCACCCCGTTTTTTGTAAGGTCCGTGTTCCGTACCCTCCCCATTCGTGTGGCATCCTGCCTTATGTTAATTCTGTCCGATTTTATGAGCGCTGTCAAATGTGCTATCTGAACCGGGGGCCTGGGAATGCCGGTCCAGTTCCTTTTGGACCGTGTGCTCGCGTAGAATGAAGGCACTGTGGCGGTGCCCCCAGGACAGGTAATCCGCCTCTCCCGGAAACCGATTGCGAGCAAAAGGATAGGTCTGTGACCGAAAGCACACCAGAAAAACAGTATTTACCCAATTCGAAATCCTGCTTTGTCTGTGGCGAAGACAATGCCTCGGGCCTTAAGACGCGCTTCTACGTCGATGGGGACCGGGTGAAGATGCCCCTGACAGTAGTCGACCACCACTGTGGCTATGAGAATACCGTTCATGGCGGTATCGTGGCCGCCGCGTTGGATGAGTGTATGGGCTGGGCGGCCGCCCGTGCGATTGAACGCATGTGTGTGACCGCCGAGCTGACGGTCCGGTATATAGAGCGGGTGCCGGTGGATCTGGACCTGACGGTGAGTGCCTGGGTCAATCGCAGTCACCGGCGTATGGTCACGGCGGAAGCCACCATTGAAGACGTCGCGGGCACGGTATTCGCCCGGGCGAACGGCCGCTTCCTTCCCTTGAGTGAAGAGGAGACCCTGGCGGTCGATGATGTCTTGATTTATCGCGGGGGCGAAGAGCGGGTTTTCGACGGGCTGCGAGATACCTCGCTGGCAGGAAAGCACACCGACTGAAGGGGTACCTCATGAGCTCCTTTCGGGAATGCCTGGATGCACTGTGGCCCCCCCACGTCCAGTCGGTGCTGGAAGGCGACCCGATCGCGGGTGAATTTTCTCCGGATCGCACTTCGTCGGTTACGTATTATGCCCTGGACAGCCCCGAAGCCCCGGCACGATTTGACGCCCTGTTCCTGGATAGTCAGGCGGCTGATGGTACGGCGTTGCGGGACCGGCTTCGTCCCCTGCGCCTTAAACTAAATCGGGAAGGGGCGGTGTTTTGCCGGGATGCCTACGTAGACGGTTCCTTCGACACGACCCTCGAGACCTTCAGTGATGCAGGCCTCGGCTTCTATGAGGGCTGGCACATAGACGAGACGACGGGGGCGGTCTGTCCGCTGGAGGGCACGCCCGTATCTACGGGAGGGTGGTATGTCTATCGATTTCAGCGTTTCACCTACGACCCCATGCGCCACGCCTGTCAGTATCTTGAGCAGCAGGACGTCCGTCGCGCGCTGGATATTCTCCACGGCGTTCCGGGCCGGTGGCTTACCAACGATGCCGTGCGGGGGCTCCACGCCCGTGAAACGCTGGTCGCATTGATGCTCCAGAATCGCAATTCCGGTGGTGCACAAGGCTTTGCCCACCTCAACGCGGCCCGCCATCACTACAACCGGGCCTGCACCTGGCTACCGAAGGACACCACCGTCTATCGCTGCATGGCGAACTTATGGCAGGATTTCGGACGTCCCGATTTGTCTCGTCGGCTGCTTGAGACCGTGGCGACCATCTTACCCACGCCCCCTATCCAGGAGGCCCTCGCGTCTCATTCACAGGAGACGCCCATCTTCGAAACGCCCACGTGGCCCACGTATCGCCCCGACTTCCCCCTGCGGATCCTATTTGTCTGTCACCCCGAATCTGATTTCGGTAGTGATGTGCTGCACGACGGATTTCGCCGGGTATTGGGTGCCGATCGGGTGGTCGAGTATCCCTGGAAGCCGGTCTTACACGGAGAGGACGAGGCGGCGGCGACGGGCTATCCCTGTACCTTCGACTGGCCGGAGAGTCCGGTTTCCTTGTCCGATGTCGTGGCGCAGTTGGCGGCAGGTGCCTTCGAGGCCATCGTCTATTCCGATACCCTGGGATCATTGCCCCCCAGCGATGTAAAGGCGATTCGGAATGCCGCCGGGGATACGCCCCTCTTTGTACTCGACATGTGGGATGAATGTGGCGATATGCTGGGCCTCATACAGCAACGGGACGGCCTGAAGGAGGTAGCGGGCTATTTCAAGCGGGAGATGGTGCAGGGGGGCGACTACCCTGCAAACACCTGGCCCTTGCTGTTTTCCTTTCCAGAGAACCGCATCCCCCCTCAGTTGTCGTGGGAAGGGCGCACGGGTATTTTCTGGACCGGCAAGCTCATGGGGGGCGCGCGTCGTCTACAGATGAGTTGGTTGGAGAAGATGTTGCCCCTTCAGGCCGCCTATGGCACGCCCCTGAGCCCTGCGGAATATGCCGAGAAGCTCCAGTCTCACCTGATGGGGATTTCGCTGGCAGGAAATGGTTTTGATACGGTGCGATACTGGGAACTGCCCGCCCACGGAACCCTGTTGCTCAGCGAACGCATTCCGCTGGCGATACCCTTCGACTATGAAGACGGAAAGCACGCGGTCTTTTTTGATACCGTGCAGGAAGCCTGTGAAAAGGGAGCCTACTATCTGGCCCATCCCGACGAGGCATTGGAGATAGCCCAGGCTGGCCATGCCCACCTGCTGGCGCACCATACGGGCTCGGCACGGGCGCGTCAATGCCTCGCCCGGATTCAGCAACGGATTGAAGCGCTACGGAAATAGCGGTTTCTTAAACAGCCAAAGGCTTTGATGGCTCAACAAGGGAATGGGTGAATATGGATTGCGTCGCGAAATGTCTGTTCTCAGGAATGTGGGTCCTATGGGCTGCCGTGGCTGTGTCGCAGACGAACAGTGCAGACGACCCCCCTACCCTCTATCTCATTCCCTATGAAGACGGCACCATCTGGGTGGACCTCGAATTGGTTTCGGCACCGGAGGACCCGGCGGAAGTGAGCCAGGCGTTGGCCGCCATGATGGGGGAACGGGATCCTGCCTACATTGCGGATTTTTATGACGGCGTTATTGATGACGTCCATACCTGGTCGGCCTACTGGTACGACGCCCTGGAAGCCCATCCCGGAAAGTGGATTGGCGCGTTGGACCTCGCGCCCCTGAGCGCCGTCCTGAAAAAACTGGCTGTTACCCAACTCGACGTGACGCTCTACGACACGCCGCCCTACGCCAACCATTTGGAATGGAGCCGGGTTCCTGGTGAGATGGGTCAGGATGAGCACTATCAATGGGCGGTGTTTTCACTGGAAAGCCCCCTCCCCGTGCTAACCCTGACAAGTAGACGCATGCCCGCGACTTCCGTCAGGCACTATCTTCCCCTTCCCCTGTTGCTGCTCGTAACGTATCTGCTGGTCTACGTGCTTCGCAAACGGGCCCTTCAGTATCCCCCGGAGGAAGCGGGCTATGCGTGTTATCGCTGTACACGGCTTCTCCTTGCGGTGGGCCTGACCTTCTGGCTTCTGGTTGGACTGAGCCTTTATCAGTGGAGCCCCCTGGAGCCCCTTGTTTATGGCGTGGAAGGTATGGCGCGCTACCATGAGCTTCTAAAACTGATGCTCTGGGTGCTGCTGGGTACTACGATGGCGATACTCTCGCGGGTCTATCTCTTACCCGTCTATCTACGCTTGCCCGGTGCCAGCTGGACGGCCCGTGATTTTGCCGCGCAGGGCTTTTACTTCAGCATGTTGCTCAGCGTGATACTGGTGACGGTTTTCGGTATGATGATGAGTTTGCATCAATCTCCCCTACAGCTCATGTCCATGTTGCTCGTGGGGGCCCTCACAGGTGCCTATTGCTACCTGCGCACCCTCCTTTCCCTCGGTTTTGTCATTCAGGCCTTGGACGAAGGTGAACTCTATGAGCGGGTACGGGCGATGGCGGCCCAGGCAAAAATTACCTCCCTGCGAGGGGTGTACCTGATCTACCGGGACAAGTGTCCGGTCTTAAACGCGCTGGCGGCCCACAAGATGCAAGTCATGTTTACGGAGAACCTGCTGAACGCATTGACCCGTCGGGAAGTGGATGCCATCGTGGGTCATGAGCTCAGTCACCTGGTGCGAAACCACCCGAAGATTCTCCATCGGACCCGGGGGCTTTGTATGGTGTTGGGTTGGATTCTGGGAGTGATTTTCGTCATTGTGATGGTGATCGTGGTTACCTTGCTGGGGTTCTACTGGCATGCGACGGCCTGGATCTGTGCCACGGTGCTTGCCATGATGCCCGGTATGGCCCTGGGGTACCTGCTCTTTTTGAGCTACAGTCGCCGCTTTGAGTTGGAAGCGGATGCCGGGGCAGCGGCGTTGACGGAGGATCCAGAGGCCATGATTTCGGGGCTGGTGAAGTTGACCCGCCTGAATTATATGCCGATGAAATGGGGCGGTACGTGGGCGGCCCGGTTTATCACCCATCCATCTACGTGGGAGCGGGGCTACCACCTTGCCCAACGGTACGGCGTTTCGGAGGCGCGGCTCGAAGCACTGTTGGGCGGCGAGTCGGTGGGTGATGGGCATTATCCCGTTCCCGAAAATGCGCGTCCGAATCGTTTGTTCCGAACGCAGGACAAGTCACGCAATCAAATCGTATCCATGATCCAATTACTGATCCTGCCTGCTCTCCTGCCAGCGCTTTGGGTGTGGGGTTCTGGCCTTCTTGATGTGACACTCCCCTACCGCCTGGATCTTTTGGCTATGGTGCTGGGTGGACTTTTGCTTTTGGCGCTGTATCAAAACGGCACGGGGCTTCGCAGTGTGAAGGGGCTCGCGAAACGTTTTCGCGATGCGCGGGGATTGAAGGAATGTGATGGAGCGACCTTTGTTACCCTGGCGCCCAATGACCGTGTTGAGGTGTACGATGGGTCGCTTGCCTGGGATGTGGGAATGCTCGGGCTGGATGATGGGGGGCTGCACTTTCTGGGGGACGGTACTTCCTTTACGCTAACACGGGACCAGATAGTAAGCGTCGGTATGCAGCGCGTCCTCCTTGGCCTCGTACCCGTGAGGCGCTTGGTTATTACGTATCAACCCCGTGAAACGACCGATGTGCGGACGCTTGCCCTGGTGGATGGTGATGGTGGACGGCTGACGGTGGCCAATCGGAAAACGCGTGCCCTCTATGAGCGGTTGTTCTTGTGGCAGCGCGATGGCGTGGCAGAGGGCACCGGCGTGCTGCCCGACGTGCCCTACGGAGCTCCAGAGAAGCTAACCGTGTCTGGTGTGCCCATCGGTGCGGACACGGGCATTCGTCAACGGGTGGTGTTTGCGTCGCTCGTATTTGGAATTGGATGTGCGCTCGGCACGATGCTGGGCCTCCCTCCCACCCGGCCCTTTTTCGAATCCGCGGTTGGCGTCGGTGCTATCGCGGCGCTCATCGACTTTCTGGCGGCATTGCCGGGATTGTGGGCCATATATCGAAATAAAAATGCCGGGTGACGAGAAGACGCTGGAAGGGCTGCCGATTCAGGGACTGCCGTGCCCCACGTTGTCATGGAGTGGCAATTTTGCGAAAGCCTGCGTGGTGACTTAGTCTACGCGTTAGCACTCAGATGGCAATGGCTGTCCCGTCGTTGGCGAGGGTGGCCCGACGTCTGCTTCACAAACGACGGGACAGCCACGCCCGTTGACGCGCATTGCGCCAAACCGGCGACATCAGCCGTCCGTCAGCTAAATAGGCGAAGATTCATCTCGGACATTTTCCAAGTCATTCGGTTGCCATCTTAAAGATTTGGGGCTTGGGAGCGCAGGCGGCTCGCCTGCATTACGTCGAAGACGTAAAAACTACGTGCCTT
>JAXMOL010000035.1:0-83791 GCA_034669905.1 Candidatus Hydrogenedentota bacterium
CCGGGGACTGCACCGACGTGATGTTGGCGCAAGAACGTGGTAGACGTCTTGGCGGAACCGAATTCGGCGATTACGCCAGGAGCACCAGGAAGTCGGGGCTGTACCCCCTCTTCCAGGTGTCTCTTGAGTCGGAATTAAGAGGGGGACGGCCCCGACGTCCGGGTGGGTGTGGGTAGGAGACGTAATTGCTTTGGCCCTCGCGTGGTTTGTGTTGGGCTTGAGTTTTTTGCGTCGGTGCAGTCCCCAAAAAAATCGCCCTTCCGCCAGGGGCGGAAGGGCGTCGGGCATCGCCGGGTGCTATTTCACTTCGAGGGTGACGGGCGCGGAGGTGGCTTCCATTTCGGTGTTGTAGTAGGCGTAGACCTTGGAGGGTGGGGTCTGGGCCTTGAGGGGGAACTTCGCCCGGAGTCCGTAGGAAAAGGTCAGGGTGGCGTTGCCCTGGATTTCCTCGAAATAGAGGATGATCTGGCGGCCTGCCACTTCATAACGACTGATGGGTCCTTCGGTGACGAGTTTCTCCAGGTCACTTCGTTCTACCTGGAAGCCGGGGGGCACGCCGAGGTCGACGATGGTCATCTCGGTCTGTCCGGGCAGGTTGTTCTTCACCGTGACCGTGGCGGTGACCACGTCATTCACCGCGAGTTTGGTCTTGTCGTAGGCCACGTCGATGGTGAAGGGTTCGGGACCGGGCTTCCGATTTGTCCAGGGCGCGTAGTGCCGTCCCACGACCTGATAGAGGAGGGAGCCCTCCCCACTGAACTCGATGCGCACGTCGTTGTTGCCGAGCTTCGTCTGGTCGCCCGCATCAATGAGGCGCATGACGTCGGCGTTTTCTTCCGTCACCTGAAACTCACTCACCACCGTGTCGTTGACCCGGACGCGGACCGTGGCGTTCACGTCGCTGGTCTGGTGCTGGAGGGAAAGGGTGAGGGCTTTCAGCGCGAGGATGGTGGACTGGGTTGAGCCCCAGTGTCCGCTGGCCTGCTTTTTCTGGATGAGCCAGGTGAGGGCTTCCGTGGTGGTGTCGTGGAATTTTCCGGCCTTCATGAAGGCGATGGTGGCCAGGGCCGTGGCTTCCACATCGGCGGCGTCGCCATGGGTGAAGGTCACCGTGGCCGTCCCCTTCCAGTGGGTGGTTTTGTCTTCCTTTACGGCCAGTCCGTGAAGTTTCTCCAGCACGCGTTGGGTCGTGGCATCGCTTTTATCCCACGAGACGAGGGCATTGGCGACCAGGGCAAGGGTGTAGGCGTCCTCGGCTTTCTGCCAGTGCTGTTTGAGGTATTGGATGGCCCGGTCGATGCTCGGGTCGCCCTTGCCCCCAGTGAGGAGGGCATCGGTGATATAGGCGGTGACCAATACGTCGCTGCCCTGGATGTTGCCCCACGATTCGGCGTGGAGATAATTTTCGTCGGGCTTCCAGCTACCGTCCGATTCCTGGAGGCTGAGGAGCCAGGCATGGGTTCGCGCCACGACGTCAGGATCCACTTCGTGGACTTTCGCCATGTCGTAGAATTCCTTGAGGCCATAGGCCGTGAGGATCTTGTTGGCGGGCGCTTCGCCAAACCAGGAGAAGCCGCCGCCGGGCACTTCATAGGTCAGGAGTCGCTGATAGCCCGCGTTGATGAAGCCTTCGGCCTTAAGCTGAAGCTCGGGATTAATCTGCTCCGTCTCCTGCATGTACTGGACGATGAGGATGTTGGGGTAGGTGGTGGAGCTGGTTTGCTCGAAGCAGCCCGAGGGCATCTGGAGCATGCTGTCGAGGCCATCGACAATCTGGCTGAAGACGCCGGGGTAAACCCGCACGAGAATTTTCTGCGCGCCTTCCACGCTGCCGTCGGGGATGGTGATGGTGTGTTCGACCGTGGCGGACAGGCGGTCACTCACGCTCACTTCGACTTTCTCGCCATCGGGGGCCACTTCCACCTCACGGCGGATGGCGTCTTGCATGGTTTTGCCGTGAGCGAAGACGGTGAGCTTATGGTGTCCCAGTTCCTTCACCTGGATGGGGAAATAGAGGGCGCGCACTTCCCCGGGGTTCATGGTTACCGTGACTTCCGCGTCGCCTTCCAACTCAAACCAGGTGTCGGTCTCAAAGACCAGGCGCACGTCCTGGGCGGTGTCGAGGTAGTTGTAGAGGACCACGGGGATGGAGACCCGGTCGTTTTGCGTGAGGAAGACGGGCAGGTCAATGTCCACGAAGAATTCCTGGAAGACCCGCAGGGGCGTTTCCGTGCTGCCCAGGGCACCGGCCGCGTTGGAGGCCATGGTGGTCATGCGCCACGTGGTGATGCTGTCGGCCAGCCCCACCGCCATGGTGGCCTGTCCCCGGCTGTCGGTGATGAGGGCCGGCTCGAAGAGGAGGGTCTCGGGGAAATATTCCCGGATGCGCACCGTCGGTGCTCCCCCATCGCTCTCGGCGGTCCCTTCCGTTTCGGCGATGGAACCCAAGGCCGCGACTCCCATGGCCATTTCGGGCACGGCGGCGGCCATGGGAAGGGCATCCTCCATCATTTCATTCTTGAAGAGCATGCGACGTCCCCGTTGGGGGAAGCCTCCGCCAAAGCCACCCCGCCCCGCGAAGCGTTGTTGCAGCCAGGGGGTCTCTTGGGTGAGGTCGTCGGCGGTGCCATCCATACCATCGGGGCCCACCGAGTGCATCTGGAACCAGCCGCCCGTGTTCTCCAACTGACCGAAGTCGAATTGGTAGCGGTTGCCCCAGGGATCCTTCAGTTCGCGGGCGGCAATATATTTCTGGCGCAGGAGGGCCGAAAGCATATCGCCAGGCACCTTCCAATCGTGTTTCTCCAGGTAACGCCGTACCACGGCCTGCACTTTTTCATAGTCCTGGGTGAAGCGCTCGGCCAGGGCCGTCTCCGCGGCGTCCCGTTTGCCCGTGAAGCTGTTTTGGTGGATGGGCGGCGCCGGAGGGGCTTCGGCGGAAGCGAGCAGCACCTTGGCAGCCTCCTGTTGCCGGGCGTCCCAAAGGATGGGCTCGGGCCGGGGCTGGGGGTCGACAGGGTGCTTGATGAGGGTGTCCAGGTGGTAGCCATGGATCTCATAGCGGGGCTTCATGATCTCCTGTTCCAGCGTGAAGAAGACCTTCTCCAGACCGGGGTGGAGTTCCTGCAGGGCGAAGACGCTTTCATCCACGATGGAGACCCCGAGGGCCGCCGCCGTGGGACGGCCGTTCTTGTCCGTCACGGAAAAGTGGAGGGTCGCTTCCTCGCCGGGACGGTAGGTGTCGTGGTCCATGGAGATGGTGAGCTGGAGCTGATCCGCCGGGTTAATGTAGAGGAGCCGCGTGTCGCGGATGAGGTCTGTCGTGGGCGAGAACATGTAGGCGTGGAGCACCACACTGCCCATGAGTCCGGGGTCCAGATCGAGGTCCAGGCTTGCCCGCCCGTCTTTCAGGGTTCCGCTGCGGGTCATGACCGTCTGGCCTTCGCGGACCAGGTCGAAGTAGACATTGCCGCGCTGTTTGGTGGCGATGACTTCCGCGTGGAGGGTGCCTCCCGCCGGGTAGAGGGTTTGATCGGTGCGTACCAGGAGGGATTGTTCACCGGGTTCGGAGGAAAGGGTCGCGGTGTGTTTCAGGGTGTGGCCCTGGGTGTCTTTCACGTCGAGTTGCAGGGTGGTCTCCCCCGCCTTGGGCGTAATGCGGAAGGTTCCCACGCCCAGTGCATTGGTCTGGGTGCGGAGTTTCCCATGGTCTATGGTGCTGGTCACGACAGCGCCTTCCACCGGGCTGCCATCGGGACGGGCCACGAGGACATAGATGTCGTTTTCGATCCCTGGTGCCAGTTGGCCCCCTTCGGCGATGGCGTGGACCTGGATGTCCGCAGCGGCCACGGATTTCATGACGCTCTTCATTTCCACGTGGTCGGCGGTGTCGGTGATTTCGACTTCCAGCCGCACCGAGGCCTGGCCCTGTTCCAGCTCGGTGCCCACGAAATGCCGGGGCAGAGGCAGGCTGAACGACCAGTGGCCTTGCTCGTCCAGGGTGCCTTCCAACTCACTGAAGGTGTCAAAGTTCACGACGAAGGTGGAGGCCTTCACCGTTACCGTGCCCCCTGCCACCGGTTTGCCGAAGAAGTAGTCGGACTGAATCTCCCCTTTCAGTGTGTCGCCCGGGCGGTAGAAGGCCCGATCCGTGGAGACTTCGATGGCGAACTTTGGAAGGACATAGCGATCGACGGTGACCACTTTCTCGCTCTGGTCATCCCCGAGGATGGCGCGAACCGTGTAGCTGCCGAGGTTCACTTCCGTGGCCAGTTGGAAGCGGGTGGCCGCAATGCCGAAGGCGTCGGTGTCGTGACGTTCTTTGAAGACCTTGTTGCCCTTGCCGTCCATGACTTCAAAGGTGAGTTCCTGATCGGCAGCGGGTTTGAGATTGCCCGCGTTGAGGGAGAGGGCGCGGAGTTCGATGAACTGTCCCGGCTGGTATTGGGGCTTGTCCGTGCTGAGGAGGATCTTGTTTTTCTTCTTCACTGTGACGGGCTGCGCGAGTTTGTCCTCGCCGAAGCCGTCAGCGGCCAGTCGGATTTCCAGGGTGCAGTTGCCCCAGTATTTGGGCCACACGTCGAAGGAGGCATCGAGACTGCCGTCTTCGTTGGTGGTGCCCTCGAAGACCGGGAAGCGCTCCGTGTCACGGACGAGGGTGATTTCGGCGTCTGCGTTGGGCACGGGCGCGCCGGTGGCGTGGTTGAGGGCCACGAGCTGGACGGCGGCCTTACTGCCCACCAGCATATCGGGGAAGCCCACGAGACGGGTTTCCAGCTGGGGCAGGGTGTCGATAAGGAGAAAGCCCCCCTCCTCCTCGCTGCTGCCCGAGCCGAAGGTGTAGGTCACCACGCTGTCCGCATAGTGCTCGGCGTTGAGCTGTCCGCTCAGGGGGAGGGACACCGCATTTTCACCGGGCTGGAGCGAAAGCCGCTGGGAACCGCTCAGGCGATGTTGGCCTGCCAGGCTCTGGACGGCGACCCGGAAAAGCTCATTGGCCACCGTGTTGCGGGGGTTGTGGATGACGGCGTGGGCCACCATCTGATTGCCGTCGGGGCGAATTTCGAAACGGTCGCGGTCGACCCGTGTGGCGGGGGCCTTTTCCTGTGCCAGAACGGGCAGGACGCCTTCCCGGGCCATCCACGTGCCCGCCAGGGCGACGAGGATGAATGTCGTGGTCCATAGGGCTAAGCTCTTTACTTGCATGGGGTTGCCTCCATGAGCGGCGAGGCGCTCGGTGGTCTTTTTCGGTCTCGTAGCGGCTTTTTCGGTGTGCGCGGGGCTGGTTTGGCCGACCGGTATACTTGGTGCTGCCCTTCGCGCTATCCTATTGGACACCATCGGGGGACGGTGGTTCGGAGAAATCGAAGTCCCAGTTCACAGGGGAATGTGTTGTTAACGGTTCAGATAGTGCTTGCCTTCGCGCTGGGAACGGCCTTGCTCGTGCCGGCCTGGAAGATCGTCGGTCGATTGCGCCGGGACGAAGCGGATGATCAGGATAAGACCGTGTTCATTTTTCTGGTGATGGGCCTGTTCTTTGTGGCCGCCTTCCTGCGCTGGTGGTTGGTGCCCTGGATAGCCATTACCTTTGGCTAGGGCTGCCGACGGTGTCTCCGCGATGTTCTATGGGACGGGCTTTCAGCCCTCTAAGGATGGTTCACCCCGACATGGGGCTTCGCCCCATGCGGGTATATTGTCGGGCCGTTGGCCCTCAACTGAGGATAGTTGCACTGCAGGGCTGACTTTTTTTCAGCGCCAACGGCGCGCTTCCTATCAGCCTGGGGTGAAGCCCCAGGAATACGGGTACGAAGAAAGAGACAGGGCTGAAAGCCCGAGCCATTTTACATCGGGACAAAAGGCTTTCATTTAAACCCAAACCACCAGGTATTGGTCAAGGCAAACGAAACGCAGCCAATCCGTTTACCGGGAGTTCGTTCTATGATCCGTTTATTGGGGAAGTGTATTGCCGGGCTGATCCTTGGGCTGCAGGTCGCCGGGGCCGGGCCTGCCTTTGAGTTGACCGTCGTGGAGCCGGCCGCCACGAGTTACGCCACCTTCCAGAGTCACAACCAGAAGGTGGTGGCCAATGAACGGGGTTATTTCATGACCCTGATTCGGACGCGGGATGAACCCTTCCTGGCGCAGAATTGGCGTCTCCTCCATAGCGCGGATGAGGGCAAGCACTTTGACGTAATCTACGACGCCACCCATGCTACCAATCCCCCACCGATTGAGACGGATAGCAATAACAATATTTATCTGGCTCGGACGGATTATACGGATGGGAACGGCTATCTCTATTTCTTCGAAGCGGCGAAGGATTACCAGGACCCGCGGATTACGATCATCCCTGGTGGAGCGGCGGGCAAGGTGGCCTTGTTGCTGGATGAAGCCCACGATTGTCTCTACTACGCGTCCCACAATAACCGTTTTTATAGACTCGGGCTGGACGGCACCGTGCACGAGAACTTCGAAATTGTGCGGGGCGGCCCCCATGCGGGACTCCAGTATCCCCTCTTGCGCCAGGACGATGGGGGTGCGATTCATTATGCGTGGACGTCGCAGCAGAATGGCGTCTATATGTATTGGGACATCCACCACATGCTTCGTCCGCCGGGCAAGAGCAGCTGGCAGAACCTGGATGGCACGGCCCTGACCCTGCCGGTGGTGGCCGATGATACAGGGGCGGCCACGCGAATCAGTCTGGAGGATGAGTATGAATCCTTTACGTGGTTGTCGAGTTTCACGCTGAAAGGGGGCAAGGCCCATTTCCTTTACCTGACCCAGAGCCAGCCACCCCGTCAGAATTATGTGCGGCGGGACAGCGCCACCGGCGTGGAAGAAGTGCGGACCCGGCTGGACGGGCTCTATCTGCTGAGCGGGCTCCTGGTGGCACCCGATGCCACGGCCGAATCGCCGTTGTATCTGGTGAGCGGCTACCAGGGGCAACTGAAGGCCCGTGTGTCCCATGACAATGGCGACACCTGGCAGTCCTATGCCGAACACGAGGGTGTGTTCAACCTGTATTCCCTCGGCGGTTGCAACACGGTGACGGACGACGGCTATATTGTGGGGAGTTTTACCGACCAGAAAGCCGGTGATGGCCTGTTGTCCCGGGAGTCAGTGGTGTATTTCTATCGGTTGAAGGTAGGAGAGTGAGGGGTGTTGGATGGTGCCACTTGGGCAGGATCTAATGTGTTGCAAGAACGTTTATTGGTTGCAGGCAAGCGTTTTCTTCCGTGCCACGCGACGTCGAGCCCTGCGAGACTTCGTGTGCATGGAGCACGGAATTCCAGGGGGCATAGTGGATGATCTTAATCGGGCGTCCCTTGATCCCGTGAGCTCGGACGCCCTCTCGCAATGAATCTTGAAGCGGGTAAGTTACCGTTGCTCCACGCACACGAATCCTCGTTTTACTCGGCATCGCCCTCCTGCGGCGCGTCTACGACGTGGCACAAGTGGGTCTTCCCTCACATCGGCCACCATTGAAGCCCGATGCGTGGTCACGTAAACTACCCCCCACGGCCCGTGGGGTCGATTTTCCAACCCGAAGAACCCATTTTTCATGATTCGATTCATACTCAAACGCCTGGCCACCTTTATCCCCGTGTTGCTGGCGATCATTACCATCACCTTCTGCATGGTGCGGATAGCGCCGGGGGGGCCTTTTTCGGAGGAACGTAAGGTCCCGGAAGAGGTCTTGCGTCAGTTGGAGAAGACCTACAATCTGGATGCTCCCCTCTACCGCCAATATTTCGATTACATCGGGGGCGTGTTGCAGGGGGATCTGGGACCTTCCTTTAAGAAACCGAGCCGCACGGTGCGGGAATGGGTGGTGCTCCGCCTGCCCGTATCCCTCGAGCTGGGGGCCTATGCCCTCCTGGTGGCCCTGTGTATCGGCCTTCCCGCCGGCATTATTGCGGCGAGCCGTCCCAACTCCGCGCAGGACTACGTCCCCATGTCCATGGCGATGGCGGGCATCTGTATTCCCAATTTCGTGCTGGGTCCCCTGCTGGTGCTCGTCTTTTCGCTGTGGCTGGGCTGGCTGCCGGTAACGGGTTGGGATACGCCCGCGGAAAAAATTTTGCCCTCGCTGACGCTCGGGGCCGTCTACGCGGCGTACGTGGCCCGTTTGACCCGGGGCGGCATGTTGGAAGTCATGGGACAGGACTATATCCGCACGGCCCGGGCCAAGGGATTGAGCGAGACGGCGGTGGTGTTGAAACACGGCGTGCGCGGTGGGTTGTTGCCCGTCGTGGCGTACCTGGGACCCGCGACGGCCGCGCTGCTGACAGGCTCTTTTGTGATTGAGAAGATTTTTCAGATACCCGGACTAGGCCGTGAGTTTGTGGAAGCCGCCTTTAACCGGGATTACACCATGATTATGGGGACTGTGCTGGTCTATGCGACCCTGGTGCTCGTGCTGAATCTCGTGGCCGATGTGGTGCATGCGTGGCTCGATCCGCGGGTGCGGATGGCGATGAAATGAGCGAGGCCTCTCTCCTGGAACAGGCCGAATCGGGCACCTCCCTCTGGCAGGATGCCTGGCACCGGCTGCAAAAAAATAAGTTGGCTGTCGCCAGTGCCGTGGTGCTGATACTGGTCGTGGTGATTACATTGTTGGGGCCGTGGATCATTGCCCTGACACAAGGTTACAGCTACCGCGACCAGGATACGGCCCTGGGCGCATCGCCCCCCTCGGCGGCCCACTGGTTTGGCACCGACACCTTGGGCCGGGACCTGTTGGTCCGCACCCTCTATGGTGGCCGTATTTCCCTCATGGTGGGACTGGTGGCCACGTGTGTCTCGATGATTATCGGCGTGTCCTACGGGGCCATCGCGGGCTTTGCCGGTGGCCGGACGGACCAGGCCATGATGCGGGTGGTGGATGTGCTCTACGCCCTGCCCTTTACCATCTTTGTGATCATATTGATGGTGCTTTTCGGGCGAAATATCTTCCTGCTCTTCTTCGCCATTGGTGCGGTGGAGTGGTTGACCATGGCGCGTATCGTGCGCAGCCAGGTGATCTCCCTGCGGGAGAAAGAATTTATCGAAGCGACCCAGGTGATGGGCTTTCGCCGCCGTCAGATTATTTTCCAACACATCATCCCCAACTCCCTGGGGCCGGTCATTGTCTACGTGACGCTCACGGTGCCCCAGGTCATGTTGCTGGAGGCCTTCCTGAGTTTCCTTGGACTCGGGGTCCAGCCGCCCATGAGCAGCTGGGGCGTGTTGATCGAAGACGGCGTCCGCACCATGGAAGAGTATCCCTGGATGCTACTGTTCCCGAGTCTGGCCCTGTCGGCCACCCTGTTCGCGTTGAACTTCCTCGGCGACGGCCTCCGGGACGCCCTCGACCCCAAAGCCTCGAAGGATTAGATCGTTGGCCGCGAAAGAACACAAAGAAACCGAGCGCTCGTTACGACGGTCTTCCGTCGTAATGCCTACCGTTCCGCTCCCGCGGAACTTGGGACGCGCGTGATATGCCCTTGCTTGAGGTAGACAATCTCCAAACCGCCTTCCACACGCGCGATGGCATTGTCCGTGCGGTGAATGGCGTCTCCTACGCGATTGAACCCGGTGAAACCCTGGGCATCGTGGGCGAATCCGGCTCAGGTAAATCGGTGTCCCAGTATTCGCTGTTGGGCCTCTTGCCCACCCCGCCCGCCAAAATAGAATCGGGCACCGCCCGCTTTGAAGGCACCGATTTGTTGTCGGCCAGCCCCGCCGAATTGCGGAAGATTCGCGGCGGCCGCATTGCCATGATTTTCCAGGACCCCATGACCGCGTTAAACCCTTTCATGCGCGTGGGGAAACAGCTTTCCGAACCCTTGCTGCTTCATGGTGATGTGGACAACGCCACCGCGCGCAAGGAAGCGATTCAGGCCCTGAGTGACGTGGGCATTCAGGATGCCGAGGTGGCCCTCAACCGCTTTCCCCATGAGTTTTCCGGGGGGATGCGTCAGCGCATTATGATCGCCATGGCCCTCATCACCCGGCCCGCGCTCTTGATTGCCGACGAGCCAACGACGGCGTTGGATGTAACCGTGCAGGCCCAAATCTTATCGCTCATCAAAAAGCGCCAGGAAGAGTTGGGCATGGCGGTCGTCATGATTACCCATGATCTGGGCGTGATAGCGGCGACCTGTGACCGGGTGCTGGTTATGTATGCCGGGCAGGTGGTCGAATCGGCTACCCGGACGGAATTGTTTCGCCAGTCGGCCCATCCTTATACGCAGGCGCTTATGGCCTCTATGCCGGCCCTGCACCACGAAGGAGAAGCCCTTTACACCATACCGGGATTGCCACCCGACATGACCCGGCCCATTCCCGGCTGTGCCTTTGCGCCCCGTTGCGCCCATGCCGAGCCGGCCTGTCAGGAAACCGCACCGACGCTGCAGGCCCTCTCCCCCGAACACGGCACGGCCTGTTTGCGCATTCAATCGGGGAGTCTCACCCGGGAGCAACTGCACGCGGAGACCCAGGTATGAATGATTCGCTGCTGACGGTCAACGACGTGAAGACCCACTTCCAGGTGAAGAGCGGTCCTTTTTATAAGCGCCAACACGGTGTGCTGCGGGCGGTGGATGGCGTCAGCCTTTCCCTGCGCGAGGGCGAGATTCTCGGGCTCGTGGGGGAATCCGGTTGTGGTAAGTCGACCCTGGCCCGGACCATCATGCGCCTGCTGCCCATTACATCCGGGGCGGTAACCTTCAATGGCAAAGATCTCACAAACTATGAGCGGGAAGCCCTGCGCCGCGTCCGGCCCGAATTTCAGATGATCTTTCAGGATCCTTACGCGTCCCTGAATCCGCGTAAGACGGTCTATGACACCCTGGCTGAGCCCCTCCTTACCCATGACATCGTGCCGCGGAGCGAAGTGGCGACTGAAGTGGGCCGCCTCATGGAGACCGTGGGACTGGCGAAACGCTTTGTCCGCAAATACCCCCACGAATTCTCCGGGGGACAACGCCAGCGCATCGCCATCGCCCGTGCCCTGGCCCTGCGGCCCCGGCTCATCATTGCCGACGAGCCCGTGTCCGCCCTGGATGTATCGGTCCAGGCCCAAATTCTGAATCTCCTCCGCACGCTCTGTAAGGAAGAGCAACTCGCTATGATTCTCATTTCCCATGATCTGGGGGTCGTGCGCCACATGGTACACCGCATCGCCGTCATGTACTTGGGGAAAATCGTGGAGCAGGGGCCCGCCTCGGAAGTCTTTGAGCAGCCGCGCCACCCCTACACCCGTGCCCTCCTGGCCGCCATACTGCGGCCCACGGCCGACGCGGCGGCGACCTTGACGGATCTCATGCTCAAGGGGGACCCGCCTTCTCCGGTCAATCCCCCGTCGGGCTGTGCCTTTCACCCCCGCTGCCCCTGGGCGGCGGCCGAATGCGCGGGTGAAATACCGCCGCTGATAGCCTGTGGCGAAGGACACGAGGCGGCCTGTATACGTCTCGATGCGATCGGCCAGACCGTTCCTAAATGACGCTGGACAAATCGGCGCTTTGGAGCGATACTATCCTTAGAGCGTGTCCAGATGGTGTCTGTGCAACGCGCTGTGTCGGTGGACCGAAAGGAGGTCACCATGGCACCCCAACCCTTTATCTATTTCCTTAAGTGGGTCTCCCACTACCACAAGGCCCTGCAGGCACACTATGCCCGGGCCAGTCACCAGCGTCACAATCCGGACGTCAACGCCTTGTTGGCCTTTCTCGCACATAACGAAGGGGCCTTGGCCCGCGTGATCGAGGCCTACGAGCATGACGCGCCCGATACCCTGCTGAACGCCTGGTTCAAGATCTCCCCCAGCCTCGTGCACGTCGTGCGCCCCGATACCTTGAAGTTCGACCCGGATGCGGGCCTGGCGGAGGTGGTGGATCAGGTGCTCAAGGTGGACGAAGGGCTTGTCGAGGTCTATGAGATGTTACTTCGTCAGGCCAACTCAGAAGATCTGCGTCTGGCGCTGGAAGACCTGATCAGTGAAGAGCAACGGGAAGCCATCCGCCTGATGGCGTGTGAATTGGTTTAGACCGTTTACCCGGCTGCGTCCAGCTGCTGAAGCGTCGGGACGACGCGTGATAGACTGGGCGCATGTTTGGTGAACGGTTAAATCAGGTTCGTTCCTGGCTGGTCCATGGTTACACGGCCAGTGGCGGTGTACTGGGCTTCTTTGCCCTGTTGGCCGCTGTCGACGGGTCACCCCGACAGGCTTTTCTGTTGTTGATGGTGGCCTTCTTTATCGACGTGACCGATGGGCTCCTCGCGCGGTGGGCCCGGGTACAGATCCATTTGCCCCGCTTCAGCGGGGCGCGGATGGACGATGCGGTCGACGTTTTCACCTATATCTACGTGCCGCTTTTTATTGTCGTGAATGAGGGACTCCTCCCCCATCCGGCGTGGATCGTACCGCCCCTGCTGGCGGGCCTCTATGCCTACGGGCAGTGTGATATGAAGACCGAGGACCACTACTTTCTCGGATTTCCTTCCTATTGGAACGTCGTGGCCCTCTACCTCTTCTGGCTCCAGCCCACCCCCCTCACCACCGTGGTCTGTGTGCTCATTCCCACGGTATTGACTGTTCTCCCCACCCGCTACCTCTATCCCAGCCGAAACGCCTTTCTCTGGAAAACCAATTTTGTCTTGGGGGGACTGTGGCTGGTGCTTGTCTGTGTGCTGCTGCTTCAAGAGATGCCCGACCGGCGTCTGGTGCTGCTGAGTCTGGCGTACCCGGCCCTCTATATGGGCCTGAGTTTTTATGCGGATGGACGGGTTCGGCTGCGGGAGAGATATCGCGGATAGCGCGTCCTTAGCCGAGGAGGCTCAGAACGACCATGCGGCCAGCGAGGACGGTGATGAGCCCCTTGAAAAGGAGGATGAAGAGGCGTTCCGAGACGCGGCCCAGAAGGAGTTTCCCGCAGGCCGTGCCCACGGTGACGGCCACCACCATGCCGGCAAAGAGGGCGGCGTGTTCGACGAGTTGCACGCCGAGCAGGCTGAAGACCCCCACTTTCAGCAGATGGGTTACGGCCTGGCCGCCCGCCTTGGTGGCGATGATGGTCTCTTTCTTCAGGCCTTCCTTGAGGAAGAAGGGCGCCAGCAAGGGGCCCGTAGCCCCGACAATCAGCGAGAGTGCGGTGGAGATGCCACCGAGCCAGAAAAATTTTCCCGGCACCGCCGGGGCGGATTTAAATTTGGGCAACCACGTCATGAAGAGAATGAAAACTCCCATGGCGAGTTGGTAGCCGGCGTCGGGCAGTTTCAGCACCAGGCGAGCGCCCAGGATGACCCCCACTATACTGCCCGCGGTCATGGGCAGCAGGATGGTCCAGGCGACGTGGCGCCAGTTTATCGCGAGCCGCACGCTATTGCTGACGAGTTGGACGGCGCCATGGAGGGGAATGAGGACCGCCGGTGGAAAGTAGGCGGCCATGATGGTCAGAAGGAGGATGCCGCCCCCCATGCCGAGAAATCCGGAAAGGGTGGCTGTCAGAAAAGCCGCGGTGATAAGAATGATGCTCTGAGAATCCATAGGGCCTGTTGGGGTTGGGGTGCTTAGTATACCGGGCCATGGGAACGGTTTCACGATCACACCCTTTGCTTGCGTGTTGAGTGCTTTGGATACGCGGGGGGTGCCACCCACCTGCGGCGCGTCGTGGACCCTCAAGCGGAGGAGCGAAGCGGGGGAAGCTTGTGGGTGAACACGGATAGACCCAGTTGTTGTTCTCCATGCCCAACAAGCCGCACCACAAGACTGAACACAAGGCGGACTGTCGAACACCCCATCCCCTGCCACCACGTGATAAACAGGACGCCCGAGTTTGGCGCCTTCCCAATGGCTAAAACTTACTGTGCTCCACGCACACGACCTCGTTTCACTCGCCATCGCGTGGCACGGGAGGTTCTGTTATATTTTGTGTCTGGAAGACCAATTGGTGGCGCGGGAGTGCGCCGACGGTTCACCAGTTTCCCCAAGTGGTGATGGGATGACCTCACCCCCCTACGCCGCCGTGCTTGTCCCCCGGCCCCGAAATACCGTAGCATGTCCGTTTCCGGGTTACCCCTTTAACCAATTCCATGCAACAGGAAACGACTATGAAAACAAAATTTCACGCCCTGGCCACCGCGGCCGCGTTGGTCCTTAGCGGTGCTTCGGCATCTGCAGCTGAGCAATCCTTCGATACCATCAAACTGCCCGATGGCTTCTCCATCAGCGTCTTCGCCGACACCGTACCCGGTGTACGTACCCTGGCCGTGGGTGACAAGGGCACGGTCTTTGTCGGCACGCGCGGGCCGGGAAAGGTCTATGGCCTCGTCGATACGGATGGCGACCACGTGGCGGACAAGACCTATGTGGTGGCCGAAGGCCTGAAAGTCCCCAACGGCGTGTTGTTCCGCGACGGCTCGCTGTATGTGGGCGAGATCAGCCGCATCCTGCGCTACGACGACATTGAAAACAAGCTCGAGAATCCGCCCGAGCCCGTGGTCGTGACCGACGCCCTGCCGACCGAAAGTGCCCACGGTTCCAAGTACCTGGCCTTTGGCCCTGACGATCGCCTCTATTTCGGCATTGGTGCGCCCTGTGACCACTGCGACCCCACGACGGATTTTGAAGACGACCGGCTCGGTACCATCACTTCGATGAAGGCCGACGGTTCCGATATCAAGCCCTATGTGAGCGGCGTGCGTAACTCGGTAGGCCTGGCCTGGAGCCCCGTCGACGGCACCCTGTATTTCACCGACAACGGCCGTGATGGCCTGGGTGATGACGCGCCGGACTGCGAATTGAATCGCGTCACGGAAGCGGGCCAGCATTTCGGCAACCCCTACTTCCACGCGGGCACCGTGCCCGATCCCGAGCATGCCGAAGGCAAAAACGTGGACGACTACGTGAAGCCGGTTCAGAATCTCGGACCCCACGTGACGCCCATGGGGCTCACCTTCTACACGGGTGACCAGTTTCCGGCGGAATATAAGAATAGCCTCTTCGTGACCCTCAAGGGCTCTTCCGCACGTACGGTAAAAATCGGCTACTGCATCAAGCAGGTCGTGCTCGATGATGCCGGCAATGTGGCTGCTTACAAAGACTTCGCCAGTGGCTGGACCTATCGCGGCGAATCCCTCGGACGCCCCGTCGATGTAAAAGTAGCGAACGACGGCAGCCTGTTGATGTCCGACGAACAGAACGGTTCCGTCTATCGGATTGCCTACACCAAGTAATACCTCCCACGAATCTACAGCGGTGGCGTGTCACGATGATGCGCCACCGTTTTTTCTTGTCCGCCAGCGGACCAATCACGTAGCATGGAGGCGTTGTGTCTTGACCGTCCTGTCCTCCACCCAAAGGAGTCTTTCATGAAAAAAATGCTGCAAGGGATCGCAACCACGGCGTGTGCCCTGTGTGCCACCACTGCGATGGCCGCCGATCTCCCACTCGATCGAATCAAGCTGCCCGAAGGATTCACCATCAGCGTCTTTGCCGACAACGTGCCCGGTGCCCGCTCGATGGCCCTGGGGGATAAGGGCACCCTGTTTGTGGGGTCCCAGCGTGCGGGCATGGTTCATGCCGTCCAGGATACGGACGGTGACCAGAAGGCCGATAAAGTTATCGTGATCGATGAAGGATTGTGGTGGCCCAATGGGGTGGCCTTCAAAGATGGCGCGCTCTATGTGGCCGAGATCAACCGCATCCTTCGCTACGATGATATTGAGAATTCTCTGGAAGCGCCCCCCGAGCCGGTCGTGCTGGTAGACGACTTGCCCAAAGAGCAGCACCACGGTTGGAAGTACCTGAGCTTCGGTCCCGATGGCAAACTCTACTTTGGTCTGGGTGTGCCCTGTAACGATTGCGATGCGGTGGTGGAACACGATGATCCCCGCTTTGGCACCATCATGCGGATGAATGCCGACGGTACCGACGTGGAGCCCTATGTGCATGGCGTGCGCAACAGCGTGGGCCTCGCGTGGCACCCGGAAAACGGCGATCTTTATTTCACCGACAATGGCCGGGACATGATGGGCGACGACCTGCCCGATTGCGAGTTGAACCGGGTCACCGAAGCGGGCCAGCACTTTGGCTTTCCCTACATTCATGGTGGCGACGTGCCCGACCCCAATCATGGCAAGGGCAAGAACCCCGACGACTATGTGAAGCCCATTGAGAAGATGGGACCCCACGTGGCGCCGCTGGGCCTGAAATTCTATACAGGCGATCAGTTTCCGGCGGAGTACAAACACCGCCTCTTTATCGCCCAGCACGGTTCCTGGAATCGCACCGTGAAAATTGGCTACCGCGTGATGCAGGTCAAGTTGGACGACGCGGGCAATTCGGCAGGCTATGAAGAGTTCGCCACCGGATGGCTCCACCGGGGCGAGCCCTGGGGACGGCCCGTAGACGTGCGCGTGGCACCCGACGGGGCGTTACTCGTGTCGGATGACAAGGCCAACGTCATTTACCGGATCGCCTACACGGGCTGAATGAAGCCCCTGTAATAACAGGAATACCCGCAACGCGCGTCTTCACACGAAGATGCGCGTTGCTGTATTTGGGGGGTGAGATGAGGGGGCTCAAGGGCGGCTTTAGGACGGCCGAGTTCGAAAGTTGGACCACGGGTGCCACCCAGATGGCTGTGGCTGTCCCAGGGTTTGTGGGGTTGGCCCGGCGCTTTCGTCTCAAACGACGGGACAGCCACTGCCGTCTGTGTTTACGGGGGTGGGAGGCATTGTTGTGGCGGCTATCTGGTTGGCTTCGCTACCTGGCGACGTGAGGCGCGGCAGTCCCTGGGTTTTATGCCCCAAAAGAAAACGGGCACGAAGACCGTGGGGTCTTCGTGCCCGGGAATGGGTAGCTGTTTGCCCTATACGTTTATCAGCTTCATCTTGTCGAAGCTTTCGTCCAATACCGTCGTGGGATCGGCGTGGAGCCAGTCGTCGAGGAGGGTGGTGTAGATCCGGCGGAAGTCGGTGCTGTATTTGAGGTCGCCCCGGTCGAGGTCGTCGAGTCGGGGGGTGGTGCCGTGGACGCCGCCCTGCACTGCGTTCCCCAGGAGGAACATGGGGGCTGCGGTGCCGTGGTCCGTACCGCCACTGCCGTTTTCATTGACGCGCCGTCCGAATTCCGAAAAGACCATGGTGGTCACGCGGTCGGCCGTGCCATCTTTTTCGAGTTGTTTCTGGAACTTCGCCAGGGCACCGGCCACGCCACCGAGGAGTTGCTCGTGCTTTCCGGCCTGTCCGGCGTGGGTGTCGAAGCCACTTGTGGAGACGTAGTAGATGCGCGTGGCCAGTCCCCCGCGGATGAGACCCGCCACCGTGTCGAGCTGGTTGACCCGTGCGCCCCGGCCCCCCCGTTGCGGCATGGCAATCTTGCCTTTGTCGGCGGCCATCCGCACTTCGCTGGAGCTTTCAATGGCGGCCGTGGTGGTGTGGCGGAGGAAGTCGAGGGTGCTGTTCTTGGGGGCCTTGCCGCCGTTGACCGCCTCAAAGGCGCTTTCTGAGTCGTTACCGGAACCGGGATTCCAACCGAAGCGGGCGGGATTGTCTGTGGCGATGCCATAGCCCAGCGAGCTGCCAAAGGCCTGGGGCCGTTCGGCGTCGAGGGCGAGGCCGACCTGGGGCTGTGCCGTGCCGCTGCAGTTGTTGTCGAAGTAGCGGCCAATCCAGCCGTCGCCGAGGTATTCATCAGAGTCGCTCGCCGTGTGCCAGATTTCCATGGAGCGAAAGTGGGAGCGGTCGGGATTGGGATAGCCCACGCCCTGGATGACGGCCAGGTTGCCCTGATCGTAATAGGGCATGAGGGCCTTCATGGCATCGTTCATGCCGAGTTGGTCATTAAGCTTCAGCAGGCGATTCTGCTTCAGGCCAATCTTGGGCCGGGCCTTGTAGTAGAGGTCGTCTTCGAAGGGCGTGATGGTGTTGAGGCCATCATTGCCGCCGCCGAGCTGCACCACGACCAGCACGCGGTCATCGTTGAAGCCCTGGATAACCTGCGCCGGGTCGGCATAGGCGTCGGTCAGAAACTTGGGGGCCAGACCGAGGCCGGAGAAGACGGCCATGTGTTGCATGAAACTACGACGAGACAGTGACATGAAAAAGCTCCTTGATTGCGCGGGGCGCTATGGGTTCGGCATACGCCGTGTGGTATTCCAAACAGGTTAGCAGAGTTGGTATTCCGCCATGCTGGTAAGCAGGTGCAGCAACTGTTGCTGCCTGGCCGGGTTCAAGTCCCGGGGCGTCATCGCCGTGTGGGGGTCCGAGGTGCCGAGGGCCGTCAGCAAGGCCTTCTTTTGCTCTATGGCGATGGGCACGTCCAACAGGGTCTGGGCGGTCATGGTAACGCACTCGCCCGCCGTCGCGAAGTTCAGGGAGGCAAAGACCCCTTCCAGCGGATTGTGCTCGGGAGGGGCTTCCACGCCGAGCTCCTTCAGGAGGGCCCGCTTTTGCGCGGGGTTACCGTTGCGGAATATTTTCATCTTCGCCTGGCGCTCTTCCTTGCTGAAGGTCTTCATCTTGGCCCGCACCTGATCCCGCACGGCCGTGTCGGGCCGCGCTGCCGGTTTGGCGGCCATTGTCTGATCCGCCATCATGGTGTCGCCCTGGCCCGCCATCATCATGGCGTCTCCCCCACCCACCATCATCTGATTGTGGCCGCGCTGGGAGGCCTGCACGAGTTGGGCGGGCAGGTTGTAGCGGAGCAGCAGGGTGTTGGCGTTAATCCACGCCTGGTTCCCGTCCCAGCCCTTGACGTTGGGCGGATGCAGGATGTTTTGTCCCAGCGAGGCGGTGGCCTGGGCCAGGTTCTGGGGCGGCACGGTGTCGAGGTGCAGGTCATGGGTCAGCTTCACGACCAACTGGGTCGGGCTCTTGATCTGGGTGGCCCGCACGCCGTCGGCGTAAAAGGCTTCCGAAAGAAAGAGCTGCCGTAAGACCGGCTTGAGCTCAAAGTTATTGTCTCGGAAGGTCTGGGCCAGACCGGCTACCGCTGCGGCATCCACTTCTTCAGCCGCGAAATAGCGCCAGAGTTTCGTACAGATAAAGGTGCTCAGGGCGGGTTGTTCGAACAAAAGGTCGATGGCTTCCCAGCCGTCGAAGGTGCCCGTTTTCCCGAGGATGGTTTTTTCGCCCATGTCATGATTGGCGAGGACAAAGCGAAACTCCCGCCCATCGGAACTCCACCCGGTGAAGGCCCGGGCCAGTTGCTTGATATCGTCTTCCGTATACTGGCCCTGACCCAGCGTAAAGAGCTCCATCAACTCCCGCGCCCAGTTTTCATTGGGCTTCTTCTTCGTGCTGCGGTCATTGTCCAGATAGCGGAGCATGGCCCGTGACTGACCGACTTCGGTCACCAGGGTCTTGAAGTTGCCGGTACCTTGTGTGCGAAAGGTCTCGTTCAATTCGAAATTGTGTTCCGAAGACTTTACCTTCTGGGCGGACGTGGCGAAATGACCGTGCCAGAAGAGGGCCATCTTCTCCTCCAGGGGGCGGGGCGTGGTACGCATACGTTGGAGCCACCAGCCGCGCAAGGTCTGAACGGCCTTCCGCTCTTCCCGCTGCCACTTCTGGTTAAGTTCCCGCCGTTCTTCTTCGCTGAGTCCTTTGCGTTGGGCGCTGCGCTCTTTATTGGTCAGGGCCGACACGAGGAAATCAGGTTCTGGAAAGGCAAAGGGAATCGTCTCAAAATGGACCATATAGTCCACTGCCGCCTCGGGGCTCATGCCCGCCAACTGCTGGGCCAATGCGTGGGGCACACCAAATCCGGCGCGGTTCAGCAAGTGCCGTGCGGCCGATAGATTCCACACGGCGGGGTCAATAGGCTTCAGGGATCCCATCCTGCACTCCTTTGTTTCGGGGGTCTTCCCGGGGGGGACAGCGTCTCAATGACCACTTTAACACGAGAACGGCCGTGGGGTTCCCGGTTTGGAAGTTTGAAGGGAGAAGTTTGAATTAAGAATTTAGAATTTAGAATTGGGAACTTTTTCAAGTTGGCGCGGCAGGCTGTCGAGCTGGGAAGGGTGCCACCTTCAAAGAGGGGAGCGCAGCGAGCGGCTTTGTGGGTGATGGGATCTAACGGCAGTCTGGCGGCCCGCCGGCAAATGCCCCCTATGGCGCACCGCGGCCATCTTGATGCCCTTAGGGACTAGGGGCCGCTTAGCGGGCGATATTAATCAGGGTGTCCAGCATGCGGTCCGTGACGGTGATAATCCGGGCGGAAGCGTCGAAGGCCTTCTGGATTTCGATAAGGCTGGTGACCTCTTCATCGAGGTTTACGCCGGAAACCTCCTGCCGACGGAGCTCCAGGTCTTCGACGACGGCCAGCTGTACGTTGCGCTGGTCCAGGTTGGCGCTGGCGTTGGTGCCCAGACGAACGACCGTGGATTCAAAATAGTCGTTGATGGTCTCCGTGTCGTTGGAGAGGATTTTGCGGTTTCGCAGGGAGGCCATCTCCAGTGCCAGGCTGTTGTCGCCGGTTTCAAGCACGTTGAGGCTCGAGCCCGAGCTCAAGAGGGCCGCATTGTCGATAAGATGACCGCTTACACGGATATCCCGGGCACTGCTGCCGGTGAAGAGTCCGTTGAGTCCCAAGGCAGGCAGGGCGCCCGCCGTGTCATTGGCAAAGGTAAAGCTATTGCCCGCGTTGGGCGTAATGGTGAGGATGCCATCCGTCACCGAGGCGCTGGCATTGGCCGAGCCGTTGATGGCGGTGGCAATATCGTTGAGACTGGTGGCGGCGGCCGTCACCGGGATGGTGACCGTCTCCACCACATTGTTGGAAGCGTCATAGAGCACCAGATCGAAACTGCCATCGTTTACCGTAAAGGGCAGGTCGGCACTGTCGAGCGCCACGGACGGGTCGCTCACGGCGTTGGTGGTGGAAAGGGGAATGGCAATGTTCTCGAGCCCGTTTCCCTGGCTGTGGAGGGCATTGAGTCCTTCGATCAGGGCACTGGCCAAGGTATCGTTTCGCTCTACGAGGTCCTGCAGGATTACGTCCCGCTGGCGAAGGACCCCGGCCAGTTCGCCGTCGAAAACCTGCACTTCCAGACCACTGCCGGCAAATTGGATACGCAGGAAATCGGGCCGATCGGGGTTGATGGAGGCGTCGGGCGTCGTTTCCAGCGGATTGATGCGGTTGCCATTGACCAGCTCTTCCCCACCCAGGAGGACGTCTACCTGACCGTCATCCCGTTCCCGATAGGCAATATCGACCAATCGGGAGAGGTCATCCAGGAGCACATCCCGGTCATCCCGCAAGTCGTTGGCCTGATTTCCCGCGGATTCGAACGTCTTAATGGCATAGTTCAAATCTGCGATTTGCTGCGAAATAGCGTTAATTTCGGGCACGATACCGCGCACATCCTCATTGGCCGAGGTGCGGAGTTCTTCCAGGTCGGAGGCATACTCCCGGAGCGAGGTGGTGAGGGACTGGGCCTCCGTAATGGTGGCGACCCGAGTGGGGATATCTTCCACGTTATTGGCAAAGTCGTTCAAGGAATCGAAGAAGACGTTCAGATTTTCTGAAAAGCCGTTGTCACCCGGTTCCTGAAACAAGTCTTCGATGCGAGAGAAAAAGGCCGTCTGAATATCGGCGTTCCCGAGGGAGGACACCTGATCGCGGTAAGAGATATCGAGGAATTCGTCGCGAAGGCGTTCGACACCGGAAATGAAGGGACCCCGTCCCAGGAAACCATAGCTTCGCTCGAGGGGTACGCGGGTGGCGATACTGGCCCGTTGCCGCGAAAACCCGACCTTATTGGACGAAGCGATATTGTGGCCCACCACATCCAATTGGATCTGGGCGGTGTTCAGGCCGGCTCGGCCAATATCCAGACTGCTGAATAAGGTGCCCACGACAATCTCCTGAGTAAAGTATAGCGCAACGAGGGATATGGGATAGTAAAAGCAAGTGTTGTTCCATATATCGGCGAAATGGAAGGCCACCTGAATGGGGCATTTCGTACGTACTCGATACGATATATTGTGGCCGAACAGGGAACAATCTACCGGTAGTAGGCACAAATTTCCTGCCTAAAGGTGCTGCTCCGAACTGCCGATAGTAAGTGCAGTTGAAGTAATCAACGTTTAACACCAACGAATACGGAGCAGTCTCATGACCGGACTCACAGGAATCGGGAACTTGAATGAGCTGCAGGTTGCGCGGCCCCTCAAGGGCGCTCGGAACCTGTCAGCCGGAAACGCCCCAGGCACCAAATCGGATGGGGTGCAGATTAGCGCCGCCGGACAAGAAGCCGCAGAGGTTGCCCGCTTCGTCCGCGAATCCGAGCAGGCCGACGAAATCCGCCAGGAACGGGTGGAAGCCGCCAAGCAGCGCCTCGAACAGGGCCGCGAGCGGGTCGAAGAAGTGGTGAACATCGTGGCAGACGCCCTCGTCGGCTATCTGTAGACGACCACAGGCGATACATCGAATTGCAGGCGCCCCCGGATAGATGTCCGAGGGCGCGTTTTCGTGTTTGGGGGCGTTCGGGGAGGGGGACGGCCAAGAGAATCATTGAATCAAGGACGGATGGGGCAGATCCCGGGCCCGTGTCGGCGCGCATGATAGCGTGCCAACCAGAAAGAACGGGTCTTCTATCGGTATCGAAAGCCAAAGACGTTGCCCGCAAAGTTGGACACGACCACATGATGACCGACCTGCACCGGGGAAGCCTTGATGGGCGTGCCGGTATTGTATTCCCACACTTTTTCCCCGCTCGCCAGCGACAGCCAATAAACATAGCCATCGTCACCACCAAGCACGACGTGATCGCCGACAATCAGCGGCGTGGAACCGTTGCGCAACTCCTGACTGGGGCCGAGGGTAGTATCGTTCACTGCACGGGTGCCAAAGGTCCACTGTCGCTCGCCCGTCTGTCGGTCAAAGCACAGAATCTGTCCGCCGTTGGTGACCAATACGTGGGAGTCCGCTATGACCGGAGTGCCGACGTAGTTCAAAGAGCCGCCGCTTGGCGCGGACCACCATTGCTCTCCCGTTACGGGGTCCAACTTGCGCAGGCGGCTCCGGTGGTGCACATAGACACCGTCGTCCATCGCGACGGGCGCCGTCGTTCCCCGCTCTCGGGCCACGGGATCGGGATAGTCCTTCAGCGCCTTGCTCCAGAGTACGGCACCGGATTCCTGATTCAGGGCAACCACCTTATATTCGTCTTCGAAGTATACCCGGCCCTCCCGTGGCGCAAGTCCCGCCAGGGGGTAGGGCACCCGGTTTAAGTCGTTATAGTTGGTCCAGCGCTTGGAGCCGTCCGTTGTTGAGAGGGCCGCAAGCACATGAGAGCCCGCCGCGAAGAGCGTGTCGTCCGCCAAGGTCAGCGGGGCGAGAAAGGTGCGCCAGTAGTAGCGCTGTTCCTCGTGAAAGGGGGTATCGGCATACGCGTCGGCCTGCCAGCGAATCCCGCCGTCGGCAACGTTGAGGGCGTGGATGCCCCCCTGACCGTCCACCGCGAAGAGGGTCGTCCCATCACTACACATTGCCGCGTTGATGCTTCGGGGTAGCCGGGTGCGCCACACCACCGCGCCTGTCGCGCCATCCAGGCACACGACGCCCGCCTGCGTTGCGCCGACCTGTCCGTCGCTGATACCGAAATAGACCTTGTTGCCAATCGTCAGCGGGGTCGTTCGATGGGGTTGGTCGGCCTCCATGGAAACAATCCAGTCTAATGCCATGGTGGAAGAAGCGGTTTCCTCACGGCTGACGGCAAAAGTTGCTCCGGCGGTCCACGTGCTGTCGTTGTTTACCACGACGTCCACCGCATAGTTCCCCGGTTTCAACCCGGCGTCCAACCGCCCGTGCCAGGTCCAGTCGTCCACTTTCGCCAGGGTAACGCTGTCCGTCTCCTGGTTATCGGGGTTAAATATCATGGCGTGCACGGCCTTCGCTTCCATCGCCGTGTCATAAACCAAGGCCCGCACTTCAAGACCCGCATTCGATACGGTGCCGGTTGGCTGGAGCACTACAGCGCGCTTCTCTTGTTCCAGCACCCGTGACTGGGAAGAAAGTTTTCCCTGGGCAACGGTCATCACCCGGGTGCGCTTCGTGAAGGCACCCCAGTCCGAAGGACGCATAGGGCTGCTGACCACAAAGGGTACGCCATCGACGTCAAAGTTGTGGTGGGTGTGCCAATGTCCGAAGAGAAAGGCCACAACGTTGTGCGCATCCACCGCCGTGCGGATTTCTGCACTAATCTGGTCCGGCGTGTGTGCCAGGAGCACGATGGGCGTCCCCGCCGGCAGATCCGCCATGTCCCGCTTCCACCACCCCATCTGCCGTTCGTTCTCGGCTTCGGAGAGGTAGCCCTCCGATACGAGGGCGATAAAATGGACGCCGCCATAGTTCCAGGCGTAGGCGTAGGGACCGAAGGCATCCACCCAGTTCCCCATTTTGGGCCGTTCCATTTCCACGAGGGCATCATGGCCGCCGAAGATGCGATACACTGGCCGCTTCAGGGCGTCGAATTGCTCGTTGAAGAACTGCAAGTCATCCGGCGCGCCGTGGGTCGTAATGTCGCCACAGATAGCGTAGAAGGCTACGTCGTGGTGCTCCGCCCAACTTTCCATGGCCGCCAGGTCGCCGCTGATCTGCGCCACAGCGTCTCGTGGATTGCCAAACTGAAAGTCGGCAGTATGATAGAAGGAGAAGGTGTCTTTTGCGCTCCGTGGGTCCTCGGCCAAGCCAAAATCCACCGTGTTGCTCGCCACGGAAACCGGGTGGAAGAAATCGTTCGTCGGCATGTATCCGTTGGGATTGATGACGAAGACCGTGTTGGGGATGTTCGTCGTCGTTTCCAGGGCGTAGCGGCCTTCCGTGTCGGTGCGTACGATCTTGTCGCCATCGGAAACCTGCACATTGGGGATGCCTGGTTCATCCGTTTCTCGCTGGCCGTTGTGGTTGCGGTCGTCAAACACGGTGCCGCTGATGGTGACATCGGCCATGGCGGTGCCTGCAAGAAAGAGGCAGGCGGTTGTTACCCCGCCCAATAGGGCCCGCGTGTGTCTGGCGATATTTTGCATGATTTGGGGAACTCCGTTTCAGGGGACTTCGTACCTTCTGGAAGAGGACGTGATGTCCCTCAAAGGACTTTCGGACACTATTGAAAACGATACGGTATCGTATCGGGCGATACAAGGTTTTTGTCTTCAACGATGTTGAGATGCCAAGCACCTTAACGTCGGAAAGGTGTCTTTGAAATTTGGCTGAAACGGTGTACCCGTTGCCTGCCCCACTGCGGAGCCCCTCAAGGTCGCGCAGAAACAACAATGGCGCCGAGGTCACGGGGACCTTGGCGCCATTGGATGCTGTACTGTTTAGGCCATTTTGGGGCCGGGGTTGGGCACTTCGCCGACGGGGTATTTCTCGTCGAAGGAGATGACCTCGGGCACGATGCTGAGATCGGAGTTGAGGGCCTCGTCCCAGGTGAGCTCCATGCCGGTGTAGGCGGACATGCGGCCCATGATGGCGGTCATGGTGCTTTCGGCACAACGGACGCCTTCATTGATGTAGGGGGCGTCACCGCGTACAGCGGCGAGGAGGTTCATGTGTTCCTGGACGTAGGGGTTAATGTCGTCTTTGCCCATGTCCCGGCAGGAGCTGGAGCCCTTGGTGCCGATGACGTGTTCCGAGACGCGCTGGGTGCATTCGCGGGCCCAGTGACGGCACATGCTGGTCATGTGGACGCCGTTGGGGTAGACGAAGTCGCAGGAGAAGTGATCCCAGAGATCGCCGTAGACTTCGGGATCTTTCTCCAGGTGTTTCCATACGCGACCGCCAGAGGCGTAGACCGACGCGGGCGGTCCGCCCATGACCCAGTTGATGATGTCGATGTTGTGGATGTGCTGTTCCACAATGTTGTCGCCCATGACCCAGCAGTGGGCATACCAGTTCCGAAGACGATTCTCCAGATCCGACTGGCCGGGTTCGCGCTTGCGGGTGAAGGGCAGGGTACCGTTCCAGTAGGCCTGGGCGGAGAGCACTTCACCAATGGCGCCATCCTGAATCTTCTTGATGGTGTCCACATAGGATTTCTGGTGACGGCGCTGGGTACCGGTGACGATGCAGAGCTTTTTCTCTTCGGCCTTCTTGGAAGCCGCGATGAACTGACGGATACCGACAGGGTCGACGGCGACGGGCTTCTCGGTGAAGATGTGCTTGCCAGCTTCCACGATGGCTTCGATGTGTTTCGGCCGGATGTAGGGCGTGGTGGCGTGGATGATGATGTCCACGTCGGTCTTGAGGATTTCCTTGTAGGAATCCACGCCGACGAACTGCATCTCGGGGCTCACGTCGCACTGGGACTTCACCTGGGGGTTGCCGTGCTCGCTGATCTTCTTCAGGGAAGCGGCCAACTGGTAGTCCAGGATGTCGGCCATGGCGACGAGCTTGACGTTGGTGTTGCCTTCGAGGCAGTTGATGGCGGCCCCGGTGCCGCGACCACCACAACCGATGAGACCGACTTTGATGGTCTCACCGTTCGTCGCGGCCACGCCGGATTTCGAGCTGAGGATGGCGGCGCTGGTGGCCACTGCCGTGGCTTTCGCGAAGTTACGGCGGGATACGCCCGCGTTTGGTTGATCTGACATTCGTCCTCTCCTGTTCTTGGGTCGTGTACTAATGGAAGGGCGCCCGACAAAGGCATGACCTTCATTCCAAATCCGTCTCACCCGGTGTACGGTGGGTGACGGTGCGTCTCCGTGGTCCGGAGCTCGTGCACGGGTAGGTGCCTGGATATCCGGCGGGATACAGCCGGGACCAGCATAGCATATTTTCTTCGAAAATCAATGTTGGTAATGAAGGGCGAAGTTTGAAGGGTGAAAGGTGAAGTGTGAATTGAATTGGAATCGGGGATCGGCCTTATGGAGCGCTGGCGGCCCGCCGGCATATTTCTTGTCCCCCCCCCCACAAGCTGCCCCCACTTCGCTACGCTGCTTGCGGGTACACGACGCGCCGCAGGCGGGTGGCTCTCTGTCATCTCTGTTTTCCCAAGAAAAAACCGGAACCCTGCTCGGTGCAGGATTCCGGTTTGGCCGTGCCGATTAGTTAGGCGGTAAGACTCAGGCCCCGTTGGTTTTCAGGGTCAGCTGGGAGATGACATTCTTCATCAGGGCGTCCTTGGTGCGGTAGACGGGTTTGAACTTACGCTCCGAAAAGAGTTCCTCGCCCTGGTCCATATAGTGGGGCGACTTCGGATCGCTGCTCTGTCCCCAGGGGATGCAGCTATAGGATTCGATGCCGTCTTTGTGCATGAACATGAGCAGCATGGCCATCGAGCCCTTGTGGGCCACATATTCGCCCGAGCCCTTTTCCGTTTCCTTGACGCCGAGGCTCAGCAAGGTGCGGAGCCGTTCGTCCCCTTCCCCTTCGCCATAGTCCACACCGGAAGTCGGAAAGAGCTGGTCTCCCCGACCGACCTTCATGATTTCGCCCCAGGCCTTTTCGGTGGTGCCATAGAGGGCGGTCATGGTTTCCCGGGCCTTTTCCAGTGCCTTCACCAGGGCGAAGTACTCTTCCACCGTGAGGGAAAGGCCCTTGTTAACCTTGGACGGGTCCACGACCTTGAAGGCCTCCAGGCGGAAGTAGCGCATGAGCGTGGCGGCCGTGCTGTCCTTGTGGTAGCGGCCGTCCCACGCGAGGAGGCGGTCCATGTCGGCCTTGAACGCGGCTTCCTGCAACTGTTGGGTCGCCGGGCCCAGGCACATCTTGCGGAGAGCTTCGAGCCAGTGCGCGGCATAGGGGTCGGTGATGTCGAAGGCCAGGTCGATGGCTTCTTCTTTGGTCAGGCTGTCGTCGGTGGCGAGTACCTGGAGGGCCCGATCGCCCCGGCTGTTCTTCAGGTCCCACTGCACGTGGTAGATGTAGTCGGGATATTTCTCCGGCTGGAGGGGGGAATCTTCCATCATGTAGGCCGGGCTGATATTGCAATTTTGCATGTAGCCCTGGGCCGGATTCTTAATCTGCACGAGGTCTTCGGCCGGGTGGATGCCGAGCCATTTGGTCTTGGACGTATTCCCGGGAACAGGCGAATTCCAATCCCAACCCTCGGGGCGGATGGGCGTGCGGCCCGTGCGGATGTAGGCAATATTGCCATCCCGGTCGGCCGACATGAGGTTCTGTTCCATGTACTGGTTCATGGCGAGGGCGTCCATGAGTTCATGAACGTTCTTTGCCTGAAGGGCCTTGTAGCTCTGCTCCAGAAGGGCCATCTGGTCCAGGTACGGCGTGGCGCCCACCAGGATGGTTTGCTTCTCGAGATCGGGCTGGGAGAAGGCCGGTCCCAGGTGGGTGGTGTAGGTGGGCATGGTGATGGGGTCGCCGTCTTTGACCGGGATGCTGACCTGTCCCACCGTGGCGTCCATCCATTCGCCGTCGTATTCATACTGCATGGGGTTGTCGGGATTGAGCTTCATGGCGTAGACGTCGGCCGTGTCTGGTCCACCGGTGGTGGGTGCCCAGCCGAAGTGTTTGGTATGGCCGTAGCCCAGCATATAGGTGCCCACAAGGAAATAGCCGTGCTGCTCGGTGAGGACATCGCCATAGACGTTGGCCTCATAGAAGACCGACATGCCCTGCCAGGTGAGGTGGGGGTCGGTCAGCAGGATGGCACAATTCTCCGCGCTGCGCTGGGGCGATACGGCCCATTCGTTCGAACCCCAGCCCAGGGTATTGCCGTCCTGGCTCATTTCGTCCCGGATGGCGCCCAGGGGCCAATTGAGGATCATGGCGCGCATGATGGCCAGGGAATGCCAGGGCTTCAGTTCCAGCGCAAAGGGCGAGGTCTTGTTGTGGTCCTTTTCATAGGCCTGGACCCCCCGGACGAAGCCATCCCCCATTTTCTGGAGGGCTTCCGGCGCGTTGGGCCAATAGGCTTCGGAGCGCGTGGCATTGCCCACCATCTGCATGACGTAGTCCGATTGGACGTAGTCTTTGCCCAGCACTTCGGACATGCGGCCGATCGCGGTGCGGACGTTGAGATAGATGTCGTCATGGCGATCTGCCGCCTGGGCGTAGCCGAGGCCATAGGCCGCATCGGCATCGGTGCCACCGTAGATATAGGGCACGCTGTAGGTGTCCCGGTAGATCTTTACCGAGCCGGGTTGCTCTTGTCCTTGGGCGACCTCCGGTGCGAGGATGCCCAGCCCCACGACGAGTCCCGCAAGGGTAACTGCGGATATGCCGTGTTTCAACATGATACTTCTCCTGTTGTTTAGGTGTTGTGTAGCAGGCCTGGTGTGGTGCCTGAGAATTGAAAAGGGAATTTAGAAGTTAGAATAGTGAATTCTCTAGATTGGCCCTTTGGAATTGGCGAAATCAAGGATTTCCTCAGGGATTGATTCAAGCAGACGGAATAGTAACTCTACGGTGAGGGCGTCGATAGATATCCGATAGAACGCCCCTCCCGGGAGGGGAATTGCCTGGCCGGTTTGGTGACTAGAGTTCGCGAATTACGTACCCTCAACATTGGTTTACACCATTCGGACTCGCCTGACTGCCCAAGGGCCGGTGATAGGATTCAAGGGACGTGTCGTGCGGTGTCCTTTAGGTCGTTTTCGTCCTTTCGGTCCTTTGGAAATGGTGAACGCGTCGAAGGGGAGCCGCCTGCCCCCCTATGGCGCGCTGACGGCCCGCCACTATCTATCAGGAATCACCGGCACTGACGGGATACCCCGCTTTTTTCCAGGCACCGAAGCCGCCGGCCATGGAAATGACGCGGGTGTAGCCCATGCGCTGAAGTGATTCGGCCGCCAGGGCGGAGCGGGCCCCTCCGCCGCAATAGAGGACGATGGGGGTTTTGGTATCGGGCACCGCCTCTTCAATGTCGCGTTCCAAGACGCCCCTCCCGATGTGGGTGGCCCCGGTGATGTGGGCCGTCACCCACTCCCGGTCTTCTCGCACGTCAATCAGGCGGAACGCATCCCCTGTTTCCAATCGTTGCTTAACTTCGTCGACGTTTTCTTCCTGGACGTGTGCTTTCACGCGGGTTACTAAATCAGCAAATTGGCTCATCGTACATCCTCCAATAACTGGACCGGCTTCGTCGGAAGTCAGTTTCCGATGTCGCGAACGGCATCTTACGTTGCCCCATGATCCTACTCTCCCCGTGGTACCGGCTTCCACCAGCGCGCCTACTGGACATTTCCGGGGCCGTTGGGGTCCAATAGCCGTTGGTGCCTTACCGGGAGGATGAGGGCACTGGACCGCCAATAACCGTGAGAAGGAATTCGTTTGTGGAACAGTTTGTCGGGAACGTACGTCGAATGATCGTGTGGAGTGTGGCCCTGCTGGCCGTCCTGTGCAGCCTGGGGTTCTCCCCCGCTCATGCTGCCATGGAATGGGGGGCGGTGCCGCCCCTGCCCACCCCCAGTTCGGGCCATTTTGTGGGCCAGCATAACGGCGCGCTCATCGTGGCCGGTGGCTCCAACTTCACCGTGTCTCCTTTCCAGGGGGGCGAAAAAGAATGGCTCGATCGCATTTGGGTCCTAGAGGCCGGTGCCAGCGAATGGATTGATGGCGGTACCCTCCCCCACCCCCGGGCCTATGGCGGCACCGTGTCCCGGGATTCCGGTGTGTGGCTTTTGGGGGGCACGGACGGCGTACGCTGTTTTGATGATGTGCTTGAAGTGCGCTGGGAAAAAGGTGCCATTCAGGTGGTGCCGGTAGCAGGCCCCGCGGGTACCCTTCCGGCCCCTTCGGCTTTTGGCGGGGCGGCCCAGGTGGGCGCGTATCTCTATGTGGCGGGCGGGCAATCCGATCCCAAGGCCACGGCGGCCCAGGCCGATGTCTGGCAATGGGATACGAAGTCCCCTGACGCCGGCTGGACAACCCTGCCGACCTTGCCGGGCCCCTCTCGCATGTTGCCCGTGGTGGTAGGGCGCGATGAGGGACTCTATGTCATCAGTGGCGCGTCCTTGTTTGCAAAAGACGACGGTAGCACGGGGCGGGTCTTTCTAAACGACGCATACCGCTATACCGAAGGCAGCGGCTGGAAAAACCTGACCGGCCCCCCTGTGCCCGTGTTGGCGGCACCGGCCGTGGCCTGGGGGCAGGCCCATATCCTCGTGGTCAGTGGCGATGACGGCAGTCTCTTCGAGCAGTCTGCCGAATTGAAAGACGAACATCCCGGATTCCCCGATACGGTGTGGGCCTATCACACGATTACGGACACGTGGGTGGAGCAGGGCACGGCCCCGGCGGCCTATGTGACGACCCAGGCCACCGTGTGGAACGGGGCCATGGTCATTCCCGGAGGGGAAGATCGGCCGGGACACCGGGGCACCATGGTCATGTCGGGCAAGCCAACCAATGAAAAGAAGGGGTTCAGTCCCCTCGACTACGGCACGATTGCGCTTTATTTTGCCCTGTTGGTGGGTATGGGCGTGTACTTCTCCCGGCGCGAGACGGACACGGAAGCCTTCTTCCTGGGCGGGCGCAAGATTCCCTGGTGGGCTGTGGGTATCAGTATCTTCGGTACTTCCCTCAGCTCCATTACCTACGTGGCCATACCTGCCAGCGCCTACTCGGGCAACTGGCTGGGCATGTTGAGTAACCTCGGCATCGTCCTTGTTGCTCCCTTCGTGGTCTACTACTTCATCCCCCACTTCCGCAAAGAATCCATCGCCACGGCCTATGAATACCTGGAGCAGCGCTTCAACGTGGCAGCGCGCATCTATGGCAGTCTGATCTTTATCCTTTTCCAGCTGGGCCGTATGGCCATTGTCCTCTACATCCCCGCCATTGCCCTGTCGGCCGCCACGGGGATGAACATTCCCCTGTGCATCCTGGCCATGGGTATCCTGGCCACGGTCTATACCGTGCTGGGTGGTATCGAGGCGGTGATTTGGACCGACGTGATCCAGGCCTTCGTCCTCCTCTTCGGCGCCCTGTTGGCCCTGTATCTCGTGGTGACGGGCGTGGAAGGGGGGGCAGGTGCCGTCATCGCGTCGGCGCAGGAATACGACAAATTTCACATGTTTAACTGGTCCTGGGATATCACCACCAACGCGGTCTGGGTTTGTGTGGTGGGGCAGTTTTTCACCATGCTCTACCCCTACACGGCGGACCAGACGACGGTGCAGCGCTATCTGAGTACGGCGAATCTTCGCGATGCGCAGCGCGCCGTATGGACCAACGCCGTCATGACCATTCCGGTCTCGCTCATCTTTTTCGGGCTGGGTACGGCGCTGTGGGCCTTCTTCCAGAGCCACCCCGGTGATCTGGATCCCAACCTGAAGAACGACGCTATTCTGCCCCTCTTTATCATGGCGGAATTTCCCGTGGGCATGAAGGGCATTATCATCGCGGGGATTTTCGCCGCCGCCATGTCTTCCCTCGACAGCAGCATGAACAGCCTCGCGTCGGTCCTGATTAACGACTACTACCGGCGCTTCAAGGCCGAAGTGAATGAGGTGACA
This sequence comes from Candidatus Hydrogenedentota bacterium, assembly GCA_034669905.1. Lineage (GTDB taxonomy): Bacteria > Hydrogenedentota > Hydrogenedentia > Hydrogenedentales > JAEUWI01 > JAEUWI01. Next base: position 32,413 of record JAXMOL010000035.1, read on the forward strand.
GCCTTGCGCCTGGCCCGGGTTATCACCGTTTTGCTGGGCGCCTTCGGCACGGGCGTAGCCCTGTTCCTGGCGACACGGGAGTCCACCTCGCTCTTCAATACCTACCTCACCTTGCTGGGGCTGGCCGGTGGCGGACTGGCGGGGGTTGTGGCCCTGGGTATGCTGACCAAGCGGGCCCATGGCTGGGGGGCCATCACGGGTGCGATCGTCAGCAGCGCGTGCGTCTTCCTGGTGTATTACCAGGCCTGGACACACTCGTACATGTTCGGTGCAGTCGGTTTCTTGGTGGCCTTTGGCGTTGGCTATGGGTTGAGCGTCGTGTTTCCCGCGGCATCGAAGACGGCGGCGGACTGAACTATGGGGGCGAAGTGAATGGCGTTGGCGGTGCGGTGTGCGTGTCTGGGTTGGGGAGCAAGCTCCCCCGGGGAAAGCAGCAGCAAGCTGCCGCACTCCAGAGGGCGGTGTTGCTTAGTCGGCATGAGAATCACGTATTAAATGTTTTCAACAGCCACGAAGTGGCGACAGATTGTAGCCTGGGGTGGAGCGAGGAACGAGCGGAACCCCAGGTCCTGGTCCGTAATCATTTTTGAACCCCGAAGGGGTGGCACCCGCGTCGCCGTGGGCGATGTTGGCGGTGTGGTGTGCGTGTCTGGGTTGGGGAGCAAGCTCCCGCACGATAGAGAGTGGGCTCTTAATCGTTTGGACCACTCTCCTCTGGGGTACCTTTTCGGGCGTTGAAGTAGAATTGCACTTTCCCGTTTCGAATGGGGTATACTGGGGCGAACCCTGAAAAAGAAAGAACCTATGAAATTCGAAGAATTTGAAGAACTGGACCCGCGGTGTTTGCGCGTATTGCAGCAAATGGGTATCGAAAACCCCACCCCCGTCCAGGAGCAAGCATTTCCCATTGCCGTGAAGGGAAAAGACTTGATAGCCACGGCACAGACGGGCACAGGGAAAACCCTGGGTTTTGCCCTTCCCACCCTTTCGCGTCTGGCAAAGGAAAAAGAGAGCCGCAACCGGATGCTTATTCTGGTGCCCACCCGTGAGTTGGCCGTTCAGGTCGCCTCGGTGGTGTCGGAGCTCTGCAAGGCCCTCCACATGCGCACGGCCCTGATTTATGGCGGGGTGGGCTTCGGCTCCCAGATATCCTCCCTGAAGAAGGGTTCCGATGTGATTGTGGCCACCCCCGGTCGTCTCCTGGACCATATGGGCCGGGGCACGGTGCAGTTCAACGAACTGGAAGTGCTCATTTTTGATGAGGCGGACCGGATGCTCGATATGGGCTTCCTCCCCGATATCAACCGCATTCTGGCCCGGGTGCCCCAAGATCGGCAGACCCTCATGTTTTCCGCCACCTTTGCACCGGAACTGCAGCGCTTGACCCGGAGCATGATGCGGGATCCCGAGCGTATCGAAGTGGGCGCTATCTCCATGCCCGTCGATGCGGTGCGCCAGCTGGTGGTCCCCGTCCGGCAGGAAGATAAGTCCCGCATGCTGGTCGAAATCCTCCGGGAAGAAAAGATTGATACGGCCATCGTGTTCCTGCGCACCAAAATTCGCACGGAACGGGTGACGAAATTGTTGAAGAAAGAGGGCTTTCGGGCTGCAGCGATTCATGGGGATTTGTCCCAGAAGCTGCGTCAACGTTCGTTGGACGGATTTCGGGATGGTCGGTATGACATTCTGGTGGCGACCGACGTAGCGGCCCGTGGCCTGGATATTGATGACATCAGTCATGTGATCAATTATGACGTGCCCGAGAATGCGGATGACTATGTACACCGGATTGGTCGCACGGCCCGTGCGGAGCGTGAAGGGGATGCGATCACCTTCGTAACTCCTACGGACCACACGGCTTTGGGCAGTATAGAGCAGACGATTGGGCGGAATATTGAGCGCAAGCAGTATGAGGGTGCGCCGAATGTTTTGACCCTGTGGCGTCCTGCCGGTGAGAAGCGCAAAGTTGGCCCGGGCGGCCGGGTGCGGCGGGCCCGTAGCCTGATGCGGCGCCGGTAAACTGTTGACAACTTGCCGTAAAAACGCTATGGTGGAACCCGGAGCGTCCAAGCGGGGATTGTCTCAGTAACTGTTGGAAGTCGCAATCCATTCTCTCGTTTAGGATTGGATTTGCGGTTTCGTTCTGCTATAATGCGCCGGGTGATGCGTGCTCCTCTCTAAGTCCCTCAATTGTATTGTCTTAGAGATTTTTATATCCCCGTTGGAGTTCCCCGTGGCACCGGCACCTTCGAAGTTGCTTTACGAGAGGGAATGAATTGTTCGGATTCCTGTCTAAAATTCCAGGCCTGTTCTCCCATGACATGGCCATTGATCTTGGTACCGCAAATACCCTGGTTTACGTTAAAGGCCAGGGCATCGTCTTATGTGAGCCCTCCGTGGTGGCCATTAACACCAAAACGGGGAAATCCCGTGCGGTGGGTAATGAAGCCAAAAACATGATTGGCCGTACGCCGGGCAACATTGTGGCGATTCGCCCCATGAAAGACGGTGTGATCGCGGATTTCGAGATCACCCAGGAGATGCTGCGGCATTTCATCCAGAAAGTGCATAACCGCAACCGCCTGGTATGGCCCCGCGTGGCCATCAGTGTGCCTTCGGGTATCACCGAAGTGGAGCGGCGTGCGGTGATTGATAGTGCCATGAAGGCCGGTGCGAAAAAGGTCTACATCATCGAAGAGCCCATGGCGGCTGCGATTGGTGCCGGCCTGCCCGTCCATGAGCCCCAGGGCTGCATGGTGGTGGACATCGGTGGTGGCACGACCGAGGTGGCCGTGATTTCGCTGGGCGGCATTGTCTTTGCCAAATCCGTCCGTGTGGCGGGTGACGACATGGACCAGGCCATTATCCAGCACCTGAAACGCACCTACAATATGGTGGTGGGTGAGCGGACGGCCGAAGACATCAAGATTGCCATCGGCTCGGCCTTTCCCCTGAAAGACGAGTTGGAAATGCAGGTCAAGGGCCGGGATCAGGTCATGGGCTTGCCGAAGATTATTACGATTACATCCGAAGAAATCCGGGAATCCCTCCGGGAACCCGTCAGTGCCATGGTCGATGCCGTGCGCGTTACGCTGGAGCGTACGCCCCCGGAATTGTCGGCCGATATTGTGGATCGGGGTGTGGTGTTGGCCGGCGGTGGTGCCAACCTGCGCGGACTCGATCAGTTACTGGCAAAAGAGACGGGTCTCCACGTGACCGTATCCGAAGATCCCTTGACGGCGGTCGTGTTGGGCACGGGGAAATTCCTGGAAGAACTGAAGAACTATCCCGACGAAGAAATGTAAACGCACCGCACGGATTCCCTTGCAGCAGGTGCACCCCGTCGGTAACCGGTTCTGAGCAGAGGCGCTGGCTTGGCTATTACCCGAATCATGGCAGAACACCGCGCCGAGGTAATTCTGGGGACCTTGTCGTTTCTGTCCCTGGTCTCGCTGTTGAGTGGCACGTCCGCCACCTTCATTCAGCGGGGCCTGACCCGCGTGGTCAGTATCTCCAGTTATCCCTTCCTGGCGGCCCGCACGAGCCTGGAAGAAGGCGTGGGCTATACCTTCGACTTTGTGGGGCGCTATGACGACCTGCGCGAAGAGGCCGAAGAAAATAAGTTGCTGCGCAGCCGCCTTCAGACCATCCTTGCCCGGGAAGAAGAGCTGGCGGCCGAAAACCGGCGGCTCCGTGACGTCCTCGATTTTGCCCGCGCCGAAGCCCGCCTGACCCAGACCCCGGTGCGGATCATCGAAAACCTTCGGGGCATGCTCACCATTGACCGGGGCCGCATCCACGGCATCGAAGCCCGGATGGCCGTCATCACCGAGCAGGGCGTGGTCGGCATCGTGACCGAGGTCCACGATATTACCGCGAGTGTCGCGACCCTCCATCACCGCGATTGCCGCATTGCGGCCATGGTCCATCGAAACCGCATCCGCGCCTACGACGGGGTGGTCAAGGCCAACGGCACCGACTACAACTACATTTGTTCCATGGATTTTATCGACATGAAAAACGACGTCCGTCCCGGCGATATCGTGGTCACGAGCCCGGAGAGCGATTTTCCCGCCGGGTTGCCGGTGGGCACGGTGAGCGTGGTGCACGAGACGGCGGGTGCCCTGTGGCGCTGGGCCGAAATTGAGCCCGCGGTGGATCCTTACGTGCTGGACGAGGCCATGGTGGTGACCCGCTATGTGCCCGAATCCACTTTCCTGGCGGGGGGCGTGCACCGGGACACCTACCGGGAGGCGACCTCCCTGGCCCCCACCATGCCCGACGAACGTCCGATTCAGGAGCGATTGGCCCCATGATTTTCCCCATGCTACCGCACGTGCCGCATTACCACGCCAGGGGCCGGGGCACCGTGTCATGTTAAGAAACATTGCGTGGGTGGTGGTGGTGGTCTGTGCGGCCCTGGTGCAGACAACGTGGCCGGATTTCCTGAAGATACAGGGCGTGACCCCCGAATTGGTGCTCATGTTGGTGGTCTATTTTGCCATCGCGGCCGGAGAAGAGCGGGCCATGTTTACCGGGGCGCTGGGTGGCATTTATCAAGATGTGGCGAGTAAGGCCGCGTTGGGGCATAATATATTGTGCCTCGTAATCGTGGGCTATGCCGTAGGTCGCATTTCGACCCGGCTGGTCACCGATCACCCGGCGGTAAAGGCCGGCCTGGTCTTATTGGCGGGCGTGGCCCAGGGGGTGCTCCACACCCTCATCGATTACGTGCAGTATCCAGATACACCGGTAATAACGACCATTGTCAGTGTGGTGGTCCCGGCTGCTTTCTACACGGCCGTGATTACCCCCTTTGTGTTCGTCGCCCTCGATTGGGTTTTCGGTGAGCGCAAACTACCCCAGGGGAGCGTGACGTGATTACGATCAATAACGAGCCCAAGCGGTATGAGGGCGTGGAAAACCGGGTCCAGATTATGGCCCTCGTCCTGGCCCTTGTTTTTGCCATTCCCTGCCTGCGGCTGTGGAAACTCCAGGTGATTGAGCAGAGCGTCTATCAGTCCGTCGCGGACGATCAACGCATCTCGGAAACCACGCTGGAGTCGGATCGCGGGGTCATCTATGGGCGGGGCGATGTCATTCTGGCCAACAACCGGGCCAGTGTGAGCATTGTGTTTACGCCCGGGGAATGCCCGGAAGTGCGGCGGGAAGAGACCTGTATCCGCCTGGCCAGCCTGCTCCGACTCGACACCAATGCGGTGATGGAGAAGGTCCGGAAGAATGCCGGGGATCCCTTTCAGCAGATCGTCATCAAGTCCGACGTGACGCGATCGGAGTTGTTCCGGGTAGAAGAAAACAGCCTGGACCTGCCCGGCGTAGCCCCGATTGTGCGGCCCCAACGCCGCTATCTCTATCGGGAAACGGGCGGTCAGTTGCTGGGCTATCTGGGCGAAATCAGCAAGAAGCAGTTGAACGACCCCTATTGGGAAGAGCGGGATTACCGGCAGGGCGACGTCATCGGCCTGGGTGGACTCGAAGCCCAGTATGAGCACCAGCTTCAGGGTGAAGATGGGTATTTGCTGGTGACCAAGTATGCGTCGGGCCGGCCCCAGCTGCGCACCGACCGGGGTGGCATGCCGGTATTGGCGAAGACTGACAGCGCCGGCAACGTGGCAACCATCGAGGGGGAAGGCCGGGAGCCCCGTGCGGGCGACCCCCTGTACCTGACCCTCGATATTGAATTGCAGGCCAAGTGTGAGTCACTGCTGAAGGGGGAAGTGGGTGCCATTGTGGTGCTGGAGGCCGAGACCGGTGCGGTGTTGGCCATGGCGAGTGTGCCGACCTACGATCCCAGTGTCTTTGTGTCCCACGATCCCACGGGCGAGCGCAGTCGCCTCTTGAATGCGGGCGATCCGAAGCCCATGCTGCATCGGGCCTATCGGGAGCAGTATCCCCCGGGCTCGGTGTTCAAGGTGATGCTGGCGGCGGCGGCCCTGGAAGAAGGGGTCGTTACGCCCGCGTCGACCTTCTATTGCAATGGTCGGTTTCGGGTCCCGGGTAGTAGCCGGATTGCGCATTGTTGGAAGCGTTCCGGTCATGGTCAGGTAGCGGTGAAAGAGGCCCTGGCCTATTCATGCGACGTCTATTTTTATAATGTGGGGCTCGATCTGGGGGTGGACAAAATCCAGGAATGGGCCCACCGCATGGGGATGGGCGTCAATACCGGGATCGACTTGCCGAATGAAACCAAGGGACTGATTCCGGGTAAGGAATGGAAGGCGGCGCTCTTTAAGGATAAGCCGGTCTGGGACCAGAACTGGTATCCCGGTGATACCGTGAATGTAAGTATTGGCCAGGGAAGCGCGGCCACGACGCCCCTGCAGAATGCGGTGATGATGGCGGCCATTGTGAATGGCGGCTATCGGGTAACCCCCCACCTCAACCGGGACGCGCTGTTGCCGCCGAGCGAGCGTTTTCTCAGTGATTCGACCATTGAACGCATCTGGGGTGGCATGCGGATGTGTGTGGAGAAGGCCCCGCCCGATTATCCCAGTGGCACAGGCTGGCGCGCGGGCGTCGAGGGTATTGGTATTCTTGGTAAGACGGGTTCAGCCCAGATTATGAACCTGTCGCACCACGAGAAATACAAGACGGAAGAAGACATCCCCTACGAGTTTCGTGACCACGCCTGGTTTGTGGCCGGGGTCATTGACCATGAACCGAAAGTGGCCATCTGTATCCTGGTGGAGCACGGTCACCATGGCAGCACAGCGGCCAGTGTATTGGCCAAGCCGCTCATCGAGTATATGTACCGGGAGCGTAACGTGGAAGACGTGCAAATAGCCCACGCCAGTTCGGAGGGGGCATGAGCCGTAGCGCCCAGGATTATCAGGCGGAAGACGCCATTGTACGGGCAATTAATTTCCGCAACCTGCGTCGGATTGACTGGTTGTTACCCATTTTTGTGCTGAGCCTGGCGGGTATTGGCTGGGTCACCATGTACAGCGCGAGTGCCCACACGGGGGGCAACCAGCACGAGAAGCAGGTGCTGTTCTTTATTGCGGGTGCCGTCATTGCCGCAGGCATTATCTGCATCGATTACCGTGCGCTGGTGGCCTTTGCCCCGGTGATGTATGGGGGCGTCATTCTGTTGCTGATGGCGGTCTTGCAGTTTGGTCCGGAGATCAAGGGTAGCCAACGGTGGCTGGATTTGGGACTCTTTCGCATCCAGCCCTCGGAGATTACCAAACTGGTGATGGTCTATTTTCTGGCCTGGTACCTCCACACCCTCGGTCCGAAGATTCGGAAACTGCACTGGTTTGTGCTCACCTTTGTGTTGACCGGGGTGCCCATGTTGCTTATCTTGAAGCAGCCGGATTTGGGCACGGCGGCCTGTCTGGGCCCCCTGGTGATCGTCATGCTCTTCGTGGCCGGATGTCGTTTGTGGCACGTGGGGCTGGTGGTGCTGGTGGGCTTGTCGGTGGTGCCCTTTGCCTGGTTTCAGATCCATGACTTTAACCCGAGTCCCAAGAGCTGGGAGCAGGACAAGCAGAAAGCCGAGTTCTATGAGAACAAGGAATGGTATGATCTGCACTGGCACCAGAAGATGCGAATCTATACCTTTGTGCACCCCGATTTCGCGCCCCGGGGCAGCAACTGGCAGGCCTACCAGAGTTTCGTAACGGTGGGCAGTGGTGGTCTGGCGGGCAAGGGTTTCAAGCAGGGCACCAACACCCGGCTGAACTATCTGCCCGAACACCGGACCGACTTTATCTTCTCCCACTATGCCGAAGAGCGGGGCTTTATCGGCTGCGTGGTGGTGATAGGCCTCTTTCTGGCCTTCTTACTCCGCGGGCTCATGTATGCCCGCGATTGTCCCGAAATGATGGGAACCCTATTGGCTGCAGGTGTAGTCACGGTACTGGGGTTCCATATATTTTTCAATATTTCAATTACCATTGGCCTGATGCCGGTAACCGGCATGCCCCTCCCCTTTCTAAGCTACGGTGGTACCTTCTATCTGACCACCATGGCCTGCGTTGGCATCTTACTGAATGTACCGATGCGCCGACGCATGTTTCTGGAAGAGGGGATGTTTGGGGGCTAGGCGTTTTGCGCCCGGGCGGTGGAACGAGAGAAAGACTTTTATGAGAGAAATTGTAATTAACGCGGGATCCCATGAGACCCGCATTGCCGAAATCGAGGGCAAGCGCCTCGTGGAGCTCCAGGTGGAGCGGCAAGACAGCCCCAGTATTGTGGGCAACATCTACAAAGGACGGGTGGACTCGGTGGTACCGGGTATCCAGGCCGCCTTTATCGACATTGGCCAGGAGAAAAATGGCTTCCTCTACGTGTCGGATATTGCCGGTGCCGAAGGTACGGGCGACATGATGCTGGAGGAAGGTAAGCCCCGGGCGAAGACCCGTGCCCGCCGTGCCCGCCAGCAACCCATCGAGACCATGCTGAAGAAAAATCAGCACATCATGGTGCAGGTGGTCAAGGATCGGTTGGGCACCAAGGGGGCGCGCATCACCAATTTTATTACCATCCCGGGTCGCTATACGGTGCTCATGCCGACCGTAAGCACCCTGGGGGTATCCCGGAAGATTGAGTCCGATGAAGAGCGCGATCGGCTGAAGAAAATTCTGCGTCAGGTGCGGCCCAAGGGGATGGGACTTATTACCCGCACCGCGGGCGAAGGCCGGACCAAGGCCGACTTTCAGTCTGATGCCAAGTACCATTCCAAGGTGTGGGAGACGATAAAGACCAAGTATGAGCGGATGAAGGGCCCGGGCCTGATCCGGGAAGATCTCAGCCCCATTCTCCGCGCGGTACGGGATCGTTTCACGGCCGACATCGATCGTCTTACGGTGGATGACGAAGAGCAGCACGATCGCATCCTGGCCTTCCTGGAAAACCTGGCACCCCAGTTGAAGAAGAATGTGCGCCTCTATAAGCACCGTCGCCCCATTTTTGACAAGATGGGCATCGAGACCGAAATTACCAAGGCCCTGCGCCGTCAGGTGTATCTGCCCAGCGGTGGCCACATCTGTATTGACCAGACCGAGGCCCTGATTGCCATTGACGTGAATACGGGTAAGTTTACGGGCAAGAAGCAGCTCGAAGACACCGTTTTCCAGACCAACATGGAGTCGGCGGAAGAAATAGCGCGCCAGATGCGTTTGCGGGATATGGGTGGTATTATCGCCATCGACTTTATCGATATGTCCCAGGAGAAGAACCGACGCAAACTGCTCCGCGCGTTGCGGGAAGCCCTCCTGGCCGATCGGGCAAAGACCACCGTATCCGAAATCAATGAACTGGGCATGGTGGAGATGACCCGGAAGCGGGTGAAACACAATCTTGTGAAAGCCCTCTCCCAGCCCTGTCCCTACTGTGAAGGCAGTGGCCAGGTCCGCTCGGTGACGACCATGACCTTCGATACCCTGCGAAAACTGCAAAGCCTCTTTATCACGAGCAAAGAAAAGCGTATCGTGCTGCAGGTCCACCCCGATGTGGCGCGCCGCCTGCGCAATGAGAACAAGTCCATGTTGGACGAAATAGCCGAACGTTTCGAGCGGGAAATCGAGGTGGAATCGGTTTCCGATTTCCATATTCACGATGTGAAGGTCTTGCGCGCTCGCAACCGGGAAGCCATCGGAGACTAGGCTGAGACGCTGTCCGCGGTGTCTCTTTCGTGGAAATTGGCGCGCGGCTGTGATAAAACTAATACTATCCCCGGGAGGAATTGTGCACAGGGTGTGCAGTTCCCCCGGGGGTGTGCAACCCTCCAGCGATTTGCGCCGGGGAAGCCCGTTGATGAGGAACGAACCTTGAGTCCAGTACCGGCGGAAACAACGACCGAGACGGCCCGTGCAGAAGGTTTTGAACCTATCCATATGGATTCTCTGCGCCTGGACACCAGCCCGCCCTTTGCCCTCTATTTTCGTGCCGGGGCAGACCAGCCCTATGTGCTCTACTGCGAGAAGAAGACCGAATTCACCAAAGAAGCCAAGCGGCGGCTGCTTCAGAACCGGGTCCAAGAGCTCTTTATTTCCACCACGGACCGGACGACCTACAGCCGCTATCTCGCGGAAAATCTGGCGGCGATCCTGCAGGATCCGAAGCTGACTGTACGCGAGAAGTCCGCCATCCTCTATGATTCGGCGCAGGCGGTGGTCGAGGGGGTGCTGAAAGAGCCGGAGAAGCGGGAGCATATCGAGCAGGGAAAGGCCATCGTGCAGCGCACCGTGGCGTTTATGCGCTCTGAGGAGTTTCTCCTGGAGCACCTGCTGCGGACGATATCCTGTGACTATTACCTGTACACCCACAGCGTCAACGTGGTGGCCTACTCCATCGCATTGGCCATGCGGGCGGGCTACACCGATGGGGCGACACTCCGGGAGGTGGCCAATGGTGCCCTGCTCCACGATGTGGGTGAGACGGTGCTGAACCGCAAGACGGCGAACAAGGCCGGTGCCCTCACGGCGAATGAGTGGCTGGAAGTGAAGCGCCACCCCGAGGAAGGCTACAAACTGCTGGAAAAAACGGGTGCCCTGGGCGAGATTGCCCTGGATATCGTGTTGCACCACCATGAGAAGCTGGATGGTACGGGCTATCCCGAGGGGCTGGAAGGGGAGGATATCTCGGTATTTGTCCGTATCGTGACGATTGCCGATATATTTGATGCCCTGACCACCGAGCGCCACCACCAGAAAGCGCGGACGACCTTCGAGGCCCTGAAGCTGATGGGTGATTCCATGACCGACGAGCTGGACAACGGGTTATTTCGCCACTTTGTGGGCCTGATGGGGCTCAGCCCGGCCTGACGGGAACGGATGGCGGAACCGCTCCCTGTAGCGCGGTATTCGATCGTATTTGACACGCTTTGCCGTTTTTTGATACTCTGGTTTGCTGCATTCCCTTAGGGGATAGATCTGTCTTTGGCAGCGCGTCTTCCGATGGTTTCCTCCTGTCGGCTGGATGCGTATCGCCTTGCCAGTAAAAACCTTAGACAAAGGAGTCTCTGCATGGCCGTAGCTCCCCGCAACGAGCGACCTTCTCTGGGCACCATTCCAGATATCTACGAGCTTCCCGATCTTATCGAGATTCAGACCAAGTCTTACGGCGAATTCCTCCAGTGGGATGTGCCGCCGGACGAGCGCCTGGGGCGCGGTCTGCAAGAAGTGTTTCTGGATGTATTCCCCATCGAGGCACCGAACAAGCTGACCCGATTGGAGTTTGTTCACTACTCCTTTGCTCCCCCCAAGTATACCGTACAAGAGTGCCAGGAGCGCGGCATGACCTATTCCGCGTCTCTCAAGGCGCTGTTGCGCCTTGTGCGGAATGAAGAGGTCGGTTCCGGTGCCAACAAGGAACTCCGGGAAAAAATGATGCTGGAGCAGGAGGTTTTCCTCGGCGAGCTTCCCATCATGACCGCCACGGGTACCTTTATCATCAATGGTGCCGAGCGTGTCATTGTGAGCCAGCTTCACAAGTCCCCGGGTGTATCCTTTGAGCGCAAGGTCCACCAGAATGGTAAGCCCCTCCTCTCGGCCCGGGTTATTCCCTACCGGGGTGCCTGGCTCGAATTTGAGTATGACATCAGCGACTATCTCTGGTTGACCATTGACCGTCGTTCCAAGCTGCCGGCCACGACCTTCCTCAAGGCCTTCGGCTACATTGAGCCCGAAGAGATCCTGCAGCTCTTTTATCGTACCGAAGAGATGACCTTCGGTCGGACCAAGGTCAAGATCGGCGACGCGTCGATGGATCCCGAAGAGGCCGTGGGCCATTGGGTAGGGTCCGACGTGATCGATCCGGAAACGGGCGAAGTCCTGGCGGATGCGGCTTCCGAGCTGACGCTGACCACGCTGGAGCGGGTCATGGCGTCGCAGGTCCAGGAGATCCAAATCCTGAACCGTGAAGACGTGGCCAAAGACGCGACCATCGTGATGACCCTGTCGCAAGACAAGACGCAAACGCAGGAAGACGCCCTGCGCGAAATCTATGCCCGCATTCGTCCCGGTGATCCGGCGACGGACGCGACGTGTCGCACCTTCTTCCAGCGCTTGTTCTTTGACCCCAGCCGCTACGACTTTGCGCCGGTGGGTCGTTACAAGATCAACCGGAAACTGGGTCTCCAGATTGAGCAGGAAATTAAGACGCTCACCAAGGAAGACGTGGTTGCGACCCTGCAGTATCTGGTGAAGCTTCGCTCCGGTGAAGGCGTGCTGGATGACATCGATCACCTGGGTAACCGCCGGGTGCGTGCCGTGGGTGAGCTCCTCTCCAACCAGGTCCGCATTGGCCTGGTGCGCATGGAGCGTACGGTGCGCGAGCGCATGAACTTCCAGGAGGAAGATCAGCTTTCGCCCCAGACCCTGGTAAACCCGAAGCCCGTAAGCGCGGTGATCAAAGACTTCTTTGGTCGGAGCCAGCTTTCGCACTTCATGGACCAAATTAACCCCCTCGCGGAATTGACCCACAAACGTCGTCTGAGTGCCCTCGGACCGGGTGGTTTGAGCCGTGAGCGTGCCGGTTTCGAAGTGCGTGACGTGCACCCCACCCACTACGGCCGTATTTGCCCGATTGAGACTCCGGAAGGGCCAAACATTGGTCTGATGGCGTCGCTGTCGACCTACTCGCGGATCAACCAGTATGGTTTCCTCGAAACGCCCTACCGCAAGGTGGAAAACGGCAAGGTGCTTGATGAGGTCGAGATGCTCTCGGCCTATGACGAAGACAACTACGTTATTGCCCAGGCGAACGCGCCCCTTGATAAGCGCAATCGCTTTGAGCGCCGCACCGTGCTGTGCCGTCACCGTGGTGACTTCCCGCAGGCCTCGCCCGATGGCGTGGATTACATGGATATCTCCACCAAGCAGTTGGTGAGTGTGGCCGCCGCGTTGATTCCGTTCCTGGAACACGATGACGCCAACCGCGCGCTGATGGGCTCCAACATGCAGCGCCAGGCGGTGCCCCTGTTGAAGACTGACTCGCCCTATGTGGGTACGGGTCTGGAACACGTAACGGCCCGGAACTCCGGCACCGTGGTACGCGCAGAGCGTGCCGGTGTGGTGGAGTACGCCGATGGTGAAGTGATTCGTATTCGCACGAAGAAGAACAAGAAGGATAACCCCTTCCGTTCCGACGAAGACGTATACGAGTTGAAAAAGTATGTACGTTCCAACCAGAACACCTGCATTACCCAGCGCCCGATTGTTTCCAAGGGCGACAAGGTGGAAGCGGGTCAGCTGATCGGCGACGGTCCGGCGACGGACAACGGCGAATTGGCCCTGGGTCGTAACGTGCTGGTGGCCTTCCTGCCTTGGGAAGGGTACAACTTCGAGGATGCCATCATCCTGAGTGAAGAGCTGGTGAAAGAAGATGTCTTCACCTCCATTCACATTCAGGTGTATGAACTGGAAGCCCGGGACACCAAGCTGGGACCGGAAGAAATCACGCGCGACATTCCGAATGTGAGTGAAGACGCGCTGAAGAATCTGGACGAAAGCGGTATTGCCTGCATCGGCTCCAAAGTGGGCCCCGGCGATATCCTGGTGGGTAAGGTGACGCCCAAGGGCGAGACCGAGCTGGCACCGGAAGAAAAATTGTTGCGCGCCATCTTTGGTGAAAAGGCCGAAGACGTACGCGACGCTTCGCTGACCATGCCCCCCGGCTCCAATGGCGTCGTGGTGGATGTGAAGGTCTGCAGCCGGAAGGACAAGGCCACCGATGCCCAGTCCAAGAAGGCCCTGCTGGCGGAAGTGAACAAGGTCAAGCGTCAATACGACGACCGCATTGCGGAAATTCGTGCCACCTTCGTGGACATGGTACGTGATGACCTGGTTGGCCTGAAGATTCTGGAAGACGTTTACGACCACAAGACGGAAGAGCTGGTGCTTGAAAAGGCCAAGCGTATCCGTATGGCCCACCTGGACAAGGGCGACTACAGCGTGCTGGCCCGTCTTCGGATTGAAGACAAGAAGACCCAGCAGCAGCTGACCCGCCTGGTCAACATGGCGGCCATGGAAGAAGCGAAGCTGATTGCTTTCCGCGACAGCCAGATCGAGCGCATGCGCAAGGGCGACGAACTGCCCCCGGGTGTGATTAAGCTCGTCAAGGTCTTCGTGGCCAAGAAGCGCCGCATGTCGGTCGGTGACAAGATGGCCGGTCGCCACGGTAACAAGGGTGTGGTGTCGCGGGTTGTGCCCGTCGAAGATATGCCGTTCCTTCCCGATGGCACGCCGGTGCAGATTCTCTTGAATCCGCTGGGTGTACCGTCCCGAATGAACGTGGGACAGCTGCTGGAGACCCACCTGGGTTGGGCAGCCAAGGCCCTCGGCATGAAGATCGCCACGCCGGTGTTCAACGGCGCGACGGAAGAAAACATTGTCGAGTTCCTGAACAAGGCGGGCCTGCCGGCTTCCGGTAAGATTCGCCTGCGGGATGGCCGCTCCGGTGCGGAGATGGATCAGGAAACCTGTGTGGGTCAGATTTACATGCTGAAGCTGAACCACCTGGTGGACGACAAGATTCACGCCCGGGCGATTGGACCGTACTCGCTGGTGACGCAGCAGCCGCTGGGTGGTAAAGCCCAGTTTGGTGGCCAGCGTTTTGGTGAGATGGAAGTGTGGGCCCTTCAGGCCTACGGTGCCGCGTACACCTTGCAGGAGCTACTGACCTTCAAGGCGGACGATATACAGGGCCGCACGAAGGCTTATGAAGCAATCGTAAAAGGCGAACGTGAAGTGGAGCCGGGTACCCCGGAATCCTTCAACGTGCTTGTGCGCGAAATACAGAGTTTGTGTCTGGATGTGATCAAGCTGGTTAAGGTTGATGGCACCACGGAAATCGAAGACGAAGAACCTCTGGAGGACTAAGACGTTGGCCAAATATATAGCTACGACTGGTGAACGATTTGACGCGCTGGCCATCCGAATGGCTTCCCCAGAGGAGATCCTCAAGTGGTCTCGTGGTGAGGTTAAAAAGCCGGAAACCATCAACTATCGAACCTTCAAGCCCGAAAAAGACGGCTTGTTCTGCGAACGTATCTTCGGTCCGGTAAAGGACTGGGAATGCGGTTGCGGTAAATACAAAAAAGTAAAACACCGCGGTATCACCTGTGATCGTTGCGGTGTGGAAATCACCGAATCCAAGGTGCGTCGTGAGCGCATGGGCAGCATCAAGCTGGCCGTGCCGGTTACGCACATCTGGTTCTTCAAGACGACGCCGAGCTGCATCGGCAACCTGCTGGATCTGTCCATTCGGGCACTGGAGCGGGTGATCTATTTCGAGAACTACGTGGTCATCGATCCCGGTGATACGGGCCTCGATAAGATGCAGACCCTGACGGAAGATCAGTATCAGGATGCGCGGTCGGAATACGGAGACCGTTTCATCGCCAAGATGGGTGCCGAAGGTGTCCAGCAGTTGCTGGAAGAGATCGACGTGGACGTGCTCAGCGAAGAGCTGCATGCTCAGTTTGCAAGCACGACCTCGGCCCAGGGCCGCGCCAAGGCCATTAAGCGCCTCAAGGTGGTGGAAGCCCTCCGTAAGTCGGGCAACAACCCCGCCTGGATGGTGCTGGATGTCATTCCGGTTATTCCGCCGGACCTGCGTCCCCTGGTACCCCTGGAAGGCGGTCGTTACGCCACCAGTGACCTTAACGACCTTTACCGTCGTGTGATCAACCGGAACAACCGTCTGAAGCGCCTGATTGACCTGCGCGCGCCGGAAGTCATCCTGCGTAACGAAAAGCGCATGCTTCAGGAAGCGGTCGACGCCCTTTTCGACAACGGCCGTCATGGTCGTACCGTGTTGGGTGCCGGCAACCGTCCCCTCAAGTCCCTCAGTGACATGCTGAAGGGTAAGCAGGGCCGATTCCGTCAGAACCTCCTCGGTAAGCGGGTGGACTATTCCGGTCGTTCCGTTATCGTGGTGGGCCCCGAGCTCAAGCTGCACCAGTGCGGCTTGCCGAAGTACATGGTACTGGAGCTCTTCGAACCCTTCATTATTCACCAGCTGAAAGAGCGGGGAATTTCCTCGACGATTAAGGCGGCCAAGCGTGCAATTGCGCAGGGCCGCACGGAAGTCTGGGATATTCTGGAAGATGTTATCCAGGATCACCCGGTACTGTTGAACCGTGCGCCCACCCTTCACCGACTGGGCATTCAGGCCTTCCAGCCAGTGCTCATCGAAGGTAAGGCCATTCGGGTACACCCCCTCGTATGTCGTGCGTTCAACGCCGACTTCGATGGTGACCAGATGGCCGTGCACGTGCCGCTGATGCCGGCCGCCCAGTTGGAAGCCCATCTGCTGATGATGTCTTCCTCCAACATCTTCTCGCCGTCGGATGGCTCCCCCATCGTGACGCCATCGCAGGATATCGTTCTCGGTATCGCATGGCTGACCCGGATCCGTCCGGGCGCCAAGGGCGAGTGGAAGGCCGAGTGGACGTCTGAAGACGGCAAGCTGCTCCAGCCGGGCAAGGTATTCATGGATTCGGCGTCGGTGGTGCTGGCCCACGAAATGGGTCAGGTCGACACGCACGCCGCGATCAAGGTGGATACGGCAGACGGTATCGTAGATACGTCGGTTGGCCGGGTGTTGCTCTGCGAAGGGTTGCCCGATGAAATCACCATCCAGGACGTGAACAAAGAGCAGGATCAGGGCAGCATTGGCGACATCATTGCCGCCTGCTATAACAAGCATGGTCATAAGAAGACTTTTGAGCTGCTTGACGACCTGAAGCGTACGGGTTTCAAATACGCCACCCTCTCCGGGGTATCCGTGGCCATCGTGGACATGGTAATTCCGGAAGAGAAGACGGCCCTCATCGAGAAGGCCCAGGCGGAAGTGGAACGTATCGACGATATGTATCAGAACGGTCTCATTACCGAGGGCGAACGGTACAACAAGATCATCGACGAATGGACCACCACGACGGAAGAAGTGTCGACCGTCATGTTGAAGCAGATGGAAGAGAACGAACAGGGTTTCAGCGGTATTCACCTGATGTACCGTTCCAAAGCCCGTGGTAGTAAGTCTCAGATTCGTCAGCTGGCTGCCATGCGTGGTCTGATGGCCAAGCCGTCAGGCGATATTATTGAATCCCCCATCACGTCTAACTTCCGTGAAGGTCTGACCGTGGTGGAATACTTCATCTCCTCCCACGGTGCCCGTAAGGGACTGGCCGATACGGCCCTTAAGACGGCGGACGCCGGGTATCTCACCCGCCGTCTGGTCGACGTGGCCCAGGACGTGAGCATCGAAGAGGAAGATTGCGGTACGCTGAATGGTGTGTGGATGGAGCCGTTGATGGATGGCTCCGACATTATCGCGCCGTTGGATGAGCGTATTGTGGGTCGTTTCCCCCTTGACGACGTGCGGATTCCCGGACGGGACGAGCCCCTGGCCTACGCGGACCAGGAGATCACGCAGGAAATCGCCGAGTCGATCATTGCGGTGGGTCTGCCGGGCATCATGATCCGTTCGGTGCTGACCTGTCAGTCCAAACGGGGCGTATGCTCGTACTGCTACGGCCGTAACCTCGCGACCGGCAAGGTCGTTGAGATGGGCGAAGCCGTGGGTATCATCGCGGCCCAGTCCATCGGTGAACCGGGCACCCAGCTGACCATGCGTACCTTCCACATTGGTGGTGCGGCCAGTCGTCAGGTGGAGAGCACGGAAATCAAGATGAGCGATAACGGTACGGTCGAGTTTAACAACGTCCGTACCGCCGTCAACCGCGAAGGCAAGACCGTGGTGGTAAACCGCGGTGGTGAAGTTCGCCTCGTGGGTAATGACAAGAAAGAAATCCACCGTTTCGCCATGCCGACCGGTTGCGTACTGCACGCCGAAGACGGGCAGAAGCTGCGTAAGGGTCAGGTGATTTATCAGTGGGACCCCTACAATATCTCCATCATGGCCGAGCAATCCGGTCGTGTGAAGCTGGATGGTATGGTAGAAGGCGTGACGGTGCGCGTCGACGTCAACCCGGATACGGGGCTGGAAGAACGCGTTATCACGGAACACAAGCAGGACCTTCACCCGCAGATTACGATTCTGAGCCCCGAAGGCGAAGTCTTGTCCTTTGCGACGATTCCTGCCGAAACCCACGTGGTGGTGTCGGATGGCGACCAGTTGCTTGCCGGTGACTTGTTGGCCAAGACCCCCCGTCAGTTCAGCAAGACGAAAGACATCACCGGTGGTCTGCCCCGTGTTGCCGAGCTTTTCGAAGCCCGTCAGCCCAAGTCCCCGGCCGTTATCAGTCACATTGACGGTATGGTCGAGTTGGGTGGTGCCTCCAAGGGTATGCGTAAGGTCAAGGTGTTGCCGCCGGTTGGTAAGGAACGGGAATACACGATTCCGCCGGGCAAGCACCTTAACGTGCAGACCGGTGACCGGGTATATGCCGGACAGCGCCTGACTGACGGTCCGATTATCCCGCAGGATATCCTGGCCGTTCAGGGTGAAGACGCGCTTCGCCGCTACCTCCTCGACGAGGTGCAGCAGGTGTATCGTCTTCAGGGTGTGCGGACCAACGATAAGCACATCGAAGTAATTATTCGCCAGATGCTGCGTAAGGTTCGGATTAAAGACGATCCGGGTGATACGTCCTTCCTGGCCCACCAGGAAGTGGACAAGATCCGCTTTGCCGAGGTCAACGAGCAGACGCAGCGGCGTGACGGACGTCCGGCGGAAGCGGAGCCGGTGCTGCAGGGTATTACCAAGGCAGCGCTGAGCACCGAGAGCTTTATCGCGGCGGCTTCTTTCCAGCAGACGACCCGTGTGTTGACGGAAGCGGCGTTGAGTGGCAAGCGGGACGAGCTTTCCGGCCTGAAGGAAAACGTGATCATTGGTCACCTGATTCCGGCCGGTACGGGCAGCCCCCACTACCAGGATACGCACCCGATGCGGAAAGACAAGGCGCTGGGCGATTTCTCCGACGAGCTCGAGATCGAGTCCTTCGACGAAGCCGCGAGCGAGGAGCCGGTATAGGCCTCGTGCCCGTATCGAGACCATAATGATGCCAATATGGGGTGGCCCGCAGATGCGGGCCGCCCCTTGGCGTGTGCTGCAGACCATTGGCGGGCACCCCCTGCCTGTGCTATGCTTTCCGGTGTTTGTGATTGAACCCCAAGTCAACAGGTGGGATTACACTATGCTTCTGCGAATGCGAATTTGGGCTGGATTGCTGTTGGCCTTGGCCCCGGTCCTGGGGACGTCCGCCGAGACCGTGGATGCCATCGTGGCCACGGTGGATACGGAAGTTATTCTCCGCAGTGACATCATGGCGGAGATCCGCCCGGTCCTGGCTGGTATGACCGCTTCCGAAGTAGAATCGGAAGGAGAGGCGGTCTTTGACGAGGCCCTCGAGCAGGCCATCGAGCAGAAGATTCTCTATCGCGAAGGTATCCTGAACGACATCAAGATTACCGATGAGCAGGTGGAAGAGCGGATCAAGGGTATTCGGGAGCGCTATGCGTCGGAAGAGGCCTTCCTCGATGCACTCCGGGATGCCGGTGAAACGATGAGTGACTTCCGGGAACGTATCCGCAAGCAGACCATCGCCCTTTCCATGGGCCTCAGCAAGCGGCGCTATCTGGAGCGGGATGCCGTCATTTCCGAGGCGGAACTGGCGCAGTATTATCAAGACAACGAAGACCGCTTCCAGAAGCCCGAGCGCGTCAAGCTCTATCGTATTTTCCTGCGGACAGACGGCACGGAAGCCGGGCGTGCCAAAACGCTCGCCCGTCTCGAAACCTTGCGGGAAGAGCTCGCCCTGGGTGCGGATTTCAGCGCCCTGGCCAAGGAGCACTCGGAAGGACCTTTCGCGGCAGAAGGTGGGTTCGCCGGGTGGATTGAGCGGGGCGACTTGCAGCAGCAGCTGGAAGAAGTTACCTTTGGTCTCAATGCCGGGGACGTGAGCCCCATCATCGAAACGGAAACGGGTATGATGCTGTTGTTGGCGGCGGAGAAGGTGGAGGCGGGATTGGCCAGCTTTGACGAGGCCCGCACGGAAATTGAGCCGATTCTTCGCGAAGATTACGGCACCGAACGCTACAAACGATGGATGGCCGAGTTGCGAAAACGAAGCCGTGTCCGCACGTACCAGTAGAGACCGGGGCTTGTCCCCTGGGATGTCGGCGGGTGAACGCCCTGCCTCCCTCCTGCCGGTAGTGCCTGGAAACCTTGTACTACGGGCGTGCCGGATGACATTCTGGGTGCTCTATGACCATCTGGGCCATTTTATCGTGCTGAACCTGCTGACGGTGGTGTTGGTGATGGCGCTGGGATTGCTCTTCGACGGCCTTGGATGGTCGCCCATCCTGATGGTGGGGCCGGTCGTACTCTTGCTGTTTGTGCTGTCCGGCGGTC
This sequence comes from Candidatus Hydrogenedentota bacterium, assembly GCA_034669905.1. Classification (GTDB taxonomy): domain Bacteria; phylum Hydrogenedentota; class Hydrogenedentia; order Hydrogenedentales; family JAEUWI01; genus JAEUWI01. The sequence continues at coordinate 52,759 of JAXMOL010000035.1, forward strand.
AGGGCCACCTTGTGAATACGCTATTGTCCGGTCAGCCCTTCGACTATCGAACGTTTTTAACAGGCCTTCGCCGATTCGGCGTGCCCCTGGCCTTGTCTGGCCTGGCGGTGGGCGGGGCCATCGCGCTCTGCGGTCTGGGTGTTTATTTTTATGGGGCCGTGCTTGCGGTCCGCGCGCCTTGGGTCGGCCTGGCATTGGCCCAGCTCTGTGCGTGCACGGGGGTGGGACTCGCCATGGTCGCCTTTCATGTGGTCCCGGCGGTGCTGGCCCACCACGGTGCCCTGTGGCCCGCGTGGCGCAGCAGTGTGAAGATTGTGCTGCGGCACCCCGTGGGGAGCACGGTATTGTTGATGGCGGCCTTGTTGGCGGTGGTTGTGGCCGTGACGCCACCCGGTTTTGTGTTGTTGTCAACGCTCCCGCTGGTGACACTGGCGTGTTGCGCGTATGAACTGTATGCGCGTGCTTATGCCGCGACCGAGACCGTCTGTGATGAAGCAGACGAATATCTAAATCGTGGGTTCAGAGATTTTCTGTGCCCCTGGAAGGAATAGTCGGGTCTTCGACAAGTAGGCCCGTACTGGTTGTTGTCGAATCAACCCACAAAGAAAGAAACCATCATGACACGTATTACTGGCATTCAAGGACGCGAAATTCTCGACTCCCGGGGCAATCCTACCGTGGAAGTCGACGTATATCTGGCTTCTGGTGTTTATGGCCGTGCGGCCGTTCCGTCGGGAGCTTCCACGGGTGAGCACGAAGCGGTCGAACTCCGCGACGGCGACAAAGGCCGTTACCTTGGTAAAGGCGTTTCCAAGGCCGTCGAAAATGTGAACAACACGATTGCCGAAGAGCTTCTGGGTATGGACGCCCTGAACCAGCGCGAAATCGACAAGACCATGATCGATTTGGACGGCACGAAGAACAAGAGCAAGCTCGGCGCCAACGCCATTCTCGGTGTCTCCCTGGCCGTGGCCAAGGCCGCTGCCGAGGCGCTGGAAGTGCCCCTGTACCGGTATATCGGCGGTGCGAATGCGCATACCCTGCCGTTACCTATGATGAATATCCTCAACGGCGGTTCCCACGCGGACAACAATGTGGATATCCAGGAATTCATGATTATGCCCGGTGGCGCCAAGACCTTCGGCGAAGCCCTTCGCATGGGTACGGAAGTCTTCCACGCGCTGAAGAAGGTGCTGAAGGACAAGGGTCTGAACACGGCGGTGGGTGATGAAGGGGGTTTTGCCCCGAACCTGGGTTCCAATGTGGAAGCCATTGAAGTGATTCTCGAAGCCATCAAGGCGGCGGGCTACAAGGCTGGAACGGACATGTGGCTGGCGATTGACGCGGCCGCGAGCGAGTTCTACAAGGGCGGCACCTACACGTTGGGCGCCGAAGCGCAGCCGGAGAAGACCGCCAACGCGATGATTGATTTCTGGGGCGACCTGGTGGCCAAGTATCCGATTATCTCCATCGAAGACGGTTTGGACGAAAACGACTGGGACGGCTGGAAGCAGCTTTCCGACAAGATCGGCAATAAGGTACAGTTGGTAGGCGACGATCTTTTCGTGACCAACACGGATTATCTTGGCCGGGGGATCCAAGAAGGCGTCGGAAATGCTATACTGGTTAAGGTAAACCAAATTGGTTCACTGACCGAGACGCTGGATGCCTGTCAGATGGCCCACCGCGCGGGATACACGACGGTAATTTCGCACCGCAGTGGTGAAACCGAAGACAGCACGATCGCCGACATCGCGGTGGCGCTGAACGCGGGCCAGATCAAGACCGGCTCCGCTTCGCGCAGTGACCGCATTGCGAAGTATAATCAGTTGTTGCGCATCGAAGAGGAATTGGGTAGCCAGTCTGCCTTCCTCGGTATGGATGCCTTCTACAACCTTCGTTAGCAGGAGTCCGCGGGGCATGTTTACATGCCCGATGCTATGAAACGCACGGAACAGACATGGTATTGGCTGACGCTGGCGCTGGTAACAGCGCTGGCGTTGGCCTATGTTCTTAAACGGGACCTTCAGGGCCGCTATGCCGATTATCGCCGCACAGTGGAGACGGTGGAGGTGCAGCGGGACGAGGTGGCGCGTTTGCGGGAGACGGTGGCCAATGAGGAGGCCCGTGCCCACGGGATGGATCAAAATCCGGTGGAGCAAGAGGCGACGATTCGTCGCGTGAAACGATTGGTGCGCGAAGGAGAGATTATCTTTCGCGTTGAAGAGCGCCGTTAACCGGCCACCCGTAGTCAGTGGGAAGCGCTGCGGACTACCCATAGGAATATAGTTCTTCTGAGTCATGAAATTCAGCTAGAGAACCAGGAAGAAGCCCTTAAGCTCCTGGGTCAAAATGGCGAACTCCGCAAACACCTTCAGGACGCCATGCAAGTGCGTATCGTGGATCGTGGTGCCAATGTGGCCATCATAGGCGAGGACAAGAACGCCCGCTTTATCGCTGGACTCTTGAGCGAGTTGCTGGTATCGGTACGCCGTGGCCACACGCCGACGGTGGAGGAAATACGGGGCATCCTGGAAAACGCGACGCCGACAGACGACGCGCCCAAGCTGTTTGATTCGACCCGCACGCCGAGCGTCATCCGCCGTGATCTGCGGGTGCGCCCCCGCACGTCGGGGCAGGAAGACTACCTGGCCGCCATCGAAGCCCACGAAATGACCTTCGTGATCGGACCGGCGGGCACGGGTAAGACCTACCTCGCCATGGCCGCAGCCCTCTCGGCCCTGCTGAGCAAGCGGGTGCAGCGGCTGATTCTGACGCGGCCGGCCGTGGAAGCCGGTGAGAGTCTGGGCTTCTTGCCCGGCGATCTGGAAGAAAAGATCAGCCCCTACCTGCGGCCCCTCTATGACGCCCTCTATTCGATGGCGGATATGGAGCAGATACGGCGGTTGGTGGAAGAAGAGCGCATTGAAGTGGCCCCCCTGGCCTTCATGCGGGGCCGTACGTTGGACCAGGCCTATGTGGTGCTGGATGAGGCGCAGAACACGACCACCGAGCAGATGATGATGTTTCTGACCCGTCTGGGCCAGGGCTCCCGGGCCATCATCACGGGCGATGTGACCCAGTGTGATCTGCCCCGGGGCACCCGCTCCGGCCTTGCTGAGGCCTCCCGCATCCTGAAACAGGTACCCGAAATCGGGATGGTCCATCTCAACAAGAAAGACATTGTGCGCAATCCCATCGTGCAGCGTATTATCGACGCGTATGATGAGGACAAGGCCCGTCTCGAGACGGTTGTAGACGGCTGATGCGGGGGCGTTCGTCCCATAAGAAGGGCCGTCCGGGGCTGTTTGGTCCGCGACTCAGCGGTCGTGCTGCCGTCAGTCGGAAAGCGCGGCTCATCCACCGTACGGCCATCGCTACGGCGTTTCTGGTCATGGTGATCTGCATTACCCGCACCTCCCACCGGGACCCCGTCCTCGATGTGCTGGAGAGCGAGATCGACACCCAGCTCTCCAGCCGGGAAATCCGCGCGGCCTTCGATTTTGAGACCGTTGATCTGGAGCTGACCCAACGCGCCCAGGAAGCGGCCGAAAGTGCGGTGCCCGATTTTTACCGGGTCGACAGCCAGCGGGTGGCCCAGCAGTTGGCGGCCCTGGATGAGCAAATCGCCTGGATCGAAGCCCAGCGTCCGGCTGTCAGCGCCATGATCATGAATACGCTGGCCACGCTGACGACCCCCGAAGCGGTGGACGATACGGTGACCAAGGCGGTGCATCAGTTTGCCAAGGGGCTGCTCAGTGGGGAAGACACCAAGACGGTGTTGGATGAGCACGTGCTGGCCAATTGGCTCATGCCCGACAAATCCTCCCTCCCCGCCGTGGTCGTGGAAGCGGGTACCGCCTCCGATGAGTTGTCTGAATCGGTGCCCACGGTGCGGCTCGTACCCGACAGTCCTGAGGCCCTGACCTACCAACAGAGCGATCAACTGGCCCAACTGACCCGAAAGGGGCTTGAGGCCGTGTTGCGGGTAGGGATTCGTCAACAGACCCTGTTACCCCAGGATCGCAGCCGAACCATCGCCCTGTTGCGGGATGCACCGGATACGGAGGGGGAACTCTCCACCGAAACGCGCTATGACGAAGTGATGGACCCCATCGGGGCCCGGGACTATCTGGACACGTGGCTCCTGGCCGAGGCGGAAAAGCTTGCTGCCGCCGAATCGGCGAATGCCCTGGTCGATCGGGCCTCCCCCGTCGCGGCGGCCTTCATTACCGACACGCTGCGTTTTGACAGTGTGGAAACCGATGGGGCCCGCGCGCGGGTTCGCTCGGCGGTGGAGCCGGTGTTGAAACACATTCTGGCCTCCGAAAAGATTCAGGATGGCGGCAGTCGCTGGACTGCCCAGACCCGTTCCGATGCGCGGACCTACCTGGGGCTTATCCGGGGCGAGACCCACCCGCTGGCCCGCCTCATCAGTGCGGGTATCGCCCACGCGATTCTCGTGGGCCTGGTGATGCTTTGCCTCTACCGCTCTATTGGCCTGTTTCGCGGAGAACGGACGGCCGATGGGCGAACCCTTTTCCAGCTGGCCCTGTTGTTGATGTGTGGGCTGTTGATTCTGAGCCGCGTGGCCCTCTATTTCGAGCCTACCGGCTTTCTGGTGCCGGTGGCCGCCTGTGGGATTCTTTACGCCATTCTGGTCAACGTAGGCCTCGCGGCGGTGGTGAGTATTCTCACGGCGACGCTGGTTTCGGCCCAGTATGGCTACGACTGGCGTCTCTTGACCGTCGGTACGGCCATGTCGATGGCCGGGGTCTTCAGTATTTTCCGGGTACGTCGACGAAGTGACATGGCGGGAGCTTCCATTACGGCCACGTTGGTCGGTGTCATTATGATGGTGGCGGTGATTCTGGCGACCGATTCCCTGGTAGACGAAGCGACGGCCCGCCGTCTCTTCTTGATTGTATTGAACGGGGTTATCTGCCTCCTGGCCATTCCCGCCGTGCTTTCGCCCCTGGAACGGCTTTTTGGCATTACGACCGACATCCAGTTGCTGGAGTACTCCGACTTTAACAATGAGTTGCTCGGACGGCTTGCGGTGGAAGCGCCGGGCACGAGTGCCCACAGCCGCATGCTCGGCGATCTGGCCGAAGCCGCGGCCGACGCCATCGGGGCCAACGGCCTGCTGGCCCGTGTTTCGGCCCTCTACCACGATATTGGCAAGATGCGCCGTTCGGAGTATTTCTCCGAGAATCAGACGGGCTACAACGTCCACGACGAATTGTCGCCCCGGATGAGTGCCCGGGCCATTGCTGCCCACGTCATCCAGGGTGCGGAACTGGCCAGGGAATACCACCTGCCCAAGCCGATTATTGATGGGATTCTGGAACACCATGGCACCTGCCTCATCGGATATTTCTATCAGCAGGCCCTGAAAGAGCAGAAGCACGACGACGTTTCCGAAGACGACTTTCGTTATCCCGGTCCCAAGCCCCAGCGCCCCGAGACGGCCATTCTGATGATTTGCGATGCGGTGGAGTCGGGCGTGCGCTCTATCAAGAATCCCAACGAAGAGCGGGTCCGTGATTTCGTCGACAAGATTGTGGCGGCCCGATCGGCCGATCGGCAGTTTGATGACTGCAACCTGACCCTGAAACAGCTGGACACCATCGCCGAGGTGGTCGCCCAGCGCACCCTTTCCAACCTGCACACCCGCGTGGCCTATCCGGCGACCCGGGCGGAGGATGATGTGGATAATATAATTCCCATGGCAGGAAACTCCGAATCATGATCGAGGTGCGCGTGACGCGGGAATCGCAGGAAACCGGCCTGTTTCGGCGCGATGTGCTGCATCGCCTGGCCACCCGGATTTGCGCGGAGGAACTGGAAGGTGCAGCGGATGTGGAAGTCAGTGTATTATTCTGCGATGACGAACGTATTCGCACCCTCAACAGGGACTACCGCAATAAGGATGCTGCGACCGATGTCCTCTCCTTTGAGCAGCCGGAAGCCCCGGTTCCCGGTCCCCGGCTTCTGGGCGATATCGTCATTTCACTGGAGACGGTGGTGGGCCGCAATGGCAGCGATCGTGCCGCCATGCGGAATGATGTGCGGCTCCTGTTTTGCCACGGGATGTTACACTTACTCGGATACGATCATGCGACGTCGGAAACCCGTCGTATCATGAACGAAAAGCAGGCCCACTACTTGGGCGTGCGGATGGAAGCCGCCTGGCGCACGGACCCGTAACGCGTTTACGCAGCGGGTCGCAGTGATCAGGAGGTGGAGCGCAGAAGCGCATTGGAAGAAGACAGTAGTAGTTCATCACGATGGACTCAACGAACCCTCATTATTTGTTGCTGGATCGGTGCATTCCTGGCGCTCAGCGGCCTGGGGCGTGATGCGGGTGCCGATGCCCCGGATCCCACGTTGGATATGGAAAACGTGGCGGTCGTGTTCACACCGGTGCTGGCCGAATTCCAGACCTTGGACGGCAATGACGATGGTTTTCTCTCGCAAGAGGAAATCCAGGCGGTTTACCCGGGCCTCAGCGCGATTCAACTGGAATCGATTGACGCCGATGGCGATGGACTTCTGGCATTGGCGGAAGTGCAATCTCCTGTGTGGTCGAGCCTTGTCCCGTCGGTACGGGGCGGGTTTACGGGGCTGGATAGCGACGGCAACGGGCAACTGACCCTTTCTGAGCTTCAGACACGGTACCCGGTCGCTTCGGCGGCCTTTCTGGGCCACCTCGATGTAGACGAAAACGGTGTGCTGACCCTGTCCGAGTTGACGGTGGAAAGCGACGCGCCCCCCTTTCGCCCGGTGCTCCTGGTTGCCGTCGTGGTGTTGTTGGCCTTTTCCGCCTTTTTCTCTGCCTCCGAAGTGGCCTACTTTTCCCTGAGCCCCCTGCACATACGGGCTATCGGGGAGCGCACCGGCTTACTCGACCGCGAAGTGTCGCGCTTGTTGTCGCACCCCGGTGAATTGCTGACCTCGATCCTGATGGGCAATTCCATCGTCAATGTATTGCTGGGTGTAACACTGGCCCTTCCGGTGGAGCAGTTGTTTGAACTCATGCTTCCCCCGGCGTTTTCCTACCTCGCGGCCGTGGCCGCCTGTACGGCTATCCTGGTTATCGTCGGTGAGATCGTGCCCAAGCTGATGGTGGTGCGCAACAACGAGTTGTATGCCCGTTGGGCGTCCTTTCCGTTGCGATTCTGCAGTGCCCTGCTCCTGCCCCTGCGCCACGGGGTGCTGTGGTTGATTGGGTTTCTGTTTCGCGTCACGGGGTTCAGCGACATGCGTCCGGCACCCTTCATGACGGATCAGGAGTTTGCCTCCCTCTTGTCAGAGGGCGAGGCAACGGGTGCCATCGAGAAGGATGAACGGGAAATGATCCAGGGCATCCTGAAGGTGAGCGAGTCGATGGTGCGGGAGATCTTGATCCCCCGGCCCGACATCGTGGCGCTGAATCAGGAAGCCAACGTGGAAGAAGCGCTCGCCCTGTTTATCGAACACGAATTCGCCCGCATACCGGTTTACGGTGAAAACCTGGATCAGATCACCGGGATACTGTATGCCAAGGATCTGTTGTCCCACGTGGACCAGGGCGATATGAACGTGCCCATTACGCCCTTGCTCCGTCCGGCCCACTATGTGCCCGAGACCATGACCATTTCCGATTTTATGAAATCGGTGCAGCGGCTGCGAACCCATCTCGCCATCGTGGTGGATGAGTTTGGCGGCACCGAGGGACTGGTTACCCTCCACGATGCCCTGCGTGAAATTGTCGGGGAACTGGAAGTGGAAGACGAGACGGAAGAGCCGGCGGTGGTGCAACTGGAAAAAGATTTGTACGAAGTGGACGGTAGTTTTTCGCTGGACGAGCTGGAGGCCCTTACGGGGGTTCCGGTCAATGATGATGAGCACGCCACGGTGGCCGGATTCCTGATGGAGCAGAGTGACAAGGTGTTGGAAGTGGGTGACCATATACGCCACGAAGGCGTGCGCTACACGGTGGAAGCCGTGGAGGGCAAGCGTGTTTCCCGCCTTCAGATTCGTGTGGGTCGCCGCAAGAACAAACGTTCCGGAGGGGCCGCCTGATGTGGGTTGCCATTTCTCTATTCACACTGGGTATTTTGCTCAACGCTTTTTTTGCGGGCTATGAAACGGGCTTTGTCGCCAGTAATCGTATCCGGGTGCGCCACATGGTGGAGTCGGAAAACGATGCCCGAGCGACCCTGTTGCTCCACTATCTCACCCACCCGGAGCGGATGATTACCGTCGTGCTGGTGGGTACCAACATGGCCTTGGTCATGGGGACCATTGCCCTGACCCGGGAAGTAGGCCCCCTGTGGAGCACGATTATTGCCACGCCCCTCTTCCTGGTGTTTGGCGAAGTACTTCCCAAGAGTGCCTTTCGCCTCCACCCCACCCGTTTCTCCCTGGCCCTGTTACCCCTGATTCGCTTTTTCGATCTGGTATTGGCACCCGTGGTGGTGCCCGTGTCCTGGCTATCGGCCAAACTGGTGTCCATGGTGGAGGGGGAAATGAAGGCGGAGGAGTCGCTCATGAACACCGTGGAAGACATGCGCGTGTTGGTGGACGAGAGTGCGCACCGGGGGACGATTGAAGAAGAGGAAAAGGCGATGATCCACTCGGTCATCGATCTCCAAACCAAGTTGGCGAAAGAAGTGATGGTACCCCGCATCAATATGGTGGCCCTGCCCGAGACGGCGAGCCGCAGCGAATTGATTGCGAAGCTCGTGGAAAGCGGTTATACCCGCCTCCCCGTCTACCGGGAGTCCATCGATGAAATCGTCGGTGTGGTCAATGCCTTTGATGTGCTGCGGGCACGGGAATCCTGCGAAACCATCGAGGGTTTTATCCAGGACGTACTCCATATCCCCGATACCATGAAGCTCGACGATCTGTTGGAGCGGATGCGGGAACACGGCAGTTCCATCGCGGTGGTAACCGATGAGTATGGTGGGACCGATGGGATTATCACGCAGGAAGATGTGTTAGAAGAGATCTTTGGCGAGTTTCACGACGAGTACGACAAAGACGAGACGTCCATCCGCGAAGTGAGCCCAGGGGCCTTTGTGGTCGATGCCCACATGGAATTGGAAGTGGCGGCGGAAGTGATGGGGGTGGAGCTCGATGACGATGAGGTGGAGACGGTGGGCGGCTGGGTAATGCACCAGGTGGGTCGCATCCCGGCGACGGGCGAAGTGATACGTGACGACCCTTTCAAGATCACGATTCTGGAAGGCAGCGCCAACAGCATTTCGCGTCTGCGTATCGAGATCAAGGAAAAGCCGCCCGAGGACTAAACCGGGTGGGGTGGGCGTAAATTAGAAAACGGGGGAAGCAGTGCGTAGAATATGGCGTGGTTTCCATTGGGTTGCGGTTTCAACCTTCCGCCAATCCCCGGGATAGTTCCCCAAGAAAGCGGTACATGAAACGAGCGAAAAACGACGCCGAATACAACAGTCTTGCCAGCTTCATGCGGGTGTACTTCAAGCAGGTTCAGCGCTATGTGACGACCGGTGTCATGGTGTGGGTGCCCCTGTTCATTACCATCTGGGTTGCCTGGCTTTTCGTTTCCAAAATTGCCCTGGCCATCCGCGTTTCCATGGGCCACGTGGAAAACTACGTGCGCAACGTGGGCGAGCGCGTCCCTTCCCTCGACTTTCTCCAGCACTTTCGCTTCGACTCCGATTTCGCGTCCATGGGCACGGGCTTGCTGCTGGCGGTTCTGCTCTTTTTGTGCACGGGCTTTCTCACCCGCTACCTCGTTGGACGGAAAATTATCGCCACGGGCGAAATGCTCGTGGGCAAGATCCCGCTTATCAGCCGGGTCTATCTTGCGGTGCAACAGATTCGCGATGTATTTGTAAACCGGGAAGGGGCCGTCTTTCAACAGGTCGTCCTCCTCGAATATCCCCGCAAAGGCATTACCGCCGTGGGCTTTGTGACGTCCGATGAGCAGGGCATCGTGCAACAGACATCGGGCCGTGTCCTTTCTGCTGTCTTCGTGCCCACGACGCCCAACCCCACCTCGGGCTTTCTCTTGTATCTCCCCCCCGAGGAGTTGACGCCCATGGATATGAGCGTTGAAGATGCGATGAAGCTGATCGTGTCGGGTGGTGCCTATATCCCGGGCCATTCCAAGGTCGAAGAGTCCCCCAGCTAACGGGTGCGGCGGTACGCCCTCGGGTCCGTCCACTGATATTTCAACCGCAGGAGAATTATTCGTGCGTCCTATCTGTTTTTCAGCCCCGAAGCAATGCAATCCCTGGCCTTGGGTCCGACGCGGTGTTCAACGGGCTCTCCCTGCCGTGTTGCTGCTGGCAACGGCGGTGACAGGGCTCTCCGGATGCGGGAGTAACGGGTCGGCCCCCCAGGACAACGTGTTGCGTATCAATATCAATGCGGAAGTGAAGGACCTCGACCCCCATCTGGTGACGGGTGTGCCGGAACACCGCGTTAACGGGGCCCTCTTCGAAGGGCTGGTGGATCTTGATTCGGCCACGCTGGCGCCCATACCCGGTGCGGCGAAATCGTGGGAAGTCTCGGAAGACAAGCGGACCTATACCTTCCACCTGCGGGAAGACGGCAAGTGGTCCAACGGCGAACCGGTAACGGCCCAGGACTTTTACTACAGTTACCAGCGGATGCTGACGCCTACCCTGGCGGCGGATTATTCGTATCTGCTGCACTGCATCAAGAATGCCAAGGCCTACAACGAAGGCACGTTGACGGACTTCCATGAAGTGGGCGTGAAGGTCGTTGATCCGCATACGCTGGTGATCACCCTGGAAAACCCCACGCCCTATTTCCTTTCCATGCAGATGCACCAGGCGTGGTACCCCGTGCACCAGGCGACGATTGAGGCCCACGGGGAAATGGATCAGCGGAATACCCGCTGGACCCGCGCCGGCAATCACGTCGGTAATGGCCCCTTTCGCCTGACCGACTGGCGCCCCAATGAAGTGATCGAGGTGGTGCGCAATGAACACTATTGGGACCACGAGAACGTGCGTCTGGCGGGTATCCATTTTTATCCCATTGACGACCTGCAGACCGAGGAGCGGAGTTTTCGTACGGGTAAGATCCAGATGACCGGGGAGGTGCCGCTGGACAAGCTGGCGGCCTATCGCAACGATAACCCGGAGGTATTGCACATCGACCCCTATCTCGGGGTCTATTTCTATCGTCTGAATACGACGAAGCCGCCTTTCGACGATGTACGCGTACGTCAGGCCTTGTCACTGGCCACGGACCGGGAATCCCTGGTGGCCAACGTGTTGAATGGGGGCGAACGTCCGGCCTTCCACTATGTGCCACCAGGCATCGAAGGCTACACGAGTGAAAGTCGACTGACCTTTGATCCCGAAAAGGCGAAGGCCCTGCTGGCGGAAGCGGGCTATCCCAACGGGGAGAACATGCCTCCCGTCGAGATCCTGTACAACACGTCGGAAAATCACCGTCGCATTGCGGAAACCATCCAGCAGATGTGGAAAAGCCACCTCGGCGTGGATGTGCAACTGATGAATCAGGATTGGCAGGTCTATCTGGATACGACGCGGAGCATGAATTATTCCATCGCCCGTGCGGCCTGGATTGGGGATGTGGTGGACCCGGTCAATTTCCTTGAGATGTGGCTCACCGATGGGGGCAACAATGAAACGGGCTATAGCCGCCCGGAATACGACGCGCTGATCCAGCAGGCCTATGCCGAGCCCGATGTGGCGAAGCGTGCGGCGGCGTTGAAGGCGGCGGAAGACATGGTGCTGGAGGAGCTGCCCATTATCCCGATCTATTTCTATACCCGTAAGTATCTGCAGGCGCCGGAAGTGAAAGGCTATGCCCCCAATGTATTGGGCTATCTCCGCTTCCAGGAGTTTTACCTGGAGTATCCGGCAGAGGGCGCTGGGGAATAATTCTTTACACCAGGGGAACGCTCTGGCATGCGGCCGCGTGCTGCTACCCTTCGCGGGGTAGCTTGCTCCCCGCCCGGCGGCGTGTTGGGATGGTGTGATTATTGGGCGTACCGCCGTTGGCGGATTCTGCATCCGTCCCAGGTGTTCTGCCGCGAGCAAGCGCGCACATCTAAAGAACAAGCACGCTTACGCACTCCAGAGCACGGGACGGCTATCCCACATGATCTGGTCGTCTGATTTAGACAGATGGGCTGTCATTTGCATGGTACAGCTTATTCATGACGGGAAATCCGTGTCGCCCTTAATCGTTCGGCGTCTCTGCGAAGGGCGATGGAACGGGCTTTCAGCCCTGTACAAATTTATTCACCCCAAACATGGGGCGTTGCCCCATGCTGATATGCTTCCGGGGCGTTGCCCCTACAAGAGTTTCCACCATGGAACCAAGGCTGCTTCCATAGCGCCAAAGGCGCGCGACATACCCGCCTGGGGCGAAGCCCCAGGAAATCCAGGTGCTAATTGTCCAAGCCAAAACACCGGCTCTGCCGGTGGTTGCTTATTACGATACGGGCTGAAAGTTCGGCCCAATACGGCGGACAAAAACGCCTTCAACTACAAATCAAACCACGAGACATGTCATTCTTGTGCTACGTGTCGTTTCTTCCCCCATCCTTTCCCCTCTCCCCTTTCTCCTGCGCTGGGTGAGAATTTCACTTTTTTTTGGGGCTTGTGTACAATACGGCCTTACATTTATGAGGAGTACTACGTGCTACGGGGTTATGTCATAGTTGATTCTGACGGGCGAAAGGTGCCGGTCGAAGATTCGTTAGTGGTTGGTCGCACATCCGATAGTGGCCTGGCCATCGATGACAGTGCGGCCTCACGTCGCCACATGGAAATCAAGGCGCGGCCCAATACCTTCGTCTGGAAGGATTTGGGTAGCACGAATGGGACGATCCTCAACGGCGCGAAAATGCTGGCGGGCGAGCTGAAAAACGGCGATCGCATTCAAATCGGCGAGACTACCCTCACCTTTGAGGTCCACGGAAAGCCCGAGCCGGTGGATAATGCGGCTCCCGTCTCTCCCCCACCCGATGAGAACCGACTTTTTACCGAAACGATCATGGATGCCCATGGTCAGGTGAAAAAGCCGGATGCGACGCCCTCGCGGACGACCCAGTTGCTGGAGGCTGTATATACGGTCGCCAATGAGATTGCGACGAATTACGATGTGTGCAGCCTCATGGATGGGGTCTTGACCACCACGCTTCGGGCGATCAATGCCCAGCGGGGGGCCATATTTCTGGCCGATACAAACCACGAGCTTCTCCCCTGCCCCAACTGCGGCACGGTGCACAGTATTGCCAACGGCACCCTGGAAAAAATGCAGATCGGCGATATTCAGATCAGCGGCACGGTGGCCTCCCGGGTGATTCGGGACGGCGAGAGCGTGCTCTATCAGGATACGGACAGCGACATGGAGCTGAACGCGTCGGAGAGCATCATGTCCCTCCAACTGCGCTCTATCGTGTGTGTGCCGCTGCGTGCCAAGCATGGCATCCTGGGTATTCTCTATATCGATTCCGATCGGCAAGACCAGAATTACTCCCATGAAGACCTGCTTCTGGCGGCCTCGGTGGGGAACAGCGCCGGGTTGGCCCTCGAAAATGCCCAAATGCACACCGAAATCCTGGAAAAGCAGCGTATTGAACAGGATTTGGCGACAGCCTGGACGATTCAGGAGGGCTTCCTGATCAAGGAGTGGCCCGACGACGACCCCCGCTTGGATGTGTATGGCGAGACCCGACCGGCGAAGACCGTGGGCGGTGATTTTTATGACTATGTACATCCCCGTGAGAATTTAGTCGGTATCCTGTTGGGTGACGTCAGTGGTAAGGGCGTGCCCGCTGCCCTGACGATGGCCCAGTTACTGGCCCAGTTTCGTCTGCTGGTGCGCGATCTGGAATCGCCCTGTGAGGTGGTGAAAGAGTTGAACCGCGGCCTCGTGAAGCGAAGCCAGCGGGGCATGTTCTGCACCTTGTGTTATCTCACGGTCGATTTGACCAATGGCCACGTGATTTGTGCCAATGCGGGGCACCACCCGGTGCTGAAGATCGGTAAGGACGGCGTGTCGAATTTTGGCGACGCAACGGGTCCCCCTGCCGGCATATTGCCCGAAGGGCCGTGGGTTGAGACCCGGGCTATCATCAATCCGGGCGATACCCTCTTGCTGTATACGGATGGCATCGTGGAAGCACGCAGCATGACCACGATGGTAGAAGGGGCGAGCCAACAGGCGCCCAATGAGTATGAAGAAGAAGGGTTGGAGCGCTGTGCACGGGGTCTATATGGCCAGAGTGCCCATGCGCTGATTGATGCCGTAAACTATGATGTGCAACGCTATACCGCTCCGGCGGCACCCCACGACGATTGCACGATGATCGCGATGAGGTATCACGGTGGCCAGTAAGGATATTGAGCTCCAGTTTCGATCCAAGCCCAAGCTCTTGTGTGATGTGCGGGCGGTAATTCGCAGCTATCTCACCAACCATGGCGTGGAGACCGACAAGGTGCAGGAGGTGGTATTGGCGGTGGATGAGGCGTGTACCAACTCGATTCGGCACGCCTATTCCGGTCAGGATGATAAATTGGTGGAACTTTCGCTGGGTTCAGAGGATGGATGGATAGAACTGGAGTTGCGTGATTCTGGTGTGCCGGCCCCCTATGATCGGATCAAGCGGAAAACGGATGAAGCCATTGCGGCGGCCGCAATGACGCCGGGGGGCTTGGGAATGCATCTGATTTACAGTGTATTTGATGATGTGACCTTCACGCCGGGCGAATCCCAGGGAAACACCATTCTAATGCGGTTACGGCGCGCCTGACGGGCGCCCGGAAACAGTCGGAATAAGCGGAGTAGACACGAACGAACCCGGTATGGGCGAGAATCAGGGGCGTCCTGACCGGTAGCAACCATAAATTTAAAGGGTAGATAGCATGGCGCTGGAATTATCACAGGTGGAGCAGGGCAATCACTGCATCGTAATGGCCAAGGGCGAGATCGATTTGTATTCCTCGCCCCAGTTGCGCGATGCCATTCTCGCGGCCTGTAAGGCCGGTAAAGAGAAAGTAGGCGTCAATCTGAGCGAGGTGGCCTATATGGACTCCTCCGGCGTGGCTACCCTTGTGGAGGGGCTGCAGGCCTCGGGCGGTGCGGGTTCCTTCCTCCTGGTCGCCCCCTCGCAATCGGTGCTCAAGGTGCTCCAGCTATCCCGATTGGACTCCGTTTTTACCATTGTGGAGCAAGTATAGCGTCTCATGTCTGCCATCTTGGGAAATACCGGACGGGTTACCCTGAACGCCCTCTACGCCGCCAGCACGGTCTGTGTGCTCATGGTCGACACGCTGAACTGGATGATCTGGCAGCCAATGCGGGGCAAGGGTATCCGGATGCGCAGTGCGACCGAGCACTTCGTGGAGTTTGGTGTCCGCTCCCTCCCCATCGTGGGCCTTATCTGTGCCCTTATCGGAGTCATCATGGCCCTGCAGGCGGCCTACACCCTGGAGAAATGGGGTGCAACGGCGCTTATTGCCAACCTGGTGGGCATCTCGGCCCTCCGTGAGTTGGCCCCGCTGATGACGGCCATTCTGATTACGGGCCGCTGCGGCTCGGCGATCACGGCCGAGATCGGCACCATGAAAGTGGCAGAAGAAATTGATGCCTTGAATGTCATGGGCCTGAACCCCACCAAGTTTCTCGTGGTACCTAAATTCCTGGCCATGTTTCTGGCTGTGCCTTGCGTGACCGTGTTGGCCATGTTCATCATGATTATGGGTGGTGCCTTTGCGGGCGTCGTGCTCGTGGGCGTGGATCCCATCGTGTACTACAATCAGACGGCCGGTGCGCTCACGCGGATGGATCTGATTTCGGGGCTGACCAAGAGTGTCTTTTTCGCCGTGACCATTTGCTGGGTCGGCGTGTACCGGGGTTTCCGCGTCAGCGGTGGTGCGGAAGGGGTCGGTCGTGAAACCACCTCCTCCGTGGTGACCTCGATCCTGATTATCATTGTCGTCGACTTGGTGTGGACGTCGCTTTTCTTTGCGCAGTAGGTTATGGAAAACAAACCCGATAACATACTAGAAGTTCGTGATTTGGTCGTGAAATACGGCGATCGCACCGTCTTGGATGGCGTTAACGTCGATATCAAGCGGGGCGAAGTCTTCGTCATTCTCGGCGGCTCCGGCTGTGGTAAGAGCACCTTGCTCCGCAATCTGGTGGGGCTTATGCGGCCCTATTCCGGTTCGATTACCTACAATGGCCGGGACTTCACCAAGATGGACGATGAAGAGCGGGTGGATACGCGGAAGAAGATGGGCATGTGTTTTCAGGGTTCGGCCCTGTTTAACTCCATGACCATCGGCGACAACGTGGCGTTGCCCCTGCGGGAACACACGAACCTGGAGCCGTCCACCATCGACATTATGACCAAAATTAAGTTGGAGTTGGTGGGGCTGGGTGGCTTTGAAAATTTCATGCCGGCGGAGTTGAGTGGGGGCATGATGAAGCGGGCGGGGTTGGCCCGGGCAATGGCCATGGACCCCGACATTATTTTTTATGATGAACCGTCTGCCGGTCTGGACCCCATTGTGGGTGCGGGGTTGGATATGCTGATTCGTAAGATGCAGCAGACCTTCAATCTGACCAGTGTGGTGGTAACCCACGAAATGGAAAGCGTCAAATTGATTGCGGACCGTATCGTGATGTTGGACAAGGGGAAGGTAATTGGTCTGGGAACGCTGGAAGAAATCCAGCAGATTGACCATCCCTTTATCGAGCAGTTTTTTGCGCGCCGTCCCGATGCCGAAGGGGAAGACACGGCGGCCTATCTGCGGTCGTTGACCGACTGAGCGCCAGGTGCCCGAGGGGGGTGCCTGCGTAATGAGAGAGCGATCGCCCGGTGAAGTTTGCCTGAGGCGACCCGGAAGAATGCAGCCTAAGAAAGCGGAGTTGGAAGGCTATGGCCACGAAGAAACATAACTTCACCCGAACCGAGTTCATGGCGGGTATGATGGTGCTGATCAGCCTCACGGTGTTGGCCGCCTTTATAGTCGTTGTGGAGGGGCTCCAGACGGAGCCGCCCTATAAGACCCTCTTTGCGCGGTTTACGAGCACGGTGGGTCTGAGCGATACGGCGATTGTGCGTTTTGGCGGATTGGAAGTCGGGCGTGTGGCGGATATTACCTACGATCCCAATGACCAGTCCTTGATTCAGGTGGAGATCCATGTGGATCCCGATGTGCCGATCAACGAGGCCAGTCGGGCTACGGTGGAGCAGGTGGGGTTGACGGCGGAGAAGCACCTGGAAATTTCCACGGGGAGCGCCGATGCGATCGTGTTGGCCGATGGCGATGACATGGCCGTCATTAACAGTGGCTATGGCTTCATCGATATTCCCGATGTGGACGGTCTCGTCGGTGGCAGCGAAATGCTCATTGCGGACCTGCGTGATTTTCTGGGGGTAGAAGCAGCGAAGAAAGCCGAAGCCGCCGGGGAAGAAGAACTTGCGAGCATTGCCCGGATTTCCGCCGATGTGCGCGCCTTCATGGGCATTAAAGAAGCCCTGGACCGTGAAGCGGCCGGTGGCGCCGATGCGGTGAAGATCGCGGAACTTGCCGAAGACCTGCGTAAACTTCTGGGCGTCCAGGAAGCCGTGGCCACCGAAGAATCGGGTGGCAAAGAATTCGCCAGTGTGGCCCGGATTACGGGTGACGTGCGCGGCATTCTCGGTTGGGAAGCCGCCGTGGAAGAAGCCACGACCTCGGGCGTTACGGCGCCGAACGTGACCGACACCATCGGAAGCGTCGACGGGATGCTGGATGACTTCAAACCCCAGCTCGATGAGATCCTGACCAAGGTGCCGCCCATGCAGGATGCCGCCACCAACGTCATGACCCAGGTGTCCGACACGCTGAGTGACAACCGCGAAAACATTGATGGTATTGTCGCGAATGTGAACGGCATTACCACGACGGTCAATGAAGATATTGGACAGATTCTGGATGACCTGGGCGGGACCCTGGAGCGGGTGCGCGGGTTGAGCGGCGAAGCAGAAGAACTGCTCCATCAGAACCGCCCGGCCATCGAAGATTTGATTGGCGATTTGGGCCGTACGATTCAGGCGCTCAATGTATTGCTGGATGAATTGAAGACCCAGCCCCAGTCGGTGCTCTTCGGACGTCCGGAATCGGGTCGCAAGTAGTAGGCTAGGCCAGAGACCATAAACCAATCGGGTTGCGACCGTGTTTGCGTCGTGGTCGGCCCGGGCAGGAGATATCATGAAAAAATTACTGACCGTTTTGGCACTGCTGGGCCTCATGGCCGGATGCGCGACGTCCTCCCCCACGCCCCGTCTGTTTACCGTCGACATGAGCCCGTCGGCCGAGGCCGGGAGCCCGGTCAACATCCGCATCAGCCGTTTGCGGGTGGCCGAGCCCCTTCAAAGTAAGCGCATCCTGATTAAGAAGAGCGCCACCGAAATTGAATACTACGCCACGGCCCAGTGGGCGGCAAACCTCGATGAGGTGCTGCGGGAAAAGATGGCCGCTGAGTTCGGGCCCACCGACACGGAGCGTCCCACATTTGTGCTTTCTGGCATGTTGCAGTCCTTCGAGCAGGTCGACATGCCCGGCTCGGGAAACGAGGCCCACGTGAAGCTCGCGCTGGAAGTGCGCAAAGACGGTGTGAGCCAGTATTCCCCCCCTGAAATCAGCAAGATTTACGAGGTGAGTGTGCCCCTGGAGGGAGAATCCGCCGGTGACGTAGTGGATGGCCTGACGACCTGTCTGGAAACCATTGCCCGCACGATCGTCACCGATATTTCCGCCCTGCCCTAGCGGGCTGAGGGAATGAACGCTCCCCTCCCGGGAAGGATTGGGACCCGGTTCACACACGTTGATGGTGATCCGCCCAATTCTTCCCCGGAGGGGAATTGTTTATGAATCGGTTCTTTTCCTATAGTATGAGCAACGCGGTCCGTTAAACAATGGGACGAGCAGGGAAACGAGATGGCAGGACACACGAAGGCCGACGAGCACCTATCCGACTACGAGCGGGTCGTGTGTTACCACACCCTCCCCCGGGTGAGTCACCCACTCACCCTTGGCCTGATCGCGGCCTATGCGGTTTGTCTGGTGGAGGCCCTCGCCGCCATTGCAATTGGTGTCTACCTTGGTCACCCCTGGTGGCTGCGCGTCGGTTCTATCGCCCTCGTAGCCCTCATCTTCTTCGGGCTGATCGTATTTACGGTGCGCGCCTTTCTTAACGAAGTGCGTCGTCGCAAGGCCCTGCGGGCAACGGAGGGGGTTCCGGACGCGCGCGAGTCTGCCCACGATTTGCCCGATCCCTTTGAAGATCATATTCTGTTACACCATCCCTCTCATACCCGCGGAACCCTCTTCAGCCTGACGGACAACCACGATACGGAGGGCTACACGGTGCGCATGGGGGCCCGTCGGGGTTGCTGGGTCGTCTCCGATCTCAGCACGGGCGACGTGCTGGAGGTGAACACGGTGGAGCATGGCCGCAGCTTTCAATTTGGTCTCAATCTTCCGGCACGGCTGGTGGCGCGACGGGATGGTCAAGACGTGGCCCAGATCCGTCGCCTCTTTTCCATGCAGGAGCAGAAAGTCGACATAGAGGTCCTGTCCCCCACGCCTATGTCCCTGCAGTTGCGCAATCAGGGCTTTTTCGTAGATAATCGGTTGGTAGGTCGGGTGTATTTTCTCCGGGGTTCCTTCTATCTCGATATTCATCGGTCGTGTTTTAACGATGGTGTGCTGGCCTATTTTATATCGGAAATTTGATGGCATGCGCTTTGCCCGTGGGGTGACCCGGGCAAGGTGCAGATGGAAAATGTTGGGCCGGCCGGTCAGATGCCGTCGCAACTAGAATCAGGGATTGTGGAGTCGATTCGTTCTATGAAGAAATATCAGGGTGTTGTGGGATGCTGTGCGGTGGTACTGGGGATGCTTGTGGCAAGCGCACCCGCCCACGCGGGATTGGATTTTGAAGAGGGCATGTGGCGCCTGGAGTTGAACAGCGACTTCGGCGTCCATCAGGGCAGCAAAGATCGCTCCGGTGATTTCGGCGTCATCGGCTTTGTGGACTACGAAGTGCCCGCCACGTCCCGGGCGACCCTCGGGCTGCGGCTCATGCCCCTCTTTGTGTATACCCAGGATGAAGAACAGGATCACCACCGCTTTCGAGACTGGTTCCACGATAAGGATAACAACGATGACACCGTATGGGGTGCGGGCCTGGGGCTCGTGGGCCGCATCTACCAGGTGAAAGACGAATACCGGGGGTGGTATGGCGAAGTGGGCGTTACGGCCCTTGTCCACGACAATGAGTTCGCTGGAAACAACTCCAACCTGAATTTCCTCAGCACCTTTGGCGTGGGCTATCAGTTCAAATCGGACTGGCACGTTCAGGCCCACTACCAGCACATCTCCAATGCCAGCCTGGGCAGCCGCAACTCCGGCGCGAATACCCTGGGGATTGGTATCGGATACCGTTTTTAGATTCGACTGAATGTCCTACCGTCTTACTATTCTGCCCGTAGCAAAGGCGCTGCGGGTTTTTTTTGTGGGCAGCGGGGACTGCACCGACGTTACGTGCGGAAAAGGCGGGGGCGAACGTTTTGGCGGAAAAGATGACTACAATAAGGGGGGACACCAGCTCCACTGTCCCTTTGTTTTCTCGTAGTCGTTTTTGAAGAGGGGGAACGGCCTCGACTATCGTATTGGTGCTACGAAGGCGATGTCGTGTATTGGCCACGGGGTTTGTGTTTGTGGGTTCGGGTTGATGACGTCGGTGCAGTCCCCGACTCCGCACCAGTAAGGCCACTCGGCCCCGTCTTCGGCGTTTCTTCGCGGTAGTAAGGGGGGCACCCCCGGCGCTCCCTTTATTAACCTACGACGACACTTGGGTTGATGGGTGCAAACTATACGTGTTTTTCGTGGTTTTGTGACATATTGCGAGGTTGCCGTGTTGCTGTGTGCCTATATGTGGTGGCTTGCGTGGGAAAGTCGCGGGTATTTAGTGGTTATTTTCAGATTCACCACAATATTTAGTTGCAACCCTGGAGGTTCTCTGTTAACATGGACCTACGTTATCCCGCAGTATACTCAAGGAATTACCTGTGCGCTCGACTCAGAATCTGTCCGCCGAACGAAGGTCCGAGCTGATTGGACTCGCTATCGCGTGTTTGACGCTGGTGCTTTTTCTGGCGTTAAAGACCGATGGTTTTGACGTAAGTGAGCAGTCTACGCGCCCCTTGGATGAGATGCACACCGTGCCCAACCTACTGGGAGCTCCGGGCGCGCTGGTGGCGGGGGTTTTCGCATTATTAGTGGGTGACGCCCGTCACGTGCTCTATTCGCTGACCTTTGTCTGGGCCATTATGCTGATCAGCCACCGTCCGGTGGACCGCCTTCTCCCCCGCTTTGTGGGAGCAGGGATTCTCCTGATTTCGGTCGCCTCCTTTTTGCAGCTGAATGTGGCGACCGGCAGTTCCAATGCGGATGCGGGTGGTGCCCTGGGCCATTTTGTGGTCTCGCTCTTCATGAGTTATGGCTTCGGGATCGCCGGCGCCAACATTATCGTCTGTGCCATGGTTGTTGTGGGGCTGTTACTGGCCGCAGAATACCTGTTTATCTACTTGTTTCTCGTGGCACGCCACGGAGGCGCCCATCTCTTTGATCGGGCGTCGGTGGCTACCTTGCGTCGTCGCGGCGAAGAAAAAGAGCAGTCGAAGAAGGAGCGCGCGGGACGATCCCGTCGGAAACCCCAACAAGTCGACCTGCCCCTGGATGAAGCCGAGATTCCCGCGCCGATTGGCAGCGATGTCCCCGAAGTGGCTTCGGAGCCCGAGTTGGAGCCCGACGAAGACCCCCTTTCTCGCATTACGATTCGTGGCACCGGTGCGCCGGATGTGGTGGAAGAGGAAGAAGAAGCGCCCTTTGACGCGGTGCCAGACGTGTCGCCCGTGCCTGCCCATGAGGAGGTGCACGAGGAAGACGATGTCTTCGCCGAGGAAGAAGAAGGGGCCTTTGTTTACGACCTCGATGCCCCCGTCTCCCCCACGCCCGACGACGTCGCCCTGGAAGAGCCTCCTTTCGAGGAAGCACCTTTTGATGAGGCGGAGTCGCTGGATGTGCCGGGATTGGACGACTATGCCGAGTCCATGTCAGACGATGTGTCGGCCTTGGGTGTGGATGTTTTCGATGAGACGCCCGAAGTGGAACCCGAGCCGGTGCCCGAGCCCGTAGAGGAGCCCGTGGCAGCTGCGCCGGTGCCGGAGAAGGCCAAGCCCAAGCCCCGACGTGCCCGCCGAAAGGCGATAGCGCACGAAGAGATTCCCCACGACTATCAGTATCCCAAGACCTATTCCAAGCCGTCCCTTGATATTCTCGATGAGCCGGAAGAGACGGTGGTGACCGATCTTTCAGAGACCCTTCGTGCAACGAGTGTCAAACTGGAAGAGACCCTGCAGACCTTTGGTATTGAGGCCCGGGTGACCGATGTGACGCGGGGCCCGACCATTACCCGCTATGAGCTGGAGCCGGCACCGGGCATCAAAGTGGCCCGATTCCAGGCCCTGGCCGACGATATTGCCCTGGCCCTCAAGGCCCACCGTATTCGTGTGGAAGCACCCATCCCGGGCAAAGGCCGTGTGGGGATTGAAGCACCCAATACGGAGCGGGATCCCGTGCTCATTCGGGAACTGATTGAGTCCCGTCCCTTCCGGGGTGGTAAAGGAAAACTGAATCTTGTGCTTGGCAAAGATATCGCCGGGGACGTGAAGATTGCCGACCTGGCGACCATGCCCCACCTGTTGGTGGCGGGTGCGACGGGTGCGGGTAAGACGGTGTGTGTCAAGGCCTTACTGGCCAGTCTGCTGTTTAAGCACAGCCCCGATGACCTCCAGCTTATCCTGATTGACCCCAAGATGGTGGAGCTTTCGATCTTCAACGATATCCCCCACCTCATCACCCCGGTGGTGATCGATCCCAAAAAGGCATCGATTTCGCTCACGTGGTTGATCAATGAGATGGAAGAGCGCTATCGTCTCTTTGCCGACCTGCGGGTTCGGAACATTGAAGTGTACAATCAAAGCGTCGAAAACGGCGAAATTGAGATGGAAGGCGATGAGGATGAAGGCGATCAGCAGCACCTCAGTATTATCCGCCGTCTCCCCTATATTGTCTGCGTGATCGACGAGTTGGCGGACCTCATGATGCTGGCCCGCAATGAAGTGGAAGATTCCATCGGACGGCTGGCCCAGTTGGCCCGCGCCGTGGGTATCCACCTCATTATCGCCACGCAGCGCCCCTCGGTGGACGTGTTGACGGGCGTGATTAAGGCCAACTTCCCGTCCCGTATTTCGTTCCAGGTGTCTTCCCGGGTGGATTCCCGGTGTATTCTGGACGAGATTGGTGCGGAGCGCCTTATCGGCATGGGTGATATGCTGTATTTGCCGGCGGGCCAATCGAAGCCGACGCGTATCCAGGGTGCCTTCGTGAGCGATGAAGAGATGAATTCGCTGATCATGCACCTGAAGCGTCAGGCGCCGCCGCAATACAAAGATGAAATTGAGAATTGGGGAAAAAGCAAAGATAAATTAGAAGAAATTGCCGATGAAGCCGATGAACTCTTCGACGATGCCGTGCAGGTCGTGATGGAAACGGGACAAGCCTCGATTTCCATGGTGCAAAGACGGTTACGAGTAGGGTACACTAGGGCAGCGCGGCTTATTGATATGATGGAACGAAAGGGGATCGTGGGACCCCATACGGGTAGTAAAGCACGGGAAATCTTGGTCGAAACGGTGCAGGCAGAAGAAAGCTCATGAGCCAGCTAGAATTTCCAGGATATAAATTGACAGAGCAACGGGAAGCCTTGGGCTTGTCGTTGTTGGATGCGTATCACGAAACCCATGTGCCGACTGAGTATCTGACCCGCCTGGAATCAGGCGAGTTGGATGAGCTTCCGGCGACGGCCTATACGGTCGGGTTTCTCACCACGTATTGCAACGTGCTCGGATTGTCTGCAGAGCCCTTTATCGACGCTTTGCGGGCGTGTCGTGCTGCCCGACCGGAAGTAAACTTCCTGAGTCGGGGTGCCCTTTCGGACCCGTCAAACCCCTACCCCCTTTGGGTGCGGGATGCGATGACCTGGGCGGCTATCTGTGCCCTGCTGCTGCTGGGTTGGTTTTCCTTCTCCATGGTGGTACGGCCCTTCAGCGAAAACACTACGGATCGAGTCAATGCCGGTAGTGTGGAAATCAAGCCACCCGCCCGTTTCGGCGTCGAGTAAAGCGCGCCGGGGCGTATGCGCGTAATAAAGTTCGGCCAGTTCGCTGGTCGTTGGATAAAGTCGGCCCTGTTCCGGAACTACTGCGCGTCATTGCCCTGCGTTCCGTGCCCCAACCTGCTACAATGGCGTTACCATGAACTTACCCAACAAACTAACTGTGGCGCGCTGTATTCTGACGGCCTTCTTCGTGCTGTTTCTGTCGATTCACAACGTCTACAGCTTTGCCATTGGCTACGTCGTCTTCGTCGTGGCGGCTATCACGGATTACTACGATGGCAAAATTGCGCGCGAGCGTAATCTGGTCACCAACTTCGGTAAACTGCTCGACCCCGTGGCCGACAAGGTGCTGGTTGTGGCGGCCTTCGTCATGCTACTGGGAATCCCCGCCATGCAGGTGCCGCCGTGGGCGGTGGTGTTGATTCTGGCGCGGGAGTTTCTTGTGACGGGAGCCCGTTCGTTGGGCGCGTCTCAGGGCATCGTAATTCCGGCCAACAAATGGGGCAAGATGAAAACCATTTTGCAGATGGTCTACGTCTGCACCTTTCTCTTTTTGGTGGTGGTCTTGCAGGCCCTGGAACAGTATCCGTCCATCGTGGATAGTATTCCCGGTGATGTAACCCTGTATATCTCAGGCATCGGAACCGCTTCCATGTGGGCCATCATATTTGTGGCGCTCTATACCGTGTATTCGGGCGTGCAATTTGCCCGGCTCAACTGGAAGTCGCTCGGGCTCGACTCCCTCTCATGAACAATACCATCCATACTTCGCAGGCGGTCGTCGACCTGGCGGCCTATGCCCACAACCTTTCCGTGGTGCGTAATCTGGTGGGTCCCTCCTGCCGCATTGCCGCCATTGTAAAAGCCGACGGTTACGGTCTGGGTGCCTTGCCGCTCGCCCGGCGTGCCCTTGATACCGAGGCGACCATGCTGGGCGTGGCCACGGTGGACGAAGGCATCCAACTGCGGGAAGGCGGCATCGAGGCCCCCATTCTCGTCATGATGCAATCGGACACCGACGTATTGGCATCGGTCGTGCGCTACGGCCTGACCCTCATGCTTTCCGATGTGCGTACGGCGGAGCAGTTGGGCGAGATGGCGCGGAAGGCCAACACGGTGGCCCCGGTCCATTGCATGATAGATACCGGCATGAACCGCCAGGGTTTTGCTCTGGAGACGGCGGCCGATGAAATCCAATACCTGACGCGAATTTCCCACATTGATATTGAAGGTATCGGCACCCATTTTCCCACGGCCAATGTTGTTGACGACGCCCTGACCTACGCTCAGATTAAGGCCTTCAAGCAATTGCTCCGGCGCCTCGAAAAAGACGGGACGCCCTATGAAATCGCCCACACGGCGAACAGCGCCGGCACGGTGAACTATCCCAGTGGCCTGTTCAACATGGTGCGGGTGGGTATTATGACCTACGGCGTCTGGCCCACCGATCAGCCTCCCGCAACGGCCCTCCTTCGTCCGGTGTTGCGTTGGGAAACGACGGTGGCCCAGGTGCGCGAAGTGGCCGCCGGGGAGACGGTGGGCTATGGGCGGACCTACACGACCGAGACAGCGATGCGGGTGGCCATGTTGCCCGTCGGATATGCCGACGGGTATCCCTATCACCTTTCCAATAAGTCCGACGTGCTGATCCGCGGGGTACGGTGTCCCCTGCGGGGCACGGTGTGTATGGACCAGGTGGTGGTAGACGTGAGTCGGGTTCCCCGTGTGGAAGTGGGCGACACGGCGGTGCTCTTGGGCGGCAATGGCGAAGACGCGATTACGGTGGCGGAGCTGGCGCACCATGCGGGCACGATCCCCTATGAGATCCTGACCGGAATTGGCCGGCGGGTGCCGCGCATCTACGAGGGCTGAGGCAAACGGGCCCCGGAAATGAGGTTGGCATGGCAGAATTACACTTGGTCGACGGCTACAACGTCTTACATAAGTGCCGTTGGCTGAAGGGCCTGCTGCGCCAGGATCTGGAAACCGCCCGGGAGGCCCTCATCGACAAGGTGGCCCACTTCTGCGTACAGACGGGGGCGCGTGTGACGATCGTATTTGATGGCCGGGGCCGCCAGGTTTCGGAGCGGGTGGATCACAATCGCAGTGTGGGCTCCCTGGAAGTGATTTACTCACCGGCCAAACTGACGGCGGACGCGGTTATCGAGCGGATGGTCTATGAAATGCCCCGAAAGATGGAAGTGGTGGTGGTGACCAATGACCGCGGCGTCCGTGATTTGTGCCGGGGAATGGGGGCGCTCGTCATGGATGCAGGAAACTTTCTCAACAGTATCCAGGAATCCCGTCAGGACACCAGCGAGGCCCTGCAACGGACCCGTCAGGTGAATCCCCATCATCTCGAGGATCGGCTTGACCAGGACGCCCTGGCTTTGTTGGAAAAGCTGCGCAAGAAGCTCTGAGGATTCTGATCGGAATGGAATGCCCAGCGTGATGCTCGCGGTCCATACTATGGTGGCATCGCGTGGCACGAAAGCCGTCTATCGCGCAACGCCAGGTTGGCGTGTCGATAGCCATCACGCTTCCTAAAGCGCGGGGTTCTGACGCGATGATTCGTCGACATCCGGCTGCACGTTGATGGTGACCAATTCCCATCCATCCTGGGCGCTGCCCGTGAGTGTGGCGACGTAGCGGTGGGGGAAGCTCCGACCCAGGGGATCCACGAAGTCTACATCCCCCTTGAACTCGATCTGCCCATCCACCCATTGGTGCCAGGAATCCCGGCAATACACGGCCGCGATGGCCGGTTCCTTGCTGCGTTGATCCAGAAGATCTCGCAGGAAGGCGTAGGCGCTGGCCCGTTCCTTTTCCGCGAGGTAGGCTTTCAGCTTTGCTTCGCCATCTTCCTCCCGCTCAAGGCGGTCATAGTCCGGCACGTCTTCCTGGGAGAGGAGGACGTAGGAGATGCCGGTGAAGGCACCGAGCAGGATTACGGCGAGGGCCACCAACCGTAGCCGACGTTCCTGACGGTCGAGGCTTGGGGGAATGCCAGCTCCTAACACGATGAACTCCGGGAGATTGATTCTACGCTGATTTTCCGCGGGGCGCGTGCGCCGTAAACTGACGCATGCCCCAGGCGGTGGTGAACACCACGAGTATAGCACCTGCGCCCAGTTGGTAGACAGTGCCTGCATCGGCCAGGCCCGCACGCAACAGCAGGGAAAGGCCCGTCGTGGGGAGGGTTATCAGGAGCAAGAGGCGGAGGGTCGGGCGCCCTGGGCGCAGTGTATGGAGGGGGGCCTGACCGAGGGCCTGTTGGACCGCGTGGGCGGTCGCGATGGCACCCACCACAAAGCTGAGGGCGAAGGCGAGACTGATGCCGGGCAGGCCGAGCCACGGGGTTATCAGGGGGGCCATGATGGTGAAGGTGACAAGGCGCAGGGTGACCGTGCCGAGGTATCGGGTGTGTTGTCCGAGGGCAAAGAGCACGCGACACCCCAGGGCCTCCA
The DNA here is from genome assembly GCA_034669905.1 of Candidatus Hydrogenedentota bacterium. GTDB lineage: Bacteria > Hydrogenedentota > Hydrogenedentia > Hydrogenedentales > JAEUWI01 > JAEUWI01. Next base: position 80,508 of record JAXMOL010000035.1, read on the forward strand.
ATACCCAGGCGGGAATGGCCAGGCCATGGCCCAGCAAGAGGGCGGCCGTCTTGTCGGCATCGATGGCATCAAAGTGCCCCCGCGTGAGGAGGGTGTCCACGAGCGCGGCCCGAAAAACGAGTATCCAGATGGCGGTCGGCAGGGCCAGAAGGCAGAGGGCCAGTGCCGCACGGTGAAACATGTGCTGGAGCTCGTCCAGCTTCCGGCGGGAGGCCAGTTGGGCGGCGAAGGGGAAGAGGGTGCTGAAGAGAATCAGGTCCAGGACACCGACCGGAATCTGGGCGATGGCATAACTGTAGTTGACCTGGGAAAGGGCGCCGCTCTCGTAGAAGGAAGCGAGAATTACGATGAAAACGACCTGGGCCTGTTGAACACCGTTGAGCAAGAGGAGGGGCGTCATGAGGCGACCGAGGTAGCGGCCCGGGAGCTCCGCCAGGGGCGCACGGGGGGATAGCTTAAGCGCCGCCCGGCCGAGAACGCCTTGGATGAGGAGGAGTACGACGAAGGCGGCGGGCAGGGCAATGGCCACGGGGGTAATGCCCATGTGTTCCGGTGCCCAGAGCAGGGTTGCCAGCAGGATGCCACTTACCACGAAGCCGTCCAGGGAGGCGGCTACGTAGCGGGACTGGCAGGCGTTCCAGGCCTTAAGGCAGGAGGCGGGCACGGCGTAGAGTATGGTCCAGGCGGTTATGATCTGGAGCTGAATGGCGATAGATTGGGTTTGGGCGTCGGCACCCCGGGCAAGGAGCGCGACGACGTGGGCGGCACCGAAGTAGAGCCCGGCCGAAAGGGTGGCGGCACCCAGGAAGAAGAGGAGTAGCAGGGTGCGAAAGAGGGCGTCGTTTTTTTCCGGGCGGCGCAACAGGGGGACCAGGGTGTTGTAGATGACGCTGTCGAGAATGAGGTAAACGGCGAGGGGGACCGTTTTCGCCAGCAGATAGGCGTCGGTGACCTGACCCGCACCGAATCGATAGGCCAGGAGAATGCCAGCGGCGGCGGCCATCACCTTGCTGGCGACGCCGATGATACCTACCCACATCATGGGGCGCAGGAGGGACTTCAGTGGCATTCCGTTGTTTCCTTATGGGGGGCGAGTACAACACCACAGAGCCAGAACAGGGGTCCTCCGGTCAGGGTAACGATGAAGGTGCCGGTAGCCAACCCGTGCACCGCCATGGCGACACACCCGGCAAGGGCGCCGGTGGCGAGGGGGTTGTGGGGGCCGCGGGCATGGTGGAGTGCACGGAGGAGCAGGAGGAGAAATGCGAGGAAGAGCACCAGTCCGATGAGGCCGGATTCCGCGAGGGTCATGAGGTAGTAGTTGTCGTAGTAGGAGCGATGACGGGCGCCCGCGCCGAGACCGAGCAGGGGGTAGTCGGTTACGGTGCTGAGGGCGCTCTTCCAGGCGACCAGGCGATCATACATGGAGCTGCCCGGCGCGCTGAAGCGATACCACGCGGACGTGGGAAGGGCGATGAGTCCGACCACCGCCAGGGGCGGGGTCCACCAGCGCAAGGGCGGGCAATAGAGGAGGGCCAACATGCCGACACCGGCGAGCCAGGCCATCAGGCCCGAGCGCGACAGGGTAGGCAGGAGGGCCAGGGTGGCCACCAGGGCCAGTGCAATTCCCAGGAAGCGATAACGGGCCTGGGTGGCCAGGGCGAGCCCGGTGGTGGTGGCCAGCGCCAGGAGGCCCGCCGCGTGGTTCGCCTGCCCCGGGAAGAGGCCCCGTTCAAAGGTGCGGTAGCGCACGCCAGGCACTTCGTAGTACGGCCAGAGGGATTCGGCGAGGCCATAGGCGGCGAAGGCAATAAGGGGAAGGGTCCACGCATAGATGGCCCGGTTTCCGAGGCGGGGTGCGAGGCTGTAGGCGGCAACAAAGAGGGCATACCAGGTGAGCCACTGGGCGAGATACAGGAAGGCCGATGCAGGCGTCTGGAGGGTGCCCTGGGCCGTTCCTGCGATGATACTGAGGGGCAGGGCCGCTAGGGCCAGCAGCAGGGCCGTGTGGGCCGGTGGGCTGCGAAACCCGGTTTTCCGGTCGAAGGCCAGCGCACACACCATACCCGCAATCGCGGCCTGATCAAGACGGAGGAAGAGGAGCTCGTCTCCGAGGGTCATCAGGGGGAGTCGGGGCGCACCCAGGAGAAGGGCCGGTGTCAGGCCCAGGGCGACGGCCGGGAAGTGGCACGCCAGGGTAAAGACAGCGAGCAAGGCGGCGGGTGCCAGGTGCCCCGTGGATAGACCCACCAGGAAGCCCACGAGGCTGAGGGCAGTAAGCCCACCCAGGGCGTGGGGGAGCCGACGCAGCCCCTGGAGTACACGGGCGTGTTCGAGGCTCGGCGTGGGGGAGGGGGCGTGTTGAAAAAAATGGGCCACGGCCGAGTTGCGCACCCATGTTGCCCCGTAGCCCTTTGGGTTGCCTCCCGGAAAGCTCATGGAAGGACTTCCGGTGTCACGCGGCGCACGACGCCTTCGAGAATCAGGGCATCGGTGTCGATTTGGAGGGGGCGACCGGGCAGGAGCGGCGCCCCTTCGAAGAGAATGCGGTCGGCTCCATCGCGCACGGCGAAGATCTGAAGGGAGACCATGGGCAGGCCGTCTTCGAGGTGACAGCCCTTCACGATCGCCCGTGCCTCTCCAGAACGGGGGTCCGTTTCCTGGAGTCCCGCAGTCGCCGCTTCGCAGAGCCAGGCTGATTCCCGGGGGAGTTGGAGATCGACGGCGACGGTGACCTGCCGTGTTTCCAGCGCATAGGGGGGAGCGACGCGGTAGTCCACGGTGAGGCGTTGATAGGCCAGCACCACGACGGCCAGTACGACGAGGACGAGGAAGCCATCAAAGAGGTTCAGTTTGCCGAAGAGGCGTCCGTTTGCATCGAGAAGGGGCATGGTGGCCTTTCACAGGGTCGGTTTCCGTGAGGGTAACGTAGCACATTGACGGGATTTTTCACCAAGATGCCGGTGACGGGTCGGGCGGGCTTTCCGACTGCGGTACACCAACAAGAGCGCCTGGGAGTGCCATAGACAGGCCCGGTAGGGTTTGCCCGTGCAGGGACCGCAGTAGCCAATCACCGCTACAAGAGAAACCGACGGGTGCCTTATGAACGTCACACCACGTTAAGACGATTCTCAACCCGTGGGCAAGCCACACCCACAAAGGCGGTCGCGGAGCTCCCGTCTTTGAGGGTGGCACCCTCGGGGTATTCTTTTATGGGTGAAGAGTTTCCGGGGAGACGCAGGGGGTGCTACAGCCTGCTCGGGTTTGCCCGTGCAGGGACCGCA